>NZ_JBIVKZ010000019.1:0-213162 GCF_044751025.1 Streptomyces sp. NPDC088747
CCACCCCCACCCCGGCGAAAAACTCACCCCCCAATACTGGTACGACAACTGCCACCAACCCGTCGCCTTCCACCCCACCATCAACAACCTCATCACCGACGGCCACCACACCTTCATCGAAACCAGCGCCCACCCCGTACTGGCCCCGCACGTCGGCGACACCGACGTGGACGTGCACATCCTCACGAGCCTGCGCCGCGACGACGGCACCGCCGGCCGCTTCCTCGCCGGGCTGGGCCGCGCCTGGATCCTCGGACACCACGTCACCCCCACCCCCCACGACGGACCAACCGCCGACCTCCCCACCTACCCCTTCCAGCACCACACCTACTGGATCAGCACCACCGCCCCCGAGTCCGCCGCCCCGGCCGACACGACGGAGGCGCGGTTCTGGGAGGTGGTCGAGGAGGGCGCGCCCGATCAGGTGGCCGGGATGCTCGGCACCCGCGACGACGCGACGCTGACGGACCTCGTTCCCGCGCTCGCCGCCTGGCGCCGCGAGCGCCGCACCCGATCACGCGCGGAGTCCTGGCGTTACCGCCTCGACTGGCGGCCCGTCACCCTGCCCGAGGCCGCGCTCTCCGGGACGTGGCTGGCCGTGCTGCCCCCGGACGGCGGCGGGGAGGCGGACAACGCCGTACTGGCCGCGATGGAGCGGGCCGGCGCCCGCGTCGTGCGCGTCCGCGCCCGCGGCAAGCGGGACGAGCTCGCGGCGGCTCTACGCGAGGCCGTCAAGGCCACCAAGGCCACCCAGCCCGCCGAGTCCGCCGAGTCCACCGACGAGTCCCAGCCCGTCGGGACGCTCTCCTTGCTCGCCGACACCGAGTCCTCCCTCGTCCTCCTCCAGGCGCTGGCCGACGCGCGGCTCGGTGGGCGGGTCTGGTTCCTGACCCGGGGGGCGGTCTCCACCGGTGACTCCGACCCGATCCGGCACCCCGAGCGGGCCGAGCTGTGGGGCCTGGGCCGGGTCGCCGCGCTCGAACACCCCGACAACTGGGGCGGGTTGATCGACGTACCGGAGACGCCGAGCACGCCGGACGAGCTGGCGGCGCTGCCTCGGATCCTGGGCGGCCAGGGCGATGAGGACCAGGTGGCGGTGCGCGGGGCGGGCACGTTCGCCTGCCGCCTCGTGCCCGCCCCGCCGCCCGCCCGCCCCGCCGCGGCGGTGTTCCGGCCCCACGGCACCGTGCTCGTCACCGGCGGCACCAGCCCCACCGCGCTGGCCGTCGCCCGCTGGCTGGCCGGGAACGGCGCGGAACGCGTCCTGCTCACCACCGCCTCCGCGACCGGATTCGCCACCCCCGCCGAACTCTCCGGTCTGCACGCCGACATCACCGTGGCCGAGTGTGATCCCGCCGATCGGGAGGCGTTGGCCCGCCTGCTGGACGCGATCCCCGCCGACGCGCCGCTGACCGCCGTCGTCCACGCCGGCGAACTGCTGGACGAGGGGCCGATCGAGGGGTTCACACCCGAGCGCCTGCGTGCGGTGCTGGCGGCCAAGGCGACCGCCGCGCGGAACCTGCACGAGCTGACGAAGGACCGCGATCTCGCGGCGTTCGTCCTCTTCTCCTCCTTCACCGGCTCCCTCGGCGGTGGTGTCGGCCTCGGGCCCTTCGCCGCCGCCAACGCCCACCTCGACGCGCTCGCCGCGCACCGCCGCACGCTGGGGCTGCCCGCCACCTCGCTGGGGTGGACCGCGTGGGCGCATGCCGGGCGGGACGCCGAGGAGGCGGAGTTCGAGGAGTCGCGCAGGGAACGCCTCGTACAGCGTGGGCTTCCGGCGCTCGACTCTGGCCTTGCCCTGCTGGCCGTCCAGGAGGCCGTCGAGCGGCGGGACACGGCGCTGGTCGTCGCGGACGTGGAGTGGGAACGCTTCCTGCGCCGCTACACCGCGACCCGGCCCAGCCCGCTGCTGCGGGAGATCCCCGAGGTGGCACGGCTGCGGCGGCGCGCGGCGGCCGGAGGCGGTGCGGCCGAGGCGACGGACGGCGCCGGGCAGGCTCTGGTGCGACTGGCCGAGTTGCCGGAGGCCGAGCGGGAGCAGGCGTTGCTGACCCTCGTACGGGGCGAGGTGGCGGCCGTACTCGGGCATGCCTCCGGCGAGGCCGTCGATCCGAGGCGAGGGCTGCTGGAACTCGGCATGGACTCGCTGACGACGCTGGAGCTGCGGAACCGGCTCGCCGCGGCGACCGGCCTGCGGCTGCGGCCCGAGGCCGTGTTCCGCAACGGCAGCCCTGAGGCGGTCGCCCAGCACCTGGGCACACAACTCCCCACGGGCGCTGAGGCGGTGACGGCGCCGCCCCCCGGCCCGCGGTCCGGTTCTTCCGGGTTCGCCGCCCTGTTCCACCGGGCGCTCGACGCCGGAACGACGGTGGAGTTCACGGACCTGCTGGGCGACGCCGCCCGTTTCCGGCCGGCGTTGTCCGGCACCATGCCGGAGCCGGTGCGGCTGGCCGAGGGCTCCGGAGGCCCGGCGCTGTTCTGCCTGCCGACCGTGCTGGCGACCTCAGGCCCCCACCAGTTCGCGCGCTTCGCCGCGCACTTCGCGGGCGAGCGCGACGTGTGGGCCCTGCCGCTGCCCGGCTATCTGCCGGGCGAGCCGCTGCCCGCCACCCTCGACGCGTTGCTCGACGCGGCGGCCGCGACGATACGCCACAACGCCGACGGCGCCCCGTACGCACTCGTCGGCTACTCCTCGGGCGGCCTGCTGGCCCAGGCGACAGCCGCACGGCTGGAGGACGCGGGCGAGGGCCCGGTGGCGGTGGCGGCGATCGACACCTCGCCGCTCAGCCGCCGGCTTCTGGTCCGGCTGATGCCGGAGCTGCTGGGCCGCCTGGGCAAGCTGAGCGGCGCGGACGGAGTGGACCCGGGCCTGGTCCTGGACGATGACCGCCTCACCGCGATGGGCGGCTACCTACGGCTGCTGACGGACGTCACACCGGAGCCCGTCAAGGCCCGCACGCTGCTGCTGCGCGCGGGCGTGGACATCCCCGGCGACCACTTCTCCGTCATCGAGGCGCACGCCGGCACCACCGCACGGTCCATCCACGACTGGCTCGACGCAACGCTGGGGGAAGCCCATGAGTGACACGAGGAACACGAACGACCGTGACACGAGGTACACGAACGACGTGCCCCGACGGCCCTCCGTGCTGATCGTCGGCGGCAGCACCTGCGGACTGGCCGCCGCCTGCGAGCTGCTGCGGCTCGGCGTCTCCGTCCGGCTGCTGGAGAGCGAGCCGGAGCCGAACAAGGGCTCGCGCGCCATCCTGCTGTGGCCGCTGGGACTCGATGTGCTGCGCGGCCTCGACGTACTGGCCGAGGCCCAGGCGAGCGGCGTCACTCTCCGCTCCCTCCACTACCACCTCGACGGCGGCCGGACCCTCCACAACGACATCGGCCAGGAGAACGAGGCACTCCTGCTGCCCCAGGAGCAGACCAGCGCACTGCTGGAGGGCGTACTGGAGAAGCTGGGCGGCCGGGTGGAGCGCGCCACGCGGGTCACCGACGTGTCGCCTGGCGAGGACTCCGTGACCGTGGAGGCTCTCGGGGCCGACGGCACCACCGAGCTGATCGAGGCGGACTGGCTGATCGCGGCCGACGGCGTCGGCAGCACCGTCCGGGAGCGGCTCGGCATCGAGTTCCCCGGCGTCACGCTTCCGACGCTCTACCTCGCCGCCGAGGGCCACCTGGACGGCGGCGACGCCGGGATCGGCGCCGTCCACTACTTCCTGCGCTCCACAGGACCCATGGTCTACGCCCCGCTGGCGGGCGGCATCACACGTATTGGCACCCCCGTGCCGCCGGACACGCCGCTGACGCCCGAGACCGTGCAGTCGCTGCTCGACCAGCGCGGACCGGCCGGGGCGCGGGTGAAGGATCTGCACGAGATCAAGACCTTCGGCAGCCAGGAGCGGATCGCGACGCGGCTGCGCCAGGGCCGCTGCTTCCTCGTCGGCGACGCCGCCCACACCCACTCGCCGATCGGCGGCCAGGGCCTCAACCTGGGCCTCCAGGACGTGCACAACCTCACCTGGAAGCTGGCGGGCGTGATCCAGGGCCGGTTCGCCCCCGCGATCCTCGACACCTACGAGGCCGAGCGCCGGTACGCCGCCGAGCTGGTCGTCCGCAACACCCGGCGTTTCACCCGCATGTTCACCCTCAAGCCGGCGCAGGCGCGGCTGCGGAACGCCGCCTGGCGCTTCCTGGAGGCGTCGGGGGTGCTGAGGCGGCGACTGGTGCCGCTGCTGGCGGGCTGGCGGGTGCGCTACCCCGAGGGCCTGGTGGTGCGGGGGGAGGGAAGGTCCGGCGGGTCCGGGAAAGGGAACCGCCTGCTGCCGCCCCCCGGTTCGCGCGCGCCGCACTGGGTGACCGTGCCGGCCGGGGACACGGCGCACCAGGCCGCGTTCCGGCTGCTGAGCACGGGTGCCAGGGCCGACCGCATGCACCAGGCGGCGGCCGCCGTCGCCGACCGGCTGCCGGGTCTGGTGGCGCACGAGCGTGTGGGCCGGCACCGCCCGGGGTTCCTGCTGCTACGCCCCGACGGGTTCGTGGCCGCCGGCGGCACGACCTCCGCCGCCCTGGAGGGCGCCGAGCGATTCCTGGCCGACCTGGCGGACACCGCCGAGGTGACTGCCTGATGCCGCGGTCGAGCCACGGCACGAAGAGGCGGTCGAACCTCGTCGCGTTCGAGGGCGCTGATGCCACCGGTGACACCGCGGGAACAGCGAATGCGGCCGGACCGGGGCAGCACCGGGGCCGGTCCGGACGCGGTGGCCAGGGCGCCCCTGCTGGTGAAGCGCTGGCTGCCGTCGACGGCGGTTCACCCGTCCCTGCCCCACCCGCGCACCTCCGGAGTCGCGAACCCTTGGGACCGGCTCAAGAAGGCAGCGCCGCGTGAGGCGCGGGGCGCGGGCGCTGCTGGCACAAGTGTGGGAGTCGTTCGTCCTGTTCGGGCGGCTCAGCGCCGGAGAACGCCCGCCCCGGGGCACGGATTTCGACCAGGGTTCCCGGGCGTCCGGTCGGTCCCGGCGGTCGAGGCCTCCCCACCCCGCCGGACCCACCGAGCCTCCCGCGACGCTGCCCGGCCACCCCGAGCGCGTGCCGTCGGCGAACGACTCCACCCCGGCGAGCCAGGCGTTCTGGGCACAGGTGGCCCGGATGACCGACGAGATCCTGCCTCGCGACCGACGCGGCCCCCACAACTGAGCCGTGAGTGAGGTGGGTGGGGTTCCCTCGGCATCAGATCGCCGGTGTCGCCGCCGGCCCCCGCACACGAAAAGGGCCCCCACAGGCTCTCGCCCGCGAAGACCCTTCGCACCGTCGGGACGACAGGATTTGAACCTGCGACCCCTTGACCCCCAGTCAAGTGCGCTACCAAGCTGCGCCACGTCCCGATGCGCTTCACCCGCGGTGACCCGCGTGATCGTGCAAGCAGAACTTTACCCCACGTGGGGGCCTGCTCCGTAAGGACGCCGTTCGCGCGACAATCGGGGTATGAGCGGGACAGCTGAGGTTCGGCAGGACGACGGGCGGGACCGGGATCCGGACGGGCGGGCGCGCAACGCCCGGCCGCGTGATGGCCTGGGGCGCCCTATGCCGTACGGCACGGACGGTGTGGAACGGCAGCCGGAGGGCCTGGTGCGCAGCCCCGAGGAGACCGTCGCCGAGGCCCAGACGCTGCTGGACGAGGGGAAACCCTTCCACGCGCACGAGGTCTTCGAGGACGCGTGGAAGGCGGGCCCCGACGAGGAGCGTGCTCTGTGGCGGGGGCTGGCCCAGCTCGCCGTGGGGCTCACGCACGCCGCCAGAGGCAATGTGACGGGCGGCGCGCGGCTCCTGCGGCGCGGCGCAGGAGCACTGGAGGAGTGGGTTTCGGACTCCGGCCGGGCACGCCCGTACGACATGCCACTCGCGGAACTGAGCTCCTGGGCACGGGAGTTGGCGGGAGTCGTGGAGAGGGACGGTGCGGCGGTCGGCGCGGCGGCGTGGGCGCCGCGACTGCGCGGCGGCGGAGCCTGACGAGGTTACCGGTCACCCGCCGGGGCGGCTTCGTCGCGGCGGGCGCCCGGGTGCGGTGGACGCACTGTCAGTGCCGTGCGGCAGACTCCGGGTGTGCGAAAGATTCATGTCATCGGGATCGGGGCGGGCGACCCCGACCAGCTCACGCTTCAGGCGGTCAAGGCGCTGAGGGACACCGACGTGTTCTTCTTCCTGGACAAGGGCGAGGTGAAGGCCGACCTCGTCCAATTGCGCCACGACATTCTCGACGCGCACATACCGGAGGGGACGTACCGGCTGGTCGAGGCGCGTGACCCGGCCCGCGACCGGTCCGCAGGGGGCGCGGCGTACTCGCCCGCGGTCGGTGACTGGCGCAGCGCCCGCGCCGAGATCTACCAGCGGCTGATCTCCGAGGAACTGGGCGAGGACGAGAGCGGCGCGTTCCTGGTGTGGGGGGATCCCTCGCTGTACGACAGCACACTGGGGATCCTGGAGGAGATCCTGGAGCGGGGCGCCGTGTCGTTCACGTACGACGTGGTGCCCGGGATCAGCAGTGTGTCGGCGCTCGTCGCCAGGCACCGTACGGGGCTGAACCGAGTCGCGCGGCCCGTCCAGATCACCACGGGACGGCGCCTGGCCGAGGGTTTCCCGGAGGGCGTCGACGACGTGGTGGTCATGCTCGACGCCCACCAGTCCTTCCGGCGGTACGCGGACGAGGACATCGACATTTACTGGGGCGCCTACATAGGCACCCCGGACGAGATCCTCGTCTCCGGTCCGCTGGCCGAGGCGGCGCCCCGCATCGAGCGGCTGCGCGCCGAGGCCAGGGAGCGCAAGGGGTGGATCATGGACACGTACCTGCTGCGCAGGCGGCCGAAGGGGTAGTCCGTCCGGGGAGGGCGGAGCCTCTACGCCAGGTGGGTCGTCCCGCATGCACATGGCGCCCTCCGGTGTGAAAGTGACGAATGTGACGACCACCGAGGAATCCGTGCTGCCCCCCGCGGAGGCATCCGCGCCGCCGGTACTGGACAAGCGGCGCCGCAATGTCGTCTTCGTGACGATCATGCTGGGCATGCTCCTCGCGGCCCTCGACCAGACGATCGTGGGCACGGCACTGCCGACGATCGTGTCGGACCTGGGTGGCGCGGCGCACATGTCGTGGGTGGTGACGGCGTACCTGCTGGCGGAGACCGTGGCCACGGTGCTGGTGGGCAAGTTCGGTGACCTGTTCGGCCGCAAGGTGGTCTTCCAGGCCTCCGCGATCATCTTCATCACCGGTTCGTTCCTGTGCGGTCTCTCGGCGAACATGACGATGCTGATCATCTGGCGGGCCGTCCAGGGCGTCGGCGCGGGTGGTCTGATGGTCACCGCGATGGCCCTGATCGCGGATGTCATCCCGCTGCGGGAGCGCGGCAAGTACCAGGGCGCGATCGGTGCCGTCTTCGGTGTGGCCACCGTCATCGGACCGCTGCTGGGCGGCCTGTTCACGGACCATCTGACCTGGCGCTGGGCCTTCTACGTCAACGTGCCGATCGCGGTCGTCGTCGTCATCGCCGCGGCCCGCACCATCCCCGTCGTGAAGTCGGCGGTCCGCCCCGTGATCGACTATCTGGGTATCGCGTTCGTCGCGATCGGGGCCAGCGCGCTCATTCTGGCGACGAGTTGGGGCGGCAACCAGTACGCCTGGGACTCGGGCATGATCATCGGCCTGTTCGTGGCCGGTGTCGTCTCGCTCGGCCTCTTCTGCTGGGTCGAGACGCGCGCGGCCCAGCCGACCCTGCCGATGCGCCTGTTCGCCAACCCCGTCTTCACGGTCTGCTCGATCCTCAGTTTCATCGTGGGCTTCGCGATGCTCGGCGCGATGACGTTCCTGCCCACCTACCTCCAGTACGTCGACGGCGACTCGGCCACGGTCTCCGGTGTCCGCACGCTGCCCATGGTGATCGGCCTGCTCATCGCCTCCGTCTTCAGCGGCAACGTGGTCAGCAAGACCGGCCAGTACCGCGTCTTTCCCATCATCGGCTCGCTGGTGATGGCGTTGGGTCTCTATCTGCTCTCACTGATGGGTCCGGGCACCAGCGCGTGGCTGGCGTCGCTGTACATGTTCGTGCTCGGCGCCGGGATCGGTCTGTGCATGCAGGTGCTGACAATCGCCGTGCAGAACACCGTGGTCTACGGCGATCTCGGCACCGCGACTTCCGGCGTCACCTTCTTCCGTACGCTGGGCAGTTCCTTCGGGACGGCCGTCTTCGGCACGATCTACACCAACTCGCTGAAGCCGAACCTCTCCGACGGGGTCGCCGAGGCCACCCGGACCGGTGCGGCGGATCCGGCCGCGGTCGCGCAGGCCTCGCAGAGCCCGGAAGGGCTGCACAGGCTGCCCGCGCAGGCGGCCGAGCCCATCGTCGGGGCGTACGCGGACACCCTGCAGACCGTCTTCCTCTGGACGGTGCCGGTCGCGTGCCTCGGCTTCCTCGTGGCGCTCTTCCTCAAGCAGGTGCAGCTTCGCGACAGCGCGCGGATGGGTTCGACCGACATGGGCGAGGGTTTCGCGTCCCCGTCGAGCGCCGATTCTCGGCGGGTCCTGGAGGCCACCGTCGGCAAGATCATCGGCGGTACGGAGATGGACACCGCGCGCCGGATCGTCACGGAGTCCGACACCCGGCTCGATGTCGCCGGGGCGTGGGCGGTGATGCAGGTGGAGCTGTTCACCCGGATGGTCGGTCACGCCAGTCTCGGGCTGATCGCCGCCCGGCGCCGACTGCCCCCCGAGGTCCTGGTACCGGTCTTCGACCGCATGGTCGACGAGGGCTACCTCACCCGCGACGGCTCGCTCTTCTCGCACACCGCCGCGGGTGAGCGGGAGGCGCGGGTTCTGGGCGAGGCGTGGGGAACCTGGCTCGCCGGACGTGTGGAGCGGGATCTCGGCCGCCCGTCGGGCGACGACCTGCGCGCCGCCGTCGACTCGATCGCCAAGCGACTGCTGGTCGAGGACCTGAGCAGCGGCCTCCCGTCCACCCGGCAGCCGCAGCTGACGTCCAGCACCCCGGCCTGACGGGCCGGGCCCACCCGCCCGTCAGCGCACGTTGGCCGGACGCCCAGCCCGTCAGCTCGCGTGCGCACGGCGACCCGCCCGTCAGCGCGCCCCGAGGTCCAGCCGGGCCAGCGCCGACGCGACGTCCGGGAGGGGCGGGCGGCGTACGACGACGGGGAGCCCGAGGTCACGCGCGGACCTGAGCAGCGGCCTCCCGTCCACCCGGCAGCCGGAGCTGACGTCCAGCACCTCGGCCTGACGGACCGGGCACACCCGCACGTCAGCACACGCTGGCCGGACGACCCGCCCGGCAGCGCGCGTGCGCACGACGACCCCCCCGTCAACGCGCCCCGAGGTCCAGCCGGGCCAGCGCCGACGCGACGTCCGGGACCGCGCTGACGCCGTCCGGGAGGGGCGGGCGGCGTACGACGACGACCGGGAGCCCGAGGTCACGCGCGGCCGTGAGTTTTGCCGCGGTCGCCGCTCCCCCGCTGTCCTTGGTCACGAGCACGTCGATGCGATGCTCGCGCAGCAGGGTCGTCTCGCCTTCCACCGTGTACGGGCCGCGCGCCAGCAACACCTCGACGTCCGGGGGCAGTGGGGGTTCGGGCGCCTCCACCGACCGTACGAGGAAGTGGAGTCGGGGCAGGTCCGCGAAGGCCGCGAGGCCCAAGCGGCCCGTGGTGAGGAAGACGCGTCGGCCCAACTCCGGGAGCAGCGCGGCGGCTTCGGTGAGGGAGGCCGCCGAGTGCCATCGGTCGCCGGGGCCGGGGTGCCAGCCGGGGCGGCGCAGCACCACGGCGGCGACGCCTGTCGCCGCCGCGGCGAGGGCCGCGTTCGCGGTGATGCCCGTCGCGAACGGGTGCGTCGCGTCGGCCACCGCGTCCACGCGATGCTCGCGCAGCCAGCGGGCCAGGCCGTCGGCGCCGCCGAATCCCCCGATCCGTACCTCCCCGTCGAGCTCACCGGGCCGGGAGACCCGGCCCGCGAGCGAGGTGGTGACCCGCACTCCGGGGGACGCGGTCAGCCGGGCGGCGAGTTCTCGTGCCTCGGTGGTGCCGCCGAGGACCAGGACGTGGGGCATGGCGTCGAGCGTACGGGCATGCCGTTCCTCGGCGCCGACGGCGGTCAGCGCAGCAGCAGCTGGGCCCCGCCCACGATCGTCGCGGCGATCACCAGCCGTTCGAAGAGCCGCTGGTTGATGCGGTTCACGGCCCACTTGCCGAGGACGGCTCCGGGCAGCACGAAGGCGGCCAGCGCCGCGTCCAGGAGCAGCGAGTTGCCGTCGATCAGGCCGAGGCCCACGCTGAACGGCACCTTCGACACGTTGACGATCAGGAAGAAGAAGGCGGAGGTGCCGAGGAAGCCGAGTTTCCGGAAGCCCGCCGACAGGAGGTACATGGACATCACGGGGCCGCCAGCGTTGGCGACCATCGTGGTGAAGCCGCCGAGCACGCCGTAGGAGCGGGCCTTGATCCGGCCCGTGCGCGTCGCCACCGAGTCGGGTTCGTCGTCCTTGCCGGCCGACCGTCTGCGCCAGAGGGTGACCGCGGCCATCAGCAGCAGGATCGCGCCGATGGAGGTCCGTACGACCTGGTCGTCGGCCCACACCAGGAACAGGGTGCCAAGGACGACTCCGGCGGCGACCGCCGGGAACAGCCGCCAGAGCGTGGGCCAGTGGGCGTGGCGCCGGTAGGTGAGCACGGCGAGTACGTCGCCGACGATGAGGATGGGCAGCAGCACCCCCGTGGAGGCGCGGGCGGGCAGCACGGCGGCGAAGATCGCGAGGCTGACCGTGTTGGCCCCGCTCACGGCGGTCTTCGAGAAACCGACGAGCAGCGCCGCGGCGGCGAGAGCGGCGAACTCCCAGACGGATATGTGCCAGAGCGTCATCGTGTTCATGCGGGGACCGATGCTATGCCCACGCATCTCGTTCGCGTAAGGACCGTCTCGCCCACTGGCCCCTGAGGATCTGGTGGGGCACGGCCCTTGTCGTCACCCGCTCTCGGGGGTGGCCTCTCCGGCTGAGCGCGTCGACACACCGCCGCCGGTGAGAGGGTCCCCCGCGAGCTCCAGGCTCGCGAAGGCGCCGGCGAGTGACGCGAAACCCTCGTCGCCCAGCGGTTCCACGACACGGCGGCGCACCGAGTCGGCGAAGACCCTGGCCGTGGCCGTGGCCCTCTCGCGGCCCAGCGGGGTCAGCGCGGCGTACGTCACCCGGCGGTCCGAGCTCGACGGCCGGCGCTCGACCAGTCCGGCGTCGGCCAGCCTGTCGACCACTCCGGTCGTCCCCGCGGTGGAGAACCCGAGTGACTGGGCGACCAGCCGCATGGGGGCCGCCTGCTCAGGAGCGGTGGCGAGGAAGCAGAGCACCTCCAGCAGCGACGGCGGCAGACCGATCTCGCGCTGCGCGTCCGCGAGGAGCTGGTCCGTGAGATCCCGGAAACCGGTCGCCAGTGAGTTCCAGCGCTGGAGCAGCTCGGTCTCCTCGGCGCTGGGGCACCCGCTCGTCCCGGTGCCGGGGCACTGCCCCGGGGACGGCCACTCGACTCGTCCCGCCGCCTGCTGGGACTCCCCCATGTGCCGGCTCCCGTCTTCCCGATCCCTGTTCCGACCTGCTTGCCGAGGGTACCCCGGCCAGCTATTATCTCGCGAGCTACCTAATAGCTCGCAATATATTTGTCCCCCAAACTAATTCCCCGAACCGCTCAGGAAAGGCACGCCATGTCCGACACCACCTCGAACTCCACCTCCGCCGTCCCGCTCTCGGACGTGGGACCGGGCCGCTGGGTACTCGACCCGGCACGTACGACGGTCCGCTTCGAGAACCGGACGATGTGGGGCCTCGTCAACGTCAAGGGCGTCTTCACCAAGGTCAGCGGCGAGGGCGAGGTGCTCGCCGCGGGCGGCGCGCACGGCAGCGTCACGATCGACGCCGCTTCCCTGGACACCAAGAACGCCAAGCGCGACAAGCACCTGCGCTCCGCGGACTTCTTCGACGTCGAGACGCACCCCACGCTCGTCTTCACCGCGACCGGCGCCACCCCGACGGCGGAGGGCACCGCCCAGGTCACCGGCGAGCTGACCGTGCGCGGCGTCAACCGCGCGCTCTCCTTCGTCGCGGCGGCCTCCGAGGCCTCGGCGGACGCGGTCACCCTCACCGCGGAAATCCCGGTGGACCGCAAGGACTTCGGCATGACGTGGAACCAGGCCAACATGCTCAAGCCCCTGACCTCGGTCACGATCGTCGCGCGCTTCACCCGCCAGGCCTCCTGAGCCGGAACCGGCCACGCCCCCGTGGGCCCGGAAGTGGTGCGGGTCACGGTCGACTTGGCGGGTCTGACCTGGAGCGGCGCGCACCAAGGGGCAGTCATGGAAAGTACGATCAACCAATGGCTGACACGACCGAAACCACGCCCGGCTGGCTGAGTTCCGATGATCTCGAGCTGACGCGCGCACGTATGCCGATCCTCTACGTCGAGGCCGTGCCGGTGCGCGTCGACGACAACGGCGAGGTGACCAGCATCGGACTGCTGCTGCGCATCGGATCCGACGGGACGGTCAGCCGTGCCCTCGTCTCCGGCCGGGTGCTGCACCACGAGCGGGTCAGGGACGCCCTCATGCGTCACCTGGAGAAGGACCTCGGCCCGGTGGCACTGCCCCGGATCCCGGCCTCCCCGCAGCCCTTCACCGTCGCCGAGTACTTCCCGACGCAGGGGACGACTCCCTTCCACGACCCCCGCCAGCACGCGGTGTCGCTCGCCTACATCGTCCCGGTGGCCGGCGACTGCCGTCCCCGGCAGGACGCTCTCGACCTGGTCTGGTTCAGCCCGCAGGAGGCCTCCTCCCCGGTGGTGCAGAACGAGATGCCGGGCGGCCAGGGAGTTCTGCTCAAGCAGGCCCTGGCGCATGTGGGCTGCCTGTCCTGACCGGGGTCGCCCGGCGAGCTCGTTGTGGTGGCATCAGTGCAGGTCGGCGGGTGCGGGGCTGTCGTCGAGGAAGCCTCCCGACTGGTGCTGCCACAGCTTCGCGTAGGCGCCTTCCGAGGCGAGCAGTTCCCGGTGGGTGCCCTGCTCGACGATCCGGCCGCGGTCCAGGACGACGAGTTGGTCCATGTTGGCGACCGTGCTCAGGCGGTGGGCCACCACGAGCGCTGTGCGGCCCTCCATGAGCCGCCACAGCGCCGCCTGGACGAGGACCTCGCTCTCGGAGTCGAGGGCGCTGGTCGCCTCGTCGAGCAGCAGGATCGGCGCGTCGCGCAGGATCGCCCTGGCGAGTGCGACCCGCTGGCGCTGTCCGCCGGACAGCTTCACACCGCGCTCGCCGACCATGGTGTCGAAGCCCTCCGGCAGGGCGTCGGCGAACTCCGTGACGTGTGCCGCGTCGGCCGCGCGGCGGATCTCGGCGTCGGTGGCGCCGGGCCGGGCGAAGGCGATGTTGTCCCGCAGGGTGCGGTGGAACATCGCCGGGTCCTGCGGCACGTAGGCGGTCAGACCGCGCAGGTCGGCCTGGCGCATTCTGCTGATGTCCTGTCCCCCGATCAGGATCCGGCCGGTGTCGATGTCCGTCATCCGCAGCAGCAGCCTGGTGAGGGTGGTCTTGCCGCCGCCCGACCGGCCGACCAGTCCGATCTTCGCCCCGCTGGCGACGGCGAGGTCGAGCCCCTCGAAGAGCGGTCGCGCGCCCGCGTGGGCGAAGGTCACCGCCTCGAACCGGACGTCGGCGGCCCGGGACCGCAGCGGCTCCGGCGTCGGCGGGTCGAGCACGGTCGGCGGGGTCAGCAGCAGTTCGGTGAACTGCGCGGCCTCCGTCATCGAGCTCTCCAGACGCCGGTAGATCTGGTTGAACTCGAACATGATCCGCGTCGCGTTGGAGTAGTACATGAAGGCGACGACGACCGACTCGACGCCGTTGCCGCCGCCGCCCAGCGCGACCGCGAGCAGCAGGCCGAGTGCGTTGGTCAGAACGGACATCGGGGCGACCAGGGTGTCGATGCGCAGGTTGCCGTAGTCCCACGACCTGAGCGTCAGGCGGCGTGACACCGCGACGCGGGACCGGTGTTCGGCGGCCTCGCTCTCCTCCGCGGCGAACGCGCGGACGGTGTCCATGTTCATCAGGCTGTCGGCGACATGCCCCGACACCCGGGCGATCGCCTCCTCGCGCTGGTCGACGAGCGCCTGACGGCGCCGGATGAGGGGCACCACGCACACCGCCGTCAGCGCGATCATCACCAACAGCCCGACCACCAGCAGCGGTTCGTAGAGCCACAGCACCACGGAGCCGAACGCCAGCGGTACGAAGCTGCCCACGACCTGGAACGTCATGGTGTCGACGAACTCCTCGAAGCGGGAGGCGAAGCTCAGTACCCGCTTGGTGAGCGATCCGGCGAAGTTGTCGTGGAAGAACGCCGCGTCCTTGGCGAAGAGTTCGTCCATGCCGATCACGTACAGGTGCTCGATGCCGAGGGCGTCGACCCGGTTCAGGCAGTGCAGGCCGATGCGCCACAGCGTCTCCGCGAACAACAGGATGCCCGCGAAGGCGAGTACGTAGGGCAGCATCGAGCCGACACCGATGCCGGAGTCGTCCGCGATGCGGCCGACCAGTTTGGCGACGACGAGCGGCGCGACGTAGTTGAGGCCGATGTTGCCCAGCGCCGGCAGCAGTAGCGCGGGGAGCGCCAGCCGTCGAAGCCGGGTCAACTCCCGTAAGTAGTAACGAAGTGCGAGGAGCACCGGGCCTTTGCCCGGCGGCGCCTCGCGTGGTTCTGACGATTCCATCCCCACCCCGTGTGTCCGTAGTACGGCAGTCCGCGGGCGGGCGGCGACGCGGACGTGCGGGTACGAGCAGGCCAGGAGTCGAAGTGTCCCGTGGCGCGGCGTGCGCGGTCCAAGCGTTTTTCTCGGCCATCGGTCGGCCGCCCGTGCCTGGATCCGACGCACCGTCACCAGCCGGTCAGGAGAAGGTGGTTGATGAGCAGCGCGAGGGTCGCCTGGGCCGCGAGCCAGGCTCGGGGGCGGGTGAGGAAGGCGCAGGAGGCGAGCAGCCACATCACGAACGGCAGCCAGATGCGTTCCGTCTCGGCCTTGCTCATGCCCGAGAGGTCGGCGACGAGGAGGGCGAGCAGGGCGGCGAGTACGAGCAGGGCGAGGCGGAGTTCGGGACCGGGCGCGCGGAGGCGGGCGCGGAGGTCCTTGTGCAGGGTGGCTGCGCCGGCCCGCCGGAGTCCCGCCACCGTCGCCGGGCCCGCGATCAGCACGCTGCACGCGAGGTTCGCCCACAGCCAGTAGCTGTACGGCCGGATGCCGCCCGCGCCCTGGTAGTAGCGCGTCACCAGCAGCCGGTACGCCTCCCACCAGTCGAAGCCGGCGAGGGTGAACGCGAGCGGGACGACGAGGGCCCCGGCGAACACGTACGGGAGCGGGGCCAGTCTGCGCGTACCCAGCAGCAGGGCCGCCGCCGCGATCACCACGAACAGGGTCAGCCCGTACGAGAGATACACGGTGAGGCCGAAGAGGAGTCCGGAGGCCAGGCCCGTGGTCCGCGGCCGGTGTCCGGTGACCGCCAGGGCGAGGAACGCGACGGCCCAGGCGGCGACCGCGGCGAAGTAGCCGTCCGCCGAGGTCCCCATCCAGACGGCGGCCGGAGCAAGCACGAGGAAGGGCGCGGCGCGGCGGGCGAGGGCCTCGGAGGACAGCGCTCGTACGGTGACGAGCACGGCGACCGCCGCCGTCGCGCCTACGGTGACGCACCAGACGCCCGCCCAGGCCCCGCCGCCGAGACCGACGCGGTCGAGGAGGACGAAGGTGAGGGTGGCGGCCGGGGGGTGTCCGGCGACGTGCGCGGGCCAGTGGTCGGGGGATCCGATCAGGATGTGCCGGGTGAAGTCGCGCAGGGTGTACGGGATGTCCTGGAAGCGGTCGATGACCTGGAGGTATTCGTACCTGGTCGTCAGCCGCCGGGCGACTCCGCGGTGCCAGCCGTCGACGAGGGCGAGGGAGAACGTCCAGACCGTGCCGGTGCCCCAGACGCTCGGCAGCAGTGCGCGCCAGGGCAGCCGGGCGGCGACGAGCGGGCCGTAGGCGATGACCGCGACGGCCACCACGACGGCGGCCGGGGTGCCGGGGCCGACGTGCGGATCCCAGGTGGAGTACAGCGGCGGCCAGCCGACGTGGAGCGTTCCGTCGGAGTGCTGGATGGCGGTGCCGACCAGCGCGGCGGCCAGCACCAGCAGCGCGGCGGCCAGGGCCGCGGACAGGTCACGGAGGAGATCGCGGTTCACACCAGCACGTTAGGTCGGGGTCCGGCCGCCGAGGCCGCCACCGGGGTGGACGTCAGAGTTTCGTCATGGTTCGCGGAGCCGTTCGGGGGCTGTCCCGCGCCTACGGTCGGGGCATGCCACGGTCCCCTTCCTCCCCCGCCTTCTGGCGCAGCCCGCTGCGCGGCACCTGGTTCACCTCCGTACTCGGCATCGTGCTGCTCGGCGGGATCACGGTGCTGTTCCTGACCGGTCTGCTGTCGTACGCCGCCTACAACCCGGGGCTGTCGCCGGTGAACGACATGACGCCCGGCAAGGGTCTGCTCGGCTTCTATCTCTTCTCGTGGCCGACCGATCCGCGCTGGCTGTACCGCCTCACGCAGGGCGTCCACGTCACGCTCGGCATCACGCTGATCCCCGTGCTGCTGGCCAAACTGTGGTCGGTGGTGCCGAAGCTGTTCGCGCTGCCGCCTGCGCGGTCCCTCGCGCACGCGCTGGAGCGGGTCTCCCTGCTTCTGCTGGTGGGCGGCGCCCTCTTCGAGTTCACGACGGGCGTGCTGAACGTCCAGCTCGACTACCTCTTCCCCGGTTCCTTCTACCCGCTGCACTTCTACGGGGCCTGGGTGTTCTTCGCCGCGTTCGTGACACACGCGGTGCTGCGGGTGCCGACCGCTCTGCGCAACCTTCGCCACCTGCGGGACGAACAACCACCGGTGGACGACGAGTTGGTGTCCCCCGACCCCGCCGAGCCCACCGTCTCGCGGCGTGGTGCCCTCGCGTTCGTCGGCGGTGGATCGCTGCTGCTGTTCGCCACTACGGCGGGCCGCGGCTTCGACGGGCCGGTGCGGGAGACGGCCCTGCTGGCGCCGCACGGCGGTCCCGAACCGGGGTCCGGGCCCGGCGCGTTCCAGATCAACAAGACGGCGAGGTCGCGCGGGATCAGCGCGACGGAGACGAGTGCGGACGCCTGGCGGCTGGTCGTCGAGGGGCGCGGGCGCACCGTCCGTCTGAGCCGCGAGGAACTGCTTCGACTACCCTTGCACAGCGCCGAGTTGCCCATCGCGTGCGTGGAGGGGTGGTCGACCTCCGACCAGCTCTGGCGAGGGGTGCGGCTGCGGGATCTGGCCCGGCTCGTGGGCCATGAGCGGGCACCCGACGTGCTGGTGGAGTCGCTCCAGCGGCACGGGGCCTTCCGGCGCGCGGCCCTGCGTGACAACCAGGTGGGGGATCCGGACTCGCTGCTCGCCCTGTTCGTCAACGGCGCGCCGCTCTCCCCCGACCACGGGTACCCGGCGCGGCTCATCGTCCCGGCGGCGCCCGGCGTGCTCAACACCAAGTGGGTGGCCCGGATGACGTTCGGGGACCTGTGAGAACCGTGAAACCTGTGAGGAGAGCTGAGATGCGCCGACGCTTCGGAGCGGATGTCATCGGCAGCCCGCTGCAACTCCTGCTGCTGGCCTGCTCGTTCGCGCTCGCCGGATACGCGGGGGTGCGGCTGCTCGCGGACGACTGGTTCGGGGTGGCGCTGTGGTTCGTGGGCGCGGCGGTGCTGCACGACCTGGTGCTGGTGCCGCTGTACGCGGGGGCGGACCGTGCGCTCTCACGGGCGCTCGGAGTGGTCGGCCGCCGGGGATGGACGGTCTTCGTCCGGGTACCGGCGGCGCTCTCCGGCCTCCTGCTGCTGGTGTGGTTTCCGCTGATCAGCGGGCAGGTCGCGGACCACTACCGGTCGGCGACCACCCTGTCGGGCGACGGGTTCCTGTCCCGCTGGCTGCTGATCACGGCGGCGCTGTTCGGGGGCTCGGCGGTACTGCTGGTGCTGCGGTTGCGCAGGGCGACGAAGGACCGGCCGCCCGCCTCCCACTGACCGTCCGGGCGCCAGCCCGTGCGCGCCGCGTGCCTCAGCAGGGCCGGGGCGCCGAGGCGGGCCCAGGGAAAACCCGGGCCCGCGGCGCCGGCATGGGCGTCGATGACGCGCACCACGTGGACGTGGACGCGTTCGTCGACGTCCACGTCCGGAACGGCCTCGACGATCAACAGGCCTCCGGGACACAGGAGTTGGGAGATCCGCCGGAGCAGGGCGGCCGGGTCGCCGCCGATGCCGACATTGCCGTCGACGAGGAGAGCGGTGTCCCAGCGGCCTTCGCCGGGGAGCGGCTCGAAGACCGACCGGTGCAGGGCCTGTCCGCCGAGCCGCACCGTGTGGGCGACGGCAGCCTCGCTCACGTCGACCCCCAGCGCGGGCCGGCCGAGCGCAGCGAGCGCGGCGACGAGCCGCCCCGGCCCGCACCCCACGTCGAGCACGGCACCCTCGCACCGCCGCAGGGCCTCCAGGTCCGCCGCGTCCGCCCGCGCGCACCACCGCTCGACGTCGAGGGGAAGCAACCAGCCGTCGGGACGGCGGAGATAGAGGGGTCCCCGCCCGGTGCGAAGCGCGTCGGAATACGGGTCCGCGGACCAGGGCCCGGAGGAGTCCTCCTCAGACGTGTCCGGCGTACGGCGTCGAGGCTGTTGGGACCGGGAGCGGGGCCCGCCGGGGACGGGGACGGGGACCGGGGCGGGCTGGGGCGATGGCGGTGAGGGAACCCGCCGGGTGGGGGCGGGGTGAGCGCCTGGGGCGGCGGGGGCGGCGTGAGCCACGGTGTCGGCGGGCGCGGCGTGAGACCCGGGGGTGGCGGGGGCTGCATGAGCCACGGTGCCGGCGGGCGCGGCGTAAGCGCCGGTGCCAGCGGGCGCGACGTGAGACCCGGGGGTGGCGGTGGCGGCATGAGCCAGGGTGCCGACGGGCGCGGCGTAAGCGCCGGTGCCAGCGGGCGCGACGTGAGACCCGGGGGTGGCGGACGCGGCGTGAGCGGCGGTGCCGACGGGCGCGGCGTGAAACTCGGGGGTGGCGGGGGCGGCATGAGCCACGGTGCCAGCGGGCGCGGCGTAAACGCCGGTGCCGACGGACGCAACGTGAGACCCGGGGGTAGCGGGCGCGACGTAAGCGCCGGTGCCAGCGGGCGCGACGTGAGACCCGGGGGCGGCGGACGCGGCATGAGCGGCGGCGACGGGCGCGGCGTCAGCGCCGGTGTCGACGGACGCGACGTGAGACCCGAGGGCGGCGGACGCGACGTGAGCGGCGGCGGGGGTGGCGCACCCGGCGTGAGTCCCGGACCCGGCCGACGCCGCATGAGCCCCGGGCCCAACCGAGACGGCATGAGCCCCGGCGTCGACGGACCCGGCATGAGCCCCGGTGTCGGTGCTCATCGGTGGCTCACCGCCCGCAGGCGGGTCAGTTCGGTGGCGAACCGGCTGTGGGGCGCGGCCGTGGCGACCGCCTGCGCGTCGGCGGCCGTGTCGACGTCCCGGAGGGTGGGCAGATCGCGGACACGCAGGCCCGCCGCCGTGAGGCGGGCTCGCTGCACGGCGCCCGTGTGCGGCGTCGACATCGGTACGCCGCGCAGGAGTTCGGGGTCGGGAGTGGCGAGCCCCAGCGCCCAGAACCCGCCGTCCTCGGCAGGTCCGAAGTACGCGTCGCAGTCCGCGAAGTCCACGGTGAGAAGCTCGGGCGTCACCTGGGGTGTGTCCATGCCGATGAGCAGCGCGGGCCCTTCGCAGCCCGCGAAGGCGGCGGCGAGCCGCTCGTCCAGACCTCCCGCGCACTGCGGTACGACGTCGAAGCCGGGCGGCAGCCAGGAGCCCGGAGTTCCGTCGAGCACCAGGACGTGCCGTGCCGCGGGCGTCGCCGCCACCGTGCGCAGGGTGTCCACGAGGGACGCCTCGGCGAGCAGTGCCGCTTCCCGGGGCGTGAATGGCGGCGTCAGCCGGGTCTTCACCCGACCGGGCACCGGCTCCTTGGCGATGACGAGCAGGGTGTTCACAGGGCGGCTCCTCCCTGGGAGGGGGCGTCCGCCAGGACCGGCGCCGGCGCTTCGGCCAGGACCCGGCGCATGTCCCGTACCGCCTGCCAGGTGCCGCGCCAGGTACCGGTGACCTTGGACGCGCCGCTGCGCGGGAGGTACGGCACGTCGTGCTCGGTGACGCGCCGGCCTGCGTCGGCGGCGCGCACGACCATCTGGAGCGGGTAGCCGCTGCGGCGGTCGGTGAGGTCGAGGGCGAGCAGATCCTCGCGGCGGGCCGCACGGAGCGGACCGAGATCGTGGAGGCGCAGCCCGGTGCGGCGGCGCAGCATCCGCGCCAGGGCGAGGTTGCCGGCCCTGGCGTGCACGGGCCAGGCACCCCTCCCCTGGGGACGGCGCCGCCCGAGCACGAGATCCGCCCTCCCGTCCCTGACCTCGCTCACGAACGGGACGAGGAGCGACGGGTCGAGCGAGGCGTCGCAGTCGCAGAAGCACACGAACTCCGCGGTGGCGGCCGTCAGCCCGGCGTGGCAGGCGGCGCCGAACCCCCGGCGCGCCTCGCGCACGACGGTGGCACCGAGGCCGCGGGCCAGTTCCGCCGAGCCGTCCGTGGATCCGTTGTCCACGACCAGCGCGCGCCAGCCCGGAGGGATACGGGCCAGCACCCAGGGCAGCGCCTCGGCCTCGTTCAGACAGGGGAGGACCACGTCGACTTCCGGGTCCGCCGGGGGAAGGGGAAGGGCTGGGTTTGCAGTCACGGCTTTCACCTTACGAACGCGAAGGGCACATATCGGGCTTGGCGTCCTTACGAAACACGGACGTCGAGCCACGCCGGCGGCACCGGGGCTGAGCCGGTGGGAGGCTGGAGGCATGCAGCAGCCGTACGAACCCCCAGGTGCCGGACGTACTCCGGGCGGCCATGGGGACATGAACCCGGGCGGGTCCGGAGCGACGACGCGCGTCCTCGTCGTCGACGACGATCCGACGGTCGCCGAGGTCGTCTCCGGCTATCTCGACCGCGCCGGGTACGCCGTGGACCGGGCCGCCGACGGACCCGCCGCGCTCGCGCGGGCCGCCGCGCACTGGCCGGACATGGTGGTGCTCGACCTGATGCTGCCGGGAATGGACGGTCTGGAGGTGTGCCGACGGTTGCGGGCGCGTGGGCCCGTGCCCGTCATCATGCTCACCGCCCGCGGCGACGAGGACGACCGGATCCTCGGTCTCGAGGTCGGCGCCGACGACTACGTCACGAAGCCGTTCAGCCCCCGGGAACTGGTGCTCCGGGTGGAGTCGGTGCTGCGCCGCACGCGGCCCGCGACCGATGTCCGCACGCTCCACGCGGCGGGTCTCACCGTCGACCCGGCGGCCCGGCGCGCGACCAAGGACGGTACCGAACTCGCCCTCACCATCCGGGAGTTCGACCTCCTCGCGTTCTTCCTCCGCCATCCCGGGCGGGCGGCCAGCAGGGAGGACCTGATGCGTGAGGTGTGGGGCTGGGACTTCGGGGACCTCTCGACGGTCACGGTCCATGTGCGCCGGCTACGGGGGAAGGTCGAGGACGATCCGGGGAGACCGCGGCTGATCCAGACGGTGTGGGGCGTCGGCTACCGCTTCGACGCCACGCCCCGCGAAGAGGCGGTCTGACCATGCGGGACATGCTCCTCATCGCTCTCTACGCCTTTCTCGGGGCCGCCGCCGCGGGGCTGCTGGGGGCCGGTGTGCTCTGGCTGATCCGGCGGCGGTCGCTGACCGCCTCCCTCGCCGTCGTGGCCGCCGTCGCCGTGACCGCGATGCTCGCCGGGACGCTGGCCGTGGCCTGGGCGATGTTCCTGTCCTCGCACGACCTGTCCGTGGTGACCACGGTCGTCGCGATGGCGGCCGTGGTGTCCCTGGCGACCGCGCTTCTCCTCGGCCACTGGGTCGTCACCCGCAGCCGGGCGCTCACCCTCGCGGCCCGGTCCTTCGGCGACGACGGCGACTTCGCGGCCCCCGACGGCCCGGCGATCGCCGAACTCACCGCGTTGAGCCGGGAGTTGGCTTCCACCAGTACCAAGCTCGCCGAGTCCAGGGACCGTGAGCGCGCTCTGGAGACCTCGCGGCGCGAGCTCGTCGCGTGGATCTCGCACGACCTGCGCACGCCGCTCGCCGGACTGCGCGCGATGTCGGAGGCCCTGGAGGACGGCGTCGCGGCCGACCCGGACCGCTACCTCCGCCAGATCCGCACCGAGGTCGAGCGCCTCAACGACATGGTCGGCGACCTGTTCGAGCTGTCCCGCATACACGCCGGGGCGCTCGCGCTCTCCCCCTCCAGGATCTCGCTGTACGACCTCGTCGGCGACGCACTCGCGGGGGCGGACCCGCTCGCCCGCGAGCACGGCGTACGGCTGGTCGGCGACCGCATCGAGCCGGTGCCCGTCGAGGTGGACGGCAAGGAGATGAGCCGCGTCCTGGGCAATCTGCTGGTCAACGCGATCCGGCGGACACCGGCCGACGGCACGGTCGCGATCGCCGCCGAACGGTCGGAGACGGGTGTCGTGCTGTCCGTCACCGACGGCTGCGGGGGCATTCCCGAGGAGGATCTCCCGCGCGTCTTCGACACCGGCTGGCGGGGCACGCACGCGCGGACGCCTCCCGCCGGCGCGGGGCTCGGCCTCGCGATCGTCCGGGGCATCGTGGAGGCCCACCGGGGGCAGGCCGCCGTGCACAACGTCCCCGGCGGCTGCCGATTCGAGGTCACACTGCCTACGGCCGAGGCGTGAACGGGGGGTTGGGGGCGGGCACGGAGGCGCGGGGTGCGAGGACCGACGTATCGACCCCCGACGTGGGCCTGGTGCGTGAGATGCGCGGGTGCACCAGATAACGCGGGCGCAGCCACGCGCTGGGTACACCACGTAACACGGGCGCAGCCCACGCGCTGGGTACACCGCATAACGCGGGTGCAGCCCACGCGCTGGGTGCACCACATAACGCGGACGCAGCCCACGCGCTCGGTGCACCACACGCCCGGTGTGCACCGGCTTCCCGGGATCCACCGGCTCCCCGGCGAGCCCGAGGCGCGCGGTGCGCTACTCCCCTCGTAGCTTCGCCGTCGCGAACTCCCGCATGCCCTCCGCGAACCCGACCTCGGCCTTCCAGTCCAGCTCCGCCCGCAGCCGGGACGAGTCGGCCGTGATGTGGCGTACGTCGCCGAGGCGGTACTCGCCGGTCACGACGGGCTCGGGGCCCCCGTGGGCGGAGGCCAGCGCCGAGGCCATCCCGCCGACCGTGTGCGGCTGCCCGCTCCCGGTGTTGTACGTGGTCAGCGCTCCCTCCTCGGGCTCGGCCTCCAGCGCGGCGACGTTGGCGGCGGCCACATCCCGTACGTGCACGAAGTCCCGTCGCTGACGGCCGTCCTCGAAGACGCGCGGGGCCTCGCCGCGGGCCAGCGCGGACCGGAAGAAGGAGGCGACGCCCGCGTACGGGGTGTCGCGCGGCATCCCTGGCCCGTACACGTTGTGGTAGCGCAGCGAGACCGCCGAACCGCCCGTGGACCGGGCCCATGCCGCCGACAGGTGCTCCTGGGTGAGCTTGGTCGTCGCGTACACGTTCCGCGGGTCGACCGGGGCGTCCTCACCGACCAGGCCCGGCCTCAACTCCCGTCCGCACCCGGGGCACGTGGGCTCGAAGCGACCGCCTTCCAGGTCCTTGACGCTCCTGGGTCCGGGCCGCACCACTCCATGCCGGTCACACGCGTACGAACCCTCGCCGTACACGACCATCGACCCGGCGAGCACCAGTCGCCGTACCCCCGCGTCGGCCATCGCGGCGAGCAGCACCGCCGTACCGAGGTCGTTGTGGGAGACGTAGTCGGGCGCGTCGCCGAAACTCGTCCCCAGTCCGACCATCGCGGCCTGGTGGCACACCGCGTCGACGCCCGGCAGGACGGCGGCGACCGCCTCGGCGCGGCGCACGTCCGAGCCGTCGCGCAGGTCGAACCCGACGGTCTCGTGCCCCCTCGCGGTGAGTGCCTCGACGACATGGGATCCGATGAACCCGGCTGCGCCGGTGACCAGTACTCGCATGGTGGGAACGCTAGACCCGCGCGGGCACCGTGCGGCGGCACGGCGCCCGTCACGTCACCGGTCCGTAAGACCTCGGCGGACGCGGCGGTCAGCTCTCCGAGGGGGCGAGGACCACGAAGTCCGCGTTGGACGGGTCGAGGCAGACGGCAAGCCGGCCGACGCCCTCGACGTCCGCCGGTCCCATCTGCACGCTGCCGCCGTTCTCGGAGACCTTGGCGACCGCGGCGTCGCAGTCGGTGACGGCGAAGACCGGGTGCCAGTACGGCCGCCCGCCCGCCAGGGCGAGGTCCTCGGTGCTGAGCTCCACGATGCCGCCGTGCATGCGCTCCTCGGGCAGCCCGGCGGGAGTGACGAGGGTGTACGTCCCGCCGTCGCCCGGCATCTGCGTGTCGCTGAACTGCCAGCCGAGGACGCCGCCGTAGAACTCCTTGGCGGCCGCGGCGTCGCTCGTGTAGAGCTCGGTCCAGGTCAGTGAGCCCGGCTGCTCCACCAGCTCGACGCCCTTGGTCTTGCCCGGCTGCCAGACGGCGAACTGGCCGCCGGACGGGTCGGTGTACTGCGCCATCTGGCCCCAGCCGTCGAGGTCCATCGGCGCCACCCGCACCGTGCCGCCCGCGCGCTCCACGGCCTGCGTCGTGGCGGCCGCGTCGGCGACGCTGTAGTAGATCATCCAGGCCGGGCGGGCTCCTTCCTCGGTGAGCTTGCCGAGTCCGGCGACGATCTTGCCGTCCTTCCGGAACATCCCGCCCTCTCCCTCCTCGGCCTCGCCCATGGACTCGTAGTCCCAGCCGAGCACCGCGCCGTAGAACGCGGCGGCGGCCGGGACGTCGGGTACCCCGAGGTCGAGCCAACAGGGGGTGCCGGGTTCGAAGTCAGTGGTGATCACAGCGATTCCCTTCGCAGGTTCTCCAGGACCACAGCGTGACACCCGGCACTGACAACCGCCGTCGGACAAGGCCCGTCCGGGCGGCACCCCTTCTCACCGATTTCCGGCGGCCAGGCGCTACGGGCGCTCGCACCGGGTTTTCAGACCTACGAACCGGCGCGTCGAGGACCGGCGGGTGAGCGTCCCGCAACGCGAACCCCCGGGCTGCTCAGGCCGCGATCAGCGCCGCCAGGGCGCGGTCCATCGCGGCGTTGAACTCTTCCGGTGTCAGCGGCAGGCGGGACTTGACGTCCCGGCTCCACTGGTCGGCGAGGACCTCGGCGGAGCCCGCCTGGACACCGTCGAGCACCGCGTCGGCCAGGTCCGACGGAGCGATCTTCTCCACGGGCCAGCCCGCCGCCATGTCGGTGTCGGCCAGGCCGAGGTGTACCGCTGTGACGAGGGTGCCCTGCTCGGCGAGCTCCAGGCGGACGCCGTTGGTCATGGCCCAGGCGGCGGCCTTGGTCAGGTGGTAGGCATTGGCGCCCGCGCCGCCGAACCACGACATGGCGGAGAGGACGTTGACGACGGCGCCCCCGCCGTTCCTGGCGAGCGTCGGCGCGAACTCCCGGATCATTCCCAGGTGGCCGAACATGTTGGTCTCCAGTTCGTGCCGCACCGCGTCCAGCGAGCCGGTCACCAGGTCGGTCCCCGTGTTGATTCCGGCGTTGTTGATGAGTAGCGAGACGTCCCGGGCGGCCTCGGCGGCGGCCCGCACGGATGCGGGATCGGCGATGTCGAGGGGCAGCACCTCGACCCCGGGCAGGTCCACGGTCTCCGGTCGGCGGGCCGTGGCGTAGACCTTGCGGGCGCCCCGTTCGAGCAGGCGCTGGGCGAAGGCGCGGCCCAGGCCGCGGTTGGCTCCGGTGACAAGGGCGACTGAGTTGTTGATGTCCATGGCCGGTACGCTAAAACCTGACGCTAGCGTCAGAGGCAAGTGCTGATCGTCGAGGCCAGGGGTGAGAGGAATCACCATGACTGTCGCAGTGGCCGCAGCCGAGCGGTTGATCCGCATCGGCGAGGTGGCACGAGGTGCCGGCGTGTCCGTGCGCGCCGTGCGCTACTACGAGCAACAGGGGCTGCTCATCGCGGAGCGCAGCCCCTCCGGCCAGCGCCTGTACCGGCAGGACGCCATCCCCCTGGTCCGCTTCTTCCAGCAGATGTTCGCCGCCGGCCTCACCAGCCGAAGGATCGCCGAACTCCTGCCGTGCTGGGACGCCGGACACACCGACGCCGACCAGCGAACCATGCTGCGAGCCGAGCGCGAACGCATCCAGACCAAGATCGACGACCTCCAGGCCGCCCTGGACCACCTCGACAAGGTCATCGCGATCACGGACACGCACCCGTAGGCGTGAGGAGAGGTCGGGGCGTGAGCCCCACGTGCCCTCCTCGTCGGCCGAGGACCTGGACCTGGTGAGAGGCCGTCAGGGTCGGGGCCCGGGTGGCGTGGTTGCGACATGTCCCACCTGTGCCAGCCGAATCGAGTGACATGGCATTCGGTGCCGCCGGATTCTGTCCAGCGCATGAACTTCTCTGTGCGTACGACGGAAGGCATGGCACTGATGAGACGGATCCGCCTGGTGGCGGCGATATCGACAGGACTCGCCCTGGCGGCCGGCGCGGTCGCGCCGGTTGCCGCTCGCACCGGTACGGGGACCACCGCGACGGCGACGTCGGCGGCCGACATTCCCGCAGCGAAGAGCCTCGGCACCGTTCGCCTGATCACGGGCGACCGGGTGACCGTGGGCACCGACTCCGACGGGCGGCGGACCGCGTCGGTCACCCCGGGCCCCGGGCGGCGGCAGATCCTCTTCAGGACCTACGAGCAGGACGGACGGCTGACGGTACTGCCCTCCGACGCCGGGGAGTTGGTGTCGGCGGGGCGCCTGGACCGAGGGCTGTTCGACGTGGGGGCGCTCCTGGCCCAGCGGTACGACGAGGCGCACAGCGACTCGCTTCCGCTGATCGTGGCGGGCGCCGACGGCACGGCGAAGTCCGCCGTGCAGCGGCTGACCGCTCTCGCCGAGGACGGCTCGCCGGTCCGTCGGCTGGACAGCATCGGGGCGCGTTCGGTGCGGGTTCCCGAGGCGGATCTCGGCCGGTTCTGGAAGCAACTGGCGGCGGAAGACGACCCGGTGGGTACCGCACGGGCCGCCGACGCGCCCCGGGTGTGGCTCGACGGCCGGGTGAACGCGTCGCTGGACCGGAGCGTCCCGCAGATCGGCGCACCCGCCGTGTGGGAGGCCGGCCAGCGGGGCGAGTCCGTCAAGGTCGCCGTCCTGGACACCGGCGCCGACCAGTCCCATCCGGATCTGGTCGGACGGATCTCGCAGGCCAAGGACTTCTCCGGCAGCTCCGGGACCGGGGACGCCTTCGGGCACGGCACGCACGTCGCGTCCATCGTCGGCGGCAGCGGAGCCGCGTCCGTCGGCGGGGGCAAGGGGGGCAAGGGAGTGGCGCCGGCCGCCGACCTGCTCGTCGGCAAGGTCCTCGGGGACGACGGCTTCGGCAGCGAGTCCCAGGTGATCGCCGGCATGGAGTGGGCGGCGTCCTCGGGCGCCAAGGTCGTCAACATGAGCCTGGGCTCGGACAGTCCGAGCGACGGCACCGATCCGATGAGCCTCGCGCTGAACGAACTCACCGAGCGCACCGGCACGTTGTTCGTCGTCGCGGCGGGCAACAGCGGTGAACAGGGCATGAGCACCATCGGATCCCCCGGCGCCGCGGACGCGGCGCTGACCGTCGGCGCGGTCGACCGTGACGGTTCCCTCGCGCCGTTCTCCAGCCGAGGCCCGCGGTCCGGTGACGACGCGGTCAAGCCCGACGTGACGGCGCCGGGCGTCGCCATCGTGGCGGCCCGCGCAGCCGGGACGACGATGGGCGACCCGGTGGACGCACAGCACGTGGCGGCCTCCGGTACGTCGATGGCCACCCCGCACGTGGCGGGCGCCGCCGCGCTGCTCGCCCAGCGTCACCCCGACTGGAGCGCGCGGCAGTTGAAGGACGCGCTCGTCAGCACGGCCCGTACGGCAGCCGGCCAGGAGGTCACCGAGCAGGGCGGAGGCCTCATCGACGTGGCCGCGGCCGCGCTCGGCCCGGTCACCGCCACCGGCACCGTCGCCCTGGGCCCGTTCCAGACCGGCGGCGGTGAGACCCGTACGACACAGGTGACGTACACGAACACCTCCGGCGCCGACGTCACGCTGGCGCTCGGCGTCCGGCTGGCCACATCGGGTGGCCGTACGCCCGGGGAAGGAGCGGTACGGCTCGGCTCGAGTTCGGTGCGCGTGCCCGCCGGCGCCACCGCCGAGGTGCCGCTGACCGTCGATCCGGCCCGTGCCCAGCGGGGCGACTACTACGGGTACGTCACTGCCGCCTCCGCGGACGGAAAGGTCACCGTGCACACCACGCTGAGCCTGGCCGTGCAGGGTCCCACGCACCGGCTCACCGTGAAGACCATCGACCACCAGGGCAAGCGGATCGAGGCGCTGCCGACGATCTGGGGCGCCGACGGCTTCGTCGGCTACACCGACACCGGCTCCGCCACCGTCCCCGCGGTCGCCGAAGTCGAGGAGGGCACCTACCAGTTGGACTACTCGTCCCTGGACAGGGCCGACGACGGGCAGGAGTTGCGGCATGTGGTCGTGCCGGAGGTGAAGGTCACCAAGGACATGTCCATCACGCTCGACGCCCGCAGGACCACCCTCGTCGACATCCGCACGCCCCGCCCGGCCGAGCAGCGCGGCATCCTCAGCTACCAGACGTACCGGCAGATCGACGGGCACAGCCTGACCCAGGGGACAATGTACTTCGACGTCGGCAGACGTCTGTACGTGAGTCCCACCTCCGCCGTCACCGACGGCACCTTCGAGTTCGCCTCCCGCTGGCAGTTCGTCGCGCCGCTCCTCGACATGACGGTGCCGGGCAGCAAGGACACGTTCGACCCCTACTACATGCCCTCCTCGCCCCTCTTCGACGACGAGGGCGTACGCCTGACCGCCGTCTCCGCGGGGGACGCCGCCGCACCCGACTTCAGGCGCGCCCGCGGGAAGCTCGCGGTCCTCACCAACGAACAGAACGTCTATGAACAGGACGTGGCCGAGCAGGCGGCTGCCGCCGGTGCACGCGGCATCGTGCTGGTCCACTTCAGCGACATCGCCTGGACCCGCTGGCACCCGGACGGCGACCGCTGGGGCGTGCCGACCGTCAGGATCGGCGCGAGCGCGGGGGCGGCTCTGCTGAAGCGGATCGACAGAGGGAACACGACGGTGCGGTTCACCGGCACCGCCCGCAGCCCGTACCTCTACGACGTCATGCAGGTGTCGTCGCAGCGCGTCCCGGACAAGGTCGTGCACACGGTGTCCGAGCGCAACAGCGCGGTCGTAAAGACCAGTTACGCCGAGAACGGCGGCGCTCCGTGGGCCAGTGAGCAGCGTTTCGCCCGGCGCCCGTACCAGGACACCGCCTGGCTGCAGTACACGCGTTACGTGCCGACGGGCTTCGAGCGGACGGAGTACGTGAGTTCCGGTGACACCGCCTGGCGGCACTTCGTGCACCACGCCACGACGTTCGACGTGGACACGCCGCTGGTCGTCGGCATGGCGGACGCCCCGCGCACGTACCGGGCGGGCGAGCACACGAGCGAAACGTGGCAGGGAGCCGTGGTCAGGCCGTCGATTCCGCGCGGCACCACCACGCCGTCCGTGCGCACGGGTGACGTACTGAGCCTGCGTATACCGGAGTTCACCGACTCGCAGGCAGGTCACTGGTCACGGTTGATCGAGGGCGGTGGAGGCATCGGCACCTCGGGAGCGGCGGAGGCGGCGGAGGGCGACTCGGCTTCCGCGGTGCTGTACCGCAACGGCCGCAGGACGGCGGAGGCCGACGGTGCCTGGACGGACTTCGAGGTCCCGGCCGGTGCGGCCGACTACCGGCTGGATCTCACCACTTCGCGCGTGTCGCAGGAGTGGGCGTACGGCACCGGCACCGAGACGTCCTGGTCGTTCCGCTCGGGCAGCACCGGCTCGGCGACCGCCCTGCCGCTGCTCCAACTCGACTACGACGTACCGGTCGACGCGTACAACGCCGTTCGCTCCGGCCGCACGCACTCCGTCGGCCTCTCGGTCCGCGCTCAGGACGGCCTGGCCGCACCGCGCGGGGTGAGCGTCCAGGTCGAGGCCTCCTACGACGACGGCCGGAACTGGAGCCGGGCCGAGGTCAGGAACCGCGGGCACAACGTGTTCGAGGCGGCCGTCAAGAGGCCGTCGCGGGTACACGGTGAGGCGTACGTGACACTGAGAGTGACGGCGCGCGACGCGGCGGGCGACTCGGTACGGCAGACCGTGCAACGGGCCTACCTGCACCGCGGATAGGTACCTCGCGCATATCGGGAGGGGTGGTGGGCGTAGGACGGCCCACTGCCCCTCACCGCCCGTAACACCGGTGGAGTACGGTGTCCGATCATTGAAACCGGTCGGTCTCGGGGAGGGCGCTTTGACGCTGGAGGCTGCAGGCGTGTCGGGGGCCGAGGAAACCGTCTACCGGCATCTGGTGACGGCGGGACAGGCCTCTGCCCGCGATGTCGCCGAGCGCACCGGCTTGAGCCTGGCGGAGGCCGAGCGGGTGCTCGACGCGCTGGCCGTCAAGGGGATGGCGAGCCACACCGACGTACTGCCCCGGCACTTCCGGGCCACTCCCCCGGACGTGGCGCTGCTGCCCCGGCTGAAGCGGAACACCGACGCGCTCGACCTCGCCCGTGCCGAGGCCACCGGCCTGTTGCAGGTGTACCGCGACACGATGCGCCGACGGGACGCCGGCGAGCTGATCGAGGTCATCACGGGCGCCGAGGCGCTGCGTCAGCATCTGCGGCAGATCCAGTCGGGCGCCCAGGACGAGATGCTGTGGTTCTGCAAGGCCCAGTACGTGGCGATGCCGTCGGGCAGCAACAGCTCGGAGTTCGAGGCGCTGGCGCGCGGGGTGCGCTACCGGGTGCTGTACGAGAAGGACTTCTTCGACGACGAGGGAGCCGTTGACAACGTTGTTGCGGGGGTGCGTGCGGGGGAGATCGCCCGCGCCGTGCCGCATCTGCCGCTGCGGCTGGCGGTGGCGGACCGTGCCATCGCGGTCTGCCCGCTCGTGCCGGGCGGCCCCCAGGGCAACCCGGACGAACCCACAGCCGCCCTCGTACGGGACAGCAACCTCCTCGCCGCTCTCGTCGCCCTGTTCGAGCGCTACTGGGAGGACGCAGTCCCGCTGGACGTCGACGACTCGGGCGCGGTCGCGGGGACGGAGGGGGTGGGCGGTCCCGACCCGTTGTCCGCGGTCGACCGGCGGCTGCTGGCACTGCTGGTGGCGGGGGTCACCGACAAGGCGGTGGCCACCCAACTCGGCCTGAGCCGCCGCACGGTGCAGCGTCACATCCAGCGCATGATGGAACTGGCCGGCGCGACGACCCGTATGCAACTGGCCTGGCAGGCCGCACGCCGGGGATGGCTGTGACGACAACTCGCCCACTGACGGCCACTCGCCCTTCGCGGGTCAACCTGTCGGCCCCTCGCGGTGCGTCCTGATGCCCTCCCGGGTCACTTCCACCCGTACGCGTACGCCGCCACCCACGTGACGTCGATCTGCGCGCTGCTGCCGGGCGCCGCCCCCGGGCCTTCCAGCGCAGTCTCGTTCTGCATCACCCAGGAGAGGGGGCTGTCCGGCACACCGCGGGTGTCGTGGCCCGTCTCGCGGCCGTCGACGAAGAACCGCACATGGCCGGGCGTCCACTCCGTGGACACGGTGTGCCAGTCGGTCCAGTCGTCGGCGCCGGGGAAGTAGCCCTGCTCACCGCCCCCGCACGGATGGTGGAAGGACGAGAGCGCGCCGGTCCACTCGCCCTCGGGGTGGTCCATCTCGCAGCCCCCGCCGTAGTGCAGCCAGGCGGACTTGTACCCGGGAGCCGCTTTCGTCACCCTGATGCGTGCCGAGTACTTGCCGTAGGCCATGTCCATGACCGCGCGAGGCACCACCGCCGCGGAGTGCACGGGCCCGCCGTCGGCGGGGCGCCACATGCGGATGAACATCCGTCCGTCGCCGTTCGGCGCGGGCCCCACGCTCACGGTGTCCTCCGGGTGGTAGACACCCACCACCTCCCGGCCCCGGCTTTCCGCCGTGTCGGGCCAACCGGTGGGATACGCCCACCAGTTGTCGCGGTACGTGCCGCGCAGCCCGCCGCAGTAGGCGCCGGAGGTGTCGACGTGGTGATCGCAGTCGCTGAACGAACCGACCGGCACGCGGTCGCCGTTGAAGTCCTCCGCGAGAACCTGCCAGAAGGGGCCGCAGTCACCGCGGGGCATACTCACGGCCGTTGAGCCGCACGGGTCGGCCGATACGGGCGCGCCGTCGGCTCGGGGGAGCCACAGGAGCGTGGCCACGAGCACGACCGCCGTGGACACCAGCGGGAATACGCGCCGTACGTGGTGCGGCGCCGCGTGCGAACCCATCACAGACTCCTCGGCTCTCGACTGCCGGAGTCGTCCGCCCGCTCGGAGAACCAGGGCGCCGAACGCCTGGAACCGCCCGGGAGGACGCCGCGTCACGTGAGGACATCCTCGCCGCTGGGATCGGCCGGCGCCATCCCCGGTACCGCGGCCGGGCGGCCGAGCCCGCGGAACGGCGACGGGAACGGCACTACGCCGACTCCCGGACCACCAGCTCGGGATCGAAGATGATCGAGGTCGGCTCGGTGCGCACGCCCCTGATGTGCTCGGCGAGCAGCCGGGCCATCGCCGCCGCCATGTCCTCGACCGGCTGGCGGACGGTGGTCAGCGGGGGCCTGCAGGTGAGCGCCACGCTCGAATCGTCGAACCCGACGACGGCGACGTCGTGGGGCACCCGGCGCCCCCGCTCCCGCAGCACCTGGCAGATGCCCTGCGCCATCAGGTCATTGGCGGCGAACACCCCGTCCACGTCCGGGTGTTCGGCGAGCAGTTCCGTCATCGCCGCCATACCGCTGTCGACGGTGAAACCGCCCTGGACGAGCGGAACGTACGCGTGCCCGTGCCGGGCCATCGTGTCGCGGAACCCGGCCAGTCGCTCCTGGCTCGCGGACACGGCCAGCGGCCCGGACACGGTGACGATCCGTCGGCAGCCCCGGCCCAGCAGGTGCTCGGCCGCCAGTCGCCCGCCGTCCCGGTGCGCGAGGTCGACATAGCTCAGCGCGACCGGCCGGGAGGGCCGGGCGAACAGCACGGCGGGCAGTCCCGCGCCGGCCAGCAGCGCGGGCAGCGGATCGTCCGCGTGCGTCGAGACCACCAGGGCTCCGTCCGCGCTGCCCTGCCGCAGATACGTCACGACCTCCTGCCGCGCCTCGGGGGTCTCGGCGAACATGAGCACCGGATGCATCGAGCGCGGACGCAGATGGCCGACGACCCCGCTCACCACCCGGCCGAAGAACGGGTCGCCCAACGCCCTTGCGGCGAAGGCGTTCTGCTCCTCGTCCGAGACGTCACCGGCACCGGACACCACGAGTGCCACCGTCTCGGTGCGCCGGGTCACCAGCGATCTGGCGGCCTGGTTGGGCGTGTAACCCGTCCTGCTGATCGCCTGGCGCACTGCTTCCTGGATGGCGGGATCGACGTTGCGGACGCCGTTGATGACACGGGAGACGGTGGCGCGAGAGACACCCGCCTCCCGGGCCACATCCTCCAGGGTCGGGGCCAGTCTGCTGCTCATCCCCGCACCCTAACGGCACGGGTCGGCGACGGCATAGAGCGCTCTCCCGGAGCGCCGGATCACCCGTTCCCCCGTACCTCCACGTCCAGTGCCAGCGGAAGGTTCCCCGCCGAGCACCCCGCGAGCACCTCGCACGGCCCCGGTTCCGTACGCCACGCCTTGTCTCCGGTGGACCAGTGACGCAACGCCCTGGCCGGTACGCGCACCGCCGCGGTCACCGTCTCACCGGGCCCCGCGTGTACGGCGGTGTATCCCGCGAGCCACCGGTGTGGGTACTCCACCTCGCCCCCGGCCCGCGCCAGGTACACCTGAACGACCTCACGCCCTGTCCGCGGACCCGTGTTGCGCACCCGGACGTGCACGGTGAACGGCTCCCCGGCGGCGACCTCGCGCGGCCCGGTCAGCTCCTCGTACACCCAGGTCGTGTACCCGAGTCCGTGGCCGAACCAGTAGGCGGGGGTGCGATGGTGGCGCAGCCAGGCGCGGTAGCCGGTGTGGAGGCCCTCGTCGTAGTCGAGCCGGCCTCCGACCGGCCGCGTACGGCTGACCGGGGCGTCGGAGAGTGCGACCGGCCAGGTGGTGGGCAGGCGTCCGCCCGGCTCGGCCCGTCCCAGGAGCACGTCGGCCAGGCCGCCGCCGCCCTCCTGCCCCGGGAACCAGGCCAGCAGGACGGCGCCGACCTCGTCGCGCCAAGGGAGTTCGACCGGGCCGCCGCTGTTGACGACGGCGACCGTACGAGGGTTGGCGGCGGCCACCGCACGGACCAGGGCGTTCTGCGCGTCCCCCAACGCGAGGCCGGAGCGGTCGTACCCTTCCGACTCGCTGTGCTCCGTGGTCCCCACCACCACGACGGCCGCGTCCGCCGAACCGGCGGCACGGGCCGCTTCGGCGATCGACCGCGGCACGTCGGGAGGCGGCGGGGCCGCGCTCACGATCGTCGCTCTGCCGGTGCCGGGCGCGAGTTGACGCCGGGCCACGACCAACACGTCCTGTCCCGCGGTCAGTTGCGCGACGGCGTGGTGCACCGGTGGAGTCACGTGCACGAGCGCGGGGTCGTCCGTCCGCCTGGCGAACTCGCCGTCCAGCAGGACCTGTTCGTCCAGGCTCAGCCGCATGCGCCCGAAGCCCGCGATGCCCAGTGTCCAGCGGCCCGTGACGCGCGGGCGCAGCCGGGCACTGATCTCGACGGTGTGCGCGCCGGGGACAAGGGTCGGCTCCAACTGGCGTGCGCCGGCGCGCCGTTCGGCGTACAGCTCGGATCCCGACGGGTCGAGCACCCGCAGCAGCACCCCGGGCAGGCCCGACCGCGGATCCGTGCACAGGTCGACGCCCAGCGCCCGGCCGGACTCGCCGGGTGCCGGACCGGGCACGTGGACCACCTCGGCCCGCCCGCGCAACAGAGCCCGCAGGCCCTCCAGGACGGACACCTCGTGCTGCGGGAAGACACCGGCACTCCCCCCGCCCTGCGAGCGCGTGCGTGCGGCGTGCGGCCCGATGACAGCCAGTCTCCGCACCTCCCGCCCCAGGGGGAGGGTGCCCCGGTTGGCGAGCAGAACCGCCCCCGCGGCGGCTGCGCCACGCAGTTGAGCCCGCGCCTCGCGAGAGCGCACCCCCGTCGGCGCGTGGCGACGCCACCGTTCACCCGGACCCCGGTGATCCGGACCACGGTCGTCCAGAGCGCGGGCAGCCGGATCACGGACACCCGAATCGCGGGCAGCCGAACCACGGTCCCCCGGATCACGGGCAGCCGGTCCCCCGTCACCCAACTCCCCAAGTGCCCCAACCCGCGCCGCGAACCGAAGCAGGTGCCGCACCTTGTCGTCGACAGCCGATTCCGGCACCTCGCCGTCCTCGACGGCCCGTACGAGGGCCTCGCCCCAGAGACTCTCGGGCCCCGGCATCGCGAGGTCGAGACCGGCGCGCGCGGTGTCGAGAGTGCCGCGCACGGCGCCCCAGTCGGAGATCACCACCCCGTCGAAGCCCCACTCGCTCCTGAGCGGGTCCGACAGCAGCGGACTCGCCGTCATCGTGCGGCCGTTGACCGCGTTGTAGCCGGCCATGACGGCCATCACCCCGGCGGCGACGGCGTGTTCGAAGGGGGCGAGATACACCTCCCGCAGGGCCCGCTCGCCGACCCGCACGTCGACGGTGAGCCGCTCGGTCTCGGAGTCGTTGGCCACGTAGTGCTTGGCCACGGCGGCGACACCCCGCGCCTGGACACCGCGGATCAGCGCGGCGCCGACACGGCCGGTGAGCTCGGGATCCTCGGAGAAGCACTCGAAGTGCCGGCCGCCGAGGGGGCTGCGGTGCAGATTGAGGTTCGGCGCGAGAACCACGTCCACGCCCTTGCGCCGCGCCTCGGCGGCGAGGAGTGTCCCGAGCCGCTCGACCAGTTCGTCGTCCCACGTGGCGGCCAGCGCCGATGCCGACGGCAGCAGCAGTGCGGTCCGCCGCTCGTCCCACGACTCGCCGCGTACGCCCGCCGGGCCGTCCGACATCACCAACTCCCGCAGCCCGATAGCCGGTTCGGCCGGGGTGCGCCAGGTCGTCGCGCCGCTGAGCAGCCGTACCCTGGCCCGTAGTGTCAGTTTGTCGAGCAGCCGGTCGAGTTCGTCCTCGGTCATCCTCGCCCGTTCGTCCTTTCTCGGGGCCCACGGCGGCGGCCGGCTGCCTGCGCCGGCCGCCCCGCGGGTCAGTTGTAGACGCCGAACTCGTAGAGGGAGTAGCCCCATCCGGTGCCGCGGGCGGTGCCGTTGACGCGGACGTAGCGTCCGGTGCCCGAGACGTCGAAGTCGTCGACCCCGCCATTGCCGTCGGTCACCTCGCGCACGGTCCGCCAGTTCTGACCGTCGTCGGACGTCTGGATCGTGTACGCCCTGGCGTACGAGGCCTCCCAGACCAGTTGCACATGCCTGAAGGTGCTGCCGGTGCCGAGATCGACCCTCAGCCACTGCGGGTCGCTCCAGTCACTGGCCCAGCGGGTCTCGTTCCTCCCGTCCACGGCCCCCGCTGCGGTGCAGGGGCAGTCGCCTCCGCCCGTCTGGTACGAGGAGGCCGTCGCCGGCTTGCCCAGTGCGAGGTTGGTCCCGTCGACGATCGGCGGCACCACCCGGACGGAGCGCGTCTCGACGCCGACGTTGCCCCGGCCGTCCGTGGCCTTGACGTAGATCTTCCAGACACCGGGCCGGTCGGGGGCGGTGATCCTCAGCCGGCCGCCGCCAAGGTCGGTGTGCGGACGCGGGGTCAGCTGCTTGCCCTGGTCGACGTAGTTGCTGTTCTCCAGGACCTGGTAGGAGATCGCGTCCCCGTCGGGGTCGCTCGCCCGGACCGACAGCGTCAGGTCGCGCCCCGCCTGCACCTTGCCCGCGTCGCCCTCGACGGACAGGTCGGAGACGACCGGCGGAGTGTTGTCACGTGAGGTGTCCGCGCCGTACGCCCGCTTCACCGCGTAGTACGACAGCCGCTTCTCTCCGGCCGGCAGCAGGTTGAACCAGATGCCGCCGAAGTCGTACTCGGTGCCGTAGTGGAACATCGTGGCGCCGAGCGCGACCCCCCGGTGTCCGGTGACACAGCCCCATGCCCTGGTGTATCCCTCGGCCTTGGCCTGGTCGGTGGGCTCCTGGGGGACGCCGTTGGCGTCGTCGGGCACCTCCCACTCACCCGCGGGACCGCTCTCGGTGACGATGTACGGCTTGGTGTAACCGCCCTGCTCCCAGGCCGACTTGATGTCGCACACGGCGTTGTAGGCGTTGACCGCGTAGAGGTCGAGGTCGGGTGCGTTCCTCTTGTAGTAGGGCCAGGCGCCGACCCACGCGTCGGTCGAGGTGACCGGATGGTTGGTGTCGACCGCGTGGATCCTCTTCGTGACGTCGTTGACGAAGGTGGTGTAGGCGTCGCGCTGCCGTTCGAGTTCGTCGCCGCCGTAGCAGTTCTGGAGGCCGAGCACCGACTCGTTGCCGACGTTCCACATCAGCACGCCGGGATGGTCCTTGTACTCCTGGACCCACCTGGGGAACTCGTCGAGCATCTGGTTCTTGTACGTGGTGTCCGTCAGGTAGTTCACACAGCCGCCGCTGCCCGGACCACCGCCGGGCTGGAGCCAGAACCCGGCGACGACCTTGATGCCGTTGGCGGCCGCGGAGTCGAAGAGGGCCCTGCTGGAGGCGTCGGTCCCCCAGGTGCGGATGGTGTTGACCCCCATGGATCTGACATCGGGCATGTACCGGCCGGCGTCGGCCACGGCCGGGCCCCAGGTCAGGCCCTTGACCTGGTACGGGCTGCCGTCCACGGTCAGTTGCCAGTTGCCCTGGGAGCCGGTGACCCTGACGACGCTGCCGGCGGCGTGCGCCTGCTGCGCAGGCAGCGTGAGGGCGCCGGCGGCCAGCAGTCCTGCGGTGAGAGGCGCCGCGATACGGCGCGTGCGGGTGAGTGGTTGGCGCATGCGGGTTCTCCGTTGTGGGGGTGGAGGAGGCGGCCGGACCGTGGCGGGGTTGTTCCGGTCCGGCCGCCCCGGTTCAGGGAAGCTCGTAGTTCTCGTCGAGCGCCGCCCCGGCTTCGGGGTGTGTCTGGTCGTAGCCGCGCGCGTCGCACTGCAGGCCGCCGACGAGGCAGTGGCCGACCAGCGCGTTGAGGGTGGGCGCGTCCCAGGCGTTGAAGAAGTCGTAGTGGAACGACCAGCTCGGTCCGCTGGCCAGCCTCACCTGGGAGAGATCGCCGTTGACCGGGAAGGCCATCTTGAACTCGACCATCGGCAGGGCGACCGGGTGGCTCGTGGGGCAGATGTTGTTGTTCGTTCCGGGATTGACCACGGGATAGGCCATGTGGCTCTTGTGGTCCGGTGTGTCCAGGTACCTGCCGTCCCAGCAACTGGGCGCCTGGAAACGGATGTTGAGCTGGACGTCCGGCCGGCTGGGGCAGTTCGCCGGGAAGTCGACGTTGAAGAAGCTGTCGCCGCACTCCCAGCCCTCGACGAAGCCGCGGTGCGCGCGGAACTCCTCCCGGGTCTGGGTCGGGCTGCCCACGAGGAAGCGCAGACCCTTGGGGAAGGGGCGCACGCTCGTGTAGTCGGTGACGCCCGCCTTGTAGTAGATGACCTGCGGACCGACGGGCCGTACGGGCTGGTCGCCCTTGAAGAGGGTGGGCATCCAGTAGCCCGACCTGTCACCGGGTGCGTTGCAGGTGGTGGTGGACCCGCCGAGCGAGTCCGTCGTGCTGTTCGCGTCCGTCGACCGGTTGCCCATGAAGGTGTGGTCGTGGGACTTGCCCGGCTGCTGCGGGTAGACGATCGGGTCGTCCGGTTTGGTGTGGCTCACCGAACAGTTGGCCTGGAACTCGTGGAAGTAGCGGTGGGGCGGTTCCTGCGTGGACGGCTGGACGCCGGTCACCGGCGGGTTCGCGGGGATGTAGCCGTCACCGTCGGGGTCGTCCGGGGAGGCGGCGGTCGACACCGCCATGGTGTGGCCCGCGTGCTGGGCGGTGGACGCCGCCGCGTCGCTCGGCGGCTGGGAAGTGCCGGCGGTGGCCGCGACACCGCCGAGACCGAGCGAGGTCAGCAGTAGGGCGCCTGCGATCAGGGTTCCTGAGACGATCCGCGATCTCCGTGGCATGGAGACCTCCTGAAGACGTCGAGGGGGGAACTGACTGGGTGTGGTGGGGGCGGCCCGGGAGACGGACCGCGGAAGCGGGAGATCTATGGGAGAGCGCTCTCCCATGACGGAGTGTTGAGGCGGCGGCGCAAGGGTGTCAAGGGATCTGACTGAAGGAGCGACCGGTTGCTCCCGAATACCTCTTGAACACGCCCTCGATCGGAAGATCGGCTGTCAAGCGGGTGAAAGGCCGTCAAATGCGCACGCACCAGCACGACTTACCGGTTGGTGAGCGGTGACCGTCGTGACTCCGGTCGCAACTCTTGACGCGCGGTTCACACGGATGAAGCATGCAACGGCGAGAGAGCGCTCCCCCATCCCCCCACCGTTCGTTTCCTGAACAGGAGAGTCGCCCCCATGCCCTCTTCCCCCATGAAATCCCCCAACTCCCGCCCCGCCGTCGGCCGTCGGACCGTTCTCGGTGCCGCTGCCGCGGTTGCGGCGGGTTCGGCCCTGTCCGGCCTGTCCTCCCCCGCGTCGGCCGCCCCCGCCACACCTGAGGCCGCGAACGCCCTTCCCGGCGGCGGCGACCTCGGCCCGAACGTCATCGTCTTCGACCCGTCCACCGCCGGGATCCAGGCCAGGCTGGACGAGGTGTTCCGGCAGCAGGAGTCGGCGCAGTTCGGCGAGGGCCGCTACGCGCTGTTCTTCAAACCCGGCACGTACAGCGGCCTCAACGCCCAACTCGGCTTCTACACCTCCATCGCGGGCCTCGGTCTGTCGCCCGACGACACGACCATCAACGGCGACGTCACCGTCGACGCGGGCTGGTTCAACGGCAACGCCACCCAGAACTTCTGGCGTTCGGCGGAGAACCTGGCGCTGGTCCCGGTCAGCGGCACCAACCGATGGGCCGTTTCACAGGCGGCCCCCTTCCGCCGTATGCACATCCGCGGGGGCCTCAACCTCGCCCCGGACGGCTACGGGTGGGCCAGCGGCGGCTACATCGCCGACAGCCGTATCGACGGCCAGGTCGGACCGTACTCGCAGCAGCAGTGGTACACGCGCGACAGTTCCGTCGGCGGCTGGACCAACGCGGTGTGGAACATGGTGTTCTCCGGAGTCGAGGGCGCGCCCGCGCAGAGCTTCCCCGACCCGCCCTACACGACGCTGGCCACGACCCCCGTGTCCCGCGAGAAGCCCTTCCTGTACCTGGACGGCAGCGAGTACCGCGTCTTCCTCCCGGAGAAGCGCACCGACGCACGCGGTGTCACCTGGGGCAACGGCACCCCGAGGGGTACGTCCCTGCCGCTGTCGCAGTTCTACGTCGCCAGGCCCGGCGTGTCCGCGGCCACCCTCAACCAGGCCCTCACCGAGGGACTCCACCTCCTCTTCACGCCCGGCATCTACCACGTGGACCAGCCCGTCCAGGTCGACCGGGCCAACACGGTCGTCCTCGGGCTCGGTTACGCCACGCTGATCCCGGACAACGGAGTCACCGCGCTCAAGGTCGCCGACGTCGACGGGGTGCGCCTGGCGGGCTTCCTCATCGACGCCGGCCCGGTCAACTCCGCCACGCTGCTCGAAGTCGGCCCCCAGGGCGCGGCGCAGGACCACTCCGCCAACCCGACCACCGTGCAGGACGTCTTCATCCGCATCGGCGGAGCGGGCGCGGGCAAGGCCACCACCAGCATGGTGATCAACAGTCGGCACACCATCGTCGACCACACCTGGGTGTGGCGCGCCGACCACGGAACCGGCGTCGGCTGGGAGACCAACCGGGCCGACTACGGCGTCGTCGTGAACGGCGACGACGTCCTCGCCACCGGGCTGTTCGTGGAGCACTTCAACAAGTACGACGTGCAGTGGTCCGGCCAGCGGGGCCGCACCATCTTCTTCCAGAACGAGAAGGCCTACGACGCCCCGAACCAGGCCGCCATCCAGAACGGCTCCCTGCGGGGCTACGCCGCGTACAAGGTGGCCGACTCCGTCACCTCCCACGAGGGCTGGGGCCTGGGCAGTTACTGCTACTACAACGTCGATCCGACGATCGTCCAGCACCACGGCTTCGCCGCACCGAACACACCCGGCGTGAAGTTCCACGGCCTCCTCGTCGTCTCGCTCGGCGGCGCGGGCCAGTACGCCCACGTCATCAACGACATCGGGGCACCCACCTCGGGCACGTCCACGGTTCCGTCCACCGTGGTCTCGTATCCCTGAACGGGAATCCGCCCCTCGCTCACGCGCCACAACGCCTCGGTCCCCGTCCTCGGTCGGCGGGGACCGAGGCGTGCACGGAGGCGGGGACCGAGGCACGGACTGAGGCGTGCAGGAGAGCAGGGACGGTCACACGTCGGCGTACCCGCCCGTCTGCCGGTCCCGTCGCGGCGGCACGGAATACGCCGGCAACCTGGGCGGACCCCCAAAACCGCGCCCGCTCGCCGGTCCGGATACGCCTCCCGCGCCCGGACGGCAGGCCGAACGACCGCCGGACAGCGGCCGAACGATCGCCGGACAGCCGCCGGCCGGCAGCCGAACCGCCGCCGATCGATCTCCTCGCAAGCACCGCCGTTCGCTCACCTTGTCAGTGCAGCGTGGGCGGCTGTATAACGTTGGAAAGATCACGTATGGGGAGTCGCGGCACAGTCCACCACAATGACGTACGACCCCGTACCCGCACCCGACCGGACCGGTCGGGACGCCGAAAAGGGGAATGCCGTGCGGGTCAGCCTCAAGGACGTCGCCGCGCACGCGGGGGTCTCCATCAAGACCGTCTCCAACGTGGTGAACAAGTACCAGCACGTCACGCCCGCCATGCGCGAGCGTGTCCAGCGATCCATCGACGTGCTCGGATACCGCCCCAACCTGGCCGCCCGGCATCTGCGCAAGGGCCGTACGGGGATCATCGCGCTCGCACTGCCCGAACTCGGCAACCCCTACTTCGCCGAGCTCGCGGCCGCCGTCATCGACGCCGCCGCCGCGCACGAGTACATCGTGCTGCTGGACCACACCGGAGGGCATCGCGAGCAGGAGGTCCTGGTCAGCCAGGGTTTCCGCGCCCGGGTCATCGACGGTCTCATTCTCAGCCCCATCGAGCTGGAGGCCGAGGACCTGCGCGACCGGCCGGAGAACGTGCCGCTGGTGCTGCTCGGCGAACGCGACTACGACCTGGCGTACGACCACATCGCCATCGACAACGTCGCCGCCGCCCGTGCCGCCGTCCGGCATCTGATCGGACTCGGGCGCCGGGAGGTGGCGTTCATCGGCGCTCGGCGCGGTCGCAGCGAGCCCGCTCAACTCCGTGTCCGCGGCTGGCGCGAGGAGTTGACGGCCGCCGGATTCCCGGCAGACGACGGGCTGGTCGCGGCCACCGACGGGTGGGGCCACGCGGACGGCGCCGACGCCATGCGCCGCATCCTGGATTCCGGACGGCGTCCCGACGCCGTCTTCGCCTACAACGACCCCATGGCCATCGGCGCGATGCGGGTGCTCTTCGAACAGGGACTCCGCGTTCCCGAGGACATCGCGGTCGTCGGTTTCGACGACGTGGTCGAGGGCCGTTTCGGCGCGGTGACGCTCACCTCCGTGTCGCCGGACAAGGACGCCATCGGCCGGCTCGCCGTCGAGTCCGTACTGGCCCGGCTGGGCGGCAACGAGATGTCCGAACCGCGCCGCGTCTGGGCGGACTACCGCCTCGTGGAGCGCGAAAGCACCCTGGGGCGCGCAGCGGCCGGATCCGGCCCCCGCTGATCCCGCGGGCTCCGCGGACCCCGTGAGTGCAATCCGTAGGGCCGTTCAAGCCTCCCCGGTAGCCCCGACACGCACGCATGTCCGGCCATTTCCGACCCCACCTGGCCCGTCAGTGCGGCACATAATCGTGGCCCGTCAAACATGACGGCCAATCACATTCCTTTCTGAACAGCAGAGTTAAGGCCCGGTACGCCCCTGGCCCCGGCCCGCGCACCAGGTGCGCCCCGTCCGCGCGATCGCCGGGTCCTGGCCACGTTTGCCGACGCGCGTTCCATTGCCCGGCTCGCGCCGATCACCGTTCCGTCAGTCGCACTGGGGGGACAGGGCAGTTCACGGCATGCCTCGCACGCTGCGCACACAGGGGGTTTACAGCGTCCTTTCAACGATGTAAAAACTCTGTACGGCGGGCCGAACGTCCTTTCCCGCCAAGGGAGAAGCACCGCTCAGCCACCATGCTCGACCTCTGCCTACTCACCGTCTCCTTGTGTCCTTCCAGCGCCACCCGGATCGGGGTCACCATGCAGCGCACTACACACCGTCGTTTCCTCGCCCGTCCCGTGGTCGTCTCCCTGGCAGCGGCCGTGGCGTTGACCGCCACCTCCTGCGCAAAGTCGGAAGACGACGCGGCGAACGACACCTCTTCCTCCACCTCCGCCGACTCCGGGCAGAAGGTCGCCGAGCCCAAGCCGGGCAGCAAGACCTGCACCATCGACACGTTCGGCGGGAAGAAGCTGGACCTCAAGAACGCCACCGTGGGCTTCTCCCAGTCGGAGAAGGAAGCCAACCCCTTCCGTATCGCCGAGACGCAGTCCATCGAGGACGAGGCGAAGAGCCGGGGCGTCAAGCTGCTGACGGCCAACGCCCAGTCGCAGTTCTCCAAGCAGATCAGCGACGTACAGGACCTCCTGGCCAAGGGCGCCGACCTGTTGGTCATAGCCCCGCTCAACTCCGACGGCTGGGAACCGGTGTTCAAGGCCGCCGCGGCCAAGAAGGTTCCCATCGTCACGATCGACCGCAAGATCAACGCCGCGCCCTGCAAGGACTACGTCTCCTTCATCGCCTCCGACTTCGTCGAGCAGGGCGCCCGCGCCGCCGACCAGATGATCGCGCAGACCGGTGGCGAGGGCGAGGTCGCGATCCTGCTCGGCTCTGCGGGCAACAACGTCACCACCGAGCGCACCAAGGGCTTCAAGGACCAGATCGCCAAGAAGGCGCCCGGCCTGAAGGTGGTCTTCGAGCAGACCGGTGACTTCGCCCGCGAGAAGGGCCAGCAGGTCACCGAGCAGCTCATCCAGTCGAAGCCCGGCATCAAGGGGATCTACGCCGAGAACGACGAGATGGGCCTGGGCGCGGTCGCCGCTCTGAAGGGCGCCGGGAAGAAGCCGGGCGACGTCAAGATCGTCACGGTGGACGGCACCCGCAACGCCGTCAAGGGAATCGTGGACGGCTGGATCAGCGGCGTCATCGAGTCCAACCCCCGCTTCGGCCCGCTGGCCTTCCAGACGCTGGACAGCTTCACCAAGGGCGAGGAAGTGGCTCAGGACATCATCATCGAGGACGGCGCCTACGACCCGGACAACGCGAAGACCGACATCGGCAAGGCCTACTGATCCTCTCGGGCCCTGTCGTCGCATTCCCGTCCCGCCGCGCTCCGGGCGTCGACGGGAATGCGGCGACAGGGCCTCGGGGGCCCGTTCCCACGGGCCCCCTCCGTCCTCCCCACTCCTCGCATCGCACCCTGGAGGAACAGGTGGCACCCCCCGCCGAAGTGCTCGCCGTCCGCGGACTGAGCAAGACCTTCCCCGGCGTCCGGGCCCTGGACGACGTGGACCTGACCCTGCACGCGGGTGAGGTCCATGCCCTGATCGGCGAGAACGGCGCCGGCAAGTCGACCCTCATCAAGCTCCTCACCGGCGTGTACCGGCCCGACGCCGGCGAGGTCGTGTTCCAGGGCCGTACGGTCTCCTTCGCGACCCCGCTGGAGGCCCAGAAGGCCGGGATCTCGACCATCTACCAAGAGGTCAACCTGATCCCGCTGCTCAGCGTGGCCCGCAACCTCTTCCTGGGCCGCGAGCCACGCAACCGGTTCGGCGTGCTGGACATGGCCCGCATGAACCGCGAGGCCGAGGAGACCCTGAACACCTACGGCGTGCGCGTGGACGTCCGCCGCCCGCTGCGCACCCTCGGGGTCGGCGCCCAGCAGATGGTCGCCCTGGCCCGTGCCGTCGCCACCGACGCGCGGATCGTCATCATGGACGAGCCGACCTCCTCACTCGAACCCCGCGAGGTCGAAACCCTGTTCTCGGTGATCCGGCGGCTGCGGGACGCGGGCATCGCCGTCGTCTACGTCAGCCACCGGCTGGACGAGCTGTACGCCGTGTGCAGCACGGTCACCGTGCTGCGCGACGGCCGGCGCGTGCACCACGGCCGCCTCGCCGACCTCGACCGGCTCTCCCTGGTGTCGACCATGCTCGGCCGGGATCTGGGGGAGGTCCGCGAAGAGGGCCTCACCAAGTTCGCCGGCGACCACGACGCGGCCGACGCCGAACCCGTCCTCACCGCAACCGATCTGACGGTGTCTCACAAACTGCACGGAGTCTCCCTGACCGTGCGCCCCGGCGAGGTCGTCGGCCTGGGCGGGCTGCTCGGCTCCGGGCGGACCGAGACCGCGAAGGCCATCGCCGGAGCCCTGCCCGTGCGCTCGGGCCGTGTCACGGTGGCCGGGGTGCCGCTGCGCACGGGCTCGACCCCGGCGGCCCTGCGCGCGGGCATCAGCCTGCTGCCCGAGGACCGCAAGAGCGAGGGCATCATCCCCGGCCTGTCGGTGCGCGAGAACATCGCGCTGGCCGTGCTGCCCCGGCTCTCCCGCTTCGGACTGGTCTCCGAGTCCCGCGTCGACAGCGTCGTGGACACCTTCATCGAACGACTGCGCATCAAGGCCTCCTCGCCGCACCAGAAGGTCGGCGAACTCTCCGGCGGAAACCAGCAGAAGGTGCTGCTCGCCCGGTGGCTCGCGATGAACCCCAAGGTGCTGCTGCTCGACGAGCCCACCCGGGGAATCGACGTCGGCGCCAAGGCCGAGGTGCAGAAGCTCATCGACGAACTGGCCGCCGACGGCCTGGGCGTCCTGCTCATCTCCTCCGACCTGGAGGAACTCATCGAAGGGTCCGACCGCGTGGTCGTACTGAAGGACGGTTCCGTCGTCGGCGAGCTGGCGGGCGACGACGTCACGGAAGAGAAGCTCATGCGCACCATCGCCGGCGACGGCCCCGCGCCGGGCACGGCCGAAAAGGCGGCCGTCGATGGCTGAAGCCACCCTCCGCAGCCTCCCGCTGGACAAGGCCCGCGTCCTCAACTGGCTCCAGAAATACGGCGTCTACGCGGGTGTGGCGGCGTTGCTCGTCGTCAACACCGTCATCACCCCGTACTTCCTGACCGTGGAGAACTTCCGCACCCAGGCCGTCCAGGTCGCCCCCGTCATCATCGTCGCCCTCGGCATGGCCCTGGTCATCGGCACCGAGGGCGTGGACCTGTCGGTCGGCGCGGTGATGGCGCTCGGCGCCTCCGTGACCGCCCTCTACCTCGGCTACGGACTGCTGCCCGCGCTGCTGGCGGTCGCCCTGTTCGCCGCCGCCGTGGGGGTGGCCAACGGAGCCCTGGTCGCGATCGTCGGAGTGCAGCCGATCGTCGCCACCCTCGCCCTCATGGTCGGCGGCCGAGGACTCGCCCTGGTACTCCTGCCGCAGCTCAAGGATCTGCAGAACCCCGCGCTCGCCTCCCTGGGCTCGGGCGACCTCCTCGGTTTCCCCTACCTGATCCTCATCGCGGCGGCGCTTGCCCTGCTGCTGGCCTTCGTGATGCGCCGCACCACCTTCGGACGGCAGCTCCTGGCGATCGGCGACAGCCGCCCCGCCGCGCAGCTCGCGGGTCTGCCGGTCCGCCGGGTACTGATCATCGTCTACGTCATCAGCGCGCTCCTCGCCGCCGTCGCGGGCGTGCTCGCCACCGCCCGACTCCAGGCCAGCGACCCCACCTCGCTGGGCAACCTGATGGAACTCTCCGCGATCACCGCGGTCGTGGTCGGCGGCACCCCGCTGACCGGCGGCCGGGTCAACATCGCCGGCACCGTGGCCGGAGCCGTCCTCATCCAGCTCCTCACCGCCACCCTCATCAAGCACGATCTGCCGCCCTCCTGGACCCAGATCGCCCAGGCCATCGTGATCGTCGCCGCCGTCTACGCGGCACGAGGACGGGGGAAGCGTTGAGCACCACGAGAACGGACGTGCCCGTGACCACCGCGAGCACGGAACCGCCGCAGGACGCCCACCCGGTGGGCTCCGCCCGCTCCGAACGGCTGAGCGCCCTCGTCCAGCAGCACGGAGCCCTGGCCGTCCTGCTGATCGTCTCCCTGGTGGCGTCGCTGTCCTTCGACTCCTTCGCCACCGGCGACAACGTCAGCAACATGGCGACCAGTTCGGCCTTCCTGGCGATCGTCGCCCTCGGCATGACCTTCGTGATCATCACCGGCGGGATCGACCTGTCCGTCGGGTCACTGTTCGCCCTCGGCGGCGTCCTGGCGGCCTGGGGATCGCGACACGGCACCCTGGTGGCCCTGCTGCTGCCACTCGCCGTGTGCGGGCTGATCGGCGTCGTCAACGGCCTGCTGGTGGCACGCTCCCGCCTCGCGCCCTTCATCGTCACGCTCGCGGCCATGCTGGGCGCGCGCGGACTGATGCTGGCGATCACCGACGAGGGCGCCGACACCTACCTCATCGGCAAGGGCTCCTTCCTCGCCGAACTCGGCCAGGGCACGACCCTGGGGCTCGGCAACCCGGTGTGGATCGCGCTCGCCCTGTTCGCGGGCGGAGCGCTGGTGCTGCGCCGGACCCGCTTCGGACAGCACGTCTACGCCGTCGGCGGCAGCGAGGACGCCGCCGCGCTGATGGGCGCCCCCGTGGCCCGTACCAAGATCCTCGTCTACGCCCTGTCCGGGCTGCTCGCCGGACTGGCCGGCGCCCTCAACGCCGCGTGGCTCGCCTCCGGGATCACCATCCTCGGCAGCGGTATGGAACTGGACGCCATCTCCGCCGTCGTCATCGGCGGCACCCTGCTGACCGGCGGGCTCGGCTACGTGAGCGGCTCACTCGTCGGCGTGCTGCTCCTCAAGGTGATCCAGAACGTCATCAACCAGATCGGTTCGCTCGACTCCTCCTATCAGCAGGTCGTCAGCGGCGCCTTCCTCGCGGTGGTCGTCATCGCCCAGACCTGGCTGGGCCGCCGCCGACAACTGATGTGACAAGCCCCTGATCACGGTGGCCGGGCTCCCATGGGAGCCCGGCCGCTTCTGCATGCGTACGCCCATCCACCGACCGGCGCCGCGGCTCACCACCCGTCCGGTGAGGGGTGCCGGAACGCGGACCGGGGTCGGACCGAGCCCCGCACCCGAGCGAGGACCGGGGTCGAACCGGACTCCGGCACCCGAACCAGGGCCGGGCCGAGCCGGTACCACCGTGCCCGCGTGCCCACCGAGGGCCTGGCGTACGACCGCCGAAGTCGCCGCGCACGACCGCCGAAGTCACCGTCTACGACCGCCGAGGTCCCTCCGTACGGCGCCGAAGTGGCCGCGTACGACCGGCGTGACGGCACGGACAGCGCGGTTCCGTACGGGGGCGTACGAGGGCGTACGAGGGCCCCGCACAGCAGTGGTCCCGGTGGCGGGAGGGCTTCCTCCTGCCACCGGGACCACGTCGTTCAAGGGCGCTGCCGGCTACGGCTTCTCCTCGCTGTAGAGGCCGCTCACCTCCTCGGCGGTGAGCGCCCGGTCGACGGCTCGGACCTCGTCGACCGCGCCGTTCCAGAAGTCGACGTTCGAGCCGTCCCAGTGGGCGCGGCCGACGGTCAGCGGGCCGGTGCTTCCGTAGGCGGGGCCGCCGGTGGTCGTCGCCGCGAGCTTTCCGTCGAGGTACAGCCTGATCTCGTCGGTGGCGGCGTCACGGACACCGACCAGGTGGTACCAGCGGCCCGTCTCCGCGGCGACCGCGACCTGGGCACGGCGTTCACCCGGGGTGCTGAAGGCGAAGTTGCCGTGTCCGTACTGGAGGTAGAACGAGTTGGCGGTGGCGCGGGTGTCCTGGCTGACGGCCGTGCCGTAGTTTCCGGGGATCGCGTCGAGCCGGACCCAGGCCGACACCGAGTAGCTGCCGCTGGTGTCGAGCACCGGCCCGGAGGTCTCCGCGTACTGCTTCTGCCCGTCGAACTTGAGGGCGCTGCCGCTGACACCGTCGGTCCAGGTGGCGCCCTCACGCAGCGTCAGGGGCGCCTTGTTGGGGCCGGTGTCCTCAGCGGTGGTCCCGGTGCCCTCATCGAGGGTCCAGTGCCCGCCGCCCTTCAGCTCCTTGCCGCCCGCCGCCGCGCCGGCCGCGATCACCTTGAGGTTGACCTTCCGTACCTCGGCCGGGTCCATCTTGATGTCCCGACGGTCGTACGTGTAAAGGCCGTTGAGCTCGTTCTCCAGGTCGGTGATCTGTGTGTACACCGAGCCGGACAGCTCGGCGCCCGCCTGCTCGACGTAGAACTTCTCGGTGTTCTCGACGTACTTGCGGGTCAGCTCCGCCTTGGTGGTGACGCCGCTGTAGATCACCGTCGGGGCGCCCGGCCACATGTGGCCCGGGGAGCGCAGGGTGAACCCGCCGTGCTCGCCGTCCATGGCGGCGCGGTTGTCGTCGGGGAAGGGCGGGTCGTCGTTGTTGTAGTCGTGGTGGTCGATGATGTCGCCCTTGCCCGAATCACCCTTGGAGTTGCAGCAGTTGACACCGCTGTGGGCGTTGACGACACGGGACGGGTCGGCGGCCTGGACTGCCTCGGTGATACGGCCGGTCTCCTCGCGGTTCCACTCGCCCCAGCCCTCGTTGAAGACGATCCAGCCGATCACGGACGGGGAGTTGTGATGCTGGCGCATCGTCTCCCGGCCCTGGTCTACGAACGCCTTCTGACCCGTCTCGTTGGTGAGGTTCCCCGAGACGAAGTCCTGCCAGACGAGCAGGCCGAGCCTGTCGGCGTGGTAGAACCACCGCGCCGGCTCCACCTTGATGTGCTTGCGCACCGCGTTGAAACCGAGCTTCTTGTGCGCCTCCAGGTCGAAGGCGAGGGCGTCGTCGCTGGGCGCGGTGTAGAGACCGTCGGGCCAGAAGCCCTGGTCGAGGGTGGCGAGGGAGAAGATCGGCTTGCCGTTGAGGACCAGCTTGTTGAAGCCGCCCACCTTCTCGACGCCTATTTTCCGCATGCCGAAGTAGCTGCGGACCTTGTCGCTCGACCTGCCGTCGGTCAGGGTGACGTCGAGGTCGTAGAGGTAGGGGTCGTCGGGGCTCCACAGATGCTGCTTCGCCACGGGCAGGGTGAGTTGCCGGCCGGCCGCTCCGCTGACCTTGCCGACGACCTTGCCCCTGGAGTCGCGGGCGACCGCCTCGACCCGGGCGGCGGAGGAGGCGCCCACGGCGTCGACCGTCACCGCGAGGGTGCCGGTGTCGATGTCGGGCGTGGTGACGATGTTCTCGACCGAGGCGGGAGCGACGGGCTCCATCCACACGGTCTGCCAGATACCGGAGGACTGCGTGTAGAAGATGCCGCCCGGGTTCGTGGACTGCTTGCCCATGGGCTGGTCCGCGCCGCCGGTGTCGGTGACGGCCACCACGATCTCCTGCTTGCCCGTCCCCTTCAGCGCGTCGGTGATGTCGGCGCTGAACGCGTTGTATCCGCCGGTGTGTTCGGCGACCTGCGTGCCGTTGACGTAGACGCGGGACTGGTAGTCGACGGCGCCGAAGTTGAGCTTGAGCCGGTTCGAGCGGTTGTCCTTGCCCACCTTCCAGCTCTTGGGCACGTCGATGGTCCGGCGGTAGAACATGTGGTCCTCGTGCCGTTCGAGCCCTGACAGCTGCGACTCGACCGGGTACGGCACGATGATCTTCTCGTCGAGGTTCTTGCCGAAGACCGGCTGCTCCCCCGCGTCGGCGCCGCTGAACTGCCAAGGCCCGTTGAGGTTCTCCCACTTGGACCGCTTCTGCTGCGGACGCGGGTACTCGGGCAGCGGGTGCTTGGTGTCGACCTCGTCGCCCCACTTGGTGGTGAGGCGATGGGTGGAGGCGTTCTCCGCGTATCGGATGACCTTCGGCACGGCCTTGCCGCCGGCCGTCAGACCGCCCGCGCCGTCGTAGGAGACCCGGACCAGCTGGTTCTTCTGGATCGGCTCCGAGAGGTTGACGTAGAGGGAGGAGGAGTCGCCGGGGACGGACGTGACCGACCTGATCGGCATCGCGGTCGTGTCGGCCTCGATCTTCAGATGGTCCTTGACGGCCTGGAGGCCGCCCACCCTGCCCTCGAAGCGGGTGCGCAGCCGCGTCCCGCTCGCGGCGACGGTGTGCTCCACCGGGAAGACCTCGAAGTCGGCGGGCGGGGTGAACGCCGACATCGGCACGATCTGCTTGGCCAGCGTCGGCGTCGACCAGCGCAGGAACATGTTGGCGCCGCCGGTGTCCTGGAACAGCTCCAGCCGGAACGTGTGCTGCTCGCCCGCGGTCAGCCTGACGGCCTGGCTGGTCTGCTCCCGGTCCCAGTCGCCTTCCCAGTGGTCGATGACGGGCTGGTCGTCGATGTAGAGCCGGAAGCCGTTGTCGCCGATGGCGTAGAAGGTGTAGTCACCCGTCGCCGGCGCCTCGATCAGGCCCGTCCAGCGGGCGGTGGTGTGCTCCGTCTTCCCGGTCAACTCCTTGAAGGTGTCGGTCAGTCCGGAGAAGTTGATCTGCGGGTCGAGCGTCGTACCACCGAGTTCGGCGAAGTCCCGGGCGCCGGGTGCCGACATGCTGAAGTACTCGCCCTTGAGGCCGTGCGTCTTGACGGCTGCCTGTCCGGCGGCGTCGGCCGACGCGCTGCTCGTGGACTCGGCGGCCGCCGCGACGGGCAGCAGCCCGCTCGGGGGAAGTACCAGCGCCGCCGTGGCGAGCAGCGCCAGCACTCTGGCTCTGGGGCGGGTGTTGTGTCCTGTCATTGAACCTTTCCTCGTCCAGAGGCCGTGACCGCGTCCGACCGCCGGGGCAGGGTTACGGGCTTCGGTGAGGAAGGCCGTAGGGAGAAGCTGCGCACCGGCTGGGACTCGTTCGACTAGCGGCCTTTTCAACGTTGGAAACCCTCTGCCAGCGGTATGACAGCACGCCCTCAGGAGGGTGTCCAGATCTCGCGCAGCACTTTGTTTCCTGACGGTGTCGGCAAGCCCCAAAATCTGCCGGATGCGACGAAAGTGGTGTAGCGGGCTCGTTGCGCCCGTCAAGTCGGTTCGCCAGGACGCGAGTTGGCCAGCGGGAACGCCACTTTGTCTTCAGTGGGGAAAAAGTCTTGGGAAGTTGTGCTCAATGGGTTACGGAGATTTACAAAGGTCGCTAACTTCCTTGAAATGAACCGGTCACAGCGCTGCTGGGGCCGGTATGACGGCGCGACGGCGCGCGCCTGTGCACCGCTTGGCAGTCCGATGAGGGCTGCCGTCATCCCACCCCCCTTCGGGAGACCTCTGTGCGCACGAAACCGCTCGGACACAGACGTGTCCGTCACCTGCTGACCGCCGTGGCCTGCGCCCTCGGCTGTCTGCTGCCGATGGGCCCGGCCGCCGCGCGGCAGGCGGGTCCGGCCGACGGGCCGAACGCCGCCGCCGTCGAGTACCAACAGGTCACGCTGGCCAAGGGCGTGGCCGAGACGGGCGAGCCGATGACCCTCGCGGTACTGCCGGACCGCTCGGTCCTGCACACCGCCCGGGACGGCACGGTCCGGCTGACGAACGCAGCGGGGACCACCTCCGTCGCGGGCAGGCTGGACGTCTACAGCCATGACGAGGAAGGTCTGCAGGGCGTCGCCGTGGACCCCGGTTTCGCGTCCAACCGGTTCGTCTACCTCTACTACGCGCCCAAGCTCAGCACCCCGGCCGGTGACGCCCCGGCGGACGGCACGGCCGCCGACTTCGCCCACTTCGACGGGGTCAACCGCCTGTCACGGTTCGCCCTGCGGACCGACGGCACCCTGGACCTCGCCACCGAGAAGACGATCCTCGACGTCCCGGCCTCCCGCGGCATCTGCTGCCACGTCGGCGGCGACATCGACTTCGACGCGGCCGGAAACCTGTACCTGTCCACGGGCGACGACACCAATCCGTTCGCCTCGGACAGCTACACCCCGATCGACGAGCGCGCCTCCCGCAACCCCGCCTTCGACGCGCAGCGTTCGGCGGGCAACACCAACGACCTGCGGGGCAAGGTCCTGCGGATCAAGGTGAACGCCGACGGATCGTATGCGATCCCGAGCGGCAACCTCTTCGCGCCCGGTACGGCGAAGACCCGCCCCGAGATCTACGCGATGGGCTTCCGCAACCCCTTCCGTATGAGCGTCGACAAACCCACCGGCATCGTCTACCTCGGCGACTACGGCCCCGACGCCGGCACCGCCAGCCCCACCCGCGGACCCGGCGGTCAGGTGGAGTTCAACCGGATCACCAAGGCCGGCAACTTCGGCTGGCCGTACTGCACCGGTGACAACGACGCCTACGTGGACTACAACTTCGCCACCGGCGCCTCCGGATCCGCCTTCAACTGCGCCGCGCCCACGAACAATTCGCCGCGCAACACCGGCCTCACCGCCCTGCCTCCCGTCCAGCCCGCGTGGATCCCCTACGACGGCGGGTCCGTCCCGGAGTTCGGCAACGGCTCGGAGTCCCCGATGGGCGGCCCGGTCTACCGTTACGACGCCGGGTCGGCCTCCCAGGTGAAGTTCCCGCAGGAGTTCGACGGCGACTTCTTCGCCGGGGAGTTCGGCCGCCGCTGGATCAAGCGCATCGAGTCGGGCGGCGACGGCACCGTGCAGTCCATCAACTCCTTCCCCTGGACCGGCACCCAGGTGATGGACATGACCTTCGGCCCCGACGGCGCCCTGTACGTCCTCGACTACGGCACCGGCTACTTCAGCGGCGACGAGAACTCCGCCCTGTACCGCATCGAGCACGTCGTCGACGGGCTCGCCCCGACCGCGCAGGCCAAGGCCGACGTGACCTCGGGCAAGACACCCCTGACCGTCGCGTTCTCCTCGGCCGGCAGCACCGACCCGGACGGCGACGCCCTCACCTACGCCTGGAACTTCGGCGACGGCGCCACCTCCACCGCCGCCAACCCCCCGCACACCTACACGACCAACGGCCAGTACACGGCCACGCTGAAGGTCACGGACACCACCGGCAAGTCCGCCACGGCCTCCGTGCAGATCACGGTGGGCAACACCGCGCCCACGGTGAGGCTGGAACTGCCCCTGGACGGAAGCATCTACGACTTCGGCGCCGCCATCCCGTTCAGGGTGACGGTGACCGACCCAGAGGACGGCACGATCGACTGCTCGAAGGTGAAGGTCACCTTCATCGTCGGACATGACAGCCACGGCCATCCGCAGACCTCGACCACCGGATGCAGCGGCACGCTCCAGACCCTGGCGGACGGCGAACACGACCCGAACGCCAACATCTTCGGCGTGCTCGACGCCGAGTACACCGACAAGGGTGCCGCCGGTCAGCCCGCGCTGACCGCGCACGACCAGAACGTCATCCAGCCCAGCCACCGGCAGGGCGAGCACTACGGCGCCTCCGCCGGCGTCGAGGTCGTCTCCCACGCTCCCGCACACGGCGGGAAGACCGTCGGCAACATCGAGAACGGCGACTGGATCTCCTTCCAGCCGTACGCCCTCGGCAACGCGACGCGGTTCACCGCCAGGGTCTCCTCGGCGGGCGCGGGCGGCACCATCGAGGTCCGGGCCGGATCCACGACCGGCACCCTGCTCGGCACGGCGACCGTGCCGGTGACCGGCGGGTGGGAGACCTTCCAGGACGTGACGGCGGCCCTGAGCAACCAGCCCACCGCCTCCACCTCCCTCCACCTCGTCTTCAAGGGCGGCAGCGGCGCGCTCTTCGACGTGGACGAGTTCTCCTTCACCACCTCGGGCGGCGTCACCCGCTCGGGTGAGGTGAAGGGCGTCAACGGCAAGTGCCTGGACATCGACAACGCCCAGACCGCCGACGGCACCAAGGCGCAGATCTGGACCTGCAACCAGTCCACCGCCCAGAAGTGGACGCTTCCCGGCGACGGCACGCTGCGGGCGCTGGGCAAGTGCCTCGACATCTCCGGCGGAGCCACCGCCGACGGCACGAAGATCCAGCTGTGGACCTGCAACGGCACCGGCGCCCAGACCTGGACCGCCCAGGCCGACGGCACCGTCCGCAACCCGCAGTCGGGCAAGTGCCTCGACGCGTCCGGCGGCACCTGGAACGACGGAACCGCGGTCCACCTGTGGACCTGCCACACCAACGCCAACCAGAAATGGACCCTGCCGTAGGAGGGAGGAGACCGACCATGCGTACTTATCTGAAAGCGGCCCTCGGCCTGTTCGTCGGTGCCACGCTCTGTCTGTCCCCGCAGGCCACCGCGCTCCCGGGCGCGGTGAGCCAGGCGGCCACCGGTTCCGTGACCGCTGAGGCACGGCCGCTCGCGGCGGCCGACCCGGCGTACCGGATCCTCGTCTTCTCCAAGACGGCGGGCTTCCGCCACGACTCGATCGACGACGGTATCGCCGCCCTGCGCGCCCTGGGCACCGCGAACAACTTCACCGTGGACGCGACCGAGGACTCGGCGGCCTTCACGACGGGCAACCTCGCCCAGTACAAGAGCGTCGTCTTCCTGTCGACGACGGGCGACGTGCTCAACGCCGCCCAGCAGACGGCCTTCGAGCAGTACGTCACGGGCGGCGGCGGGTACGTCGGCATCCACGCCGCCGCCGACACCGAGTACGACTGGCCCTTCTACGAGGGCCTGGCCGGTGCGCTGTTCCACTCGCACCCGGCCATCCAGTCCGCCACCGTCAAGGTGGAGGACCGGGCGCACGACGCCACCGCGCACCTGGGTTCCGCCTGGCAGCGCACCGACGAGTGGTACAACTACCGCACCAACCCGCGCACCACCGCCCATGTCCTGGCCTCGCTCGACGAGTCGAGCTATTCGGGCGGGAACATGTCCGGCGACCACCCGATCGCCTGGTGCAAGGACTACCAGGGCGGCCGGGCCTTCTACACCGGCGGCGGGCACACCGACGAGTCGTACACCGATCCCGCTTTCCGGCGGCACCTTCTCGGCGGTATCCGCTGGGCGGCCGGGATGACCGACGCGGACTGCCGCCCGGAGACCGGTTACACACCGCTGTTCGACGGCTCGTCCACCAACGGCTGGAAGCAGGCGGGTCCGGGGCAGTTCAGCCTCGCGGACGGCACGCTCACCTCCGTGGGCGGGATGGGGCTGTTCTGGTACAACGCCCGGGAGTTCACCGGTGACTACTCCCTCAAGCTGGACTGGCGGATGGCCGGGGACGACAACTCCGGTGTCTTCATCGGCTTCCCGTCCTCCGACGACCCGTGGTCGGCGGTGAACAACGGCTACGAGATCCAGATCGACTCCACGGACGCCGTCGACCGCACCACGGGCGCCGTGTACGGCTTCAAGTCCGCCGACCTGGCCGCGCGGGATGCCGCGCTGAACCCGCCGGGTGAGTGGAACACGTACGAACTCCGGGTCACCGGAGAGCGGTTGGAGATCTTCCTCAACGGGCGGAAGATCAACGACTTCACCAACACCGATCCCGTACGGAGTCTCCGGCAGGGATACGTCGGGCTCCAGAACCACGGGGACGGGGACGACGTCTCCTTCCGCAACATCCGCGTCAAGGGCGGCGGGGGGCAGAACCCGGGGACCCGCTCGGGTGAGGTGAAGGGCGTCAACGGCAAGTGCCTGGACATCGACAACGCCCAGACCGCCGACGGCACCAAGGTGCAGATCTGGACCTGCAACCAGTCCGCCGCCCAGAAGTGGACGCTTCCCGGCGACGGCACGCTGCGGGCGCTGGGCAAGTGCCTGGACGTGTCGGGCGGAGCCACCGCCGACGGCACGAAGATCCAGCTCTGGACCTGCAACGGCACCGGCGCCCAGGCCTGGACCGCCCAGGCCGACGGCACCGTTCGCAACCCGCAGTCGGGCAAGTGCCTGGACGCGTCCGGCGGTACGTGGAACGACGGTACGGCCGTCCACCTGTGGACCTGCCACACGGGGGCCAACCAGAAATGGACCCTGCCGTGAGCTGAGGCCGGGCGGGGACCCTCTCCTGAGCAACTGAGGAGCTGAGGGGGTCCCCGCGGGCCGACGCATACCCTCCTGCCGACCCACCTGCTCCACCGCGGGCCACGGGCCACGGGCGAACCGCTGCCCGTGGCCCGCACCGGTTCCCGCGCGGGCCTCGCGGAAACCGGCCAGTCCTGTGCGCCGCGGCGCGCGGGCAGGGGTGTTCCGGCCGCGTCACTGGTCCGGCCGCGCGGCGTCGTGGCAGCCTCACAGAAATCGCTTCCCACCCGCTGGAGGGTGATGACGGGCGGCTGGATCACATCGCTGTCCGGCGGCGGCGCTCTCGGGTCCGCACCGGCATCACCACGACGACGAACCGTCCGCAGGCCAACGGCCGCACGGCCAGGCACAGTTAGCGGGCCCCGGTCACCCCTCCACGACTCCGTGAGCATTGCGTGAAGAAATGCTCAAGATTCCGTGTGCCTTGGCCGGTTCTTCCCTAGTGGCGTGTCCATGCCCATCGCGATGATGCGTGGGCGACCTGTGTGGGAGAGCGCTGTTCGCGGTGCCGTCGGGACTCGGGGATTCCTTGTGTCGCCAGGCGACGGTCGTGCCCGCACGCCTCCATCAGCTCGCTGCGGTGTCCGTCGCGATGGAGGGGTGGGCCGAGACGATGTCCGGTCGGTTACGCAAGCGCAATCCATTGATCGTCGTCCTGCTGGGGATGGCGCTCGTCGTCTCGATGATGTCGTGCGACGTCCTGCCGGGCGCCCGGACACAGGCCCTGGCGGCCGTCCCCGCGACCGGCGGATGCATACCGGGGGACAGACCGGAGGAGAGCGCCGCGGCCGCCGCCGCACCCTCCTCGAAGGTCCTGGTCTCGCCCGGGACCGGACTGACCAGACGCCTGGCCCACCAGGGCGCCGAGGTGGCCGTGTCCGCGGAGGCGGTCGACACCCCGACCGAGGTCGGCATCCAACCACTCGCCGAGCGCGAACTGCCCGGACTCGGCGCGGGCATGGAGAACGTGACCGAGGGCCCGGAGGGCTACCGGTTCACCCCGACCCCGCACCGCTTCGAGGCCGGCCTCACCGTCTCGCTCCCGTACGACCCCGACGCGCTCAAGGCCGCCGGCCTGACGGCGGACGACGTGCGCACCTACTACTTCGACGAAGCCGGGGAGTGCTGGCAGGCGCTGGAGCGGGTCTCCGTCGACGAGAAGACCCATCTCGTCGTCTCGCGCACGGACCACTTCACCGACATGGTGAACGCGGCCGTCAACGCCCCCGAGGGCCCCGAGCAGATCTCGTACGACCCGACGCAGATCCAGGGCATCCAGGCGGCGGACCCCGCAACCGGCGTGAACCAGATCGCCGCGCCGACCGCGAGCGGCCAGGGCGAAGCCCGACTGGCGTACCCGCTGGAACTGCCCGCGGGCCGGTCCGGTCTCGAACCCGGGCTCTCGGTGACGTACTCTTCGGCCTCGGCCAACGGCTGGCTGGGGACCGGCTGGGACCTCGCGGTGCCGTCGATCGCCGTCGACACCCGCTGGGGCGTGCCGCGCTACGACACGGCGACGGAGACCGAGACGTACACGATGGGCGACGCCCAGCTGACGCCCGTCGCGCACCGCGGCAAGCCGGGCCCGCGCTCGGCCGACAAGGTCTTCCACACCCGCGTAGAGGGCGGGTTCTCCCGCATCGTCCGCAAGGGCGACTCACCCGCGAACTACTCATGGGAGGTCACCGACAAGTCCGGGGTCCGCTACCTCTACGGCGGTGAGGGCGCGACACTCGCCGACGACGGAGGCAGTGTCTTCCGCTGGGCGCTGCGGCAGGTGACGGACCGTCATGACAACACGGTCCGCTACCAGTACACCCGGGTCGAGGACGCCGGTGTCGAGGGCGGCACGGTCACCGGCCGCGAGCTGTACCTGAAGAAGATCGCCTACACCGGCCGCGGCGACACCGACGGTCCGTACACCGTGACCTTCGTGCGCGACCGCGAACTGGACGAACCGCGCCGCGAGGACGTCAGTATCGACGCGCGCGGCGGCTTCAAGCGTGTCACGGCCGATCTGCTGCGCCGCGTCGAGATCCGGCTGAACGACAGGCCGGTCCGCAGCTACGGCCTCACCTACACCACCGGCGCCTTCCACAAGACGCTGCTCGCGGCCGTCGAGCAGTTCGACGCCGACGGAAAGGCCTTCAACAAGCACGAGTTCAGCTATTTCGACGACATCCGCGAGGCCGACGGCACCTACGACGCGTTCGCCAGGGTCGACTGGTCCTCGCCCGACGACAACGTTCGCAGCGGCGCCGTGAACACCGTGAGACCCGGCGCGGGAGAGGCCGGCGCCCTCAACGGCAACACCTCACGCAGTGTCGGCGGTCATCTGTACGTCGGCTACGGAGCCGGCCCCACCAAGTCCGGTTCCATCGGCGTCAAGGCGGGCTACAGCCGCGGCTCCAGCGAAGGCCTGCTGGCCCTGACGGACGTGGACGGCGACAGCCTGCCCGACAAGGTGTTCCGCGGCGGCGACGGGTTCGTCTTCCGCAAGAACCTCTCCCGGCCGGGCGGGCAACCGAAGTTCGCGGACACCACCACTCCCCTGCGCAACCTCCCGGCCCTGCTGAGCGAGACGTCCACCTCCCGCACCGTCGGCATCGAGGGCTATCTCGGCAGCGCGGCCGCCCAGTTGAACCACGTCGACACCTTCTCCACCACCGAGCGGTACTTCACCGACGTCAACGCCGACGGCATCCTCGACCTGGTGAACGGCTCCTCCGTGCTCTTCGGGCGGGTCGGTTCCGACGGCACGCCGGTCTTCGGGACGGCGGCCGACACGCCCGTGCCGATCGGCTCGGGGCAACTCGACACGGACGGGCTGCTGCCCGGCTACGGCGAGGACCGCGAGCGGCGCATCGACTCCTTCCCGCTCGTCGACAGCGTGCGCCGCTGGACCGCGCCGTACGACGGGACCGTACGCGTCAGCGGCTCCGTCACCCTGGAGGAACTCCCCGAGGACCTGGAGGAGTTCGCCGATCCCGACGGCGTGCGCGTGGCCGTCCAGCACGAGGACCAGGAGCTGTGGGCGGCCCGCGTCGGCGCCGACGACCACGCGGCGCACCACCCCGAGGGTGTCGACTCCGTCGAGGTCCGTCGCGGCGAGCACCTGTACTTCCGGGTCGGGTCGGTGTTCGACGGCTCGGGCGACCAGGTCGCCTGGAATCCGGCCGTCACGTACTCCGGCATCGCGGCGACGGACGCCAACGGGCTCTCGCAGGGCGCCTATTCGGCAGCCGCCGACTTCACCCTCGCCGGCCGGGCGGCCACCGTCACCGCGCCCGTGGACGGCACCGTGCACCTGACCGGCGACGTCACCAAGAAGGCCGCCACCACCGACGGCGTCACCGTCCTGATCACCCGCGGCGACGAACCGGTCCTGGAACAGCGCGTCGACGCCGCCGACACCGGCACCGTCCCGGTCGACGTGACGGTCCCCGTCACCAAGGGCCAGCGCCTGGCCTGGCGGCTGAAGACCGACTCGGCGATCGACGTGAACGCGCTGGAGTGGACGCCGCTCGCCACGTACACCGCGGCCGAGGGAGTACGCGAACTCGCCGACGACACACTGGAGTTCGTTCCCCCCTTCGACATCGACACCTACCCCGTCAGCAGCGCGACCTCGCCGCCCACGACCTTCACCGCGCCGAGCTCCGGCACGTTCACGGTCACCCCGCGGCTCACGGCCGGGCCGGGCGTCGAGGGCAGCGCGGTCTTCACCGTCAAGAAGCGCGGTGCCCTCCTCGCCAAGGAGACCGTCGTCCTGGGCGCCGAGCCGCCCGCGGTGCGGGTGCCTGCCGAGGCGGGCGACGAGCTGTACTTCGACTTCGCCGTCTCCGACACCGGGCTGACCGGCCGGATCAGCGAGCACACGGTGACCGTCGGCGACGAGAGCGTGCCCGCCACCGTGTACGGCGCGGCCCCGGAGGGCGTCTTCGGCCGCCCCTACCGCGGCTGGGACACGTTCGGCTACAACGGCAACCGGGAGCGGGCCGAACAGCCCCTCCGGCAGGCCGACTTGACGCCCGACTTCGAGGACATCAAGGACCAGCTCCCCGAGGACGTCGACCCGGAGCGGGACCAGGAGGAGTTCGAGGAGGACCCGCGGATCGCTCCGCCGAACCTGGTTCCCTTCACCCCGCAGCCCGAGTTCGGCCGCTGGGGCTCCGGCGACTTCTCCTGGGTGGCCGCCGGCACGGTCTCCAGCGCGCGCTTCGGCGGTCGGACGATCGGGCTGCCGAGCGCGGAGGCCCTCTCCGAGGCGCAGGCCGTGCCCAGGATGTCCCGCAACGAGCAGACCTCGCTGACCGGCAGCCTCGGCGGCGGCGTGGGAAGCGTCGGCGGCAGCGTCGCGCGCGGTACCGCCAAGTCCGAGCTGGACTACCTCGACATGAACGCCGACGGGTTCCCGGACGTCATCGGCGCCGGCGGAATCCAGTACACCGACCCCACCGGCGTCCTGGGCGCCACCCGGGGCTCGGTGCCGGACGGCTCGGTGCGCGAGTCGAGCACCCGCAGCGGCAACGCGAGCGCCGGCAGCGCCGCCCGGACCATCACCACCGGCCGGGGCCACGCCGACCCGCCCGCCACGGGCACCACCAACACCTCCAGCGCGGGCAACGACATGCCCCCGCTCGGCGTCGGCGGCAGCCTCGGCACCAGCACCTCCGACGGCACCTTCGACCTGCTGGACATCAACGGCGACGCGCTCCCCGACCGCGTCTACGAGAACGGCCGCGCCGCCCTCAACCTCGGCTACCGCTTCGGCGCTGCCGAGCCGTGGCCCGGCGGCAGGCTGAACGAGGGGTCAGGCAGCAGCAGCGGCCTCAACATCGGCTTCAACACCGACTTCTACGGCTTCGGCGGCGGCGCCTCCTTCGACCAGGAGACCTCCGGGACGAAGAACTCCCTGATGGACGTCAACGGCGACGGCCTCGCCGACCGCGTCTTCACCGGGGACCCCATCAAGGTCGCCCTGAACACCGGCAACGGCTTCGCCGAGCCCGTGCCCTTCAACGGCAGCCTCGGCGGTATCAACTCCGACAGCAACGCGAACGTCGGCGGCGGTGCCTACTTCCGGGTCTCGGTCGGATTCCCCGGTCTGGGCTTCCTGATCATCAACCCGGGCGCGAACGTGTCCACCGGCGCCTCCCGCGCCCAGCAGATGCTCCGCGACATCGACGGCGACGGCTTCGCCGACCACCTCGCCTCGACCGACGACAGTGAGCTGACGGTCGCCGCCAACCAGACCGGCCGCACCAACCTCCTCAAGAGCGTCCAGCAACCCCTCGGTTCGCGCGTCGACCTGGACTACACCCGTGACGGCAACACCTACGACCAGCCGGGCTCGCGCTATGTGCTGACCGGCGTCGAGGTCAGCGACGGCCTCGCGGGCGACGGCCCCGACACCCAGCGGGCGGCCATCACCTACAAGGACGGCGTGTACGACCGCCTGGAGCGCGAGTTCCGCGGCTACGGCTCCGTCGCCACCTCGCAGGTCGACGAGAAGGGCGAGATCCTCCGGACCGGGACGCTGGAGTTCGACACCACCGGCCACTACACCCGGAACCTGCTCACCCGGGAGACCGTCGCCGACGCCTCCGGCGCCCTGTTCACCGAATCCCGGCACACCTACGAACTGCGCGACGTGGACTCCGGCGAGGAGACGAACGGCCGGTCCACCACCGCGACGGTGTTCCCGCAACTGGTACGCACCGACACCCTCTGGTACGAGGGCCGTCCCGAGCCCGGCAAACGGACGGCCACGGTGATGTCGTACGACGGCGTCGGCAACGTGGTGCGCACCCTGGACCTCGGGGAGGCGGGCCCGCAGGACGACGTGGAGACCCTCACGGAGTACACCGAGTGCGCCGACACCCACATCGTGGGCACCGCCCGTGCCTCCGAGGTGCGCGGTGACGGCAGGCTCATGCGCTCCAGCGAGTCGTCGGTGGACTGCGCCAACGGTGAAGTCACGCGGCACAGCGCAGAGTTGGCCGACGGCGGCACGGCGATCACCGACCTGTCGTACTACGGCGACGGCATGCTGAAGACGATCAAGTCACCGGCCAACCACCGAGGTCAGCGCTACGAACGCCGCTACGAGTACGACGAGCCGACCGGCACCTACGTCACGGCGACCGACGACAGCTTCGGCTATCGCTCCACGGCGACCTACGACCTGAGGTTCGGCCGGACGGAGACCAGTACCGACATCAACGGGCAGAAGGAGACCACCACTTACGACGCCGTCGGGCGGGTCACCTCGGTGACCGGGCCGAACGACGAGAAGGCGGACATCCCGACGATCGCCTTCGCGTACCACCCGGACGCCGCGGTGCCCTACGCGGTCACCCGCCACCTCGACCGCGCCTCGGACGGGTCGGTGAAGAAGGACACGATCGACACGGTGACCTTCGGCGACGGGCTGGGGCGCGTCGTCCAGACGAAGAAGGACGCCACGGTCCGCGGCGAGGACGTGATGACCGTCTCCGGCCGGACCGTCTACGACTCCCTCGGCCGCACCGTCCGCCAGTACTACCCGGTCGCCGAGCCCAAGGGCGACGCGAACACCGTCTTCAACCCGGCCTTCGACGACGTGCGGCCGACCACCAACACCTACGACGTGCTGGACCGCACGGTCCGCACCGTCCTGCCCGACCAAACGGTCACCACCACGGCGTACGGCTTCGGGGAGGACCGCGCGGGCACCGTGCAGTTCGAGACGCTGGCCACCGACGCCAAGGGCAACCAGGGCCACGCCTACAGCGATGTGCGCCAGCAGCAGACCGCCGTACGCGAACCCGGAGCCCGCGACGGCGACGCCCCGATCTGGACCAGCTACGCCTACAACCCGCTGGGCGAGCCCACCAGGGTCACCGACGACAAGGGCAACGTCACCAGGTCCACGTACGACGACTTCGGGCGGCGCACCTCGGTCGAGAGCCCCGACGCGGGCCGTACGACCACGACCTACGACTCCGCCGGCAACGTGATCCGGGAGGTCACCGCCAATCTCGCGGCCAAGTCCAAGGACCTGGCGATCAGTTACTCCTACGACCAGAACCGGCTCACGAAGATCGACTACCCGCTCTTCAAGGGCAACGACGTCCGCTACACCTACGGCGGTCCCGGCGCGCACGGCAACGGCGCGGGCCGGATCACCAAGACCGAGGACGCGGCCGGCAAGACCCTGCGTGAGTACGGACCGCTCGGCGAGACGGTCGAGGAGACCCGCACCCTCCCCAGCGGCATCCTCGACCGGGCCTTCACCACCAAGTACCGCTACGACAGTTTCGGCCGCGTCCTGCGGCTGACCTATCCGGACGGCGAGGTGCTGTCGTACGACTACGACAGCGGCGGCGAGGTCCGCGCGGCCACCGGCCACAACAACGGCTTCCGCTACCCCTACCTCAAGGAGATGACGTACGACGAGTTCGGCCAGCGGACGTCCATGAAGCTGGGCAACGGCACCAGCACCCGCTTCAGTTACGACGCCGAGGACCGCCGGCTGGCGACCCTCGACTCCGAACTCCCCACCGGACAGGCCTTCCAGAAACTCAGCTACGACTACGACGAGGTCGGCAACCTCACCCGGCAGGCCAACACCACCGAGCAGCCCTCGGGCAGCGTCCCGGCCAGGCCCGGCGGCCCCTCCACGCAGACCTACCAGTACGACAACCTCTACCGGCTCACCGGTGCGAGCGGCTCGTACCAGGTCACCAAGCACACGACCGACACCTACCAGTTGTCGACCTCGTACGACACCGTCCACAACACCACCCGCAAGGACCAGCGGCACGCCCTCGTCCTCGGCGGCGACCACGAACTGGTCCAGAAGAACACCACGTACGACCAGGCGTACGCCTTCCGCGGCGGACGTCCGCACGCCCCGTCCAAGGTGGGCCACGACGACCTGAAGTACGACGCGAACGGCAACCAGATCGACAGCGACTCGGACAGGCCGCTGGGCCCGCGCCGGCAGCAGATCTGGGACGAGGAGAACCGCCTCGCCTGCGTCCACGACTTCTCGCCGCTCGTCACCCGGCCCCAACTGCCCTCGTCGTGCAACGCGCCGGGCTGGCCTCCCACCGTCCGCTTCCTCTACGACGACCAGGGCAACCGGGTCGTCAAGGACGGCGCGCAGACCACGCTCTACCCGAACCAGTACTTCACGACGCGGAGCCTGAGCGAGTACAAGCACATCTTCGTCGGCACGACCCGCATCGCCAGCAAGACGGCGCGGCACGGGCCGTTCTTCGAGAAGGACCAGTTCTACTACCACGGCGACCAGTTGGGCTCCACGGCCTTCGGCAGCGACGACGACGGCCGGCTGGTCGAGCACCTCAACTACTTCCCGTCCGGGGAGACCTGGGTCGACGAGTACAACGGCGCGAAGACGCCGTACCAGTACACCGGCAAGGAGTTCGACCCGGAGACCGGCTACTACTACCACGGGGCGCGCTACTACGACCCGCGCTCGGGTGTCTGGCAGTCACCCGATCCGGCACTCGGCAGCTATCTGGACGGCTCGCCGAACGGCGGTGTCCACACACCGTCCAACCTCGCCTCCTACTCGTACGCCAACAACAGTCCGACGAACTACTTCGACTCCTCGGGGGCCGACTGGACCTGGCGTGACGTGGCTTGGGGCGCGGCGAAGGGCGTCGGCTACGCGGTGGTCGGCGGTGTGGTCGTGGCCGCGGCGGTGGTCGCACTGCCCGCCGTGGCGGCTGCGGGCGTCGGGGCGCTGGCGGGAGCGGCCGCGGGCGCCACGGCGGCGACGGTGACCACCTGGGCGGTCGGCACCACGGTCGCCGCGGCCGGCGCCTACGGGGTGGCCACCGAGGGCTACACCCTCACCACCGGCAAGGAGGCCTGGACCGGGCGGCAGTTGAGCGACTCGGAGTACGCGGAACGGGCGGGCATGGCCGGCGGGGCTCTCGTCGGCGGGACCGTGGGCGGATACGTGGGCACGCGGGTCGGCAAGAGCGTGGCCACGGCCGTCGACACCGCCTACATCGCGGCACGCAGTCACGCCATCGACCTGTCGAAGCTGCCGCGTGGTCAGCAGCCCGGCGCGGTCGAGGCGGTGAAGGTGCCCGGACAGCCCTCGGTCGTCCGGACCAGCATGGGAGCCTCGGAGGGCGCGAAACGAGTGACGGATCCGAAGGTGGGAGGCGTCCTCGGCTCGATTCCCAAGGCCGAACAGGGAGCGAACCACGGAGGCTGCGGGCTGCCCGCGTGTCTCTCGGTCCTCAGGACCGGCGGCGTCGATCCACAGGGTGCCACCGCCGCGGCGTTCAAGATCCGGCCGCCGGGCAACAAGAGCTACCTGGAGGAACTGGGTCCCTGCGCCAGCTGTAAACCACTGGTCCGTGAATTCGCGATCGAGTTCGTGACGAAGGACGTGGTGAAGTGACGGGATGAGTGACGTCACCGGCACACCCCGTTTCCCACCCGGCGTCGAGGCCGTCCTGCGCGGCGCCGGGTGGTATCCGGGGCGCCGGACCGACATCGGTCCCTGGCAGCGCTCCCTGCGCGGATTCCGTCTCCACGGCGCGGCCGAGGAGTTCCTCCGCGAGTTCGGCGGCCTCAAGGTGCGGATCGGCGGACCGGGCATCACCTGCGCACGCCAGCCCTTCGACACCGACCCCGACCTGCTCGCCGACGAGGAGGAGCTCTTCACCTATCTCTCCGACCGCTACCGCCGGGCGTTCTGCCCGGCGGGCGAGTACGCGAACGGCGAGATGTACCTGGCCATCGACAGCGAGGGCGTCATGTACCTGGTCATGACCTGGGTCCTGCGCCTCGGCCCCGTCGACACCGCCCTGGAACACCTCGTGACCGGGGTGGCCGGGTACGAGGTCGACCCTCCTGACGACACGACGTGATTCGGCGGTTCCGGAGAGGTTCACGGTGTCGGCGAGGTCCGCGGGGTCCGCGGAGGAAGGTTCGTGAGGGTGTCGAGAACGGCGTGACCGCTCCGTCCCAGGGTCGGAAGCGGCCACCGTGGTCGCACGATATTCGGGAGGCCCCCATGACGGACGACCGGATCACCGAAGTCCTCAACCGCCCGCTGAGCCAGGAACTGCTGGCCCGTGACCTCTGCCGACTGGCCTACGTGGCGAAGGACGGCACACCGCGGAACATTCCGATCGCCTTCGCCTGGAACGGCGAGGAGGCCGTGATGTGCACGTCCAAGAACGCTCCGAAGCTGGCCTCACTCCGCCAGAACCCCACCGTCGCCATCACGATCGACACCGAGGTGCACCCGCCCAAGATCCTGCTCGTCCGCGGCACCGTGGAACTCGACGAGGTCGAGGGCATTCCCGAGGAGTACCTGGAGATGAACGGCTCCTACACCATGACGGCCGAGCAACGCGTCGAGTGGGAGGCCGAGGTCCGCTCGCTCTACGACGGCATGGTCCGCATCGTGCTCACGCCGACGTGGGCGAAGCTGATCGACTTCGAGACGACCATGCCCAGCGCCGTCGAGGAACTCGTCCGGCAGCGCGCGGAACGCCGGGGGCGGAGCGACGACGGTACGAGGGGGTGAGTTGAACACCGGATCAGGTGGAACCCCGTCAGACCGGTCGGACGAGTCCGGTGTCGTACGCGAAGATCACGGCCTGTACCCGGTCCCGGGCGCCGATCTTCGTGAGGATGCGGCTGACGTGGGACTTGACGGTGGACTCGGCGAGGTGGAAGCGCTCGGCGATCTCGGTGTTGCTCCAGCCGGTGGCGATGGCGGTGAGGACCTCGGCCTCGCGTTGGGTGAGGTCGGCGAGCCGGCGCTGCTGTTCCGCGGTGGCGCCGGGCAGTTGGTGGGTGTAGGCGTCGATGAGCTTGCGGGTCAGGCCGGGGGCGATGACGGCGTCCCCGGCGGCCACCGCCCGGATACCGGCGACGAGTTCCTCGGGCAGCGCGTCCTTGAGCAGGAAGCCGCTGGCTCCGGCGCGCAGAGCGGCGTACGCGTATTCGTCGAGGTCGAAGGTGGTCAGGACGAGAACGCGGGAGCGGCCGCCGGAGGTGACGATGCGGCGGGTGGCCTCGATGCCGTCCATGGCGGGCATGCGGACGTCCATCAGGACGACGTCGGGGCGCAGTTCGGCGCTCATCCGGACCGCTTCGCCGCCGTGGGTGGCTTCGCCGACCACGGTCAGGTCGGGATGCTGCTCAAGGAGCATGCTGAAGCCGAGGCGTTGCAGGGCCTGGTCGTCGACGATGAGGACAGTGGTCATGCGAGTCGTTTCTCCGTGGCTGGCGGGGTGGCGAGGAGGAATTGGGCGCGGACGGTCCAGCCGCCACGGGAGTTGGGGCCGGCGGTGAGGGTGCCACCGTAGAGGGCTGCCCGTTCCCGCATGCCGACCAGCCCCTGCCCGCCCTCCGGTTCACGGGCGGCGGGCCGGGGCGGGGTGCGGGGCGGGCCGGTGTCCTCGACGACGAGGCGTACGGCGGCGGCGTCGGAGGTGACGGTCACGTGGACCGTGGTGTCGGGGCCCGCGTGCTTGAGGGCGTTGGTCAGGGCTTCCTGGACCACGCGGTAGACGGCGAGTTGGAGTCCCGGGGCCAGAGCGGTGCCGTCCTCACTGACCGTGGCGCCCTCGTAGGGGTCGGCGACGCTCGCCACCTGGAACGCCGACTTCAACTCGCCGACCAGGGACTCGACTTCGGCCTTGTTGGCCGCGGAGGTCAGCGTCTGGCCGTCCGGCGCCTCGAACACCACGCGTGCCGTGGCGCCGTCGGCGGACACCTGCGGGAACTCCGCCTTCAGCAGGTCCACCGCCCGCTGGGACTGTGTGCCGGGGACCGCGAAGGTGTCCGCCGAACTGCTGGACACCGTGGCCGCGCCTATGCCGACGACGGCCAGCACGGCGATCCACAGCATCAGGACGAGCCGTCGTCGTCGATAGGAGAACCGGCCGAGCCGGTAGAGGAACGTGGCCACGAAAACACTCCCGAAGAACATGCAGGGGCGGGAAGACGCTGAGCGAGAGGCCGACGCGGGCCTCATGCGATCACGCTAGAAGTGCCCGGTGGCCACTCGGCGGCACCGCGGAGGTGAATGTGCCGGGGCGGCTAGTACCCGGGTACTAAGGGCTGTCATCCGACGGGGGTACGGGCTGACGACAGCGGGGAGCACCCCGCGAACCGCCCGCGCCGTCCCTGAGATCCCGAGCCCGGTGACTTCTCCGCGGACACCGCACGCGGACTCGTCCCGGTCGCGTCCCGGATCGCGGCGCTCTCCACCCCTCGAACGCCGTTCCACACCCCGGACAGAGCGGCGCGCGGCCGGTCGGAAATGGCCAACCTTGCTGGTTAGCGCCGTATTGCCGCTTCGTAAAGCCACACGTGGTGACACCCTTCCCGATCACCCTCCGGAAGTGGGCCGTTGACCGATTTCCGGACATCGATCTCCGCAGTGGTGACAGTTTCCAGACGCCCTGAAACGATCTGTCCGCGCTCGAGCGGCACCCGCCTCGCTTCTCACCGCAGGCCGACGGCCCGTGGTCTCCCCGTCTTCCGCCGCTGTCCGCCGACAGCCGGCGAAAGGAGCTGCCCGCATGACCAACTCAGCCCCGGGAGTTCGCCGTTCATCCGCGCTCCCGCGTACGGCACGACAGCGCGGCCGGCTGACGACCGCGCTCGCCACCGCTCTGACGGTGCTCGCGATCACCGCTCCGACAGCCCAGCCCGCCTCGGCCCTGGAGAAGGGCACCGATACCACCTCGTCGTCCCGGCACATCGACGCCGAACCCAGACCCGGGGCGCGGGGCGTCCCCCTGTCCCGCGCGCAGCGTGACCAACTGCTCGACGGCGCCGCCGAGTCCGCTCCCGACACGGCACGCGACCTCCGCATGGGCAGCAGGGAAACGCTGGTCGCCCAGGACGTCGCGAAGGACGCCGACGGCACCGTGCACACGCGCTACTCCCGCACCTACGCCGGACTCCCGGTGATCGGTGCCGACGTGATCGTCCACGAGCGCGCGGGCGAGCAGAGCGTCACGCGCACCACACCATCCGCGCTCTCGGTGCCCGCGACCAGACCCGTGGTCTCCTCGGCCGCGGCGAAGAAGGCCGCGCTGGCGGCGGCCGACGAGCAGGGATCCCTCACCTCCGAACGGGCGGCCCCGGCACGGCAGGTCGTCTGGGCAACCGACAGCTCCCCACGACTGGCTTGGGACAACGTTGTCACCGGTGTGCGCGAGGATCACACACCGAGCCGCGTCCATGTGATCACCGACGCCGTAAGCGGCGCCCGCCTCGCCTCCTACGACGACATCCAGGCCGGCGAGGGTCACAGCCAGTACAGCGGTACGGTCCCACTCGCGTCGACGCGCGACGCGGACGTCTTCCGGCTCACCGACGTCCAGCGCGGCAACCACCGCACCTACGACGTCACCGGCGGCGTCCGCACCCTGGTGACGGACGCGGACGACGTGTGGGGCGACGGCAGTCCGGCCTCGGCGCAGACGGCGGCGGTCGACGCCACCTACGGAGCCCAGCGGACCTGGGACTTCTACCACGACCGTTTCGGCCGCAACGGCATAGCCGACGACGGGGTCGGCGCCGTCACCAACGTGCACTACGGGACCAAGTACGCCAACGCGTTCTGGGACGACCTGTGCTTCTGCATGACGTACGGCGACGGCCTGGACGGTATGCGCCCGCTCACCGAACTGGACATCGCAGCGCACGAGATGACCCACGGCGTCACCTCCGCGACCGCCGGTCTGATCTACACGGGTGAATCCGGCGGGCTCAACGAGGCGACCAGCGACATCATGGGCACCGCGGTCGAGTTCTTCGCGAACAACGCCCAGGACACGCCCGACTACCTCATCGGGGAACTCGCGGACGTCCGCGGCACCGGCAAGCCCCTGCGTTACATGGACCAGCCGTCCAAGGACGCGTCCGCGAAGGGCACGTCACAGGACTACTGGACCGCCGGCACGAAGAAGCTGGACCCGCACTTCAGCTCCGGTCCCGCCAACCACTTCTTCTACCTGCTGGCCGAGGGCAGCGGCGGCAGGACCATCAACGGCGTGGCCTACGACAGCCCGACCTATGACGGCAAGCCCGTCGCCGCCCTGGGCCTGGCGAACGCGACCAACGTCTGGTACCGCGCGCTGACCCGTTACATGACCAGCACCACCGACTACGCCGGCGCCCGCACCGCCACCCTGCGGGCCGCCGCCGACCTGTTCGGCACGACCAGCGACGCCTACGAGGCGGTCGGCAACGCGTGGGCGGCGGTCAACGTCGGTCCCCGCTACGTCAACCACATCGCGGCCGACGCCCCCTCCACCCGCGAGGCGGCCGTCGGACAGCCGGTCAGCCGTCAGATCACCGCCACGTCCACCCGCCCCGGTGCGCTCGCCTACTCCGCCGACGGACTCCCCGACGGACTGGCCCTCGGGTCGGCCGACGGCCGTATCACCGGCACGCCCACCCGTGCCGGCACCTTCGCGGTCACCGTCACCATCACCAACTCCGCGGCGGAGAAGCTCCAACTGCCCTACAGCTGGACCGTCCTGGCGTCCGGTGACGACCACTTCGTCAACCCGGACCGCTACGACATCCCCAACTGGCGGACGATCGAGTCGCCGCTGCGTGTCACCGGCCGCACCGGCGACGCCCCCTCGGACCTCCAGGTCACCGTCGATCTGGTCCACGACTTCATCGGAGGCCAGATCATCCAACTCGTCGCCGAGGACGGCACCGTGCTCCTCGTCAAGGACTTCGTCTGGGACACCGGCACCGAACTGCACGCCACGTTCACCGTCGACGCCTCCGCGCTGCCCGCCAACGGCGTGTGGAAGCTGCGCGTCACCGACAACACCCCGGGGATCTTCACCGTCGACCCCGGCTACCTGGACCGCTGGAGCATGACCTTCTGACTTCAAGTCACTTGGTCCAACGTCGCGGGAGGCCGCCCGCTCCGTCCCGCAAGGCAGTGGGAGGGAGCGGGCGTGTGGTCACCAGCGTCAGCCGGCGAGGGCGGCGGCGTACTGCTCGTCGGTGACGGGCTCCAGCCAGGTGGTGCCGTCGCCGTTGCCGTCGCCGACCACCAGGGCGACGTGAGCCATGAGGTTGGTGTCCGTGCCGCCGTGCCAGTGCTCCTCACCGGCCGGGCACTTGAGGGTCTCGCCGGCACTGACGCGCGCCACGCTGCCGTCACGGGTACCGACCAGGCCGACGCCGTCGGTGATGTACAGGACCTGGCCGTTGGCGTGGGAGTGCCAGTTGGTGCGCGCGCCGGGGGCGAAGCGCACCAGGGCTGCCGCCAGACGGGCCGGTTCCGTGGGGGCTTCGATCATGTTGAGGTAGACGTCGCCGGTGAAGCGCTCGGCGGGGGCCTTCGTGGTGGGGGTGGAGGTGATGTGTTCCATCGCTCTTTTCCTTGATCGCCTGTGGGTGGATGGGATGGGTGGGGGGGGCGGGAGTGGACGGCCGTGGGCAGCCGCTCAGGCGGCGGCGTCGTGGGCGAGGTCGCCGCCCAGCTCACGTGACGCCTCGGCCTGCGCGAGCAGGTCCCGCCCTTGGCGGCGGCGACGGATTCGATGGCGTCGGCACCGGCGACGAAACGCGACGGAGGCTGCTCCCGCCCGGCGATCGTCAGCAGGGCGGCAGCGAGCTTCGCGGGGTCTCCGGCCTGCTGCCCGTTCATGGACCCCAGACCTTCCTGGTGGCCGCGGTGCGCTCGGCGTAGTCGTCGACGGACAGCTCCGCCCAGGTGGTGGAGGCGTCCACCAGCAGCTCGGTGCGGAAGAAGCCCGGCTCGACGATCGTCGTACGGATGCCGTACGGCTCCACGTCGTAGCGGAGGGACTCCATGAAGCCCTCGACGCCGAACTTCGCGGCGGCGTAGGCGACGCAGAACTCCAGGCCGACCACGCCGGCGAGGGAGGAGAGGGTGATGACGTGCCCGTAGCGCTGGGCCCGCATGACGGGCAGCACGGCGTGGGTGACGTTCATCGGGCCGAAGAGGTTCGTCTCGATCTGGGCGCGCATCTGCGCGTCGGAGATCTCCTCGAAGTAACCGGCGTAGAAGTTGGCGGCGTTGTTGATCAGCACGTCGATGCGGCCGAATCGCTCGACCGCGGCGTCGACGGCACGCCGAACACCCCGGACCACGACGCTCTGCGGCTGCTGGCGGCCTGGGCGGCCACGGAGATTCTCCGGCCCACCGGCCGGGCTAGCACGCACTAAGGCTGAGCGCGAGGCGCCGGGCCACCGCGCCGCCGGGCATCGGGCATCGGGCATCGGGCACACCGCACCAGTGAATCGGAGCAGCTCGTTCCGTATTGGTTCACATACTTGTCAGTCGTCCATGTACGACTCTATTCTCACCAATCAGAAAGCGCTTTCCGCATCGCCGTACGCCCCCCCCACCCCCGCCCCGGTGGAGCGGAGGTCCCGGCATTCGCCGCGCCCCGCGTATGAGCCGCCATCGATCCGGCGCGGGGTTCCCACGGCCTCGGCATGCCCGCCCGCCGTCACGCCGGGATTCCGCGCGCCCGGCGACCCGGCGACCCGGCGACCGGCAAGGAACCACCCCCGACACAGAGGAGAAGACCATGAGACGACCAGTCGCCCTGCGCCTCGGCGCGGCGTTGACCACCCTGGCTCTCGCGTCAGCGGCGGGCGTGGCCCTGTCGACGATGGAGGCGTCCGCCGCCTCGGCCGGCGCCACCGGCTACGCGACCCAGAACGGCGGTACGACCGGTGGCGCGGGCGGCCAGACGGTCCGGGCCAGCACCGGCACGGCGATCCACACGGCCCTGTGCGGGCGGGCCGGCAGCAGCACCCCGATCATCATCGAGGTCGAGGGGACCATCAACCACGGCAACACCGCGAAGGTGTCCGGCGGGAGCTGCAACACCGCCGCCGGGGTGATCGAGCTCAAGCAGATCAGCAACGTCACGATCGTCGGGGTCGGCGGCGGCGCCGTCTTCGATCAACTGGGTATCCACATACGTGAATCCAGCAACATCATCATCCAGAACGTGACCGTGAAGAACGTGAAGAAGTCCGGCTCGCCCACCTCCAACGGAGGTGACGCCATCGGCATGGAGAGCGGCGTACGCAACGTATGGGTCGACCACGTCGATCTGCTGGCGTCGGGCGGCGAGTCGGAAGGGTACGACGGGCTCTTCGACATGAAGGACAACACCCAGTACGTGACCCTGTCCTACAGCACCCTGCGCAACTCGGGCCGCGGCGGCCTGATCGGCTCCAGCGAGTCGGACACCTCCAACGGCTACGTCACGTTCAACCACAACCTGTACGAGAACATCGACTCCCGTACCCCGTTGCTGCGCGGCGGTGTCGCGCACGTCTACAACAACTACTACGTGAAGCTGAACGAGTCCGGCATCAACTCCCGGGCCGGAGCGAAGGCCAAGGTCGACAACAACTACTTCAAGGACTCCAAGGACGTGCTGGGCACCTTCTACACCGACGCGGCCGGCTACTGGCAGGTCAGCGGAAACGTACTGGACAACGTCACCTGGTCCTCCCCCGGCACCGACACCAACCCGGCCGGCCCCAACCTCCAGTCCACCACCACGGTGACCGTCCCCTACTCCTACACTCTCGACGCGGCCTCCTGCGTACCGACCGTCGTGGCACAGACGGCGGGCGCCAACACGGGTCTGAAGGTCTCGAACGGCAACTGCACTCCCCAGACGCCGACTTCGACCCCGACCCCGACCGACACCGCGACGCCGACCCCGACGCCCACCGGCGAGCCGACCCAGCCCAGCGGCACCAACCTCAGCGTGGGCGCCGGTTCCGACGGTTCCAGCAAGGCGTCGGGGACGAGCTACGGCAACGTCCGTGACAGCGACCTCGCCACCTACTGGTCCCCCTCCGGAGCGACCGGCTCGATCTCCATCAAGTGGGGCGCGGCCACCGGCATTTCGAAGGTCAACATCCGTGAGACCTCCGACTCCGCGGGCGCCATCGGCTCGTGGCGGCTCCTCAACGCCGACACCGGCGCCGTCCTGACCTCGGGCAGCGGCGCGGGCGTCATCACCTTCCCCCGGACCTCCCTGAGCAAGGTCACCTTCGAGATCACCGGCTCGACCGGCACACCGAAGATCGCCGAGTTCGAGACGTACGCCGGCTGACGAACAGGCCGACCGTAGCCATAGTGCCGACCGGTCCTCGGCAGGCGTCCGCGTGGCGGCGCCCGCCGAGGACCGGCGACCTGGTCCGCTCCCCTCCGGCTCACCGTGTAACGGTTGTCCTGCGTCGCGGGCCCGTGTCAGTCGCGGACCGGGGCGAGTTGGAGGTAGTCGAGGTTCCAGTTCTGGTAGGCGTCCCTGGGGAGGCTGATCCGGAGGGTGTGACGGCCCGCGGTCAGTGACTGCCGTACGCCGCTGGGCTGGAGGACTTCCTTGTTGTGGCTGGTGGTGTTGTGCACGTCCACCCGCTCGCTGTCCGCGCCGCCGTCGAAGGAGACGGTGTACGTGCCCGCGGGGCTGTACGGCGAGGACACCCTGGCGGAGAGCTCGTAGGTCCCCCGGCGCGGTACGTCCACGTCATAGGTCAGCCACTCTCCGCCGCGCATCCACCCGACACGGACGTTGCCGTCGGCGTCGTCGATGTCGACGTCCTCACCGGGACGCATCTTCAGGCCGCCCGTGTTCCCGGCGTCCTCGTCGTGGTAGCCCTTGTCCTTGCCCGGAAGGAAGTCCTCGGCCTGGACTCGTACGCCGCCGCGCGGCAGCGGGTCGCCCTCGCCGGTGCGGAGCCAGGACTCCAGCTTCTCGACGTCGTCCGTCTGGAAGACCGTGGTACGGAAACCGCGCACCAGAGCCTCCCAGCCCCGCGACGGGTCGGTCAGCGACGCCTCGTCGGTCATGTGGTCCGCCAGACCGTTCCACATGGTGTTGTTCCAGACGCGGCCGTGTTCGGCCAGGGAGTCGAGGAACGGCCTGCGGGCGACGGCGTCCTGGACGGTGTCGTAGTTGACCTCGTAGGCCACCGGCTGGTCGTCGCCGAACTCCACCGCGGCCGTCAGGTTGGCGTCCGTGATGATGTGCATGTAGACGGCGCCGTCGTGGTCCGAACGGAATGCCTGCACCTCGGGCACCGGGGCATCGCTCTTGTAGATGCCGTTACGGACGGTGCCGGTGCGGACGAGCACCTGCCAGATCTCCTCCCGGAACTGCCAGCCCTTGTCCAGGTTGACCAGGCCCCGGTTCTTGGCGAGCCTCATCGCCTCATCGAGCGTGGGCACTTGGGCGTCGGTGAGCGCCGCCTGCCCGCCACCGAGTCCTTCCCTCAACCGGAGCTGCCTGATCTGGGCGAACGTCATCCCGGAGACCGCGCCGGTGCCGTTCGTGGTGCGGTCCACGGTGGTGTCGTGCATCAGGACGGGAACGCCGTCCTTCGTCAACTGGATGTCCGTCTCGATGATCTCGGCGCCGTCGTCGAAGGCCGCCCGGAAGGATGCCAGGGAGTTCTCCGGGGCGTCCCGCCACTGGCCTCGGTGCGCCACGGTGAGGAGCTTCGCGTCGGGCCCGTGGTCGAGCAGGTCGCGGTAGGCGCGCACGGCCGCCGTACTCCCGGGCCTGCCCGACCCGCCGAAGATGTACGACGCGCCGCTTCCGCCCGACTCGACGGCCAACCCCATGCCGGCCGACGGACGGCCGTCGGTGACCGTCACGGCGGTCACGGCGGTCACGGCCAGGGTTAGCGAGGCGGCAATTGCCGCAAGTCCGCTCACAGTTGATCTCTTCATGGCTCGAAGAGTGTGGTGACGGCACGAAGAACTGGCATACGTCGAACGCCCCGCCGACGTCCACCCATTGAATAGGTGGAGAGCCCCGCCGCCGGATCAGTCCTCGCACGGCCACTGCTGTGCGAGGAGTGCCGGGAGAGTCCGAGGTCAACGCGTCGGAATACCCGCGCAGTTGACCACCGATCAGACTCAGGCACAACCGCGCAGACTTCGGCACGCACCACCCTCGCACGGCAGTACGATCGTCACCGGAACAGACGCGGGAGGGCTCACCCTCTCGTGCACCATCTTGATCTCGCGACAGCGATACGGCACTGCGATCCTGCGGACGACCTGCGGTTCCGCCGAGTGCGGTCGTGCGCGGGGATCGACTCCAAGGGCGGCATCCGCGCTCCGACGAGCCGCTTGCGTGACGAAAGGAAGATTCGCCCCGATGGCCAACGAGGACTCCGGGCCCGAAGAGTCGGTCCCCCCACGAGTGGTCGCCGGCCGCTACGCGCTGCTGTCGCCCCTGGGCGAGGGTGGCATGGGAACCGTGTGGCGGGCCCACGACCAGGTGTTGCAGCGCGAGGTCGCCATCAAGGAGGTCCGGGCGCCCGTCGGGCTGCCCACGGCCGCCATCGAGCGGATGTACACGCGGCTGGAGCGCGAGGCGTGGGCGGCGGCCCGGGTGTCGCACCGGAGCGTGGTGACCGTCTACGACGTGGCCATGGAAGAGGGCCGGCCGTGGATCGTCATGGAGCTGGTACGTGGTCAGTCCCTGGCCGACCTGCTGAAGGCGGAGGGGACGCTCACCCCTCAGCGCGCCGCGTCGATCGGCGGTGAGGTGCTCGCCGCGCTCCGCGCCGCCGACGAGGCGGGCGTACTGCATCGCGACGTCAAGCCGGCCAACGTGCTGATGGCCAAGGACGGCCGAGTGGTGCTCACCGACTTCGGCATCGCCGAAATCGAGGGCAGCACGGCGCTCACCATGACCGGCGAGGTCGTCGGGTCTCCCGAATTCCTCGCTCCGGAGCGGGCGTTGGGCCAACGGCCGGCCTTCGCGTCGGACCTGTGGTCGCTCGGCGTGCTGCTCTACGCGGTCGTCGAGGGAGGCTCGCCCTTCCGCAAGAACACGCCTCTCAGCACCCTGCGGGCCATCGTGGACGCGGAGTTGCCCCCGCCCCGCCGCGCCGGAGCCCTCACTCCGGTCATCGAAGGACTCCTGCAGAAGGATCCGGAGGAGCGCCTCGGCGCCGAACAGGCCGCGCACGACCTGCGGTTGGTCAGCTAGGGCGGCACGCTCGACGCGGAACCCGCACGGACGTCGTCTCCGGTCCCGCCGACCGTCGCGGAAGAGCCCGAGACCCAGTTCACGCCCCAGACGTCCCTGACCCAGGCCGAGACGCGCTACTCGACGCAGGAATCCCCCGCCCAGGCCAGGACCCCGGACCCACGACAGGCGTCCCCCGCCGAGGCCGAAACCCGGCACACGACCCAGCCGACCCCGGCCCAGGCCGAGACCCAGCACACCACCCAGGCGTCCCCCGCCGAAGCCGAGACGCGGTACACGACCCAGGCGTCCCCGGTTCAGGCCGAGACCCAGCACACCACCCAGGCGTCTCCCGCCCAGGCCGAGACCCCGGACCCACGACAGGCGTCCCCGGTCCAAGCCGCACCCCAGGACCCACGGCAGGCGTCCCCGGCTCGGACCGAGCAGCAGCCCGCGGCCACGGATTCCTCGCAGCAGTTCACCGCCACGCACTCCGCGACGGAGCCGGTCGCCACGCAGCCGGCACCACAGGAGGCCGCTCCGCAACCGGCACCCCACCAAGCCGCCACTCACTTCTCATCGCCGCCGACACCCACGTACCCTGCCTCCCCGGACACCACGGCCACAGGCACCCTTCCCCCTGCCCCCTCACGACGCACCAAGCGCAAGCGAAGCACCGTTCTGGTGGCGGCGGGCGCGGCCCTGTGTGTGCTGGCGCTGGCCGGGACCGGATACGCGCTCCTCAACAACGGCGACGGGGACGGAAAGTCCGGCAACGCCGCGGGCGCCGGTTCAGGGACTTCGGCCACGAAGGACCCCTCGCAGAACGCCGACGAGGCAGCCGCTCCCGGCACGGCGAACGGCGGGCAGGACACCTCCGCTTCCGAGGGAGTGCAGATGCAGGTGACGGGTTCACGGACGACGTACTCGGGCCAGTGCCCGCCTCCGGACGGCGAAGCGCCCACTTTCACGGCGACGTTCACGGTGGAACGGCTCCCGGCGCAGTTCTCCTACCGGTGGGTGTCCACGGACGGTTCGGTCACCGACGAGCAGTGGAGGACCCTGTCGTTCCCGAACGGTGGAAGCCTCACCACACAGGTCAGCGTCAGCCTGACCACGTGGGCGAAGAGCGGAACCCTCGAGAGCGCGATCGGTGTGGAGCTCAACGCCCCGCTCCAGGGCAGGTCCAACATGGTCCCGCTGTCCCTGACCTGCGCGTGAGTGACGGCTCCGTCCTGATGCCGGAGCGGCCGCGTCACGCGGTCTCTTTTCCCTGTTGAGTGTCGTCCGCTAGGAGTACGAGTGCCATCGGTCATCGTGGGGCAAACGGGTCCCTTCACTGGTCAGAGCGTGGTTCTGAGCGCCGCGCCCCTGACGTTCGGCCGCAAGAGCGACAGCGGCGTCGTGATCGTCAGCGTCAGTGCCTCCCGTCTGCACGCCGAAATCCTGCAGGAGGACGCCGGCTTCGTCCTGTACGACCGCAGCCGGAACGGGACCTTCGTCAACGACGAGCGCGTCACCCGGCACGTCCTGCTCCCCAACGACCGCATCCGGATCGGTGACGAGACCTTCCTCTACGAGTCGCAGGAGGCCATGGAGACGGTCATGGACCTCTCCCTCCTCGACATGCCCCGCACCAAGGCCTCCGAGGACCCCGGTCTGCTCCGCGTCACGATCACCGGCGGCGGCCCGGTCGGCCTGGCCTTCGCGCTGACGCTGGAGAACATGTTGCGCGGGCGGGTCGCCATCAAGGTCTACGAAGGCCGGTGGATCAGGAACGGCTCATCCGTGGTCTGGAAGGACGAGACCCACGGAAACACCCGTCGCCAGCAGGTGGTGACCGTCCAGAGCCGGCAGTACCTCGCCCTGCCCGAGGAGATGCAGTCGGCACTGTTCGACTCGGGTGACTACACGGAGATGTGGCCCGTAGGACCGGACTCCGTGGAGGGCAGGCCTCCCCGCAACATCCGGATCGCGTACATCGAGGACCGCCTGCTGGACCTGGCGAACAAGAGCAGCGCGATCCAGCTGATACCGAAGCGGTTCGACCCCACCGAGTACCAGGGGCGGCTCGCGCAGGAACACGTCCTGGTGGTCTGTGAGGGCGGACGGTCCCGCACCCGCGAGCACTACAAGGACCGTTTCGGCGCGGCCGACGCCTCGATCTACTCCCTCGAAGGCGACCATCTGCAGGACGTGGTGCTGGGGCTGCGCGTGAAGTCCCCGCTCTCCGACCCGATGAGCGTGCTGCTGACCGTGTCGCAGAACAGGTTCCTCCTCAACTCGCTGCGCGGCGAGGGCTTCCTGAACATGCGCCTCACGCGCGAGGAGGCGAAGAACGTCGTCGGCATCGACCCGGTCCGTCAGGTCTTCGAGGAGTGCATCGCCGCCCGCCCCTGCGTCATGACCCGCGAGGAGGACAACGAGTTCCGCTGCCCGTCGCACGGAACCCTCTTCCTGCCCGCCCTGCTGCGCAGTTCGCCCCTGTGGAAGCGGATCCGGGAAGGGCTCAAGCTGTTCGGCATGTCCGAGGACGAGCTCACCGCGGTCACGTCGTTCCGGCTCGACATGGTGCAACGGCCCCGGTTCACGGCGCAGTTGAGCCGCCCGACCGCGACGACTCCCGGGACGTACGGCTTCCTGCTGGGCGACGCGGCCAACGCCATCCACTTCTGGCCGGGCCGCGGCCTCAACAGCGGTCTCGCCTCGGCCACTTCGCTGGCCCGCTCACTCAGCCGCGCCTGGCGGGGTAAGCCGTTGCGTGACGCCGACTTCATCCGGCACGAGGCGGCGATGTCCATGCTTCAGTACCGGCACAAGAGCCGGGCCTGGAACGCGATGGTCACCACCGACGAGCAGGGCGCCACCCGCGCCATCAAGGACATCATCGCCCGGAGTATGGAACCGCTGCCGAGCGTGGGCTCCGAGTCCCAGCAGGCCCACCTCGACGCCCTGTTGGAGAGGATGAGCGCGATACGCGCGCGGCTCGCACCCCGTATGCCGGGCATGCCCACAGACGAGGAACTGCGCGTCCACCTCTCCGCGCTGGATCCCGCCACGCTCCGCACGCTCCAGGAGAGTGGGGCCTGGGACACCCTGATCGTCGGCGGCGAAGAGGCCGACATCGACCTCTTCTACCAGTCGGACTCCCCCGTCTACGTCCCTCGCCCCGCCGATCCCCGGAACCTCCCGTTGGGTCCCGCGGTGCAGGACGCCCCGTCCGTGAACCCTGCCTGAGCCTTCGCCGGATCCTCCCGGCCTATGACCACGGCGCCATGGAAGCGGTCCGGGGAAAGAGGGGAGAGGGTCGACATCGTGTCGAGGGACGCGTCGGCGACGGGCAGCAGATGGGCGTCGACCCACGTGTCCCCCGTCTCCGTGTTGGCCCAGGGGTCCTCGATCACCACGGCGCCGGGCACGGCGCCGTGGCAGAGCACCCAGTGCGGAACGTCGAACCCCTGCATCCCGGCGAGCGACACCAGGAGCAGCACGTGCTCCCCTCGGCCGATCGCGTCCCTGATCGCGTTCAGGGTGAGGTGGCGCGGGTCGATCGGAACGCCGATCCGCCCGGCGTCCGCCCGCGACGTGCGCTGGAGCAGGGCGCGCCATTCCTGTTCGTCCTCCGGATGGTGGTCGATCAGTACGGGCCGGTCGGTGTCGAGGTGGACCGTGACGGGGGACGAGGGCCAGGCTCGGCGTACGGCGACGGCCAGTCCGACGGGCTCGCAGGCGGGGAAGTTGGTCGCGTCGCGCCACAACGTCAGCTCCGCCCCGCGGCCCAGCGCCTCCCGCGACAGCGTCCCCGCGTGTGCCTGCGCGACCAGGGCGGCGACGGCACCGCAGGTGAAGTGCGTGGTCTGACCGTAGTACGGGGGCTCGGTCGCCACGCCGCCGCGCAACCAGCGGACGTAGCCGTCAGCCAGCCCGGCGGCGTCCTGCGACTCCGTGACCGGCGGGCTCAACGGCACGAACCCGGCAGCAGCGGCGACCTCGGGGCTCGCCGTCCATCCCTCCCACTTGACCTGCGCGAGCTCCCGGCGGCGGGCGTGCGCGACGACGGCTTCGACGGCCGCCGGTACGTCCCCGATGGCGTCGACGATCTTCAGGTAGTCGGTGTGCGGGCGGGCCGTCACGAGCGCGGCGGCGGCCCAGCGCCCGCCGTCGTCCCCCGGCACGGCCACGAGGTGAGGGTCGTACGCGGAGCGGTCGACCGCGTGCCACCGCTCAACCACCTCGCCCTGTCCGAGCCGCCCCAGCGGGGCCGGCACCGTGCCGGACTCGAACGGGACGACGATGCTCTTCACGGGCGTTTCCTGCGGGGACGACATTCGGCGCTCCTGACGGGTCGGAGAGGGTGAAAGGCGGGGAGTCACCCGCGGGCACGTGGCGGAGGTGCCACCACCTCGGGTCCGAGGGTGCGCACCCGTCGGCAGGCGGGAGGCTGAGTCGGCAGACTGGGCAACGGGGGCTGGACTGGGGCGGTAAGACCAGGTCGGGGGCTGGGCTGGCCGGTAGACCGGGCCGAGGAGCCTGGTCCGAACCAGCCGACCAGACCAACGAACCTGAACTGAACCGGCCGACCGCGCCGAGGAACCTGGACTGAACCGGCGGCGGACCAGTCCGACCGGCCGGGGATCCAGGCCGGGGATCCAGCCCGGATGTCCAGGCCGGGGATCCAGCCCCGGATATCCGGCCCGGGGATCCAGCCCCGGCCATCGACAGCCCGACGCCCCCGCGTTGGAGTCTCTCTGACACTCCAACGCTCCGAGCCCATCAACGACAACCCGCGCCCGCGGAAATAGAAGCCAACTGAGCCGGTCGGCGGTCGGAAGCCGTCCGAGCCCACGCCGTAGCGTCGCAGACGCGCAGCGCCCCCGGTTGTCGTCGGTGCCGACGGGCACCCCGCCGGCGTGCGCCCACGCCCGGCCCGACGGACGTCATGCCCGTCGGACGTCACGCGCGGGACCGCCGCAGCACCCAGACGAAGTACGGAGCGCCGACCAGGGCGATCATGAGCCCCGCCGGTACCTGGGCCGGTGCGACGACCGTGCGGCCGAGGGCGTCGGCCACGCACACGAGCAGTCCGCCGAGCAGCATCGAGACCGGGATCGAGCGGCCGTGCCGGGCGCCCACCAGCGAGCGGGCGAGGTGCGGGGCGACGAGCCCCACGAAGCCGACGACGCCGACAGCGACCACGCTGAGCGCCGCGAGCACCGCGGAGATCGCCAGCGCGGCGAGTCGGGCGCGTTCCACCCCGACGCCGACGATGCGCGGGGTGTCCTCGTCGACGGCGAGGAGATCGAGCCTGCCACGCACGGCGAGCAGCACGGGAAGCGCCAGCGCCAGAGCCACCGCGACCGGTACGACGTCGGGCAGCGTGCGGCCGTACGTCGTGCCGGAGAGCCAGGTGAAGATCCGGGGCGTGTTGTACGGGTCGGCACGCAGCAGAAGGAAGGTGGTGATGGAGCTGAGGCCGTACCCGCAGCCGATGCCGATCAGGACGAAGCGGTCGGGCAGGAACCCGCCGCGCCAGGACAGCAGGGCGATCACCGCGAACGTGGCGAGCCCCGCCGCGACCGCGACGACGATCAGCACCGGCCGTCCGCCGGACAGACCCGACGTGACGACGCTCGCGGCGCCGAGCCCGGCGCCCGCCGTGATGCCGAGCACTCCCGGCTCCGCGAGCGGGTTGCGTACCGCGCCCTGCACGACGCATCCGGCCAGTCCGAGCGCCGCGCCGGCGAGGACAGCGGCGATCACGCGTGGGACCCGGTCGTCGAGCGCCTGGCCGATCAGGTCGGGGGCCGTGCCCTGCGCCCAGAGCACGATGTCCCCCGTACGCAGCCAGAGGCTTCCCGCCAGCATCGCGACGAGGACCGCCCCGGCCAGCAGTGCCACCGAGCCGAGTACGACGAGCAGGAACCCGCGGCGGGATCGTACGGCGACCCGTGCGTGCGGCGGCTGACGTAGCCCGCCCGTGTCGCGGAGGCGGAGCGCGAGGACCACGATCACGACGGAGCCGAGCAGGGCGGTCGGCACGCCCGTGGGAATGGAGGCGGCACCGTCCGCCCCTTGGAGCGCGCGCAGCGACGCGTCCGCGAGCAGGATGAGCAGCGCGCCGAGCAGTCCGGCGGCGGGCACCAGCAGGAGGTGTCGGCGCAGCGCCCGGACGCGCCCCGCGATGAGGCGGGCCAGGACGGGTGCGCCGAGCCCGACGAAGGAGATCGGGCCCGCCAGAGTCACCGCCGTGCTGGTCAGAAGTACCGCGCAGAGCACCGCGGTCACGCGGGTGGTCCGGATCGGTACGCCGAGGGTGGACGCGGCGTCGTCGCCGAGGTTCATCACGTCCAGCCGCCGGGACAGCGCCAGCGCGACACACAGCACCACGGCGACGAGGGGGTAGGCGCGGACCGACGCGTCGATGTTGAGCTGCGCGAGCGAACCGCTTCCCCAGGCGAACAGTCCGGTCGTGTTCTGGCTGAACAGGATGAGGAGCATTCCGGTCGCCGCATCCAGGGCCATCGCCATGGCCGATCCGGCGAGGATGAGGCGGGTGCCCGTGGTCCCGGCGGCCCGGCCCGCGAGGAGCAGGACGAGCGCCGCCGCGACCAGACCGCCGGCGAAGGCGACGGCGCCCGACGCCCAGAGCGGGACGGCGAGACCGAAGGCCGCGACGAGGGTGAGCGTGAAGTAGGCCCCGGCCGTGACCGCGAGGGTGTCGGGCGAGGCGAGCGCGTTGTGCGTGACGGACTGGAGCAGCGCGCCGGCGCAGCCGAGGGCGAAGCCCACCGCCACGCCCGCGAACAGCCGGGGCAGCCGCGACCCGGTGAGGATCTCGCCGACCGGAGGCCCGCCTGCTCTGTCCGGTTCCCCGGCGAGATGCCGCACCAGGTCGCCGACGCCGACGCCCGAGGTCCCCTGCGTCAGATGCCACATGCCCACCACGACGGTCGCGACGAGAAGCAGCGCGAGGACCGCCACCCCGGAGGGAGCGCCGCCGCCGTGTCCGGCGCGCGGCAGCGCTCTCCCCGCGGCTGTCGAGGTCGGTGACGCGCTCACTTGTCGAGTACGTTGACGTACGCGTCGATCGCCTGCTCGCAGGAGCGCGGCCCGCCGGCGCCCCACACCCGCGCCGGGAACGCGTGCGCGCGTCCTTCCTTCACGGCCGGGAGGGTCTTCCAGATCGGGTTCTTCTTCAGGGCCTCGACGTAGCCGCCGGCACCTTCGTCGTTGGCGTAGAAGAGGTTGGCGTTCCCCACCGCGGTGAGTCCCTCGACGTCGGTCTGCGCGAGGCCGTAGTCGGGGTCGACGCCGCCGTCCCCGTGGGCCTTGTTGACGTCGTCGGTCCAGGCGGGGTTCATGCCGAGCTCTTCGCCTATCTCGGTGAACAGGGCGCCCTTGCTGTAGGGGCGGACGGTGAGGTTGCCTCCTTCGAGCCAGCCGTCGAAGAACAGGAAGTCCTTCGTGGGCAGATCGGCGTCGGTGACCTGCTTCTTGGCCGTCGCCAGGTGCTGGTCGAACTCCTTGAGCACCTGGTCGGCCCGCTCGGTGCGCCCAGTCGCCTTGCCGATCATGCTGAACACGTCCCGCATGTTCCCGATCTGGTCGGCCGGGTTCGCCCCGCGCGTCGCCATCACGGGGACGCCGCGCTTCTCCAGCTTCTTGATGGTCTCGTCGTCGGAGTCGAACGCCTCCACGATGATCAGGTCGGGCTTGGCGGCGTAGAGGATGTCGAGGTCGGGCTCCTCACGGGTCCCGATGTCCGTCACTCCGCCGGGCAGCGTCTCCGCGCTGACCCAGGTGCGGTATCCCTTGGCGTCGGAGACCGCGGTGGGGGTGACGCACAGGGTCAGCGCGTCCTCGACCTGCTGCCATTCCAGGACCGCGATCCGCTTGGCGGGCTTGTCGAGCTTCACCTGCCGGCCGACGCCGTCCTTGAAGGAGACCGGCTGCGTCGAGGTGGTCGTGGTGTCGTCCGCGCAGCTCTTGGACGCGGGCGACGCACTGGCGCTGCTGCCGGTCTCGGCGTGGTCGACGTCGGTGGTTCCGCAGGACGATGCGGCGAGGACGACGAGCCCCGCGGCGGCTGACGCCGCCAGGCGACGGGCACGGTTCATGAAGGATCCTCTTTCTTGCTGTTCGTTCTTGCTGTTCGTGCATGCCGTTCGTTCTTGGTGCGCGAACGGGGCTCTTGCTGTGCGACGGGGCGGCGGAGGTGCCGCTTCAGGCGGAGTGCCGCCCGATCGGGTCGATACGGAGACGGCGCGTGCGGGGGTCGACGGCGACCTCGACACGGATGTCGTAGACCTCGCCGATGTTGCGCGCGGTGAGGACGTCGACAGGTGCGCCCACCGCGTGGACGCGGCCGGATTTCATCAGGACCAGCGAGTCCGCTACGCAGGACGCCTGGTCGAGGTCGTGCAGCACGATGCCGACGGCGATGCCGTGCTCCTCGACGAGATCGCGCACCAGGTCGAGCGTCTCGATCTGGTAGCGCAGGTCCAGGTGGTTGGTCGGCTCGTCCAGCAGCACGACGCCGGTGTCCTGTGCCAGGCAGGCCGCGAGCCAGACCCGCTGCATCTCACCGCCGGAGAGTTCACCGACGGGCCGTCCGGCCATGTCCCGCACGCCGGTGACGCCCATGGCGTGGTCGATGGCGGTACGGTCCTCGGCGGTCGGTCCGGCGAAGCCGCGCCGGTAGGGGTGGCGTCCGAACGCCACGACCTCCGTGACCGTCAGCCCCTGGGGCGCGGGCCTCGACTGCGAGAACAGCGTGACCTCGCGGGCGAACTGACGGGCGCTGAGCAGAGCCGCGTCGCGCTCGGGCTGTCCCTCGGGGGCGCCGAGCGTCACCCGGCCGCCGTCCACCCGGTGCAGTCGGGAGAGCGCGCGCAGCAGCGTGGACTTCCCGCTCCCGTTCGGCCCCACCAGGGCGGTGGCACGGCCCGGTTCAAGAGCGAGCGAGACGCCGTGGACGACGGCTTCGCCGCTGTACCGCAGCACCAGGTCATGCCCGTTGAGGGCGGTCACCGGTGTGGCGGTGTCGTCCGCGGGGCGACCGGCGCGCCGGGAGAGGCTTGTGAACATGGGTGGTTCCGGACGCTCGGAGGGGCAGGGACCGCGGCACCCTCCGTCCGGACTTCACCGGCTGGGCCGCGGACTCTCCCACGCACGGAAGACACACCGTTCGCGGCGAGCATCAACTAAGGTTACCTAACTCCGAGAAGGCTATATTCCGCTCGCCCTGTCGACAATCAGGTGTTCTGGACACCCGATACGGGATTCCGGACATCCACGGTGGCGTCGGCCGTTCCGAAGAAGGTGCCCGGCGTGGTTCCCATGACCCGCCGGAACGCCGCGATGAAGGAGCTCGGCTGCGCGTAGCCGAGCGTCTCGGAGACGGTCGTGACGTCGAAGCCCTCGGAGAGGAGTGTCAGCGCCCGGTGCACGCGCAGCACCTGCCGCCACTGTGCGAAGGACAGACCCGTCGTATGGCGGAACGCTCGGGTGATCGTGCGGTCGCTGACCCCCAGCCACCGCGCCCACTCCTCCAGCGAGCGGCAGTCGCCGGGATCGTCCAGGAGGGCTTCGGCGATCGCGTCGATCCGGGGGTCGCCGGGCAGTTGCAGCGCGAGCTGGCGTTCCGACGGCTGGAGCACGTCGAACACGACCGACTCCGCCCGCGCCCTCGCCGCCGCGTCGAGATCCGTGCGCGACAGATGGGTCAGCAGCGACTCCAGCAACGGCGTCATCGCGATCGCCTTCGGTTCCTCGAAGGCCAACGCGAACGGTGTGCGGTCGGGAGCGAAGAAGGCGTCGTGGAACTCCGCGCCCGCCGTCGCCCTGCCCCCGTGCACCACTCCGGCGGGCATCCACAGCCCGCGCCCCTCGGTCACGGTGAAGACGCGGTCCTCCACCCGGGAGGTCAGCGTTCCCCCTCGTACCCACACGAGCTCGTGCAGGGAGTGCGAGTGCGGCGCCCACTCGGTGGGAACGCGGGGAACGTGGTGCCCCGCGATGATGGTGAACGAGCCCGCCACCTGCTCCGGAAGCTCCCCGGCCCCGCGCACCACGGTGCCCGCCTCACGCCGCCACATCCCGGGGCTCGCCTCACCACGGGACGCTCGGATCATGCGGGGAGTCTAACCAGGGGCGTCGAGGGTGCCTGGCCGTGGCCCGCGATCGAGGGAACGGTTCGGTACGGCGTACCTCGACGCCCCTGGTTCGGCTCTCGGCCGTCCGGGCATCCGCCGCGGCCGTCCGGTCACCCGCCGCGGGCGTCCGCGAACATGACCCGCCTCAAGAACGGCCTGGGGCCGGTCACGGATCTCTCTCCGCAACCGGCCCAGACCTACGACTCTCACGAGTCGGGACGACAGGATTTGAACCTGCGACCCCTTGACCCCCAGTCAAGTGCGCTACCAAGCTGCGCCACGTCCCGGCGCCCGTCTGACCTGGTGTTTCCCCAGGCCGAACGCGCACGGAAACAATACCGCACTCGCGATACTGATCGCGCCCGCGTTTCTACGGTGGAACTGCCGACCGGCGAGAGATACGGGCGGGCGGCGACGCCTACCTGGTCGCCCTCTCGGCCCACGCCTCAGCGGTGGTCCCGTCGTACAGGGGCGGGTTTCGCCGCGGTCGGACGCGGTCTCGCGACGAGAGCGGAGGCCGAGGCCGAAGCGGTGTTGTCGACCCGCACCAACCCACGTATCGCGGGCACCGACAACAGGGCCGTCGCGACAACGAGGGTCATGAGGCCGGCGACGAGGAGGACGTGGTCCGCGCCGAGGAGCGTCGCGGCCGGTCCCGCCAGTGCCTGCCCGACGGGCATCATCGCGAGGGAGCCGGCGACGTCGTAGGCGTGTATGCGGTTGAGGACGTCCGGTGCGACCTGGGTCTGCACGCTGGTCGCCCACATCACGCCCCACACCGACAGGCCCGCGCCCGCTATCACCGCTCCGGCCGACATCGCCCAGACGCCGAGCCCCGCCCCGACCGCGGCGGGGAAGCAGGCGAACGCGAAGAGGGCGATCGCACCGACCCGCAGCATGCGGCGAGGGCGCAGCCGCAGCGCGATCAGGCCGCCTATGACCGTGCCCGCACCGAGGGCCGAGTTGACCAGGCCATAGGCGCGCGGGCCGTACTGCTGGACCACCTCCGTCGCCACCAGGGGGACCGTGGGCCCCCAGCAGAAGATCATGTACACGCACCAGATGACGATGACTCCCCAGAGCCAGGTTCTGGACCTGAACTCCCGCCAGCCCACGACGAGATCGGCTCTGAAGGTGCCGCCCTGGGCATGGCTTCCGGGCACGGCCGGCGGCAGCCGGAGCAGCAGCAGACACAGGGCGCTGAGCGCGTACGTGCCCGCGTGCGCCGCGAAGACCGCTCCGGCCGACGCGAACGCGACCAGCAATCCCGCCAGGGCGGGGCCCGCGAGCTGGGCGGCGGACTCGGCGATCCGTATCGCGCCGTTGGCCCCTTGTACGTCGGTGGCCAGGCGCGGGACCGTACTGGCGACGCCGGGCTGGAAGACCGCGCCCGCCACGCCGTTGACGGCGCCGATCACACAGATCTGCCAGAGGACCACATGGCCGGCGAAGAAGAGCCCGGCCGTGAGTGCCTGGGTGACCAATCGGACCAGGTCGGCGCCGATCATCAGTTTGCGGGTGCTGAACCGGTCGGCGATCACCCCGCCGAAGACGACCAGCCCTGCGAAGGGGGCGGCCGACGCGGCCATCGCCAGTCCTACCGCGCCCACCCCGTAGCCGTACTGGAGAAGTCCCGCGGCCAGCGCCACCGGCAGGATCGTGTCACCGAGCCGGGCGAGGGCTCGCGCGACGAAGAACAACGCGAAGTCCCGTGACCAGACGGGTCGCGGGGCACGCTCGGCGGCCAGGTCGCGGCGGCCCGGGGGCTTGCCCGGACCACGACCGAGGGACTTGTCCGCAGCACGCCGTGCGGACTTGCCCCCACCACGGCGTGAGGACCTGTCCGCGCCACGGTTGAGGGCGGTAATCCGTCCCGCCGGCCGCCCGGCGGAGATCCGGTCAGCCAAGTCCCGGACGCGGGCGCCGTGGTGTTCGTCGGCACCGGCTCCCGGCTCCCGGGTCAGCTCGGCGTCCGATGGCTTCCCGAGCGCCGGAGGAACCGGACCGGGCCCACTTCCGTCAGCTGACGCCCCACCGTTGACCGTCCCGCCATTGACCACGCCGCCATTGACCACGCCACTGTCGGCCGCCCCGCCATCACCCGTGGCACCGTCGCCCGCCCCGGGCGTCGAGCTCTCCCCGGCCGACGGCTCCCATCGCGCCCCGCCGTCACCCGAAGGCCGACGCCCCGCTCCCCCGCCCATCCCGCCCATCCCACTCGCCCCCCGCCTCGGCGTCCCGCTCCCGTCTTCGGATCATGCCACGGCGCACTGACAACGCTTCGGGAGTCTCAGCCGACGGACGGCAGACCCAACTCCGGGTAGGAGTCGAGCAGTCGGGTCGGAGCGGCCTGACGCCAGGAATCGGCGAGGATGTCGCGGAGTTCGTCCTCGTCCTCCAGGGTCGCCAGTCGGACCCGGACCCAGGCGAAGCCCGCCTCGTGATCGGCGATCCAGAACTTCCCGGGCTCGGCCCTGGCGAGCTCGTCCCGCTCCTCCTTCGGGCAGCGCACGGCGATGGAGGTCTCGTCCTCCGGCAACGTGGCGAACATCTTTCCCGCGACCCGGAACGTCGGCATGTTCCAGGCGATCTGCTCCGTCGTGTCCGGCAGGGACAGGGCGGTACGGCGTACGTCTTCGGCATCCGGCATGACAGGCACCGTAACCAATACCACCGACAATCACGCCGGGCCCCGTTCCCCCTCCCGGCAACGAACCGTCCACCGGCAAAGCATCCGCCTGACGCCACCCCGGCATGACGGCGAACAGCGAAGACAGCGAAGTCAGCGAAGACACCCCACGGCAGCACCTCGCCCGGACCCGCCCTGCCCCGCCCCGGGTTACCCCTCCGCAACCCCCACAAGCGCATCCACCACCGGCCGAATCAACGGATGCCCCTCCGCTCCCCGTCGCACCGCCGCGAAGACCCGACGAGTCGGCGCCACCCCGTCGACCGGGCGGACAACCACACCCGTGAGGTCCATGCCGCGCAGCGCGGAGCGCGGTACGAGCGCGACGCCCGCGTCGGCCGAAGCCAGGGCCACCACCGCGCGGAAGTCGTCCGAGGAGTGTTCGAGGCGGGGTTCGAAACCGGCGCTCTCGCAGGCGAGGACGACCACCTCGTGGCACGGGTTCCCCGGGTAGGGGCCGATCCAGGTGTCCTTGGCCAGCTCGGCGAGCGGCACCTCGTCGGCGTCGGCGAGGCGGTGGCCGACCGGGACCACCGCGTCGAAGGGCTCGGCGTACAGCGGTACGTGGGTCAGGCGCGGGTCGTCGGCCCGTGGCGCCCCGCGGTACTCGACGGCGACCGCGACATCGACCTGCCGGTCGAGGACCATCGGCAGGCTGGCGTCGCCCTCGGCGTCCTGGACGCGGATGCGGATGCCGGGCGCCGACACCGCGAGCCGGGCCACCGCGGGCGCGACGACCAGCGCGATGCCGGTGGCGAAGGAGGCGACGGTGACCGTGCCGGCCGCGCCCGAGCCGTAGGCGGCGAGCTCCGCCTCCGCCCGCTCCAGCTGGGCCAGAACCGTGTTGGTGTGGCTGAGCAGGATCTCGCCGGCCGGAGTCAGCCGTACGCCCTTCGCGCCGCGCTCCACCAGCCGGTGGCCGGTCTCCTGCTCCAGGGCGGTCAGCTGCTGGGAAACGGCTGAGGGCGTGAGATAGAGCGCGGCGGCAGCCGCCGTCACCGTGCGGTGGTCCGCCACCGCACGAAGGATGTGGAGCCGCCGCGCTTCGATCATGTGCCCGATTCTCTCAGGCCGGGCGCACCGGACGGGCCCCGCTCAGGCGTCCAGCTCCCCCCGAGCAGCGACGAACGCGTCCACCGCCCGGTTCACGTCCTCGGTCGAGTGCCCGGCGGACAGCTGGACCCGGATCCGCGCCTGTCCCTGCGGGACCACCGGGTACGAGAAGGCGATCACGTACACGCCGTGTTCCAGGAGGCGCTCCGCGAGGCGTCCGGCTACGGTCGCGTCGCCGATCATGACGGGGGCGATCGCGTGGTCGCCGGGGAGGATGTCGAAGCCCTCCTCGGCCATCCGGCGACGGAACAGCGCGGTGTTCTCGGCGAGCCGGACCCGCAGGTCGTCCGCCGACTCCAGCAGGTCGAGCACCTTGAGGGACGCCGCGGCGATCACCGGGGCGAGCGTGTTCGAGAAGAGGTACGGACGCGAACGCTGGCGCAGCAGGGCGACGATCTCGGCGCGGGCGGCGACGTAACCGCCGGACGCCCCGCCGAGCGCCTTGCCGAGGGTGCCGGTGATGATGTCGACGCGGTCCATGACGCCGTGGAGTTCGGGCGTGCCGCGTCCGCCGGGGCCGACGAAGCCGACGGCGTGCGAGTCGTCGACCATGACCATGGCGTCGTAGCGGTCGGCGAGGTCGCAGATCTCCCGCAGGGGGGCCACGTACCCGTCCATGGAGAAGACGCCGTCGGTGACGATGAGCCGGCGCCGGGCACCCGCCGCCTCCTTCAACTGCCGCTCCAGGTCGGCGAGATCACGGTTGGCGTACCGGAAGCGGCGGGCCTTGGAGAGCCGGATGCCGTCGATGATCGAGGCGTGGTTGAGGGCGTCGGAGATGACCGCGTCCTCGGCGCCGAGCAGGGTCTCGAAGACTCCGCCGTTGGCGTCGAAGCAGGAGGAGTAGAGGATGGTGTCCTCCTGGCCGAGGAACGCCGACAGCCGCGCCTCCAGCTCCTTGTGCACCTCCTGCGTACCGCAGATGAAGCGCACGGACGCCATGCCGTAGCCCCAGCGGTCGAGGGCCGCGTGGGCGGCGGCGACGACCTCGGGGTGGTCGGCGAGGCCGAGGTAGTTGTTGGCGCAGAAGTTGAGGACCTCGCCGGGGCGCCCGCCCGAGGTGACGCTCACGGTCGCCGACTGCGGGGTGCCGATCACGCGCTCGGGCTTGTGGAGCCCGGCGGCGCGGATTTCGTCGAGGGTGGTGCGCAGCTCGTCGCGTACGGAATCGAACATCATCAGTTCCTTTGAGTCCTCAGAGGGTCCAGTCGAGGATGACCTTGCCGCCGCGGCCGCTCGCCGCGTCGGCGAAGGCGGCCTCGAAGTCGCGGTGGCCGTACCGGCCGGTGATCACGGGTGAGAGGTCGAGGCCGCCTTCGAGCAGGACCGACATCGCGTACCAGGTCTCGAACATCTCACGGCCGTAGATGCCCTTGATCGTGATCATGGAGGTGACGATCCGGGACCAGTCGACCGGGAACTCCTCGGCGGGCAGGCCGAGCATCGCGATCCGGCCGCCGTGCGTCATGTTGGCGATCATGTCGCGCATCGCCTCGGGCCGCCCCGACATCTCCAGTCCGATGTCGAAGCCCTCGCGCAGTCCCAGCTCGCGCTGGCCGTCGGCGATCGTCGCGTCGGAGACGTTGTGGGCGAGGCTCGCGCCGATCTTGCGGGCGAGTTCGAGGCGCTCCTCGCTGACGTCGGTGACGACGACGTTGCGGGCGCCCGCGTGCCGGGCCACCGCGGCGGCCATCAGGCCGATGGGTCCGGCGCCGGTGATCAGTACGTCCTCGCCGACCAGCGGGAAGGACAGGGCCGTGTGCACGGCGTTGCCGAACGGGTCGAAGATCGCGGCGACGTCCAGGTCCACGGGGACGCGGTGCACCCACACGTTGGCGGCGGGCAGGACCACGTACTCGGCGAACGCGCCGTCGCGGCCGACGCCCAGGCCGACCGTGGCGCGGCAGAGGTGGCGCCGCCCGGCCAGACAGTTGCGGCACTTGCCGCACACCAGATGGCCCTCGCCGCTGACCCGGTCGCCGATCTTGATGTCGGCGACGTCGCGCCCGGTCCCGACCACCTCGCCGACGAACTCGTGCCCGAGCACCAGCGGCGTACGGATGGCCTGCCGCGCCCAGCCGTCCCAGGACCGGATGTGCAGGTCGGTGCCGCAGATCCCCGTCCTGAGAACCTTGATCAGTACGTCGCCGGGGCCGGCCTGCGGTTCCGGAACGTCCACGAGCCAGAGCCCGGGTTCCGCCTTCTCCTTGACCAGCGCCTTCACGGTACGGCTCCTGTGGGTGAGGTCCCGGAGCGGGGCACGCCGAGACGGCCGGCCCGTACCGGGGAGAGGGGTGGGATCCCGTAGAAATCTGCCGTACGACGGCGCCCCGGTCCATCGAGGATTTCTTAAGCGCGGCCACAGCTCCGCTTCACGCCACCCCGGGCTTCACTTCTCCGACCTCGGGCCGCACTCCTCCGACCACGGGCCTCACCCCTCCGCCCCCGGGCCTCACTCCTCCGGCAGCCGTCCGCGCTCCCGCAGTTCGATCTGCGCGACCAGCTCCGCCGCCATCGACTTGATGGTCTCCAGCCCCGCTCTCCCCCACGGGCGCGGCTCCATGTCGACGGCGCAGACCGTGCCGAGGGCGATGCCCGTGTGGTCGATCAGCGGGGCACCGAGATAGGAACGGACCCCGATCTCGTCGACGACCGGGTTCCCGGCGAACCGCGGGTAGTCACAGACGTCCTCCAGGACCAACGCCTTGCGCCGGACCACCACATGGGGGCAGAAACCGTAGTCGCGGGTCAGATACCGGCCGACGCCCAGGCCTGAGCCGTCCGCCGCCGCGGCGGCCGTGATCAGCCGGTCGCCCGAGCCGCCGTGAGCCGGGGCACCGCCGCCCGGGGTGTGCAGCCCGGCGAAGAACTGCCGGTTCTCGTCGATGAAGTTGACCATCGAGTAGGGCACCGCGGCGACCTCGGCGAGCCGGTCCGCGAAGGCGTCGAAGGCGGGCTCCGCGTGCTCCCCCAGGCCCAGCCTGCGCAGTCGTCGCACCCGGGCGGGAGCGTCCTTGTCCTCCGGGGTCAACAGCAGACGCCCGGCAGGCCGCCGCGGCTCGTAACTCATATACGGGCTCCACCACTTGGGTCGGGTGACATACAGAGATCTCCGTCGTTCGGGGCGGGCGTCATGCAAGGGCTCCGTGACTCGGCGCGGACGTCATGTGCGAGTTCCATCGCTCGGCGGACTTCACGTACGGGCCCCGTGACTGGGTGAGTGGGCCGGCGCGTGGGCGAGCAGGTGCCGCACCAGGACCAGCAGGGTCTGCACGCCCGAGCTGGAGATCCGGGCGTCGCAGCGCACGATGGGGATCCCGGGGTCGAGGTCGATGGCCGCGCGCACCTCCTCGGGCTCGTAACGGTAGGAGCCGTCGAACTCGTTGACCGCGACGATGAATCCGAGACCGCGCTGTTCGAAGAAGTCGACGGCCGCGAAGCAGTCCTCCAGGCGCCGCGTGTCGGCGAGGATAACCGCGCCGAGCGCCCCCTCGGAGAGCTCGTCCCACATGAACCAGAACCGCTCCTGTCCGGGCGTCCCGAACAGATACAGCACGTGTTCCGGATCGAGGGTGATACGGCCGAAGTCCATGGCGACGGTCGTCTCCATCTTGTTCTCGACGCCGTCGAGACTGTCGGTCGCGGCACTGACCGTGGTGAGCAGCTCCTCCGTGCTGAGCGGCGCGATCTCGCTCACCGCGCCGACGAAGGTCGTCTTGCCGACCCCGAACCCGCCCGCGACCAGGATCTTCAGCGCGGTCGGAAACAGGTCAGAGCTGTCGTCGTAGTCCATCGAGCACTGCCTCCAGAAGAGACTGGTCAGTGGGGTTGTGGTGGAACACGGGAGGTTTCGTCGTCAGCGCCCCGCAGTCCACGAGGTCGGACAGCAGCACCTTCGTGACCGCCGCCGGCAGCTTCAGGTGTGCGGCGATCTCCGCGACCGAGATGGGGGCCCGGCACAGTTCGAGGGCCATGGTGTGCTCGGGCCCGAGGTAGCCGAGGGGGGTGGCTCCGGTGGCCATCACCTGTGACAGGAGGTCGAGCGCGGTGGTGGGCCGGGTCCGGCCGTTGCTCACCGTGTAGGGGCGCACCAGTCGGCCGGCCGCGTCGTCGAGCCAGGGCCCGTCGCCGGCCGCGACCACGCTCAAGGCCTCATCGCCGAGGGTTCGGCCGCGGGCTGCCGGGGTGCGGTCACCAGATACGGCCGGACACTCTTGACCAGCATCGCCATCTCGTAGCCGAGCACCGCCGCGTCGGCCTCCCGCCCGGCCAGTACGGCGAGACAGGTGCCGGAGCCCGCCGTGGAGACGAACAGCAGGGTCGAGTCGAGCTCTACGACCACCTGGCGTACGTCGCCGCCGTCGCCGAAGCGGGCACCCGCGCTGCGTCCCAGGGAGTAGAGGCCGGAGGCCAGCGCGGCCATGTGGTCGGCGCTGTCCGTGTCCAGACCGTGGACCGACTTGACGAGTCCGTCGCAGGACAGCAGCACCGCGCTGGTCGTGTGCGGTACGCGCTGTACCAGGCCGCTCATCAGCCAGTCGAGATCGGATACATGGCCGGTCGGCGCATCGCTCGCCATGGTGGATCGACTCCTTGATGTACGAAGGTCTGCCGAAGCGGAGGAGGTGGGGGTGAGGGCGTGGAGGGGGGTGAGGGCGTGGAGGGGGGTGGGTGTGGGGAGGGGGGTGGGTGTGGGGAGGGGGGTGGGTGTGGGGGGTGCGCTGGTCATCCGGCCGGTGTGCTCCCGTCGTGCCGGGTGGTGAAGTCCTGTCCGTGCGCGGGCGCGATCCCGGCATCGCGCGCCCCATGCACCTCGCGCGCCCCATGCACCTCGTGCGGCGCGGGCGCGTGGGCCGTGTGCGCTTCCGCCGTGTACGCCGCGCCCGCGGGGGTCCCGCCGTCCGGCGGCCCGCCCGCCGGACGCGACTCCATCGGCCGTACGTCCATGGCGGCGCCGCCCGCTGACGCCGCTTCGCCGACACGGCCGACCGCGTCCTCGCGCGCCCCCGTTACGCGCGGCCCGGACACGTACGAGCCCTCCACGTACGAACCGTCCGCGTAAGAGCCCTCCGAGTAAGACCCGACCGCGTACGCCCCCTCAGCGTCCGGCCGCTCCAAGTGCGAGGCGTCCAAGCGCTGTTGATCCGGGCGGGAGACACCGAGGGGGTCCACCTGGCTGTGGCCGCCATCGGCGCCGCCCGGCTGCGGCGCGTGCGACGTGTCCACCCGGACGATCTCAAGTGGGGGCAGCGAGGAGGAGTCGCCCGGGATCCGCGCGTCCGTGACCGGAGCCTCGGCGCGTGCCGTTTCGGCGTTGACCGCCTCCGCGAGCCCGATCCCCCGCTGGAAAGCCGCCATGAGGCCGGGGTCGTGACCGGCGACGAACTCCGTGTCCTGACGGGGTGCGGGCGCCTCGCGCAACTGGGGTGCGATGTGTTCCTGGGCGCGCCGCGTGGGCAGTCGGGGCTTGCCCACGGTGCCGCGGACCGCGCCACCGCGCGCGACGGGCGGCAGCCCCGCGTTCTCCGTCACCGTGTGCCGGTCGTCGGGCCGGATGCCGGGCACCGCCTCGGCCGGGTTGGGCCGCTCCACGCGGGTACCGCGCAGGGGCAGCGGCGCGGGACCACCTCGATCCGCGGTCCCCGTGCCCGGCGCCTGCTCCAGCTGCGTCTGCCGGGGCACGGGGGCGACCGCACCGTTCCCCTGGGGCGACGGCGCCTGCGGTCTCGCCGGCGGACGCCGGTCGCCGCCCAACTCGTGGGGCTGCGCGCGCGCCGCGTCTCCCGCTTCGCCCTGCGCCGATCCCAACAGGGCCTGCGGTACGACGAGTACGGCCTGGACACCGCCGTAGATGTTGGTCTGAAGCCGTACGTGGATGCCGTGCCGTCGGGCGATCTGCGAGACCACGAACAAGCCGATGCGGCCGTCCTGGAGCAGGCTGGCGACATTGACCTGATCGGGGTCGGCGAGCAGGGCGTTCATCTTGTTCTGCTCGCCCAGCGGCATGCCGAGGCCCCGGTCCTCGACCTCGACGGCGAGTCCCGCGGTCACGAGATTGACGCGCAGCAGGACCTGGGTGTGCGGGGCGGAGAACACCGTGGCGTTCTCGACAAGTTCGGCCAGCAGATGGATGACGTCGGCGACGGCGTGTCCGCGCAGGGTGCCGTCGATCGGGGGCACCAGTTTGACCCGGGAGTACTGCTCGACCTCGGCGATCGCGGACCGCAGCACCTCGGTCATGGAGACGGGGTTGCTCCACTGGCGGCGCGAGACGGCGCCGCCGAGCACGGCGAGGTTCTCGGCGTGCCGCCGGATTCGGGTGGCGAGATGGTCGATGTGGAAGAGGCCCTTGAGCAGATCGGGGTCCTCGATCTCGTTCTCGAGTTCGTCGAGGATGGAGATCTCGCGGTGCACGAGGGACTGAAGCCGCCGCGCCAGATTGACGAAGACCTCGACCTTCTGCTCGCTGCCGACGTGGCTGGATAGCTGGGCGGCCTGCACGACGGCCGTGACGGCACCGTCGTGGGCGCGGGAGAGGTCGGCGGCGAGCAGTTCGAAGTCGTCGGCGTCCACGGGCGGCTGCCGGTGTGCCTTGCGCGCGGGCGGGCTCTCACCACGGCGCAGCCCCTCGACGAGGGCACGCAGGTCGCCCTCGGTGCGCGCGCTGGTGCGGCGCAGGGCGCCTATCCGGTCCCGTACGGAGGTGGCGGCGCGGTCGGCGGCCACGGCGGCGATGACGATGCCCGCGAGCGCCACGCCCAGCGCTCCGGTGAGCACGATCCAGAGGGTGAGGCCGGGCCGGGCGCCGGTGGAGCGGACGGTGAACAGCACGGCCGCGCACGCGCTGAGTGCCACCGCGGTGGGCGGCAGCACCGCCAGGCGCAGCAGCTGGGGCCGCAGGTGGGTCTCGGGCAGCGACGGCGCTGTGTGGGCGACCGGCCGTCCGTGCCGTCCGCCCTCACGGCGGTCTGCGCGTGCGGCCGGTGCGCGAAGGTGAGACATCGGCGTCCTCGTACTGGTACGTCGGGGGTAGGGGGCCGACGGGTCGGAGATCCCCTGGGGCTCCCGCGGGTCTGCGCGACCGGGTCGAGCGTCTTCGCGGTGCCGGTCGAGAAGAGCCGAAGAATTCGGCCCCGCGTCGCCCGACGGCAACTGACAGTAGTCGGCAACGCATCAGGTGCGGTGGGCAGTTGACAAAGTCCCCCGGGCAGGGTCCCGCTCTGGTATGAGCCGTCGCACGACAGACCGATAACGCTCGCGGACACGTGTTCCCGTAGAGCCGGGATTCGATCAGACCTGGTCAGAAGCGGTCGACAACAAACGGCGAGGGCCGAGGAGCACTGTGCTCCTCGGCCCTCGCCGTCGATCGGGAACCGCGTCCCGGTGATCGGGTTCTCAGCCCGCGGGGACCGTTTCGGGGTTTCCGGTGTCCGTCGTGGTTCCGCTCTCGACGTCACCCGGTGTGTCGGCCGTGCCCTTGGCCGCCTCGGGCCATCCGCCCGCGGGAGGGACGGCCACGGCGCGCCACCAGGGGTCGGACGGGACGGTCTCGGCCGTCGGCTCGAAGGGCTCGCCGGGCCGGGGCAGCGCGACACGCGCGCCGACCGCGTCGGCGGCGGCGACCGTGCCCTCGCCGGGCTCCGCCCACGGGTGCGTCGCCAGGTTGAACGTCGCCCAGTGGATCGGCATCATGACGCCGCCAGGCCGCTCGCCGTCGAGGCCCTGGCGCCCGCCCTGAAGATCCAGGTGGGCGCGCATGCCCTCCTCGGGCGTCATGTGGATGTCGGGCCAGTACTCGCTGTACGCGCCGATCTGGATCATGGTGGCGTCGAACGGGCCGTGCTCGGCGCCGATGTCCTTGAAGCCCTCGAAATAGCCGGTGTCACCGCTGTGGTAGATCCGGTGCTCGTCACCGGCGACCGCCCAGGACGCCCAGAGAGTGTGCTGCGTGTTGCGCAGGCCGCGGCCGCAGAAGTGACGGGCGGGGGTCGCGGTCAGCGAGACACCGCCGACCTTCGTCGTCTCGTTCCAGTCCAGCTCGCGCAGCCGGTCCGCCGGCACGCCCCAGTGCTCCAGGTGGGCACCGACGCCGAGCGGCACCGCGAACACCGTGTCCGTGTCGGCCAGGGCCTTGATCGAGGGCAGGTCGAGGTGGTCGTAGTGGTCGTGCGAGATGACGACGACGTCGACGGGTCCCAGGGCGGCCAGCGGCAGCGGGACGGGGTGCAGCCGCTTGGGTCCGGCGAAGTCGAACGGGGAACAGCGCTCGCCCCAGACCGGGTCGAAGAGCACCCGCTGTCCGTCGATCTCGGCGAGAACGCTGGAGTGCCCCATCCAGGTCAGCCGCAGCCCGCTCGGCGCGGGCCTGCCCAGGTCGGCGAGGGTCGTGGAGTGCACGGGGACCGTGCCCGTCGGGGCCCGCAGGACACGTTCCTCCTTACGGAAGAAGGCCTTCGCGACCTCGCGCATGGCGCCCTCGGGCCGTGGAGCACCCTCCGGGTTCTTGAAGACACCGTCCGCGAAGTTGGGCGAGGTGCGGATGCGCTCCAGTCGCTCACCACGGGGATCCGCGCCGAAGGCGGCGGGCCGCAGAGCGCGGAGCCCGGCGCTCAGGGTACGGAAACCGGTCACAGTACCTCCAGGTGGAGTCAGTCAGGCCTCCATTATGGTCGCCGCCTCCGACAGTGCCGGGGTCGGCCCTGTCACAGTGCGATGTCCGCGACCGTGCGGCCTCTCCCTCGTCAACCCCACGGCGCACGCCCTTCATTCCTGGAGATCCCCTCCCGCTCATTCCCGGAGATCCCGTCGCCTCGGGCCCACTTCCGTGCCGCGAGGCCCACTACTGACTCATGGTTCAGTACGCGTACTGTGACCGTCCGGCCCCACCCGTCCGGCCGCTCCCAGGGACACCATGTACCCGAGGACTCCGGCACCCCACGGCGGTGGGCCTCGCGCCGCTGGACCACGCCCCCTGCCGCCGCACCCCGAGGAGACCTCCGTGACCGCACCCCTGATGACGCTCACCTGGACCGACCACATCACCGGCCACCAGGGCTTCCTCGTGGTCGACCGGCTCGTACGGGGGGTCGCCAGCGGCGGACTGCGGATGCGGGAGGGCTGCACGCTCGACGAGGTCACCGGGCTCGCCCGCGGCATGACCATGAAGGAAGCCCTGCACTACCACCCCGAAGGCCGCTACATCCCGCTCGGCGGCGCCAAGGGCGGCATCGACTGCGACCCACAGGACGCGGCGGCGTACGGCCTGCTGGTGCGCTACCTGCGCGCCATGCGCCCGTACATCGAGAGCTTCTGGACCATGGGCGAGGACCTCGGCCTGACCCAGGACCTGGTCGACCGGGCGGCCGTCGAGGCAGGGCTCGTCTCCTCCATCCAGGCCGTGTACCCGCTGCTCGACGACGAGGCCACGGCTAGACGCCGGCTGGCGGACGCCTTCGAGGTCGAGGTGGACGGGATCGGGCTCGACGAGCTGGTCGGCGGCTGCGGCGTCGCGGAGTCGGTGCTCGCGGCGCTGGACCGCGCCGGGATGCCGTACGCGGGAACGCGCGTCGCCGTGCAGGGTCTGGGCACCATGGGCGGCGCCACCGCACGCTTCCTCACCCGCGCGGGACTCTCCGTGGTGGCCGTCGCCGACATCAAGGGCACGATCGGCAACCCGGCGGGCCTCGACGTCGACTCCCTGCTCGCGGCACGGGACGCGTACGGGACGGTCGACCGCTCGGCGCTGCGCCCGGCCGACCGTGAACTGCCGGGCGACGCCTGGCTGTCGACGGAGGCGGAGGTGCTGGTGCCCGCGGCGGTGTCGTATGCGATCGACACCGTCAACCAGCGGCAGATCGGCGCCCGTTGGATCGTCGAGGCCGCCAACATGCCCGTACTGGCGGAGGCCGAGGAACTGCTCGCCGCGCGCGGAGTCACCGTCCTGCCGGACGTGGTGGTCAACTCCGGTACGAACGCCTGGTGGTGGTGGACGCTGTTCGGTGACATCGGCGCGGACGCCGACGAGGCCTTCGCGTACACCCGGCGCTCCATGCGCGCCCTCATCGACCAGATGCTGGCCCGTGCGGAGGCCGACGGGACCACACCGCGGGCCGCCGCGCACGCCATCGTCGCCGACCGGCTGCCGGTGATCGCGGAGCGGTTCGGCTGGTACAACTGACCGCGCCCGCCCGCCGGTACCTCCGGAGCCGTCCCGAAGACCCGGCACCGCCATCGCCGTCGGCGAGGGATTAGGGTTGCCGCGTGGCGAGAGTGCGGTTGAACGTGGCGGAGCGGCGCGAGGAGTTGCTGCGGGCCGCCGTCGAACAGATCGAGGCGCGGGGCGTGGCTGCGGTGCGGATCGCCGACGTGGCCTCGGCGCTCGGGGTCAGCAACGCGCTGGTGCTGTACCACTTCTCGACCAAGGAGAAACTGCTCGCCGAGGCGTTCGCCCACGCCGCCGAGGACGACCTCGCCCATCTGCGCAAGCTGCTCGGCCGGCGCACCTCGGCACTGCGCCGGCTCCGGACGGCGCTGCGCTGGTACGCGCCGACCGGGCAGGCCAAGGGGTGGCGGCTGTGGATCGAGGGCTGGGCCGCGTCCCTGCGCGAGCCCGCGCTCAGAGAGGTCACCCGCTACCTCGACAAGCAGTGGAAGGCCGCGCTCATCGAGGTGATCGCGGAGGGAGTGGCCGCGGACGAGTTCCGCTGCGCGGACCCCACCGGCACCGCCCTTCGCCTCACGGCACTGCTCGACGGACTCGCCGTACAGATGACCGCGTACACGGGCTCGGTGTCACAGGCGCGGGCCCACGAGTGGGTCGACGAGGCCCTCGCCCGCGAACTCGGCCTCGACCGGGAGGCGTTGACGGCGGCGGTGCGCTGAGCCGCGTACCTCTGGACGCACCGCCGTTCCGATACCTCGGGACGCATCGCCGGTCCGACACTTCAGGCCGCGCCGGCCGATCCGGTACCTCTGGACGCACCGCCGTTCCGGCTCAGGCCACCGCTTCGATCCAGGTCTTGATGTCGTCGGGCGAGAGCGTCCCCTTGGCCGCCACATGGTCCCCGGAGGACTCGCCGCGCAACCGCCGCCCGATCCACGGGACCAGGTACTCGCGCGCCCAGTGGATGTTGTCGCGCCTGACCTCCATCATGCCGCGCGGCGGGAGCGCCGGCCACGGCTGGTCCGGGTCCGCCGGTACCTCGATGCCGAGGACCTGTCCGGCCCGAAGCGCCACGCGGGTGTGGCCCTCGGGTGACAGGTGCAGGCGGTCGCCGTCCCAGGCGCGGCGGTCCTGAATCGTCTTCAGGGACCACAGGTCGAGGACGGGGCAGCCGTACCGGTCGGCGATGGCCCGGAGATGTCCGTTGTACGTGGCGATCTTGCCGCGCATGTGCCTCAGCACGGGCACGCCACGGGTGTCGAACCCGGTCGTCACCAGGACGGTGCCGACGACGGAGGTGAGGTCGGCGACCGCTCGCTCGAAGCGCTCGGCGACCTCGTCGGGGTCGACGCCCGGCCGGATGATGTCGTTGCCGCCCGCGCAGAAGGAGACCATGTCCGGCGCGAGCTCCTTCGCCCGCGAGAGCTGGTGCTCGACGATCTGGTCGAGCAGTTTTCCGCGTACGGCGAGATTGGTGTAGGTGAAATCGCCCTCGGGTCGCCGGTCGGCGAGCAGGACCGCGAAACGGTCGGCCCAACCGACGAAGGACCCGTCCGGCCCGGGGTCGCCGACGCCTTCGGTGAAGCTGTCCCCCACCGCTACGTACGACCCGATCACTGATCTGTCGCCACTCTTCGAATCGTCTGCCACATCGGGCCATGATTCACCTCTGATGTGAGCTACGCGACCGTAGGAAAGGGTTGACGTGTGGTGAGATAAGCCACTCATAAAGTCTGGGTCAAGCCTGGAATAAGGCTCTTCTAGGGGCGGTTGAACAGCCTCCACACCCGGAAGTCCGTAATCCGGAAGTGGCTCCAGGTGGTACGGAACGCGAAGTGCCCACTCGTGTACGGCTCGGGGTCGCTGTAGTCGAATACCAGCCGCCCGTTGTTCAACCACCGGACGGTGGAGCCGTCGGAGACGATCCGGACGCGGTTCGGCTCGTTCGCCGTGAGCAACGGCTCCGTGTAGTCGAGGACCAGGGGACGGACGCCCGCCTCGCCGACGTATCTGCGCAGCCTGGTCGTGGTGTTGGTGTTGGCGCCGTAGCCGACGTAGTACGTCCTGAGGTGGTCGTACTCCGCGAGGGCGCCGCCCCGCGTGGTGGCGAAGATGTCGTGCGGGGAGCGCACGTCGACGGCGTTCCAGAAATTGTTCAGGTCGGAGACACGGTCGTTGACCCCGCCCGCGGAGACGGGCGTGGCGGTGTACTCGACGACGTACGGCCCTCGCAGCCTCCTCCTGAACCAGACGGTCGCGCCGCCCGGCACGTCGATCTCCAGCACGCCGCGCGCGGCGGTGACGGTGCCACCGTCCTCGAGTTCGGTGACCCACTGCCCCAGGCCGTGCCGGAAGTCGTCCGCGGCCGTCAGTCCGCCGCGGCGGTACCTCGGCGCGGCACTCGCGTCCCCCGCCGGGACGAGCGCCGTGAGGGCGGCACCGGCGGCCAGGGCTCCAAAGGCTCTGCGCGTGGTCATGCGACACCTTCCGTACGAGGGGCACCGGTGAACGTCCGCTCCGGTGCGGCAAGCGCTTACGGAGATCACTGTGCGACCACCTCGACGGGCATGTCGACGCTTTCCCCGGCCGCGCCACGAGACCGCAATGTGCTGAGAGAAACGCCGAAGGCCGGGCCCCGGGGATCGTGGGGTCCGGCCTTCGGCGAGAAGGGGGCGGCGTCAGCCGACGGTCACACCGTGCGAGCGCAGGTACGCGGCCGGGTCGACGTCCGAGCCGTAGTCCGGCGTGGTGCGGATCTCGAAGTGCAGGTGGGGTCCGGTCACGTTGCCGGTCGCGCCGGAGAGCCCGATCTGCTGCCCCTCGGTCACGGTCTGGCCGGCCGAGACGGAGAGGGAGGACATGTGGGCGTACTGCGAGTACTGGCCGTCGGCGTGCTGGATGACGACCTGGTTGCCGTACGCGCCGCCCCAGCCCGCGGAGACGACGGTGCCGGCCGCGATGGACTTGATGGTGGTGCCGGTCGGGACCACGAAGTCGACGCCCGTGTGGTAGCCGCTGGACCACATGCTGCCGGCGACCTTGTAGTTGGTGCCGATGGTGGCGCCCTCGACCGGCAGCGTGTAGCCGGAGTCACTGCTGGAAGCCGCGGTGTCGGTGGCCGTGGTGGCGGTCTCGGTCGCCGCCTTGGCCGACGACTTCGACGACTCGGTCGACTTAGAGGACTTGGACGACTTGGCCGTGCCGCTCGAAGCGGCGGCCTTCTTGCCGATCGTCAGCTTCAGACCCGGATGGATCAGGGCCGGGTCCTCGCCGACGGCCTTGCGGTTGTCCGAGTACAGCTTCTTCCAGCCGCCGCTGACACTCTGGTCGTCGGCGATCTTCGAGAGCGAGTCACCGGCGCGAACCGCGTACGTCTTCGCCGCGGTCTTCTGAGCCGAAGCGGGCGTGGCGGCGGTCTGCTGGGAAACCGTGGCGGTCTTTCCCGTTGCCGCGGAAACGGTGGAGGCCGGGGTCGCCGCATGGGCTCCGGTGGCTCCCATCAGCGGCAGCGCGAGTGCGGCGCCACCCGTTCCGGCCACGGCGATCGAGCGCGTGAAACGCTGGGACTTGGGACGGCGGTGCTTACCCTTCGCGGGCATGACGAATTCCTCTCCGGCGCCTGCGAGGTGAGCTGTCGGGTGCGGACTGGAGATGCCCGGCCGCGCTGCTGCGCGGCTATACCCCTAGCCGTTCCGGAGACCGGAACAGGCGTCATACCTGTGGGTCCCCCGCTCCTGCCACATACGGGTGAGTGTGCGGATTCCGGGCGGCGGCAGGATTGGGCGTCCGTCCGGATTGAGGGCGAACGTAAGCGAGATGAGACCGCGCCTACAACCATGTGGGTTTTCTGTGGAAGATCCATTCGTGATCCATCCAGAAATCACCGTCACCCTCCGTGGAGAAAGGGCCTTTCCGACCCGCCAAATCGCGCGGGAATTCCGGCAGGTTGACAAATCGGGGCCGCAACACATCGTCACGGATATGACGCTGCTCACGCACGTCGACACAGGATGCCCTATTCCAGGGCCAGTTGGAATGAAGCAACCAATACGGACAGAACGGTCACATGTTACGTGGGTGGATATCTGCCGCATCGATTTCCTCGCACCGCCACCGCCGCCCGCGACAGCCACCGCCGCCGCCGGGCGCCCTGCGGGCAACGGCTCCGCACCCGCCAGAACAACGCCTGTGGACAACTCCATGCCCCACGAACCCATGTCGTATCGTCGGGAGCGCAACGTCCGTCGGCGGGCGAGCCGAGCAGCGCCGACGGCTGACCGGGAGGAGCCCACGTGACGCAGCAGGTGCCGTCGACCGAGCCCGAGCTGACCGCAGTGCGCAACTTCCGGGACGTAGGAGGCCTGCCCACCGTGGACGGCCGCCGGGTGAAGTACGGGGTGCTGTTCCGCAGCGGACACCTCGCGCACGCCACGGGGGACGACACGGTGTTCCTCAGCTCACTCGGCCTGCACACGATCTTCGACTTCCGCAACGCCTCGGACCAGAAGCTGGAGGGCCCGGACGTCGAGCTCCCGGGCGTGCGGAACGTGAACCTCCCGCTGACCGACCCGGCCGACGGCGCCGAGTTCTGGAAGATGGTCCGGGACGGCGATCTCGATCAGCTGCGCGGCCTCCTCGCGGACGGCAAGGGTGCGGACAGGATGATCAACTCCTACCGCGCGATCATCAGGGACCGCACCGCCGAGCACTCCCAGGTGCTGCGGTCGCTGGCCGAGGACAGTGTTCCCGCGCTGATGCACTGCGCCGCGGGCAAGGACCGCGCCGGCCTCTCCATAGCCGTGACGCTCCTCGCCGTCGGGGTCGAGCGCGAGGCCATCGTCACCGACTACCTGGAGTCGAACGCCGCGCACCGCCGCTACAGGGTGCAGCGCAGCGGTTCCTCCGCCTCGGCGTACTCCCCTGAGGTCATGGAGCTGCTCAGCCCCCTCTTCGACGCGCGCGCCGAGTACCTGACCGCGGCCTTCGAGACGATCGAGGAGAAGTGGGGCGGCGTCGACGCCTACCTGGAGACGGCCCTCGGGATCACCCCGGAGCTGCGCGACCGGCTGCGCGAGCGTCTCCTCGACTGACGCGGGCCGCTCGACAGGCGGCCCTGCCGGTCAGGTCGTCCGGTCCGGCCGACGCCTACTGGTTCTGCGCGCCCAGCGTGAAGAGCAGGTAGACGAATCCCGCGAAGAGGTGGCCCACGGCGACGTAGATCAGCAGCCGGATCCACAGCGCCGGCGGGAGTTTGTCCTCCATGGAGCGGCGCGGGCCGGGTTCCGTGGGTTCGGTCATGGCGTCTCTCCCAGGTTCGGGTGGCCCGTCGCCGGGCCCAGGCACAGCGCGGCGGAAGGGCTCTGCAGCAGGGTGTGTACGAAGAGCAGCTCGGCGCCGTCCCGGTCGGCGGCGGCGATGCGGTGCGGGGTGAGCGAGTCGAAGTGCGCGCTGTCCCCCGGTGCGAGCACGTGCGCGGTGTCGCCGAGGCGCAGCCGCAGCCGCCCCCGCAGGACGTGGAGCCACTCCTCACCGGGGTGGACCCGCACGATGTCGCCCTGCGAGCCGTGGGGGACGTGCACGCGCAGAGCCTGCATCGCGCGTCCGGAGCCGCCGGCCTGCCAGTAGGTCCAGCCGCCCGCCGCGGTCGGCTCCATGTCGGCGGCGCGCACCACGGCGTCCCGCTCGGCGACCGTCTCGCCGAGCAGCTCCGAGACCGTCGTACCGTAGATGCGGGCGAGTGCGAGCAGCATCGGCAGCGAGGGCTGGCGCTGTCCGGTCTCCAGGCGTGAGAGATGGGCCGGCGAGAGCCCGGCGTCCCGTGCCGCGGCCTCCAGGGTCAGGGAGGCACGGCGCCGCAGCTCACGCAGCTGGGGTGCGACGACGTGCAGGCCGTCGGTCTCCCCGCGCGGGGAAGGGTGGGAACCCTCGGCGGTACTCATGCCTCCATTGAGCCCCAGGCTTGCCTCCGAGGCAATTTTCTTGCCTCAGAGGCAAAATCCTCAGGTCTCAGCGGTTCGCCACCGCCTGCTTCACCAGTGTCTTCCCGAAGTCCCACATCAGCCCGCCGCCGCCGTGAGCTTCGTCCATCACGGCGGTGAAGGCGTCCACGAAGCGGTCGACGTCCCCTTCGTCGACCACCAGCGGCGGGATCAGTTTGATCACCTCCAGGTGATCGCCGGAGACCTGGGTGAGGATACGGTGCCGTTGCAGCAGCGGCACGACCACCATCTGGGCGAACAGCCCCTTGCGCGCGGCCTGGAGCATCGCCCAGCGGCTGCGCAGCTTGAGCGACTGGGGCCGTCCGAACTCGATGCCGATCATCAGCCCGCGGCCGCGTACGTCGCTGAGCAGTTCGTACTTGTCCACGAGCGCGGCGAGCCGGGATTTCAACAGCTCTCCCGTGACACGGGCGTTGGCCACGATCTGCTCGTTCTCCATGACCGAGAGCACGGCGAGGCCCGCCGCCATGGCCTGCGCGTTCGATCCGAAGCTCGCCGAGTGCACCAGGACACGGTCGATCGACGAGTAGACCTTCTTGAAGATCCAGTCCTTGCCGAGGGTCGCTCCGACGGGCACATAGCCGCCGGACAGCGCCTTGGCCACGCACACCAGGTCCGGCTCCACACCCTCCTCGTGCTGATAGGCGTAGAAGTCCCCGGTCCGCCCGAGGCCCGTCTGCACCTCGTCGACGATGAGCAGTGCCTTGTGCCGGTGCAGCAACTCCTGGGCGGCGCGCAGGTATCCGGGCGGTGTCTCGTGCACTCCCTTGCCCTGGATGGGTTCGACGATGAGCGCGGCGACGTCGCCCTTCTTCAACTCCCTTGCCAGGGCGTCGAGATCGCCGAGCGGGAGAGCCGTGTCGGGCAGCAGCGGCGCGAACCCGTCGCGGAACCCGTCCTCGCCGTTCACGGAGAGCGATCCGGTGGTCAGCCCGTGGAAGGCGTGCGAGCAGTACAGGATCCGCGGCTTCCCGGTGGCGTACCGGGCGAACTTCAGCGCGGTCTCGACGGCCTCCGTGCCGCTGTTGCCGAAGAACACCCGGTCCAGGTGCGGGCTGTGGATGAGCAGCCGCTCCGCGAGGAGTCCGGGCAGCGGCTGGCAGTCGAAGCGGGTGAGGTCGGCGAGCGAGGCGTCGAGGACGTCGTGCAGTGCCTTGCGGACCACGGGGTGATGGCGGCCGAGGCCCATCACCCCGAACCCGGCGAGCATGTCCAGGTAGTCGTTGCCGTCCGCGTCCCAGAAGTGCGCGCCCTCGGCCCGCTCGTAGACCTTGTCGAAGCCGATGGTGTGCAGCATGCGCGGGAGCTGGTGGTTCAGGTACTTGGTGTGCAGCTCGTAGCGCTCGGCCCCGCGTTCGGCGAGCAGCGCGCCGAGGTCGAACTCCCCTTTTCCGATGGTCATTCCTGTTTCTCCTTGGACAGTTCGTCCTTGACTGCCAGTCCGGCGCTGATCCGCCCGGCGATCTCGACCGGCGTGAGCCCGATGTCCGCCAGCACCTCAGCACGTTTGGCGTGCGGGAGGAACTGTTCCGGAATGCCGAACCGCCTTACGGGCACGTCGACTTCGGCGTCCCCGAGCGCCAGCGCGACCGCCGCGCCGACCCCGGCCGCCCGGCTGTTGTCCTCGACGATCGCGACCAGCCGGTGTTCGGCGGCGAGGCCCGGCAGCGCGGGGTCGACCGGCTTGACCCAGCGGGGGTCGACGACGGTGCACCCGACGCCGCGGGCTTCGAGGAGTTCGGCGGTCTGGAGGCAGACCGGTGCCATGACACCGACGGCCACCAGGAGCACCGAGGGTTTCTCCCCCCGGTGCAGGACGTCCGTTCCGCCCACGTGGTCGAGCGCCGGGATCGCCGGTCCCACCGACTCCTTCGGGAAGCGGATCAGCGTCGGCGCGTCGTCGACGGCGACCGCTTCCCGCAGCTGCGCCCGCAGTTGGTCCGCGTCGCGCGGCGCGGCGATCCTGAGCCCCGGCACGACCTGGAGGATGGACATGTCCCACATGCCGTTGTGCGAGGCGCCGTCCACGCCCGTGACGCCGGCCCGGTCGAGGACGAAGGTGACACCGCAGCGGTGCAGCGCCACGTCCATCAGGAGCTGGTCGAAGGCGCGGTTGAGGAAGGTGGCGTAGACGGCGACGACGGGGTGCAGGCCGCCGGTGGCGAGCCCGGCCGCGGAGACCGTGGCGTGCTGCTCGGCGATGCCGACGTCCCACACCCGGTCGGGGAACCTCTCGGCGAACTTGGCGAGCCCCACGGGATGCAGCATGGCCGCCGTGATCGCCACGACGTCCTCCCGCTCCGCCCCGATCCTGACGATCTCGTCGCCGAACACCGAGGTCCAGGAGGGCCCGTTGGAGGGCGCGAGGGGCTCGCAGGTGAGCGGGTCCATCACGCCGACCGTGTGGAAGTGGTCCTCCTCGTGCGCGAGCGCGGGTTCGTAGCCGCGCCCCTTCTCCGTGAGGCAGTGGATCAGCACGGGTCCGTGGAAGCGTTTCGCCCGCCGCAGCGCGGACTCCACGGCCCCCACGTCGTGCCCGTCGATCGGGCCGACGTACTTGAGCCCGAGGTCCTCGAACATGCCCTGCGGCGCGAAGGCGTCCTTGAACCCCTTCTTCGCGCCGTGCAGCGACTCGTACACGGTGTTCCCCACGACGGGCGTCCGCAGCAGTACGTCCTTGCCCCAGGCGAGAACGCGCTCGTAGCCGTCGGTCGTCCGCAGGGTCGCCAGGTGGTTGGCGAGACCGCCGATGGTCGGCGAGTACGAGCGCTCGTTGTCGTTGACGACGATGATCAGCGGCTGGTCCTTGGCGGCCGCGATGTTGTTCAGCGCCTCCCAGGCCATGCCCCCGGTGAGCGCGCCGTCGCCGATGACCGCGACGACGTGCCCCTTCTCGCCCTGCACCTGACGGGCCTTGGCCAGACCGTCCGCCCAGCCGAGCGCCGTGGAGGCGTGGCTGTTCTCGATGATGTCGTGCTCGGACTCCTCACGCGAGGGGTAGCCGGACAGGCCGCCCTTGCCGCGCAGCTTGGAGAAGTCCTGACGCCCCGTCAGCAGCTTGTGTACGTAGCTCTGATGGCCGGTGTCCCACAGGATGCGGTCGACGGGCGACTCGAAGGCACGGTGGAGCGCGATGGAGAGTTCCACCACCCCCAGGTTGGGTCCGAGGTGACCGCCGGTCCTCGCGACCGCGTGCACCAGGAACTCCCGTATCTCGTCGGCCAGTTCACCGATCTCTGCCTCGGACAGCGCCTTCAGGTCGCGTGGTCCCCGGATGCTCTCCAGAATTGTCACGCTCGGGCCCCCTCTCGGTCCGTGCTGATCAACTCACGGTGACGGCTGGTTCGCCGGAAGCGACGCCGTCGTTCTCCATCTGCTCGGCGATCTTCATCGCCTCTTCGATGAGGGTCTCCACGATCTTCGACTCGGGCACGGTCTTGATGACCTCGCCCTTGACGAAGATCTGCCCCTTGCCGTTGCCGGAGGCGACCCCCAGGTCCGCCTCCCGCGCCTCGCCGGGGCCGTTGACGACGCAGCCCATGACCGCGACGCGCAACGGGACCTCCATCCCCTCCAGACCGGCCGTGACCTCGTCGGCCAGCTTGTACACGTCGACCTGGGCGCGCCCGCAGGACGGGCACGAGACGATCTCCAGGCGCCGCTCCCGCAGTCCGAGCGACTCCAGGATCTGCATGCCGACCTTGCACTCCTCGGCGGGCGGCGCGCTCAGGGACACCCGGATGGTGTCCCCGATGCCCTCGCTGAGCAACGCCCCGAAGGCGACAGCCGACTTGATGGTCCCCTGGAACGCCGGCCCCGCCTCCGTCACACCGAGATGCAGCGGGTAGTCGCACTGCGCCGCCAGTTGCCGGTAGGCGTTGACCATGACCACGGGGTCGTTGTGCTTCACCGAGATCTTGATGTCCCGGAACCCGTGTTCCTCGAAGAGCGACGCCTCCCACAGCGCCGACTCGACGAGCGCCTCGGGCGTCGCCTTCCCGTACTTCTTCAGCAAACGCTGGTCCAGCGAACCGGCGTTGACCCCGATGCGGATCGGGGTGCCCGCGTCCGAGGCGGCCCGCGCGATCTCCCGCACCTTGTCGTCGAACTGCTTGATGTTGCCCGGGTTCACCCGCACCGCCGCACATCCCGCGTCGATGGCCGCGAACACGTACTTCGGCTGGAAGTGGATGTCCGCGATCACCGGGATCTGGGACTTCCTGGCGATGGTCGCGAGGGCGTCCGCGTCGTCCTGTGTGGGACAGGCGACGCGGACGATCTGGCAGCCGGACGCGGTGAGTTCCGCGATCTGCTGCAGGGTGGCACCGATGTCCGACGTACGCGTCGTCGTCATCGACTGCACCGACACCGGCGCTCCGCCCCCGACCGCCACCGGTCCGACCTGGATCTGCCGCGAGTGGCGGCGCTCCGCGATCGGTCGGACCGGCACCCCGGGGAGGCCCAAGGAAACGGCGGTCATGGCGTCACACGCGGCTTTCCGAGAAGGTCTCACGGGAGGCGCGGATGGACTCCTTCAGGGAGCCCAGGGTGGCGAGGACGGCGGTCGGCTCGTAGCCGCAGTGCGCCATGCAGTTGGCACACCGGTCGTCCTTGCCGCGGCCGTAGGAGTCCCAGTCGGTCTCCTCCAGGAGCTGCCTGTACGTCTGGACGTATCCGTCGCTCATCAGATAGCAGGGTTTCTGCCAGCCGAAGAGCGAGTAGCTCGGGATCGCCCAGGCCGTGCAGGGGAAGTCGACCTTGCCCTCCAGGAAGTCCAGGAAGAGCGGGCTGTGGTTGAGCCGCCAGCGACGCCGGTTGCCGCCCGCGAAGGCCTTCTTGAACAGCTCCCGCGTCTGCTGCACGCCGAGGAAGTGCTCCTGGTCGGGAGCCTTCTCGTAGGCGTAGGCGGGCGACAGCATCATCTCGTCGACCTTCAGGTCGTCGTTGAGGTAGTTGAGGACCTCGATGATGGTCTGCGGGGTGTCGGTGTTGAAGAAGGTCGAGTTGGTGGTGACCCGGAAGCCGCGCCGCTTGGCCTCCTTGATGGCCTCGACCGCCTCGTCGAAGACGCCCTCCTTGGCGACGGACGCGTCGTGCCGCTCACGCAGTCCGTCGATGTGCACGGCCCAGGCGAAGTACGGCGAGGGCTTGAACTTGTCCATCTTCTTGCGCAACAGCATCGCGTTGGTGCAGAGGAAGACGAACTTCTTCTTGGCCACCAACTGCCGGACGATCTCGTCGATCTGAGGGTGCATCAGCGGCTCGCCGCCGGCGATGGACACCATCGGGGCACCCGACTCCAGCACCGCGCCCACGGCCTGGGCCACGGGCATCCGCTGCTTCAGCACCCCGGCGGGATGCTGGATCTTGCCACAGCCCTCGCACGCGAGATTGCACGCGAAGAGAGGTTCCAGCTCGACGATCAGCGCGAACTTGTCCCGCTTCCTGAGCTTCTGTTCAAACAGGTATGCAGCGACCTTCATGGACTGCCGAAGCGGCATGGCCATCTGGCTCACCTCCGAGGGAGCAGCAAAGAACGGTGCCATTCATAAAAAGCGGGAAGGACGGCACGAAGAACACGGAAAGCTGATATTCCACCGCGCACCGTCCCGATTCGGACGAGTTCATGTTCTGGAGCGTCCACGACCACTCGTACGGCCGCAACCGGGCGCGCGCCCATGCGCACGGCGCTGTGGAGCGTGGAAGCCGATTCCATGTCGACCGCGATCGCGCCGGTCGCGAACAGATCCGACCGTTCGTGACCGCGGACGACGTGATCGGAGCCAGTGAGCGGCCCCGTGTGGACGGTGCGCCCGGGCACGGCCCGCACCAGTTCCTTGACCAGCAGTTCGGTGCCCACGCACGGCGTGCTGCCGCGCGCGTCCCGGGTTTCCTCGGCGACGACCACGTCCCCGGGGTGCATGCCCGGGGCGAGCCCCGCGCAGAACCCCGTGGCCAGGACGGCCGCCTCGTGCAGTGCCGGATCCGCGAGGATCCGGGTGACCGACCGCTCGGCGGCCCTGGGTCCCATGCCCGTACGCAGCACGGTGACGGGTCCGCCGGCGCCGCCGCGGTCGCCGCTGCGCAGCGCGAGGTGCTCGATGCCGAGCGCGCAGGCGATGAGCAGCGGGGCCTGGTCCGCCTTCGTACTCATCGGCCCCCCTCTGCCGCGGTGAGCGGCTCGCCGTTGACGTACCGGCCGAGCGCGGTGAGCGGGAAGACCTGGCGGTAGAGGTTGTAGTTGATGGAGAAGTCCCACGGGAACCCGGTACCGGTGAAGTACGGCTCGTCCCAGGAGCCGTCCGCCAGCTGGGTCTCCGCGAGCCACCGCACCCCACGCTCGGCGGCCTTGGAGTCGCGCTCCCCCGCCGCGAGGAGCGCGAGCAGCGCCCACCCGGTCTGGGAGGCAGTCGAGGCGCCGCGGCCACTCCACTCGGCGATGTCGTGGTAGGAGCGCAGGTCCTCGCCCCAGCCCCCGTCGTCGTTCTGCACGGTCTCCAGCCAGGCCACCGCCCGGCGGATCGCGGGGTGCGAGGCGGGCAGTCCGGCGGCGATCAGGGCGGGCACCACCGACCCTGTTCCGTAGACGTAGTTGACGCCCCAGCGGCCGAACCAGGAACCGTTCGCCTCCTGGTTCGCGAGCAGCCACTCGATGCCCCGACGGGTACGCGGATCGTGCGAGAGTCCTTCGAAGGCGAGCATCTCGACGACGTGCGCGGTGACGTCGGCGGACGGCGGATCGATGACCTCGCCGAAGTCGCAGAACGGCAGCCGGTTGGGAAAGGCACTGGTGTTGTCGACGTCGAAGGCGCCCCAGCCGCCGTTCTTGGACTGCATGCCGAGGTTCCAGCGCACCCCGCGCCCGATGGCGTTCTCCAGCCGCTGCGGATCGTGGTGCTTGACCCGGCGCAGCGCGAGGACGACCTCCGCGGTGTCGTCGATGTCGGGGTAGTTGTCGTTGTGGAACTCGAACGCCCAGCCACCCGGCGGGAGTTGGGGCCGCTTGACCGACCAGTCGCCGGGCCGGACGATCTCCTCCCCCAGCATCCAGTCCGCGGCCTTCACGAGCTGCGGATGGTCGGCGGGCACGCCCGCGTCGGCGAGGGCGATCGTGGCCAGGCAGGTGTCCCACACCGGTGACTGACAGGCCTCGATCATCCGGGACCCGTCCTCCCGCCAGATGGCGAAACGGTCCAGCGACTCCAGCCCGGCGCGCATCACCGGGTGTTCGAGGTCGTAGCCGAGCAGATGGAGGGCGATGACCGAGTAGACGGCGGGCGGCTGGATGCCTCCCCAGCAGCCGTCGTTCTCCTGCCGCTCGATGATCCAGCGCCCGGCCGTGTTCACCGCGGCCCGGCGCAGCCGCCGGGGGGCCACCTTGCGGTACTGGTGCAGCACCTTGTCGAGTCTCTCGAAGACGCCGTCCCAACTCACCACGGAGGCAAGGGACTTGACCGGGTTGGGATTGCCGGCGTCGGTGTGCAGCTCGTCGAGCGGGAACGGCGCGGGCCGCACCGGTCGCTTCGCCGAGACGATGGTGAGCGGCACGATCGTCTGCCGTGCCCAGCACCCGAAGTCATAGATGTTGAGCGGCATCCACTTCGGGAAGTAGATCAGCTCGGGCGGGAGTTCGGGCAGGTCGTCCCACTTCCACCAGCCGAACAGGGCGAGCCAGATCCGGGTGAAGACACGGGCCGAGGCGATACCGCCCCGTTCCCGGATCCACGCGGACGCCCTCGCCATGTGCGGCTCGTCCGGGCCGTCCCCGGCCAGCCGCAGGGCGACGTACGCCTCGATGGTGGTGGAGAGGTCGCCCGGTCCGCCGTAGAACGTGGCCCAGGTGCCGTCGTCGCGTTGCTCGCCGCGGATGAAGAGCCCGGCGGCGCGGGTGGTCGTCTCGTCGCGGATGCCCAGGAACTGGCGCAGGAGCAGGTCCTCGGCGTCCATCGTGACGTTCGTCTCGAGGTCGCCCTTCCACCAGCCCTGGGCGTCCTGCCGCGAGAGCAGGAAGTCGGTGGCGCGCTCTATCGCGCGCGTGGCGGCGTCTCGGGTCTCGACTGTCCCGGCCGCCCCGGGAGTTGTCGTTTCTGCGGTTTCGCGGGCCGAGGCAGTGTGGGGCGGCATGGCCCCGGTACTTCCGTCGGTCGTCGCTGTCATGGCTTCCCCTTCGTGCAGTGGCATGTCTCTGCTGTGGGTCCGCCGTCGGCCGGTGCGCGTTCTCCCGCGGCACCGGCCGGCGACTACGCGAGGTTTATTCGACCGATACTGATCATCTCTTTCGTACGACGACGAAGTCGGCGAGCTCCACGAACTGGGCCCGCACCTGTTCCGGCATGTGGATCGTGTCGAGGGCCTCGACGGCGATCGTGTGCTGGCGACGCGCCTCCTGGGCGGTCCAGTCACGGCCGCCCGCCTCCTCGATGAGCGCGGCGCGCACGGCGAACTCCTCCTCGGAGAAGTTCTCGAAGTCGCTGGCCTTGGCGTCGGCGGCGAGCAGTTCGCCGAGCCGCTCGGAGGCGGGGCCGCCCGCGGCGAGCGCGGCCACCACCGGCAGGGACTTCTTGCGCTGGCGCAGATCGCTCCAGGTCTGCTTCCCGGTGGACTCCGGGTCGCCCCAGATGCCGAGGAGGTCGTCGACGGCCTGGAAGGCGAGGCCGAGGTGGTAGCCGTACTTCTCCAGCGTGTCGGCCATGTGGTCGTCGGCGCCGCCGAGCACCGCGCCGATGGAGGAGGCGCAGGCGAGCAGGGCGCCGGTCTTGTTGCCCTCCATCTCCAGGCACTCCTCGACGGTGACCCGCTCGCGGTGTTCGTAGGAGATGTCCTGGGCCTGGCCGTCGATGAGTGCGCGGGTGGCGGCGGTCAGGCGCCGGGTGGCGCGGCCTGCCTCGACGGTGCCGAGTTCCAGCAGCAGTTCGTTGGCCAGCGCGAACAGGGCGTCGCCGACGAGGATCGCCTGGGCGGGGCCGTGCACCTTCCACACGGTGTCGCGGTGGCGGCGCTGTTCGTCGCCGTCCATCAGGTCGTCGTGCAGCAGCGAGAAGTTGTGCACCAGTTCGACGGCCACCGCACCGGGCACGCCCACCTCGGGGGCGGCGCCGGCGGCCTGCGCGGAGAGGACGGCGAGTGCGGGGCGTACGGCCTTGCCGCCGTCGCCGTCGGCGGGCTTTCCGTCGGCGTCGATCCAGCCGAAGTGATAAGCGGCGACAGTGTCCATGGGGGGTGCCAGGCGGTCGACGGCCGCCCGCAGCACCGGTGTGGCCAGGGTCCGGCCGCGCTCCAGGAGCGCGGTCACGTCCACCGCGTCGGCAGCCGTTTCGGCCGGGGGCACAGTGGGCACAGTCTCTCCTCTTGTTGCGGTACCGGAGGTGCGGGGGGCCTCCGCGCGCTGCTCCACCTTCATCGGACGCCACCTCGCGGGGCGGCGCCGGTTCCCTCGGGCTCGTGGCCCGGGGTCAGGAGGTCGTCCTCCGGGATGATGGAGCGGGCCGCCCCCTCGAAGACTTCGAGGAGATGGTCGCGGGGCCGGCCCAGGGCGCCCAGCGCGGCTCCCGCCGCGCCGACACCACTGCGGACCGCACTCTCCATGGTCGCGGGCCACCCTGTGGCGGTCCACGCCCCGGCCAGATAGAGACCGGGAGCCTTGGTGCGAGCGCCGGGCCGCAGCCGCCCGACGCCTGGGGTGGGGGCGAACGTCGCCGTACGCTCCCGGGTCACGAAGAAGTCGTTCACTCGCGCACCGCGCGCCTCGGGCAACAGCCGCTCCAGCTCCGGCAGATAGCGCTCACGCAGCGCGGACACCGGCTCGTCGATCTCGTCCTGCGCGGCCGACTGCGACAGGGCCAGGTACTGCCCCTCCCGCAGCCCGGAGGCCTCGGTGCGGTCGAAGACCCACTGCACCGGGGAGCCGAGCGCCGCGAAGAACGGCCGCGTGAGCACTTTGCGGTCGTAGACGACGTGCACGTTGAGGATCGGAGCCGTGCCGATCTCCAGCAGCCGCTCCGGGGCGTCGAGCGCACCCACGGGCAGCAGATCGTGTGCCTCACGGTGCGGTACGGCGAGGACCACCGTGTCGGCGTCGAGCGTCTCGCCGGGAACCTGAACCCTCCAACGACCGTTCCCGTTGGGGGAGATGGAGGTGACGCGTGTACGGACTTCGGTACGCACGCCCGCGGAGTCGAGCGCCTTGCGGGCCAGGGTGTCGTGCAGTTCGCCCAGCGGGACGCGCGCCCAGCCGATGTCGGCCGCGCCCGGGTCGGACAGCAGACCGGTCTTGAACACCATCGCGGCGAGCCCGAGCGAGGAATCGCCGGCAACCGCGTTGAGGGTGGCGACCCCCACCAGGTCCCACAGTGCCTCGACGGCACGCTCGGACTGACCGTGCGCGGTCAGCCAGCTGCCGAAGTTCTGCGCGTCGAGCGCCGGATCGGCGAGGTCGAGCCCCCTGAGCGCCAGGGCGGCACGTCCGACCTTGGCGCGCTCGGCGAGCGACAGATGGGGATACGTCGCGAGGCTTTTCGCCAGATGCAGCGGGACCGGCAGAGCGGTGCGGCCGATTCTGCCGAGCCGCCGTCCCGGTTTGCCCTCCGCGTCGAGAACGGGCACGTCGAGACGATCCTGCAACGGCGCCAGCGAGGCTCCGTCGACGCGGTCGAGGAACCACCGGTAGGCGGTGCAGCAGCGCAGATACACGTGCTGTCCGTTGTCCACGGTGAGGTCGCCGCGCTGGAAGGAGAAGGCGAGCCCGCCGAGCCTCGGCCGGCCCTCCAGCAGCGTCACGCGCACCCCGGCGTCGGCGAGCGCCAGCGCGGCGGTGATCCCGGCGAGCCCGCCGCCGACCACCACGGCGGCTGCCGTGCCCGGGTGGCCCGCGGACTCCGCGGGCCGCGTGACATCGCTCATCGTGCGTCCTCCCCCTCGGCCGTGCCGCGGCGATCGAGCGGTGTGCGGCAGACCATTGAAGTCAGGGACGCCGCGCGGCTCCGGAGGGTTGCGTGCCACTTTTCGCCAGTGGAATCACCTTGGCCCAGTTTGTCCATCAGGTGCGCCTCCTGACGGTCCGGCGGGACACATACCGGGTGTCCAGGCCGGAGAGCCCGCGCACGGCGACGTACGCCTTCTCGCGGCCCGGCAGCGAGACCCGGCCGCGCAGCACGGCCTCCGGCTCGCGCTCGATGCGGTCGAGGAGGCGGCGGTAGATGCCGGCCATGGCCGCGACGCAGGCGCCGCTGCGCCGGTCCAGCATGGGCAGCAGTCGGTAGCCCTCGGCGAAAAGAGCGCGGGCCCGACGCACTTCGAAGTGCACGAGGCCCGCGAAGTCGGAGCCGGGCGGTGGAGTCGGCCCGTCGAACCCGGCCGAGCAGCCGAACTTGGCCAGGTCGTCGGCGGGCAGATAGGTGCGCCCGCCCTCGGCGTCCTCACGTACGTCCCGCAGGATGTTGGTGAGTTGCAGCGCGAGCCCGAGCGTGTCGGCGTACTCCGGCGCGCGCTCAGCTCCGCGCGCCCCCGGTTCGGTGCCGAACACGCCGAGCGAGAGCCGCCCGATCGCCCCGGCCACGCACCGGCAGTAGACCTTCAGGTCGTCCCACGTCTCGTAGGTCTCACCGCGTACGTCCATGAGGACGCCGTCGATGAGTTCGTCGAGGCCGCTGAGGGGTACCGGGAAGGACCCGGCGGTGTGGCTGAGGGCGACGGCGACCGGGTCGGTGTCGTCCTCCTCGACGGATCCTTCACGGACCCGGGCGAGCAACGCCCGGGTCTCCTCCAGCCTGGACGCCTTGACGTCCGGTGCGAGAGCACCGTCGCCGATGTCGTCGACCCGCCGTGAGAACGCGTAGAGCGCCGACATCGCACGTCGCTTGGATGTCGGCAGAAGTCTGATGCCGTACGCGAAATTACGGGCTTGCTGACTGGTCACTGCCTCGCAGTAGCTGTAGGCGGCGAGTACCGGTGCGGGCACGTGCTGCTCTGACTCCACGGTCCGGATCACCCCTTTCCTCGCAGGGTCACTCCCACCTCGCGCAGCAACTGGAGCTTGCCGGGCTTGGGCGGGCCGGGAAGTACGTCGTACTCGGCGGCGACAATCGCACGGATTGCCGCCCTTCCCCCCGCAACGAACCCCGCGAGCAGCAGCTTCAGCCTGCCGTGGACGCTACCCACGAGGGGGGTGCCTTCATTCAGGAGGTTCAGGGCGCGTTCTGCTTCGTATGCAACCAGTGCGCGCACCGACGCGCCTGCCGTGGGCAGGGCGAGATCCGCCTCCTGGACATGAAAGCGCTTCATGTCCTCGGCGGGGAGATAGACACGGTCGCGGCCGAGATCCTCGGCGACGTCCTGGAGGTGTTCGACGATCTGCAACGCGGTGCACACCGCGTCGGAGAGCCGGACCCGCTCGGGGGTCTCGGTGCCCGTGACGGCCAGCACGAGGCGGCCGACGGGGTTGGCGGAGAGCTCGCAGTAGGCGAGGAGGTCGTCGTAGGTCTCGTACCGCGTGACGACCTGGTCCTGGCGGTTCGCCGCGATCAGGCCGAGGAAGGGCTCGGGAGTGAGACCGGTGCGCCGGACCGTGGGCTGGAGGCCGCGCAGCAGGGGGTGGCGCGGGGTCGAGTCGAACACCCGGTGCAGGTCGGCCTCGAAGGCGTCGAGGAGGGCGAGGCGGTCCTCGGCCGACTCCGGCGGCACGCCCAGGAGGCGGGCGTCCTCACCGCCGGGGGCCAGGTCACCGTCCCCGATGTCGTCGACGAGGCGGGCGAAGCCGTACACGGCCATCAGGTCGTCGCGCCAGGCCTTGGGCAGGAAGAAGGGCGCCACGGGGAAGTTCTCGTCCGCCGCCTTGTCGAGGGTGCCGCGTCCCGGCTCTCCGGCGCGGGCCGTCCCGGCTTCGCTCACCGCTCGTCACCCGGCGCGGGGACGGCACACGCCTCGCGGAGCTGGAGATCTTCCGTAGCCATTGCCGTCACACCTCCCGTTCTACACTGCTCACCCAATAGTGCCCATTTCGGACACGCCGCCCGGACCTCCGCGCGGCGCAGCCGTGCCGGGTGCGCGCATTATCGCCCTACTTGCCGCGAATCAGCACCGGTACAGCTTACGTTGTACAACGCGGCGCACTCCGTCAGGGTGTACTGCGCATCACAACAACACACCGATTGGCGTCAAGATTCCTAAGGTCGCCAGGAGTTGGCGTTTCCTTTGCAGACGCAGGGCCCCGCCGAAGAGTTCCGGCGGGGCCCTGGGCGAAATGGGCTACTTGCCCGTGAACTTCTCGTACTCCTTGAGGACCTCGTCGGTCGGGCCGTCCAGGCGCAGCTCACCGCGCTCCAGCCAGAGCACACGGTCACAGGTGTCGCGGATCGACTTGTTGTTGTGACTGACCAGAAACACCGTGCCCGCGCTCTTGCGCAACTCCCGGATGCGCTCCTCGGAGCGCTTCTGGAACTTGCGGTCACCGGTGGCCAGTGCCTCGTCGATCATCAGTACGTCGTGGTCCTTGGCGGCGGCGATGGAGAAGCGCAGGCGGGCCGCCATGCCGGACGAGTAGGTGCGCATGGGGAGGGTGATGAAGTCACCCTTCTCGTTGATGCCCGAGAAGTCGACGATCTCCTCGTAGCGCTCCTTGATCTGCTCGCGGGACATGCCCATCGCGAGGCCGCCCAGAATGACGTTCCGCTCGCCCGTCAGGTCGTTCATGAGGGCCGCGTTGACGCCGAGCAGCGAGGGCTGGCCGTCGGTGTAGACCTTGCCCTTCTCCGCCGGCAGCAGTCCTGCGATGGCGCGCAGGAGGGTGGACTTGCCGGAGCCGTTGGAGCCGATCAGGCCGACGGCCTCGCCGCGGTAGGCGGTGAAGGAGACCCCGCGGACGGCGTGCACCTTGCGGACCCCTCGGTCCTCGCTCCGCTTGAACATGCGGCTGAGTGCCGAGGTGGCGCTGCCCTTGCCCGTCTTGGCGCCGTTGACGCGGTAGACGATGTGCAGTTCGTCTGCGATGACGGTGGGGATGTGGGACGTGCTGGGCTGCTCAGCCACGGCCGTACCTCTCTTCCGCCTTCCAGAAGTACACGAACCCGCCGACCGCGACGAGGACGGCCCAGCCGGCGGCGACCGCCCAGACGTGCGGGGGCAGGTTCTCGGAGCCGTAGGCGTCGATGAGGGCGAAGCGCATGAGGTCCATGTAGATCGCGGCGGGGTTCCACTGCAGGACGTCGGCGATCCACTGCGGCTTGTCGGCGAGCATCACGGGGATGGAGTACATGACGCCGGACGCGTACATCCACGTACGCATCACGAACGGCATGAGCTGCGCCAGGTCCGGGGTCTTGGAGCCCAGCCGGGCCATGATCAGCGCGAGGCCGACGTTGAAGAGGAACTGGAGCGCGAGCACCGGGACGATCAGAAGCCACGACAGGGTGGGGTAGCTGCCGAACCCGACCGCCACGATGAACAGCACGACCATCGAGAAGAGCAGCTGCTGGAGCTGTTGCAGCGAGAAGGAGACGGGCAGCGAGGCGCGCGGGAAGTGCAGCGCCCGGACCAGTCCGAGGTTGCCGGAGATCGCGCGTACACCCGACATCACCGAGCTCTGGGTGAAGGTGAAGGTGAAGACGCCCGTCACCAGGAACGGGATGTACACCGTCATCGTCATGCCGCGGTCGGCCTGGAGGATCAGTCCGAAGATCAGGAAGTACACAAGGGCGTTGAGCAGCGGCGTCACCACCTGCCACAGCTGGCCGAGCTTGGCCTGGCTGTACTGGGCGGTCAGCCTCGCCTGTGAGAAGGCCAGGATGAAGTGCCTTCTGCCCCACAGCTGACGCACGTAGTCGGCGAGCCCCGGACGGGCGCCGCTGACCGCGAGCCCGTACTTGGCGGCCAGTTCGGCCGCGGAGAGCCCGTCATCGGGCGACGGTCGATCGCTCACCGCGACTCCGCCGTCATGCGTTGTCTCACTCACAAGTGGAAACTTTCGTCTTCAAGATGCGCACAACCTGGTCGGGCGTAGGCATGAGCCAGGGACCGGGGTACGGCCACGAATGGTCTCAGAAACGAGCTTGTCAGATGACAGGAGGTCGGCCCAGTCGGGTCAGGCGCCACACCGTACGCCACTTCATGGGGCGCCTGGGGCCGCACGGGCTGGTCCAGCCTTCCCGGAAACCGCCGAACCAGGCCCGCAGGGCGGGCTTCGAGGGGCGGCGGGCGAGCGTCAGGAGCATCCATACCCCCAGGTAGACCGGGACGAGAGGAGCCGGGAGGTTGCGGCGCGCGAGCCAGACGCGGTTGCGGGCCACCATGCGGTGGTAGACCGCGTGCCGCGAGGGCGCGGTCGTGGGGTGGTTCAGCACCATGTCGGACCGGTAGTCGATCATCCAGCCCGCGTCGAGAGCACGCCATGCCAGGTCGGTTTCCTCGTGCGCGTAGAAGAACTCGTCCGGGAGCTCGCCGACTTCGGCGAAGACCTTCGTACGGATGGCGTTGGCGCCGCCCAGGAAGGTGGTGACCCGGGAGTCGCGCAACGGGTCGGAGGCGCGCAGCCGCGGGACGTGGCGGCGCTGGGTCTGGCCCGTCTCCGGGTCGGTGATGCGGAAGCTGATGATGCCGAGCCTCGGGTCGGCGGCGAAGGCCTGCCGGCACAGTTCGGCGGTGTCGTGGCGGGCGAGGTGGCCGTCGTCGTCGAGGAAGAGGAGGATGTCGACCTCGCTGCCGCCGGGGCCGAATGCCTCTATGCCGATGTTGCGGCCGCCGGGGATGCCGAGGTTCTCGGGCAGTTCGACCGTGCGGATGCCCTCGGGCAGCTCGGGCACGGGCGAGCCGTTGCCGACCACGACGACCTCGATCGGGTCGCCGTCCTGCTTGGCGACCGAGTCGAGGAGGGCCCGGAGTTCGTCGGGGCGGTTGCCCATCGTGATGATGACCGCCCCGACCCTCGTCGGCGCACTCACTTCAGCCTGCTGGAGGCGAGGATGGACACGAGGTGCAGCAGGGTCTGCAGGATCGCGATGCCGGCCAGGACCGCGATGCCGAGGCGGGTCCAGAAGAGGTCGCCGCCGATCAGGTCGAGGACCGCGACGAGGAGGATGAAGAGGCTGGCTTCGACGCCGCCCACCAGCCGGTGGAACTTCAGGGCCGCGGCCGCCCGACGGGCCAGAGCGAGCCCGGCGGAGCGCGGCGCGGCGGCCTCGTCCTTGACCGCCGGCAGGCCGCTGCGGGCCCGCGCCACATCGACCAGGTCGGTCTCCGCCTTGATCAGGATCGCGCCGAGGGCGGCCAGGGTTCCGATGAACGCCCACAGCCACTCGGGGCTCTCGGAGCCGTCCAGAAGGTCCGCGCCGCGCAGGCCGAAGCCGACCAGGAGGGCCGCCTCGGAGAGGTAGTGGCCCACGCGGTCGAGGTAGACGCCCGTTATGGAGGTCTGCTTGCGCCAGCGGGCTATCTCGCCGTCGACGCAGTCGAGCAGCAGGTAGAGCTGGATCAGGATCGCGCCGAGCAGGGCCCCGGTCAGTCCGGGCACGAGCAGTGCGGCGCCGGCCAGGACGCCCGCGACGACCATCAGACAGGTGAGCTGGTTGGGCGTGATCCTGGCGTTGACCAGGAACGGGTCCACCCGCAGCGAGATCTCTCGCATGTACAGGCGTCCCGCCCAGTGCTCACCGCTGCGCCGGTCCTTCACCCCTTCGGGATGAACGACGGGGCGGAGTTCAGCTACTGATGGCCTTGGCATAGTCGGCGTAGATGTCCTTGATCTGGTGGGTTTTCAGGTCTAGGTGTTCGAGGATCGTGTAACGGCCCGGCCTGGTGCGCGGAGCGAACTCCACGACCTGGCAGAACTCGTCGACGGTGAATCCGATCTCCTCCGGTGTCACCGGCAGCCCGTGCCGGTGGAGCACCTCGGCCATGTACGCCGACTCCTCGTGGGCGCCGCGCAGGTACATCGCGAAGGCCGCGCCCAGGCCGCACTGCTCGCCGTGGCTCGCCGCGCGCCGGGGGTGAAGGAGGTCGAAGGCGTGGTTGATCTCGTGGCAGGCGCCCGAGGAGGGACGCGAGTCGCCGGAGACGGACATGGCGACGCCGCTGAGGACCAGCGCCTCGGCGAGTACCTGGAGGAAGTCGTTGTCGCCGACGCCGCCGGGGTGGCGCAGCACGGCCTCACCGGCCTGGCGCGCCATCGCGGCGGCGAGGCCGTCGATGCGCTCGCCGTTGACGCGGTTGGCCAGTTCCCAGTCCGCGATCGCGGAGATGTTGGAGACGGCGTCGCCGATGCCGGCGCGCACGAAACGCACGGGGGCCTCGCGGATCACGTCGAGGTCGATGACGACCGCGATGGGGTTGGGCACGCCGTACGAGCCGCGCCCGGCGTCGTTGTCGAGGGTCGCGACCGGCGAGCACAGGCCGTCGTGCGCGAGGTTCGTGGGTACGGCGACCAGGGGGAGGCCGACGCGTGCCGCGGCGAACTTCGCGCAGTCGATGATCTTGCCGCCGCCGAGGCCCACGACCGCGTCGTAGTGCCCGGCCTTCATGGCGCCGGCGAGTTCGATCGCGTCGTCGAGGGTGCCGCCGCCGACCTCGTACCAGGTGGCGCCGGGCAGGTCCGGGGCGAGCCGCTCGCGCAGCCTGGCGCCGGAGCCGCCGCTCACCGCGACGGCCAGCTTGCCCGAGTGCGAGATGCGCTCGTCGGAGAGCACTCCCGCCAGGTCGTCCAGGGCGCCCGGGCGGATGTCGACGACGACCGGCGAGGGGATGAGCCTCGTCAGTACCGGCACGCGATCTCACGTCCCTTGGCAAGGTCGTCGTGGTTGTCGATCTCGACCCAGGGGATGTCGCCGATCGGCGCGACGTCGATCTGGAAGCCGCGGTCGACGAGTTCCTGGTAGCCGTGCTCGTAGAACTGCTGCGGGTCCGTCTCCCACACCGTCTTCAGGGCGTCGGCCAGTTCGTCGGCGGCGGCGCCCTCGATGAGGGTGACGCCGATGTACTCGCCGGTGGCCTCGGCGGGCTCCATGAGCTTGGTGATCTTCCGGACGCCCGTGTCGAGGTCGACGACGACCTTCATCTCCTCGTCGGCGAGCTTCTTCACCGTGTCGAGGGCGAGGATGATCTTCTTGCCGTCGCCGCGGGCCGCGAGCAGCGTCCTCTCGACCGAGACGGGGTGCACGGTGTCGCCGTTGGCGAGGATCACGCCGCCCTTGAGGGCGTCACGGCCGCACCAGAGGGAGTAGGCGTTGTTCCACTCCTCGGCCTTGTCGTTCTCGATGAGGGTGAGCTTGAGGCCGTACTTCTCCTCAAGGGCCGCCTGACGCTCGTACACGGCTTCCTTGCGGTAGCCGACGATGATGCCGACCTCGGTCAGACCGATCTCCGCGAAGTTGCGGAGGGTCAGGTCCAGGACCGTGATGCCGTCCTCCGTGCCCGCGGGGCCGACCGGCACGAGAGCCTTGGGGAGGCTGTCGGTGTAGGGGCGCAGACGCCTTCCGGCGCCGGCCGCCAGCACGAGGCCGATCATGCGGGTTCTCCTTCGTCGTGTACGGCGGGCGCACCGCCCAGATGGGCGGTCACCCAGAAGCGGATGCTCTCGGCGAGCACCAGCAGGGCCAGGGCCACGGCGAGGACCACGAGCGCGACCTCGAACTGCGCGGCGGTGAGCAGCGCGGCCAGCACGGTGACCAGCAGTGTCCTGCCTTCGTGTCCGCCGGCCGCCCGCACCAGCCAGTGCGGCGGGGCGCCCGCGTCACCGCGAATGCGGTACACCGTGTCGTAGTGATGGTAGGCGACGGCGGCCACCAGGCCGAAAGCCGCGGGAAGCGCTCCGTTCACCTCCGCTTTGGCCGCCAGTACCAGAACGGTGCCGTACTCGGCCGCGCGGTAGAACGGCGGGACCAGCCAGGCGAGGGCGCCCTTGAGGGGGCGGACGATGGCCACGGGCGACAGGAGTACGTAGACCACGGCGCCCAGGACAGGCCACCAGCTTCCGTACGGGGCGGTCCAGGAGGCGACCACCACGACGGCGCCCGAGAACAGCGCGACGTAAGCGGGGGCCCGCAGGTTCACCCGGCGGGTGAGGCGTGCCAGCAGCTCGGCGAGCGGCCCCGAGTCCGTGAGGTCCGCCAGTGCCCGCGCTCCCCGGTCCGTGTAACGCGCCCTGCGGGTGAGCGAGCGCAGTACGCGGCCCGCGGTGGTGTACGTCGCGGCGAAGGCGCAGCCGATGAGGAGGGCGTAGAAGGTGATACGCGGCGTGGTCAGTGCGGTGAGGACGGCGATCATGGCCCAGCGTTCGCCGATGGGCAGGACGATCATGCGGCGTGCCCAGACGGTCCAGCCGACGCTGTCGAGCCTGCCCGAGAGCGCCGCGGTGGGGCCGGCGCCTCCGCCGGCGGCCGTGCTGTCGGCGTTGGCCTCGTTGAAGGAGAAGTCGACGACGTGGCGGCAGGTCTGGAGGACCATCGCGCCCAGGGCGAGGGCCCACACGTCGTCACCGCCGCCGCGGGCCGCGCCGAGGGCGAGGCCGGCGTAGTAGGCGTACTCCTTGGCGCGGTCGAAGGTCGCGTCGAGCCAGGCGCCGAGTGTGGAGTACTGGAGCGAGTAGCGGGCGAGCTGCCCGTCGGTGCAGTCCAGGACGAAGGAGAAGAGGAGCAGCAGTCCTGCCGCGACGAAGCCGGCACGGGTGCCGGTGGCGGCGCAGCCCGCGGCTATCAGGGCGGTGAGCAGTGAGGCGGTCGTCACCTGGTTGGGGGTGAGGCCGCGGCGGGCGCACCAGCGGGCGAGGTAGCGCGAGTACGGGCTGACGCAGTAGGTGGTGAAGAAGCCGTCGCGGGCCTTCACGGCGCCGCGCAGCCGGACGGCCTCGTCGTCCACGGCGGCGACGGCCTGGCGGGCTTCGTTGCGCTCCTGCGGGTCGGCGGGGACGGCCGCGACGAGTGTGCCGAGTTCGGTGCGGTGGACGGTCACGCCGTCGGCGTCGAGGGTCGCGGTGACGCGGTCGGCGAGGTTCTCCGTGGCGACGGCGACGCCGCCCGCGGCGGAGGTCTCACGGGCGACCGCCCTGGTCAGCGCGGGACGGGCGGCGGGCTGTGCCGAGACGGCGCCGGGGAGTGCGGCGACGGGGAAGCGGGGGTCCGTGAGGCCCAGGCGCAGCGCGTGCACATGCCCCACGAAGCGGGCGTCGACCACGGCGACCCGCTGACCGGCCGGTACGGCGGCCAGGAGTGCCTCGGCGTCACCGGTGTCGGGGGCGAACCGCACGTCGAACCCGAGGGACCGCAGATCGCCTTCGAGCGACGATCCGGGTACCGGCTGGCCGGTGAGGATGGCGGTCGACAGCGAACTCACTCCCTGGGTGGCCGGCGCGGCCTGGCGCCGGGCGTGTACGTATCTGGGGCGCCCAGGGGCTGGTCCGGGCGGCGTGTCGGCAGAGGTTACCGGATGGATGGAAGCGGCTGTTCACCGATCGTTCAGGCCCGATCAACCAGATCTGCCTAGTCGCCTCCGCCGCGATCATCATCAGGGATCCAGGGTCCACGCCACAAACCGCGCCGTCATATCAACTCATTTTCGGCATCAGGAACAGACCAGCAGACACGGACCAGCGGACACGGCCAGCGAGCCGCCGGGCGGCGGCACCGGCACGGGTTGGCACCCATGACATGGAGGACGTCCCGCTCGTACGGGGCGGATCTCATCACGGAGGACACCCCGTGCGCGCCGATGAGCCCGTACAGCGAGACGAAGCGCCGCACGGACACCCGCCGAGTGATCTTGTCGTCACTCTGACCTGCGAAACGTTTCCGCAGGTCAGAGCATATGACAACGGTGTTCAGTGCCGCGTTGCCCGATACCCCCCGCCCGTAGTTCACTGTGATTCGGGGCGGCGAACGGCGGAGAAAGAGGAGGCGGCTTCCATGGGGGCTGGGCACGACCACGGGCACGCGCACGGCGCTCCCCCGACGGGCACCGCGGCGGCGGCCTACCGCGGGAGGCTGCGCATCGCACTGTCGATCACGCTCACCGTCATGGTGGTCGAGATCGTCGGAGGCGTCCTCGCCGACTCCCTCGCGCTCATCGCCGACGCCGCCCACATGGCGACGGACGCCCTGGGCCTGGGCATGGCCCTGCTCGCCATCCACTTCGCCAACCTCCCGGCGAGCAAGAACCGCACCTTCGGGTTCGCCCGCGCCGAGATCCTCGCCGCCCTCGCCAACTGCCTGCTGCTGCTCGGCGTCGGCGGATACGTGCTGTACGAGGCGATCCAGCGCTTCCTGACGCCCGCCGACACCGCTGGCGGTCTGACCATCGTGTTCGGCCTGATCGGCCTGGTCGCGAACATGATCTCGCTCACCCTCCTGGTGCGGGGCCAGAAGGAGAGCCTTAACGTCCGGGGCGCGTTCCTCGAAGTCGTGGCGGACGCGCTCGGCTCGCTGGCGGTGCTGATCGCCGCGGTGGTCATCCTCACGTCCGGCTGGCAGGCCGCCGACCCGATCGCCTCGATCGTCATCAGCCTGATGATCGTCCCGCGCACCTGGAAGCTGCTTCAGGAGACGCTGAACGTGCTGCTGGAGGCAGCCCCCAAGGACGTCGACATGGCGGAGGTGCGGGCGCACATACTGGCGCTGCCCGGCGTGGAGGACATCCACGACCTGCACGCCTGGACCATCACCTCGGGAATGCCGGTCCTCTCCGTCCATGTGGTCGTCAGCTCCGAGGTCCTGAACGCCATCGGCCACGAGAAGATGCTCCACGAACTCCAGGTCTGCCTCGGCGACCACTTCGACGTCGAGCACTGCACGTTCCAGCTGGAGCCGAGCGGGCACGCCGAGCACGAGGCGAAACTCTGCCACTGAGGGGTCCCCGCACCGCCCCACGCAGGGGGCATCCGAACATCTGACAGCCCCCGTCCGGAGCGGTTCCTCGTCCGTGGCACCGGGCACGATCAGGTGTCCGGCGCTCGCGGTGTGTGACGTACGTCGGCTCGCGCGCCCCGCTCCGGGCTCCCGGAGCGGGACATGCGGGGAGCCGCGAAGTGCCGGGAGTGCCGGTTTCGTACGGCAGACTTGGGGCTCGAAGACCGATGCGAAGGATGGGTATGCCGATCACACCTGCCACCGCGACGCACAGTTCGTCGAACGGCACCGTTGAAGCGATCTTGCTGGAACTGGTCGACGAGGACGGCAACACGATCGGTACGGCGGAGAAGCTCGCCGCCCACCAGGCGCCGGGGCAGTTGCACCGGGCGTTCTCGGTGTTCCTCTTCGACGAGCGCGGACGGATGCTGCTCCAGCAGCGCGCCCTCGGCAAGTACCACTCCCCCGGTGTCTGGTCCAACACCTGCTGCGGCCATCCCTACCCCGGCGAGGCACCGTTCGCGGCCGCGGCCCGGCGGACGTACGAGGAGCTGGGTGTCTCCCCGTCGCTCCTCGCCGAGGCGGGCACCGTCCGTTACAACCACCCGGACCCCGACTCGGGCCTGGTGGAGCAGGAGTACAACCACCTCTTCGTCGGGATGGTGCAGTCCCCGGTGCGCCCCGACCAGGAGGAGGTCGAGGCGACGGCCTTCGTGAGCGCCGCCGAGCTGGCGGAGCGGCACGCCGAGGAGAAGTTCTCCTCGTGGTTCATGACGGTTCTGGACGCGGCCCGGCCGGCGGTCAGGGAACTGACGGGCCCCTCCGCCGGCTGGTGAGGGCCCCGCGGGGCCAGGGGGTGCCGTTTGGGTCAGCCCGGGCTGAGCGGCAGGGCGGCCCAGATCACCTTGCCGCCGCTCGACGTGTGCTCCACGTCGCACACCCCGCCGGACTCCCTGGTGATCTCCCGCACGAGCAGCAGACCACGGCCGCCGGTCTGCCCGTGGTCGGCCTCCAGGGCGGTCGGACGGTAGGGGTGCTTGTCCTCCACGGAGACCCGCACCCACTCCGCGCCTACGGCGACCTCCACGGCCAGCACCGGCGAGAGGAGCGCCGCGTGCCGCACCGCGTTGGTGACCAGCTCGGAGACGATCAGCAGGAGTCCGTGGACGATGTCGTCCGCGACGGGCACCCCTTGGCGGACGAGCAGGTCCCTTACGGCGTGCCGCGCCTGGGGCACCGAGGCGTCGATGGCGGGAGCGGTGAACCGCCACACTCCCTCGTAGGGAAGTGGGCCGGGAGGTCTCCCTTCAGGGGGCATCTCCACACCCCCTTCAGGACTCGAAGCGGACCCCCGCCCGAGGTTCTCCATCGTCCGGTCGCCACCCTTGCGCTCGATTGTCACCACCCAATGAGTGTTGGTTCTGGCCCGGCGCGCACCGCATAACTGAACAGAAGTCAGCGACTATCGACAGCTTTTGATCGTCAATGCATGACCTTGCTGGTTGAGGGACTGCTCCTGTCCTTGTTGCGCCGACTTCGGGATCTATTCGGGTTGTACGGGTTTGACGCCGGGCTCGTCCGGTTCGTTCTTGATCACCCACTTGCGGCGGCGGATAGCATCCGGGCCATGGAGCCGCAGCTGTCGCACAGCGTCACCGACGGGGTCGCCACCGTCGTCATCGACCATCGGGCCAAGCGCAACGCCATGACCGCCGGCATGTGGCGGGCGTTGCCTTCCCTGCTCGGCGAGTTGACCGACGACGCGGCCGTACACGCGCTGGTGCTCACCGGGGCGGGCGACACGTTCTGCGCCGGCGCCGACATCTCGACGCTGCGTGACTCCCCCGACGAGGCACAGGGGCTGGCCGGGCTCGCCGAGGAGGCGCTCGCGGCGTTCCCGAAACCGACTCTCGCGGCGATCCGCGGCCACTGCGTGGGCGGCGGCTCCCAGCTCGCGGCGGCCTGCGATCTCCGGTTCGCGGAGGAGGGGGCGCTGTTCGGGGTGACACCGGCGAATCTGGGAATCGTCTATCCGTCGTCCGCCACCCGGCGGTTGGTGTCCCTGGTGGGCCCTGCCACCGCCAAGTACCTGTTGTTCTCAGGCGAGTTGATCGACGCCGAGCGGGCGCTGCGCACGGGTCTCGTGGACGAGGTGCTGCCCGGAGGTGAACTCGGCAAGCGGGTCGCCGAGTTCACGCGCCTGCTGTCCACCCGGTCCCTGCTGACGCAGGCGGCGGCCAAGGAGTTCGCGAACGGTCACGCGGACCGGGACGCCTACTGGACGGAGCAGGCAAGGGGCAGCGGCGACGCCGCGGAGGGGGTCGCCGCGTTCCTGGAGCGCCGGGAGCCGCGCTTCACATGGCGGGCGTCGGGCTGAGGCCTGGGCGGAGCGCCACCGGGCGACCAGGAAGGCGGGGCTCGGCCCCCGCGAAGACCTCCACGGGGCCCGCATGGCATCGAGGCTCTGGACGTCGCCCTGCCCGTCGCCCTCCCTACCCGTGGCCCTGCCTGTCGCCCTGCCTGTCGCCCTGCCTGTCGTCGTAGAGGACGGCCAGGACGGTTCGCACGGCCTCGATCGTTGGCGTGGGCGGTGATGGCCGCGATGACGGATCGCCCCCTTTCCCGCCATTCGGGATCCCGGGCGGATCCTGCGGTTCCCTCCGTACTAACCAGTCGGTAATGTGCCGGGCATGACCACTCCACTGCCGGATCGCGCCGGGCGCCGCTGCCACAACGTCCTGAACTCGATCGTCGCGGCGCTGTACTTCTCGCCCGACCTGGACCGGGAACTGGCCGGTGTCGGGATCGAGGACAGCAGAGGCGCGTACTTCGCGACCCGGGCCGCGGCCATGGGCGCGGTGGGCCCGGGCACGGTGACGGCGACGTTCTACAACTTCCACCACGAGCTGGTGGCGCGGCACGTGCCCGGGGTGTGGCGGACCGCCTCCCCCGAGACGGTGCTCGCGGCCCGCTCCCGCGCCGTCGACGCCACGCTGCGGCGGCTGCTCGGCGAGGACGCCAGCGCCTCCAAGGAGGTGGCCGAGGCCGCGGAACTCGCGCTGCGGGCGGCCGAAGCCTGCACCAGGACCGCGCGCCCGCTGTACGCCGCCTACGCGGACCTGCCCGTCCCCGACGCGCCGCATCTCGCCCTCTACCACGCGGCCACCCTGCTCCGTGAGCACCGCGGCGACGGCCACCTCGCGGTGCTGCTCGACTCGGAACTCGACCCTGTCGAGGCCCTGGTGAGCCACACGGCGACCGGTAAGGGCATGACCCCCCGGTGGGCGCTCGGCACCCGTGGCTGGTCCCGTACGGACTGGGAGGAGGCGGTCCTGCGGCTGCGCGGGCGCGGGCTGCTCGACGCGAACGGCGAGTTGACCGAGGCGGGCGTCGCCTTCCGCAAGGACATCGAGGTGCGGACCGACCGGCTCGACCGGGCGCCGTACGAGCATCTGGGCGCGGCGGGCGTGGAACGGCTCATGGAACTGGGGAAGGCCCTGCTGCTGACGGCGTTCACCGCCGGCGCGTTCCCGGAAGGCATGATCGGCAAGGAATGAGGTACCCGTAAGTCTCCGGGCCCGACCGGTCCGGAGACGAAAGGGGAGACTTATGTTCCGCGCGATCGCAGACGTTCTGCGACAGATCGGTTCGGCCATCGCCACCGTCGTGACCCTGCCGTTCCGGGCACTGGCACGACTGTTCGGGGGCGCCTCGCACTCCGGGCGGAGCCGAAGGACCTGACGGATCCCCGCTGCCGGTGCCCTCTTTCGGGCTCGCTCGCGGTCCCGGTGTCGCCCTGATCCACCGTTGTCGGTGTCACCTGCCACAATTGCCGCGCAACCCCAGTGGAGAAGGCGGTACGGGATCGTGACGACACCCCTCGTAGGGTCCATCGAAGGCAGGATCGCCGAGGAGCTCGGCGTACGGGAGCGGCAGGTCAAGGCCGCCGTCGACTTGCTCGACGGCGGATCGACGGTGCCCTTCATCGCCCGCTACCGCAAGGAAGCGACGGAGATGCTCGACGATGCGCAGCTGCGCACCCTCGAGGAGCGGCTGCGTTATCTGCGGGAGCTGGAGGAGCGGCGCACCGCGATCCTGGAATCGGTGCGCGAGCAGGACAAGCTCACTCCGGAGATCGAGGCGCAGATCCGGGGCGCCGAGACGAAGGCGCGCCTGGAGGACATCTATCTGCCCTTCAAGCCCAAGCGGCGCACGAAGGCGCAGATCGCCCGCGAGGCGGGGCTCGAACCGCTGGCCGAGGGACTGCTCGGCGACCCGTCGGTCGATCCGCTCGCCGCGGCGGCTGCCTTCGTCGACGCCGACAAGGGCGTCGCCGACGCGCAGGCCGCGCTGGACGGCGCCCGCTCGATCCTCACCGAGCGGTTCTCCGAGGACGCCGACCTGATCGGCGAGCTGCGCGAGCGCATGTGGGTGCGCGGCCGGCTGGTCGCCAAGGTGCGCGACGGCAAGGAAGAGGCGGGCGCGAAGTTCGCCGACTACTTCGACTTCGCCGAGCCCTTCAAGGCGCTCCCCTCGCACCGCGTGCTCGCCATGCTGCGCGGCGAGAAGGAGGACGTCCTCGACCTCGTCCTGGAGCCCGAGGAGCCCTCCGAGCAGCCCGGTCCCTCCTCGTACGAGGGGATCGTCGCCCACCGTTTCCACATCGCCGACCGCGGCCGCCCCGGCGACAAGTGGCTGACGGACACGGTCCGCTGGGCCTGGCGGACCCGCCTTCTCGTGCACCTCGGCATCGACCTGCGGCTGCGGCTGCGGACGGCCGCCGAGGACGAGGCGGTCAACGTGTTCGCGTCGAACCTGCGGGACCTGCTGCTCGCCGCCCCCGCGGGCACGCGCTCGACGCTGGGCCTGGACCCCGGTTTCCGTACGGGTGTGAAGGTCGCCGTGGTCGACGCGACCGGCAAGGTCCTCGCGACGGACGTCATCCACCCGCACGTCCCGGCCAACAGGTGGGACGAGGCCGTCGCGAAACTCGCCCGGCTCGCCAAGGAACACTCGGTCGAGCTGATCGCCATCGGCAACGGCACCGCGTCCCGCGAGACGGACAAGCTCGCCGGTGAACTCATCACCAAGCACCCGGAGTTGAACCTCACCAAGGTGATGGTCTCCGAGGCGGGCGCGTCGGTGTACTCCGCGTCCGCGTTCGCCTCCCAGGAGCTGCCCGACATGGACGTGTCGCTGCGCGGCGCCGTGTCCATCGCGCGCCGGCTCCAGGACCCGCTGGCCGAGCTGGTGAAGATCGACCCGAAGTCCATCGGGGTCGGGCAGTACCAGCACGACCTGTCCGAGGTGAAGCTGTCGCGTTCGCTGGACGCGGTGGTCGAGGACTGTGTGAACGGCGTGGGCGTGGACGTCAACACCGCCTCGGCGCCGCTGCTCTCCCGGGTCTCCGGCATCACCTCCGGCCTCGCCGAGAACATCGTGTCCCACCGCGACGCGAACGGGCCGTTCCGGTCCCGTACGGCCCTGAAGGACGTGGCCCGGCTCGGCCCCAAGGCCTACGAGCAGTGCGCGGGCTTCCTGCGGATCCGGGGCGGGGAAGATCCGCTGGACTCCTCCAGCGTGCACCCCGAGGCGTACCCCGTGGTGCGTCGCATGGTGAAGACGGCGGGGAACGAGGTCGCCTCGCTGATCGGCAATTCGGGCGTCCTGCGTTCGCTGAAGCCGGCGGACTTCGTGGACGAGAAGTTCGGTCTGCCGACCGTGACGGACATTCTGAGGGAGCTGGAGAAGCCGGGGCGCGACCCCCGGCCGGCGTTCAAGACGGCGACCTTCAAGGACGGCGTCGAGAAGCTGTCCGACCTCGTGTCCGGGATGGTGCTGGAGGGGGTCGTCACGAATGTCGCCGCCTTCGGGGCGTTCGTGGACGTGGGTGTCCACCAGGACGGGCTCGTGCATGTGTCGGCGATGTCCAAGACCTTCGTCAAGGACCCCCGGGACGTGGTGAAGCCGGGTGACATCGTCAAGGTGAAGGTGCTGGAGATCGACATTCCGCGGAAGCGGATCTCGCTGACGCTGCGGTTGGACGACGAGGCGGTTCCCGCGGAGGCTTCTTCGGGGGGTGGGCGTGCGCAGCGTGGTGGGCGGCCGCCTCAGCAGCGGCAGCAGCCTCGGCAGGGGCAGGGGCAGGGCCGTTCCGGCGGGGGTGGGGCTCCTCGGCAGGCGGTGGCGCCTGCCAACAGTGCGATGGCGGACGCGTTGCGGCGGGCGGGGCTGGCGGATCCCAAGCGGGGGAAGGGCTGACGGTTCGCTTGCCGGGTTCCCCGTCTTGCGGGGAGCCCGGTGTCGGGGTGGGGCTCGGGTGTTTTTCGCCCCCTCCGCCCCTTCCCGTCCCGTCTCTCGGGGGCTCCGCCCCCGAACCCCCGCTCCTCAAACGCCGGAGGGGCTAAGGATTTCTAGCGCTCCTTCACCTTGCCCGCCATGACCTCCAGGCGGCGCGTGGTGTGGACGGCGTCGAGCATGCGGCGGTCGTGGGTGACCAGGAGGAGGGTGCCCTCGTAGGTGTCGAGGGCGGACTCCAGTTGCTCGATGGCGGGGAGGTCGAGGTGGTTGGTCGGCTCGTCGAGGACGAGGAGGTTGACGCCTCTGCCCTGGAGGAGGGCGAGGGCGGAGCGGGTGCGTTCGCCCGGGGAGAGGGAGCTCGCGGGGCGTAGCACGTGGTGGGACTTTAGGCCGAACTTGGCGAGGAGCGTGCGGACTTCGGCGGGCTCGGTGTCGGGGACGGCCGCGCAGAACGCGTCGAGCAGCGACTCGGTGCCGTGGAAGAGCTTGCGGGCCTGGTCGACCTCGCCCACGACCACCCCGGGGCCGAGGGCGGCGTGACCGGCGTCCAGCGGGACCCGGCCCAGCAGGGCGCCCAGGAGCGTCGACTTGCCCGCGCCGTTCGCGCCGGTGACCGCGACGCGGTCGGCCCAGTCGATCTGGAGCGTCGCCGGGCCGAAGGCGAAGTCACCGCGACGAACCTCCGCGTCACGCAGGGTGGCGACGACCGCGCCCGATCGCGGTGCCGCCGCGATCTCCATACGCAGTTCCCACTCCTTGCGCGGCTCGTCGACGACGTCCAGCCGCTCGATCATGCGCTGCGTCTGCCGGGCCTTGGAGGCCTGCTTCTCGCTGGCCTCGCTGCGGAACTTGCGGCCGATCTTGTCGTTGTCGTTGCTCGCCTTGCGCCGGGCGTTCTTCACGCCCTTGTCCATCCAGGAGCGCTGCATCTGGGCGCGCCCTTCGAGCGCGGACCGCTTGTCGGCGTACTCCTCGAAGTCCTCGCGTGCGTGCCGGCGCGCGGTGTCCCGCTCCTCCAGATACGCCTCGTAGCCGCCGCCGTAGAGGGTGATCTCCTGTTGCGCCAGGTCGAGTTCGAGCACCTTGGTGACGGTGCGGGTCAGGAACTCGCGGTCATGGCTGACGACGACGGTGCCCGCGCGCAGGCCCGCCACGAATCGTTCGAGCCGTTCCAGGCCGTCCAGGTCCAGGTCGTTCGTCGGCTCGTCGAGGAGGAACACGTCGTAGCGGGAGAGCAGCAGGGAGGCGAGTCCGGCGCGGGCCGCCTGGCCGCCGGACAGGGAGGTCATGAGGTGGTCGAGGCCGACGGCCAGTCCGAGGGAGTCGGCGATCTCCTCGGCGCGCTCGTCGAGGTCGGCGCCGCCCAGGTCGAGCCAGCGTTCCAGACTGGTGGAGTACGCGTCGTCCGCGCCCGGCGCGCCGTCGACCAGTGCCTGGGTGGCCTCGTCCATCACCCGCTGGGCCTCGGCCACGCCGGTGCGGCGGGCGAGGAAGTCCCGTACGGTCTCGCCCTCGCGTCGCTCGGGTTCCTGTGGCAGGTGCCCGACGGTCGCGGACGGCGGGGACAGCCGCAGCTCGCCCTGCTCCGGCGCGAGGAGTCCGGCGAGCAGCCGGAGCAGCGTGGACTTGCCCGCGCCGTTGGCACCGACCAGCCCGATCACGTCTCCGGGTGCGACGACGAGGTCGAGCCCGGAGAAGAGGGAGCGGTCGCCGTGTCCGGCGGCGAGATTCTTGGCGACGAGGGTGGCAGTCATCAGATGGCCGATCCTAACGGCCGGGGCGCTGTCCCCCGTCACGGATATCCGTCTGACAGGTGCCGCCCCCGGCATGGACATCCGTGGGCCGGGCGCCATCTCCGGGCACACACACGTCCGTGGGCCGGGGTCAGTGCACCATCGGCTCCACCAGGACACTCCCCGCCGTGCGCGCCACGATGAAGGACTCTCCCCTCACGGCCCTGGCGTCCAGGGCGAGCCGGTGCCGGCCCGTCTCCAGGACCCCGTCGAAGACCTCCTGGGCGTGGGTGCGGTAGAGGTGGTCGAGGCGGTACGCCGTCAGCTGGACGCGGCAGGTCGAGGTGACCTCGATGCCCGCCTCGCCGTCAGCCGCGACCATGCGGGTGAGGCGGCGCAGTTCACGCGGGCTGCGGTCCAGGGCGTGTTCTATCTGGGCGACGAGGAGCGGAACGATCGGGGCCAGGCCGTCGACGTAGGCCACCTCGACGCTCGCACGGTCGAAGGTCCCTCGTACGGCGGCGCGTTCCCCCTCGCCGACGGCCCGGCCGAAGGCCACCGCGCCGTACGTGCGCAGTTCGTCGGGCGGGACCCGCGTGGCGTCCCGGGTGATGTCGGCGCCGATGCCGATGGTGCGCAGGGCGGCGGCGAGCTTGGCGAGGACGGCGACGCGTGCGCCGATGAGGAGGACGCGGCGGCGGGGTCCCGAGTCGCCGTTCAGCAGGGAGTTCAGGGCGCTGCGGTACTCGGCGCCGTGGAAGCGGAACGGCCCTATCCCGTGGTAGCCGTTGCGCTCCAGGTCGGGCTGTTCGTCGGTCTGCCAGGCGAAGTCCCGCCACACGTAGTCGTCGTCGGCCTTCTCGATGACCGCGGTGACGGCTCCGCAGTCCAGGCCCTCGCACTCGGGACAGCCGTAGATGACGTACCGGCCGCCGTCGAGCGGAGCGTCGGCTTCCAGCAGGAGGCTGCGGACCTGGGCGGTGAAGATCGCGGGTGGCACGTCGGAGGCGAGCGGGGAGACGGCGTCGAGGTCGGAGAGCTGGAACAGCAGCGGGCGGCCGTCGACGACGAAGTCGACGAAGTCCCGGTGCACTTGGTAGTCACCGTTGGCGAGGACTCCACCGGCACGCATCGCCGGTGCCAGGCCGAAGGTCGCGTACTCGGCAGACATGCTGTGAGTATCCCCAGAACGGGAGCGGTCTGAGCACGGCATGACATATTCCGCTACGGTCCGCGGGTGGAGACCGACGGATGCGGCGACGTGATCGTGGTGGGCAGCGGGGTCATCGGCCTGACGACGGCCGTAGTCCTGGCGGAGAGCGGCAGGCGCGTCCGGGTGTGGGCGCGGGAGCCCGCCGGGCGGACCACCTCGGCGGTTGCGGGCGCGCTGTGGTGGCCCTACCGCATCGAACCGAAGGCGCTCGCCCGCGACTGGGCTCTTCGATCACTCTCCGTGTACGAGGAGTTGGCCGCGTCTTCCGAGGCGGCGGGCGTACGCATGGTCGAGGGCGTAATGGGCGAGTCCCGGCTGGACGAAGAGGGCCAGTGGGCCGCCGGGCGGCTGCCTGGGCTGCGGGCCTCGACGGCCGAGGAGTACGCGGGGACGGGTCTCTGGGCCCGGCTTCCGCTGCTGGACATGCCGGTGCACCTGCGGTGGCTGCGCGAGCGGCTGCTGCGGGCGGGCGGGAGTGTCGAGGTCCGCGCGGTGACGGACCTCGCGGAGGCGACGGCGCCGGTGGTGGTCAACTGCACGGGCCTCGGCGCCCACGGGCTCGTACCGGATCCCGGCCTGCGTCCCGTGCGCGGACAGCTCGTGATCGTGGAGAACCCCGGGATCCACACCTGGCTGGTCACGACGGACGCGGAGACCGGGGTGAGCACCTACCTCTTCCCGCAGCCGGACCGGCTGGTCCTGGGCGGCACGACCGACGAGGACGACTGGTCGCTGACGCCCGAGCCGGCGGTGGCCGCGGAGATCGTCAGGCGCTGCGCCGCGCTGCGCCCCGAGGTCACCGGGGCGCGGGTACTGGGTCACCGGGTCGGGTTGCGGCCGGTGCGCGATCGTGTGCGGCTGGAGCGTGAACAGCTCCCCGACGGGCGGGTGTTGGTGCACAACTACGGTCACGGCGGGGCGGGGGTCACGGTGGCGTGGGGGTGCGCGCGGGAGGCGGCGACGTTCGCCTCCCACTGACCGTCTCCCGCCGACCACCGTCCTCGGTCGGGGGCCGACCCGGGACCGGCTGCCCCACCGCCACGGCCGACCCGGGACCGGCTGCCCCACGGTCACGGCGACCCGCCACCGACTCGCACATGGTCACACTCGCTCGTCAGTGAACTCCCGGGAGCTGTACGCCCGCTCAGCCGGGGTCGCACGCCAACTCAGCCGTGGTCCTCTCCGATCGGGTCGCCCTCCGTCTCCGTGCCGGGGCCCGGGCCGATGCGGATCTCGAAGTCGCCGTCGAACCGCTTGTGCCCCTCGATCACGGCGAGTTCGACGACCTCCAGACCCATCTCGCCGCGCACGATGACGGGGTCGGCGCGCAGGTCGCGCATGAGTGCCACGCACATGCCGATCATCACGACGACGAAGGGTGCCGCGGCGAGGATGGTGAGGTTCTGGAGGCCGGTGAGCGCGTCGCCCTGGCCGCTGCCGACGAGCAGCATGATGGCGGCGACCGCGCCGGTCAGGACGCCCCAGAACACCACCACGAACCGGCCGGGTTCGAGCGCGCCCTTCTGGGAGAGCGTGCCCATCACGATGGACGCCGCGTCGGCTCCGGAGACGAAGAAGATGCCGACCAGGATCATCACGAGCAGGCTGGTGGCGGTGGCGATGGGGAACTCGGCCAGCACCCCGAAGAGCTGTCCCTCGGGCGTGGATTCGCCCGCGAGCTCTCCGGTCTCCCTCAGCTTCATCGCCGTACCGCCGAAGACCGCGAACCAGACCAGGCTGACGGTGCTGGGGACGAGGATCACGCCGCCGACGAACTGCCGGATGGTGCGGCCGCGGCTGATGCGGGCGATGAACATGCCGACGAACGGCGTCCAGGAGATCCACCACGCCCAGTAGAAGACGGTCCAGCTGCCCAGCCACGCGGCGACACCCTCGCCACCGCTGGCCTCGGTGCGGCCGGCGAGCTGCGGCAGGTCGCCGAGGTAGGCGAAGATCGAGGTGGGCAGCAGGTCCAGGACGATGATGGTCGGTCCCGCGAAGAACACGAAGACGGCCAGGATCAGCGCCAGCACCATGTTGGTGTTGGACAGCCACTGGATGCCCTTCTCGACGCCGGAGACGGCCGAGGCCACGAACGCCACCGTCAGCACGGCGATGATCGCGACGAGCAGGCCGTTGCTCACCTTGTCCATCCACTCCAACTCCGTGAATCCGGAGCCGATCTGGAGGGCGCCCAGGCCCAGTGAGGCGGCGGAGCCGAAGACGGTGGCGACGATCGCGAGGATGTCGATCACCCGGCCCCAGCCGCCGTTCGCGTGCCGCTCGCCGATGAGCGGTGTGAAGACCGCGCTGATCGTCTGGCGCCGGCGCTTGCGGAAGGTGCTGTAGGCGATGCCGAGACCGACCACCGCGTAGATCGCCCAGGGGTGCAGCGTCCAGTGGAAGAGGGTGGTGGCCATCGCCGTCTCCATGCGTTCGCCGGAGTCGGCCGGGGTGGTGCCCGGCGGGGGTGTGTCGTAGTGCGCCAGCGGCTCGCTCACGCCGTAGAACATCAGGCCGATTCCCATGCCGGCGCTGAACATCATCGCGACCCACGACACGGTGCGGAACTCGGGCTCCTCGCCCTCCGCGCCGAGGTGGATCCTGCCGTAGCGGCTGATCGCGAGCCAGAGCGCGAAGACCACGAAACAGGAGGCGGCCAGCATGAAGGCCCAACCGCCGTTGTGGATCAGGCCGTTGAGCATCCTGGTGGAGACGCTCTCCAGCGAGTCGGTCGCGACCGAACCCCAGATCACGAACGCGAGGGTGAGCGCGGCCGTGACGCCGAACACCACTCGGTCGGTCCGCCCACCGTGAGCCGTCTCTTCTGCTTGCCCCGTCATGGGCGGCACCTTTCGCGATAGGGCGTATGGGGTTTATAGAAGTTATTGCCCCATACGCCCTATCACAGGTGCGGCCGTGCTCGGCGTCTCAGCAGTCGGTGTCGGGCTCCCCCGCCGCGAGCCGGTAGGGCGCCCGCTCGTCGAGGAGCAGGGGGACGAGCGCACGCAGCGACTGACGGAGGGGTACGAGGACGCCGCCGCCCTCGTGCCGTACGCGGACGCCGTGCAGGCTGAGCTCGTCGCTGAGGTCCGTGTACTGGTCCGCGGTGAGCCGGTAACCGCAGGGCGGGTCCTGGATCACCTCGGACGGCTCGGCCGGGTCGTTGTCGGCGCCGCCGAGGTAGACCGGGCCGGTGTCCAGGTAGCCCTTGAGCCTGGCGGCCCACGTGGCTTTCTCGACCCGTGCGCGGTGCTCCCCGGTGAAGGTGAACAGCCCGCCGAGCGCGGCGAGTTGTGAGTCCACCCGGCGGCGCTGGTTCAGGGCCGGGTCCGCCTGTTCGGCGTCCGTGAGGGCGTCGACGCGGCTCTCGATGAGGAGTCCCGCGGAGTGTTTGACGCCCGACATGTTACGCAGGATGCGCTCCTGGCCGTCTCCGGCCACCTGTTGGACCGGATCGCCGGTCACGGGGTCGGTCCAGATGCCGTACGTGCCCGTCGAGTACCCCTCCTCGGCGGCGGCGGGCCGTACGTAGTCCAGTGAGAGCGTCCGCGCCTCGTCGTGCACGGCCGTGTCGGTGTTGAGGTTGCGGGGCCAGAGGTCGAAGAGGTCCTTGTCGTAGTACGGGGGCGTCGCGCCGTACTCGTGCAGGTCGTAGACGACGTCGGGGGCGCGGTCGCGGACGACGGCGGCCATCGCGCGGGCCTCGGCGGTCCGGAGGGCGAGATGGTCGCGGTTGATGTCGAGGCCGTCGCTGTTTCCGCGGGTGTCGGCGGCGCGGCCGTCCGGGTTGGCGGTGGGCACGACGAGCAGGGTGGTGGTCTTCAGGAAGCGCCGGGTGCGCTGGTCCTTCGCGTACGCCAGGTCGCGGATCGTGGTGAGGCAGGCGTCGCGTCCGGACGGCTCGTCGCCGTGCTGGCTGCACACGAGGAGCACGGTGGTGGCGGCGCGGGGTGCGCCGACGCGGACGAGCTGGAGCGGACGGTCCTGCTTGGTCGTGCCGATCCTGGTGACGGAGACCTGGGCGCTCGCCCGGTCGATGGCTGCCAGGAAGTCCTGTTCCTCGGGCTGGCTGGTCCAGCGGGCGCCGTCGCTCTGCTCGAAGCCGGTGCGCGGCGGCGCGGTCTCCGCCGCGTGCGCGGGTGCGGTCAGCAGGGGCACGGCCAGGGCCGTGGCGGTCGCCGCCACGGCCAGGGCGCGGATCACCAAGCCGGTCAACTGCTCTCTCCAGGGATGCGAAGGGCGGCGCGCGGGTCGCGTACGCCGTCGAGGACGGAGGCGTCAGGAGTCGCGACGGACCCCGTGGCGGCCTTGGCGAAGGCCTTGGCGCCGCCGACCAGCGGGACCCGGGCCGAGGTGCGGGCCAGGTCGAGCGTCAGGGTCGGTGTGGTGGACGGCGGGTCGATGAGGTCCCTGTCGGTGCCCGCGACGATGAGGGCGAGCCGGTGCCCCTCGGGGACGACGTGGTCGGTGGCCGCGAGGTCCAGCGTGATGGTGTACGCCCTGCCCGGGGTGAGCGGGACGCCCTTCGTCATGGACGCGTGATTGCCGAGGTCGGCCCAACCGCGGCTGAAGACGGTGTAGTCGACGTCCGCGTTCTTCGAGCGGGTCTCCCGGAAGCAGGAGCTGTCGCCGGTCGTGCTCGGGCCCCAGCAGGTGCGGTCCGTGAGCGTGGTGATGCCCTCGCCGGCGGCGGCGTAGTCGCGGATGGTGTCCGGGCCCAGGTCGACAAGTACCGCCGAGAGGTGCGCCGTTGACGTCGTCGGGGTGGCGGTGATCGTCACCTTCGACGAGCCGGACAGCCGTAGGTCCCTGGTCAGCGGCTTGGTGACGAAGCCCGCCTTGTCGGGAGTCGGCTGGTCGACGTACGCCGCCCAGTCGGTCTCGCTCAGCCGCGGGTCGTCGGTGAAGGTCTCGGTTCCGGAGCGCCTGTCGAGTCCGAGGGTGCCGACGCCCGCCGCGGAGCCCTTCGCCGGGCGCAGGGTGGTCGTGTCGGTGGCGCGGGGCGGCCAGACACGGGAGGTCACCCACTGGTCGGGGTGGCGCTCGATGTCGGCCATGGGCTCGTCGTCGATGCCGTTGTCGTAGCCGAGGAGTTCGTGGTCGAACCAGCGGTGCAGGGTGTCGACCCACTCGGCGCGGCGGAAGTCGAACGGGTCGACGTGGCCCGTCTGCGAGATCCAGATCTTGCGGTCGACCCCGTTCTCGGCGAGCGCGTCCCACCAGGGACCGACGTGCTGGGTACGGACGTTGAGGTCCTGGGCGCCGTGGATCAGGAAGACGCTCGCCGTGACCTTGTCCGCGTCCTTGACATAGTCGCGCTCGCTCCAGAAGGGGGTCCAGTCGCCGGTGCGCGGTGCCCCGTCGACGATCTTCTGCTGGACCGCGGCGCACTTGGCGCGGGCGTCGGGGCTGTCGACGTAGTCGGACAGCCAGTCCGGGCCGGAGTCGTACAGCGGGGCGCCCTCACTGAAGTAGTAGTCGTACCAGGAGGAGATCGCGCTGATCGGCACGATGGTCTCCAGGCCCCTGACGCCGGTGGCGGCGACGCCGTTGGCGATGGTGCCGTCCCAGCTCTTGCCGATCATGCCGGTCCTGCCGTTGGTCCAGCCGGCCTTGGACGTGGCGGTCCCGGTGCGTGAGGTGTACGCCTTGGCCCGGCCGTTGAGCCAGTCGACGACCGCCTTCGCGGACTGGATGTCACTGCGGCCTCCCACGTCGACGCAGCCGTCGGAGCGGTTGGTGCCGGCCAGGTCGACGCCGACGAACGCGTAGCCCCGGGGCACGAAGTAGTTGTCGTAGAAGAGCGGCATCTGGACGACGTCGCCGTTCGCGTCGTACGTCTTGCGCTGGCTCTCGTTGCCTCGTCCGCAGCAGGAGTAGTACGGGCTGGCGTCCATGATCACGGGCACCTTGCGGCCCGGCACGGCGAGTTCGCGGGGCCGGACGATGTCGACGGCGACGCGGTCGCGCTTCCCGTCGCTGTCGCCGTCGAGGCCGGTGTCCACCCACACGGATTCGCGGATCGCGTTGTCGTATGAGTAGATCGGGGCGCTCTCCCGCGGGGCACTGTGTGCGGCGACCGGGGTGAGCAGGGTTGCCATCAGGGCGGCCGTGGCCGCCGTCGCGAGCGATCTCCAGGTCGTGAAGCGCATACGGCGCGCACGTATCGGCATGGGCGGAAGGTACCCCGGTCAACTCCCGTACAAAAGAGGGTCTGTGAAAGGCCTGTGGGGCGGGATTGCTCATGACGGCCGAATGGCGATCGTGTGACAGGGGTGGCCGTGGACATGACCGGGGGCACAGGGTCTGAATAGGCTCCGAACAGACTTCACGCCCCCACAACTTGGAGCTTGACGTGCACCGCAGACTCATCGCACCGGGCGCGCTCGCGGCCTCACTCCTGCTGGCGGTCCCGGCATCGGCGGCCGGTTACGCCCCCGGGGCACCGGGCATCGGCGACCCCTACTACCCGGCCTACGGCAACGGCGGCTACGACGTCTCGCATTACGATCTGCGGCTCCAGTACCAGCCGCGGACCGACGAACTGGAGGGTACAGCGACCCTTCTGGCGACCGCCAAGGAGGATCTCTCACGCTTCAATCTGGACTTTCTCCTCGATGTGAGCGAGGTGCGGGTCAATGGCGTGAAGGCGTCGTTCACCACCTCCGGCGAGCACGAACTGGAGATCACCCCGAAGACGCCGCTGGCCAAGGGCAGGACCGTGACGATCGTGGTGCGCTACAGCGGTGTGCCCTCGTCGAAGTCGGCGTACGGGTTCACCAGTTGGCACCGCACCCCTGACGGCGGCGTGGGCGCGAACGAGCCCGAGGCCGCGTGGTGGTGGTTCCCCAGCAACGACCACCCGCTCGACAAAGCCACCTACGACGTGTCGGTCAACGTCCCCGACGGCACCCAGGCGATCTCCAACGGCACGCTCCAGTCGACCAGTTCGCGGCTGGGCTGGACGCGCTACAACTGGCGGTCGAACAAGCCGCAGGCCACCTATCTCGCCACGCTCGCGGTCGGCAGGTTCGACATCACGACCGGGACGACGGAGAGCGGCATCCCGATCGTCAACGCGTACAGCAAGGATCTCGGCGACAACGACGGGGCGGCGCGGGCGAGCATCGAACGCACCGGTGAGGTCGCGGACTTCCTCACCGGGTACTTCGGCCGCTACCCCTTCAATGCTTTGGGTGGATACGTCCCGAACACCAACACCGGGTACGCGCTGGAGACCCAGACCCGGCCGTTCTACAGCCCGCGCCAGTTCGCGAACGGTTCGAACGTGTCCGTCGTCGTCCACGAGCTGGCCCACCAGTGGTACGGGGACGACGTGTCCGTCGCCGGGTGGAAGGACATCTGGATCAACGAGGGCTTCGCCAGGTACGCGCAGTGGCTGTGGTCGGAGCACGAGGGCGAGGGGACGACGCAGGAACTCGCGGACTATGTGTACGCCTCGCACCCGGCGGACGACGCCTTCTGGACGGTCGCGCCCGGGGACCCGGGGCCGGAGAACCAGTTCGACCTCGCGGTGTACGACCGCGGGGCGCTGGCGATCCAGGCGCTGCGGAACGAGATCGGGGACGACGCGTTCTTCACCGTCCTGAAGGGGTGGCCGAGTGAGCACGCGTACGGGAACGCCACGGTCGGCGACTTCCGTGAGTACGCCGAGGAGGTGTCCGGAAAGGCGCTCGGCCCGCTCTTCGACACCTGGCTCTACCAGCCGTCGAAGCCGGCGGCGCCCGCGGCGCTGAGCGCGTCGATCGCGCGGTCGGCGGGGGCCGAAGGGGCGGCTTCGCCGTCTCGGCCGAAGTCGTGGAAGAAGATCGCCGCGACCGACTCGGTTCACGATCACTGAGGTGGTCCAGGACAGGGCCGTAGGACCTGTCCGTGTGTCTCGGCCCGGTCGGCGTCTCACGTGACCCGCGGGCTGTCCGGCCGGGGCGCTGGCATGGCGAGCCGCCGCCCCGGCCGCGCCTTCGACCTGCTCGCTGGGGGCGTTCCCCCGGCGTACGGGGGCCGGCCTTCCGCCGGGTGGGTCTCAGTCTCAGGAGATCGGCCAGCTGCGCAGGGCGGCGTCGGCCGTTTCCTGGAGTTCGTCGCGGCAGACACCGCTCGCCGCCTGGACGGCGATGCCGTAGGCGAAGGTCGTGAGGTAGCGGGCCAGTAGCCCCGGGTCGGTCTCCGGAGGCAGGTCGCCCTCGTCGACGGCGCGCCGGAACCGCTCGCGGACGCGGGAGTAGCCGTCGTCGCGCCAGGCGACGAGGAGGTCACGGACCTCCTGCCCGGCGTCGCTGACGGTGAGGGCGCTCTGCACGCCCAGGCACCCGTGGGGATTGGCCGGGCGGGTGGTGGTCCGCACGGTGCCGGCCAGGATCGCGGTGGCGACGCCGAGGGCGGTCGGCTCCTCTAGGGCTCGGGCGAGATAGGCGCTCGGGCCTTCGGTGTAGCGCTCCAGGACCTTGCGGAACAGCTTCTCCTTGTTGCCGAAGGCCGCGTACATGCTGGTGGTGGAGATACCCATCGCGTTCGTCAGGCCCGCCGTACTGGTGCCCTCGTAGCCGTGCTTCCAGAAGACCAGCATGGCGCACTCGAGAGCCTCGTCGACGTCGAATCCTCGCGGTCGGCCCATGGGGCCGCTCAATTTCTTCTCCACCCCGACAGCCTACCTCTTCTGCAGCGATCGCTTCAGAAGTGCTACCGTTCGACTTCCGCATCGATCGCTGCGGAAGTCGAAGGGACTGTTCTCGTGGGACTGCTTGAGGGAAAGACCGCTCTCGTGACCGGGGGCAGCGCCGGAATCGGCCTGGCCAGTGCCGTCCGGCTGGCGGCCGAGGGCGCACACGTCTTCATCACCGGCCGGCGCAAGGCCGAACTCGACGCGGCCGTCGAGACGATCGGTTCGGCGGCCACCGCGGTGACCGGCGACATCGCGAACCTGGCCGACCTGGACCGGCTCTACGAGACGATCCGCGACCGGGGGCGAGGCCTGGACGTCCTGTTCGCGAACGCCTCCGTCGCCTCGCTCGGGCCGCTGGAGCAGATCACCGAGGAGCACTTCGACACCCTCTTCGGCATCAATGTCCGCGGCATGCTGTTCACCGTCCAGAAGGCGCTGCCCCTGCTCAACGAGGGCGCCTCGGTCATTCTGAACGGCTCCACCAACGTGGACGTCGGCGACGAGGCGCTCGGCGTGTACGCGGCGACCAAGGCCGCCACCCGGTCGTTCTCCCGGACCTGGGCCAACGAACTCAAGGGACGCGGGATCCGGGTGAACACCGTCACGCCCGGCCCGACCGACACCCCCGCGCTGTCGGGGCTCACCCCCGACCCGGAGGGGTTCAAGCAGCAGCTGTCCACGCGTGTGCCGCTGGGCCGGCTCGCGCGCCCGGAGGAGATCGCCGCCGCCGTGGCCTTCCTCGCCTGCGGGCAGAGCAGTTTCATCACCGGTTCGAGCCTGTACGTCGACGGCGGTCTGAACCAGATCTGAGAGGCGCGACCACCCATGAAGACCATCGGGATCATCGGCGCGGGCGAGGTGGGCGGCCAGATCGCCCGCGCGGCGCTGGCGATCGGATACGACGTCGTCCTCGCCAACTCGCGCGGGCCCGAGACCCTGGCGGACCTTGTCGCCGAACTCGGCCCGTCGGCGCGGGCCGCTCACGCCGCGGACGCCGCGCGGGCCGGCGACTTCGCGGTCGTCGCCGTACCTCTCAAAGTCGTCAACGACATGCCCGTCGCGGAGCTCGCGGGCAAGATCGTGCTGGACACGAACAACTACATGATCTGGCGGGACGGTCACATCGACGTCATCGACTCGGGCGAGAAGACGGTGCACGAGCTGCGCCAGGAGCAGCTTCCCACCTCACGGGTCGTCCAGGCGTTCACCCATATCCAGGCTCCCCGCATCACCACCGCCGGGCGTCCCCCGGGCGATCCCGGCCGGCTGGCGCTGCCGGTGTCGAGTGATCACCCGGAAGCGGTCGAACTGGTGGCGCGGCTGTACGACCGGTTCGGTTTCGACACCGTGGACAACAGTCCGCTGAGCGAATCCTGGCGCTCCGCTCCGGGTCAGCCCGCCTGGACCGAGGCCCCTCGACAGACCCGCGGCGAGCTGATGGCCAATCTGGGTCGAGCGCGGCCCGTCGGCCGACGGTGACTGCCGGGTTCCACGGCCTCGCCGAGGCGGATATCCGTCGATCGAATCACCATCCGTTGCGGCCCCGATCCGATCTGATCCGACCCGATCCGACCCGGAGCTGCTCCACAGAAGGGTCGTCTTCATGTCCGACAGTGATCTGCGCGCGTTCTACCTGCGTTATATCGAGGCGCTCAACGCCCACGAGTTCGACGGTATGGACGAGTTCATCTCCGAGCGGACCACCCTGAACGGTGAGCCGGCCACCCGGGACGATCTCATCGCCGTGCAGAAGCATGACGTGGACGCGGTTCCGGATCTCCACTGGGAGCTCAAGGAACTGCTCTTCGACGGTGACCGTCTGGCCGCGCGGCTGGTCAACACCGGTACTCCCGCGAGGGAATGGCTCGGCGTGACTCCCACCGGCGCCTCGTTCGAGATCACCGAGTACGCCATCTACCAGGTCCGCGACGGGCGGTTCGTGCACATGACCGCCCTGCACGACGCCGCCGAACTTCTCCGGCAGCTGACCGGCTGACCTCCGGGACCGGCACGGGCGGCTCACGGCCGACCAGGGCATCTCCAGGAACCGGATATCCCGAATAAACCCGCCATTCCCACCCAACCCCATCGCTAACGGCCCACTCGGGCCACGTAATTCGTGAGGACACGCATGACCATCACACTGATCACCGGGGCCAACAAGGGCATCGGCTTCGAGACGGCCAAACAGCTTCTGGCGCTGGGCCACGTCGTCTACATCGGCGCTCGTGACGTCGAGCGGGGCGAGAAGGCCGCGGCGGAGCTGGGCGCGCGGTTCGTGCGGCTCGACGTGACCGACGACGCGTCGGTGAGGGACGCGCTGGCGACGATCGGCTCGGCCGAGGGCAGGCTCGACGTCCTGGTGAACAACGCGGGCGTCCTGGGGGACGGGGTCCTCGACGGGCCCACGGCTTTGCGGGCCTTCGACACCAACGCGGTGGGAATCGTGCGCGTCACCGAGGCCGCGCTGCCCCTGCTGCGCAATTCCGCGAACCCGACCGTCGTCACCGTCTCCAGCAGTGCCGGGTCCTTCTGGGCGGTGACCAACCCGGACCGGCCGGAGTTCAACCTGCCGTTGGCGCTGTACTCCGCGTCCAAGTCCGCGGCGACCATGCTCACGGTCCAGTACGCCAAGGCCCACCCGGGCATCAAGTTCAACGCGGTGGAGCCCGGGACCACGGCGACGGACCTGACCGCGGCGTTCGGCATCGGACGGGCGCCGGAGGAGAGCGCCGCGGTCGTCGTCCGCCTCGCGACCCTCGCCACGGACGGTCCGACAGGAACCTTCCAGGACGAGAACGGGGAGGTGCCTTGGTAGGCGGTGGCAGGCGGTGGTAGCCCCGCGGGAACGGCCGGGGCGGGCGTGGGCCGGTGGTGGGTGGGTGCTGTCACAGGGATGGTGAGACAGCAATACTGTTGCACCTGATCGGAGTATGTCGCGGAGAGGCGGGGCCCGATATGACCACGGACACCGAGGAGCCGGCGCTCACGGTGGATGAGTTGGCCGCGCGTGCGGGGGTCACCGTCCGTACGGTCCGTTTCTACAGCACCAAGGGTCTGCTGCCGCCGCCGGTGATCGGGCCCAGGCGGGTGGGCCAGTACGGCCAGGAGCATCTGGCCCGGCTCGCGCTCATCGAGGAGTTGCAGCACCAGGGCATGACGCTGTCCGCGATCGAGCGGTATCTCCAGCAGCTGCCGCCGGGACTGAGCGCGCACGATCTCGCCATCCACCGTGCCGTGGTGGCCTCCTGGGCGCCCGACGCGGCGGAGGACGTGACGCGCGAGGAGCTGGAACGGCGGGCCGGGCGCCCGCTCGGCGAGGAGGAACTCGACCGGCTCGCCGCGATGAGCGTCATCTCGCGCACCCCGGACTCCCTCCGCGTGGACCCGGCGCTGCTGCGGCTCGGCGTACAGCTTCTCGACGTACCCATCGCGCAAGAGGCGATCCTCGCGGCGCGCACGGTGCTGCTGGAGCACTCGCGCGCGGCGGCCCGCGAGTTGTCCGAGCTGCTGCGTGCCACGGTGCGCGAGGGCGAGTCGGTCACTTCGGTGGCTGCGGTGAAGTCGCTGTCGGCGCACATGCAACCGCTGGTGGTGCAGGCGCTGTTGACGACTTTCCAGCGCTCACTGAAGGAGGAACTGCGGGAGTGGCTCAAGGAGTCCTGAGCCGCGCGAACCCGCCGCCCTGCCGTGTTCCTACAAGTAGGCCGACCCGCCCGCCACGTTGAGGGTCTGTCCGGTCAGGAAGTCGCTGCCTTCGTCGACGACGTACAGGAGCGTGGAGACGAGGTCGGACGGCTCCTGCGTCCGGGGAACGGCCTGCTGGGAACGGACGTGCTCGAAGCCGCCGTCCGCTCCGACGGTCCGCTCGGCGGTGGCCGTGCGGACCATGCTCGGCGCGATCGCGTTGGCGGTGATGCCGGACGGCCCCAGCGCGGAGGCCAGCGAGCGCGTGAAGCCGATCAGGCCGGCCTTGGAGGACACGTACGCGACCATCGTCGGCGGCGCGGTGAGGACGGCGGCCGACACGATGTTCACGATCCGCCCCCAGCCCGCCGCCCGGAGATACGGCAGCACCGCGCGGGTCAGCAGGAACGGGGCCTCCAGATTGACGCGCATGACGCGCCGCCACTCCTCGGGCGTGATGTCCTCGAAGGCCGACTCCGGGTACACACCGGCGTTGTTGACGAGAACGTGCAGTGTCCCGAACCGGTCGATGACCTGCTCCAGCGCGTGCCCGATCTGCTCCTCGTCGGTGACGTCGGCGATCAACTCCAGGTAGTCCAGCACCCGTTCGCCGGTCTCCGGCTGCGGGACGAGATCGATCCCCGCGACCCGGTATCCGCGCCCCGCCAACGCGACGGCGAACTCCTGCCCGAGGCCCTGTGCCGCTCCGGTCACCAGGGCGGTACGTGTCTCCATGGGGCGAGTGTGATGAACCGTCAGTCACTCGGCAAGAGCGCATTCCACTCGCCGGAACGGCCCTGTTGCCGCGCGCGTTCGTGAGGCCCACGCTGCGGGGCGACCGCCCAGCCAGCGTCAGCCGTACGGGAGCCGTGCCCGATGACCGAGACCGAGCGTGCCGTGGACGATGCCGAGCGCGCCCGCGAACCGGGCGGTGAGAAGCGGGGGCCGACGTCGCACTGGCCGCGGTCCCGGCGGCTGATCCGCGACGAACTGGGCGTACTGGTCGTCCTCGGGCTGCTGATCGCCGTGATCGGCATCCCCTACCCGGACTTCCTCGACAGCGACAACCTGCTCACCACCGCCCACAACTCCGTCTACATCTCCCTGATGGCGTGCGGGATGGTGTTCGCGCTGGCCATGCGCGAGGTCGACCTGTCGGTGGGCGGGACGTACGCGATGTGTCTGGTCGTCGGCGCGCTGCTGATCCGGGACGGCACGCCACCGTGGCTGGCGGTGCCGGTGATCCTGCTCACCGGAGCTCTGCTCGGCGTCTTCAACGCCCTGGTCACGACGCTGCTCGCGCTGCCCTCGTTCATCGTGACGCTGGGCACCCTGATGCTGTTCCGGGGCGTCGGGCTCGCGCTCGCCGACGGCAAGCAGATCACCGATCTGCCGCTCGACGACTCGTTCTTCACGCTCGCGGGCGGCGACGCGGGCGGCGTGCCGTTCGCCCTGTGGGTACTGGTGACGGTGGTCGTCGTACTGACGGTCGTGCTCACCCGGACACGCTTCGGCGCACGGGTGCGGGCGATCGGATCCAACCCCGACGCCGCCGAGTTCAGCGGCATCCCCGTCGTCCGCACCCGGATCCAGGCGCTCGCCCTGTCCGGCCTGACCACCGCCTGCGCCGCGGCACTCGCGCTCGCCTTCTACGGCGCCGGGGACCCGACTCTGGGCCAGGGCTACGAGTTGCAGGCCATCGCCGCCTGCATCATCGGCGGCACCCCGCTCGCGGGCGGGCGCGGATCGGTGGTCGGAGCGGTGGCCGGAGCGATGATCCTGGCCGTCGTCGCCTCAGGGCTCGTGTTCTTCGAAGTGCCCATCAACTGGACGTCGTTCGCGACCGGCGGGGTGATCCTCGTCGCGGTGGCGGCGGACAGCGCGCTGCGCCGCAGCGGACGGCGGCGCCGCTGAAGTCCCGAGCCGAGGTGCCCCCTTGACCATCGCCCGGGACCTTCGCCCGGCCGAGACACCGGCCCAGACACGGCCGAGAGGTCTCCCGGAGCTCGATCAACGCCCGCTCAGAGATTGTCCGCAGCTCGTCCGAAGCCGCTTGGAGGCCGTGATGCACCCCCGATCGCGTACGTTGCTCGCCGTGCCCGCCGCGCTGGCCCTCCTCGCCGTCGCGGGCTGCGGCGAAGGGAGCGGTTCCGGCAAGGACGGAAGGCTGAGCATGGGCATCGCGGTGGCCAACATCAGCCTGAACTTCGCCCACGAGATGGTCCTCGGCGCCGAGAGCGCGGCCGACCACGCGGGGAACATCGACTTCAAGGCGGTCGGTCCGCCCAACACCGACGGGCCCGCGGAGGTGCAGCTCTTCCAGAACCTCACCGCCCGCGCCAAGGACGGCATCGTCCTGGAGAACCTCGACCCGCCGATCTTCACCAGGCCCGCCGCGCGCGCCGTCGACCAGGGCATCCCGATCGTCGCTCTGGACACCTCGCCGACCGACGGCAGCAAGGTGAACTTCTATGTGGGTAACGACAATTACGCGCTCGGCGAGCTGATGGCGAAGGAGGCCCTGAAGCGGCTCGGCGACGACCCGAAGGGCGAGATCGTCGTCGGGGTGCCCAACCCGGGAACCCCGGTGCTGGACAACCGGGCCAAGGGCATCTCCGACACCTTCGCGAAGGAGGCCCCGAACGTGAAGGTCCTGGGCCCCTTCCAGACGTACAGCGATCCCGGACAGAACCACAGCTCCTGGTCGGCGCAGGTGAACGCGCATCCCGACGCGCTCGCCTTCCTGGGCGTCGGGGACGCCGACAGCTACAACCTGGCGAAGATCAAGAAGTCCGAGCGGGGCACCTGGCTCACGGCGGGCTTCGACGTCGACCCGAAGACCCTCGACGCGGTCAGGGACGGCTCGAACTTCGTCACCATCGACCCGCAGCACTTCCTCAAGGGCTACCTCTCGACGGCGATGCTGATCGAGGCGGTCCGCGACAACGACGGCAAGCTCCTCGACGGCTGGTTCCTCTCCCCCGGCGGGGTCGTCGACAAGAGCAACATCGACGGCATCATCAGGCGGCAGAAGACCGCCGAGGCGGCGTACGACTGGTACAAGCCGACGATCGACAAGCTGCTCGGCGACCAGAACGCCCAGCTCAAGCCTCTGAAGGACGCGCGCTGAAATGGATGACGGCGACATGCTCGTGGCGCGGGACCTGGTCAAGTCGTACGGCGGGGTCAAGGCGCTCGACGGCGCGGGTATCCGGCTGCGCGGCGGTGAAGTGCACGCGCTGGTCGGCGAGAACGGGGCGGGGAAGTCGACGCTGGTGCGGATTCTGTCCGGCACGGTGACGGCGGACGCGGGGACGGTGGAACTGGCGAAGGGGACGACGTCGGACGCGATCGCCGTCGTCTCACAGGAGTTGAGCCTCTTCCCCGACCTCACCGTCCGCGAGAACCTCTACCCCTATCGGCCGCCCCACCGCTTCGGCCTGCTCGACCGGCGCGCCATGGACCGCGCCGCCGAGCCGGTACTCGCCGAACTCGGACTCGACATCGACCCCGGCGCGCTCCTCGCCGAACTTCCGCTCGCCGACCAGCAGTTGACCGAGATCGCGCGGGCGCTGCTGCGCCGCCCCAAGGTGCTGGTCCTGGACGAGCCCACCTCCGCGCTGCCCGCCGCCGCGGTGGACCGCCTGGAACAGGTCCTGCGGACCCTCACCGGGCAGGGCATCGCGGTTCTGTACGTCACCCACTTCCTCGAAGAGGTGATGCGCTTCGCGCAGCGCGTCACCGTGCTGCGGGACGGCCGGGTGGCACTGGACGGCGCCCGGCGCGGGGAGGTCGACGTGCCGGAGCTCGTGACGGCGATGCTGGGCGGCCGGCCGGCCCAGCCCGAACGCCGCACGCGTGCCCTCACCGAAGGCCCGCCACCGGTGGTGCTGTCCGAGGTGAGCGTGCCCGGACGGCTCGTCGACGTCACCTTCACCGTGCGCGCGGGTGAGGTGGTCGGACTGGCCGGGCTCCAAGGAGCGGGCCATCTGGTCGCGTTGGAGGTGGTCTGCGGCCGTACGACGATCTCGTCGGGGCGGGTCGACGTGGGTGGCCGGGGAATGCCGCGGTCGTTACGGGGCGCCGTGCGTGCGGGCGTCGCCTTCGTGCCCAGTGACCGGAAGCGGTTCGGGCTGATGGCCGAGCGTACGGTCTGGGAGAACACGACCACGGTGAGCTGGCTGGCCCTCGGGCGCGGCGGGGTGCTGCCCTCCCGGGGTGAACTGGTGCGGCGCACCGCCGACCTGACCGAGCGGCTGCGGCTGCGTGGCGGTCCGTACGACATCGTGGGGCGGCTGTCCGGCGGCAACCAGCAGAAGGTCGTCTTCGCCAAGTGGCTGGCCACCGAGCCCCGTGTGGTCGTGCTGGACGATCCGACGCGGGGTGTGGACGTCGGGGTGCGGGCTGAAATGCACACCATCGTGGGCGAGTTGGCGGCGGGTGGGGCGGCTGTGCTGATCACCTCGACCGATCTGGCGGAGCTGACCGAGGTGTGCGACCGGGTGCTGGTGTTCGTGCGGGGGCGGGTGGTGGGTGAGGTGTACGGGGAGCGGCTGACGGAGCACGCGTTGGCCGTGGCGGTGCAGTCGGGGGTCGCGCGGTCGGGCGGGGAGTAGGGTCTTCGCCCCCTCCGCCCCTTCCCGTCCCGTATCCGGGGGCCGCGCCCCCAGACCCCCGCTTTCGCGCTTCGCGCTCGTCCTCAAACGCCGGACGACTGAATCTCCTATGCCGACAGCGCTCTTGTCAGTGCCCGTGCCGCCGCGCACACCCTGGCGCCTACGCGGTCGACGTCCAGGCGGCGGGTGCCTGCGGTCACGGAGATCGCGGCGATCGGGCCGGGGCCCCGGCCCCTTTCGTAGACCGGGGCGGCCACGGCGGAGATGCCGACCTCCGCTTCCTCCAGGTTGACCCCGTAGCCGCGGACGCGGGTGGCGGCGAGGTCGCGGGCGAGCTGGCCCGGCAGGACGAGGGTGCGCGGGGTGAGGCGGGGCAGGGCGAGGTGCGGTGGGCGGGGGTCGTGGGCGAGGAAGACCTTGCCGGTGGCGGTGCAGTGGGCCGGCAGACGGCCCCCGGCCCGGGAGACGATCGGCGTGGCACGGCGGCCGGTGATCTTCTCCAGGAAGAGGGTGTCGGGACCGTCGGGGACGGCGAGGTGCACGTTCTCGTGCGTCTCCCCGTGCAGGTCGCCGAGGTAGGGCAGCGCCGCGTCCCTCAACTCCCGTGCGGACGGCGCCGACTGGCCGATCACGAAGAGGGCGAGGCCGATCCGGTAGCGGCCGTCGGACGCGCGCTCCAGCAGCTCCAGCCGGACCAGCTCGCCGAGCAGACGGTGCGCTGTCGGCTTGGGCAGCCCCGAGCGGAGGGCCAGTTCGGCGAGGCTCAGCGCGCCCTCGGAGTCCCCGCAGGCACGCAGCAGCGTCGCTCCGCGCGCGAGCACCGACTTGGGCGCCGGACCGTCCGTCATGGACCGATGGTCGGGTGCCCGGGGGCGGTTGACAAGGTGCCTGTCGATGTTGAGCGGGCCGGACTCACCGAAGGGGGACGTCGACGAGCAGCGGGCGCGTCAACTTCCCCGCCCCGGACACGAGTTCACCCAGGTGTTCCGCGCTCTCGGCGCGCACTGCGTCGAGCCCGAAGAACCGCGCCGCCTGGGTGAAGTCGAGCGGGCCCAACTCGGTGCCGGGGCAGGCCCCCTGCCCGGCCATCGCCTCGTAGGTGTCCTGAAGGGTGCGGTACGCGCCGTTTCCCAGCACCACGAACAGCACCGGGACCGCGCTGCGCGCCGCGCTCCACAGCCCCTGGAGTCCGAACAGCGCGCAGCCGTCGCCGAGTACGGCGACCACCGGGCGCCCCGGCTCGGCGAGCGCGCGCCCGACGGCCGCGCCGATCCCCCAGCCGAGGCCTCCGCCGACGGTGTGCGTGTAGCTGCCGGGACGGTCCAGACGTACGAGCCGGCGCAGCAACAGGCCCACGGTGATGGCCTCTTCGACGACCACCGCGTCCGGCGGCAGCCCGCGCGCCACGGCGTGTGCCGCGGCCCAGGGCGCGAGCGGCGCCGGGGAGTAGGCGGCGCGGGCGGCGTCGTCCGTCTCCTTGCGTTCGGCCGTGTGCCGCTCACCGGCCCGCAGCACCCGGGCCTTCGCGCTGTGTGCGGGGACCCGCTGGTGCAGCAGTTCGGCCAGCCGGTCGAGCGAGGGGGCGAGGGCACCGACCAGCCCGGTGCCGACGGCGAAGTTGCGGCCGATCTCGTCCGGGTCGGAGTCGAGCTGCACCACCGTGAGGTCGGGCGGCAGCGGGGGCCCGGGGCTGTAGTGGTGCGGCGTGAACGCGTGCGCACCGGCGATGAGGACGGTGTCGTACGGCTTGAGGGCGTCGCGGATCGCGTCGTGGCGCGGGGGCAGCATGCCGGCGTACAGGGGATGGGTGGTGGGGAAGTCCAGGCAGTCGGCCATCGGCTGGTGGTGGACGGGCGCGCCGCAGGCCTCGGCGACGCGGACGAGCGCGGGGAGGGCGTTCTCGCGGCCCACCCCGTCCCCGGCGACGATCACCGGGCGGGCCGCGCCGCCGAGCAGGACGGCGGCGCGTTCAAGGCCGGCGGCCGCTCCCGTGCGGGGTGCCGGGGTGCGGGGCGGGACCTCGATCTCGGTGTCCTCGGCGAGCAGGTCCATGGGCACGGAGAGGAACACCGGTCCCGCGGGCGGCCGTACGGCGAGGGCGAAGGCACGGCGCACGGCGAGCGGCAGGTCACGGGCGTGCTGGACGTCGAAGGTGGCCTTCACCGCGGCCGCGGCGAGACCCGTCAGGTCGCCGGACAGCATGGGGTCCTGCTGGAGGTGGCGGCGGTCCTGCTGGCCGGCCATCACCACCATCGGGGTGCGCGAGCGGCGGGCGTTGAGCAGTCCTATGAGGCCGTTGGCGAGCCCGGCCGCGATGTGCAGGCTGACGAACGCGGGGCGGCCGGTGGCGCGGGCGTACCCGTCCGCCATGGAGACGACGGCGCCCTCGTGGACGCCGAGGACGTATTCCGGCGCGTCCTGGGCGTCCATGAGGGCGGCGAGGAAGGGCAGTTCGGTGGTGCCCGGGTTGCCGAAGACGCGGTCCACGCCCTCGCCGCGCAGGATGTCCAGCAGGGCGAGCGCGGGACGGCGACCCATGGGGGCTCCTCGGTGGGCGGGGACGGGACAGGACCGGTGCGCGGTCAGCGTCGGGTCCCCGGACCACCGGGAGCAAGGGCGGCGTGTCGCTCAGCGATACGTCCCCGGGCGTCTCAGCGCGCGTCGCTGAACCGCTCCCCCTTCTCCGCCTTCTCGACCAGCAGCGCCGGGGGTGCGAACCGCTCCCCGTAGCGCTCGGCGAGTTGGCGCGCCCGTGCCACGAAGGCGGGCAGGCCCGCGCCCTCGTCGTATCCGTTGATGTATTGGAGGACACCGCCGGTCCAGCCCGGGAAGCCGATCCCGAACAGGGAACCGATGTTGGCGTCGGCGACGGACGTCAGGACGCCCTCCTCCAGGAGCCGGACGGTGTCCAGCGCCTCGGCGAAGAGCATGCGCTCCTGCATGTCCCGGAAGGGGATCTCGGTGCCCGGCTTCGTGAAGTGCTCACGCAGACCGGGCCAGAGCCTGCCGCGCCTGCCGTCGTCGCCGTACTCGTAGAAGCCCGCGCCGCCGCTGCGGCCGGTGCGGCCGAACTCGTCGACCATGCGGTCGATGACCGCCTCCGCCGGGTGCGTCTCCCAGGTGCCGCCCGCCTCCTCGACGGCCTGCTTCGACTCCTGGCGGATCTTGCGCGGCAGGGTGAGGGTCAGCTCGTCCATCAGCGAGAGGACCTTGGCCGGGTAGCCCGCCTGGGCCGCCGCCTGCTCGACGGACGCGGGCTCGATGCCCTCACCGACCATCGCGACACCTTCGTTGAGGAAGTGGCCGATGACGCGGGAGGTGAAGAAGCCGCGCGAGTCGTTGACGACGATCGGGGTCTTGCTGATCTGGCGTACGAGGTCGAAGGCGCGGGCCAGTGCCTCGTCGCCGCTGCGCTCGCCCTTGATGATCTCGACGAGCGGCATCTTGTCGACCGGTGAGAAGAAGTGCAGCCCGATGAAGTCGCTCTGCCGCTCGACTCCTTCGGCGAGCACGGTGATCGGCAGGGTCGAGGTGTTGGAGCAGAGCAGCGCGTCGGGCTCGACGAGGTGCTGGATCTCCTGGAACACCTTGTGCTTGAGCGAGGTGTCCTCGAAGACGGCCTCGATCACGGCGTCGCAGCCGGCGAGGTCGTTCGGGTCGGCGGTGGGGGTGATGCGGGCGAGGAGCGCGTCGGCTTTCTCCTGTGTCGTCCGTCCCCGGGAGACGGCCTTGGCACAGAGCTTCTCGGAGTACGCCCGGCCCTTGGCCGCGGCTTCCGCGGAGACGTCCTTGAGGACGACCTCGATGCCGGCGCGGGCGCACGAGTACGCGATGCCCGCGCCCATCATCCCGGCTCCGAGGACGGCGACCCTGCGGACCGGGCGCGGCTCGACGCCCTTGGGGCGGTTGGCGCCGGAGTTGACCGCCTGGAGGTCGAAGAAGAACGCCTGGATCATGTTCTTGGCGGTCTGTCCGGTGACCAGCTCGGTGAAGTAGCGGGCCTCGATGACCAGCGCGGTCTCGAAGTCGACCTGCGATCCCTCGACGGCGGTCGCGAGGATGTTGCGCGGCGCCGGGTAGGGGGCGCCGTTCAGCTGCTTCCTCAGGTTGGCGGGGAACGCCGGGAGGTTGGCGGCGAACTTCGGGTTCGAGGGCGTACCGCCCGGGATGCGGTAGCCCGGCCTGTCCCACGGCTGGGCCGATTCGGGGTTGGCGTCGATGAAGGCGCGCGCCTTGGCGAGCATCTCCTCGCGAGTGGCCGCCACTTCGTGGACGAGGCCGTTCTCCAGGGCCCGCCGCGGGGAGTACTGGGTGCCCTGGAGCAGCACCTTCAGCAGGGCGTCCGCGATGCCCATCAGGCGGACGGTGCGGGTGACGCCGCCGCCGGCCGGGAGCAGGCCGAGGGTGACCTCGGGCAGGCCGATCTTGGAGCCGGGGGCGTCGAGCGCCACGCGGTGGTGGGAGGCGAGGGCGATCTCGTAACCGCCGCCGAGGGCAGCGCCGTTGATGGCGGCGACGACCGGTTTGCCGAGGGTCTCGATGCGGCGCAGGGCGGACTTGATGGCCGTGCCGGTCTCGAACGCCTGCTGGGCGTTCTCCGGGCCGACCCGCATCATGTCCTTGAGGTCGCCGCCCGCGAAGAACGTCTTCTTGGCGGAGGTGTAGATGATCCCGCGGATGGAGTCCTTCTCGGCCTCGGCGCGTTCGGCGATCGCGGCGATCGACGCCCTGAAGGCCTGGTTCATGGTGTTGGCGGACTGGTCGGGGTCGTCGAGGACGAGGGTGACGACGCCGGTCTCGTCCTGTTCCCAGCGGATGGTGGTGGGCTCAGTGCTCATCAGGGGTGCTCCGTAAGGGATCCGTTGGGGAAGGTCAGACGCGCTCGACGATCGTGGCGACACCCATGCCGCCGCCGACGCACAGTGTGGCGAGGCCGTAGCGCTTGTCCTGGCGCTCCAGTTCGTCGACGAGGGTGCCGAGGATCATCGCGCCGGTGGCGCCGAGCGGGTGGCCGAGCGCGATCGCGCCGCCGTTGACGTTGACCTTGTCCAGGGACAGGCCCATGTCCTTGACGAAGCGCAGGACGACCGCGGCGAAGGCTTCGTTGATCTCGACGAGGTCGATGTCGTCGATGGTCAGAGAGGCCTTGGCGAGCGCCTTGCGGGTCGCGGGCGCGGGTCCGGTGAGCATGATGGTGGGCTCCGAGCCGGAGACGGCCGCGGAGACGATCCGGGCGCGCGGGGTGAGGCCGTAGCGCTCGCCGACCTCCTTCGAGCCGACGGCGACGAGTGACGCGCCGTCCACGATGCCCGAGGAGTTGCCCGCGTGGTGGACGTGCTCGATCGCCTCCACCCAGTGGTACTTCTGGAGCGCCACCGCGTCGAAGCCGCCCAGGTCGCCGATGTCCGCGAACGACGGCTTCAGTCTGGCGAGCGAGTCGGCGGTGGTGCCGGGGCGCAGGTGCTCGTCGTGGTCGAGGACGACGAGCCCGCTGCGGTCCCTCACGGGAACGACGGACTTCTCGAAGCGGCCGTCCTTCCAGGCGGCGGCGGCCCGCTCCTGGGACAGCGCGGCGTACTCGTCCACGTCGCGGCGCGTGAAGCCCTCGATGGTGGCGATGAGGTCCGCGCCGATGCCCTGGGGGACGAAGTTCGTGTCGAGGTTGGTCATCGGGTCGGCGAACCAGGCGCCGCCGTCCGAGGCCATCGGCACCCGTGACATCGACTCGACCCCGCCCGCGAGGACCAGGTCCTCCCAGCCCGAACGGACCTTCATCGCGGCGAGGTTGACGGCTTCAAGGCCCGAGGCACAGAAGCGGTTCTCCTGGACTCCGGCGACCGTGTCGGGGAGTCCGGCGGCGATCGCGGCGATCCGGGCGATGTCGGAGCCCTGGTCGCCGACCGGGCCCACGACGCCGAGGACGATGTCGTCGATCGCGGCCGGATCGAGACCGGGGAATCGGCGCTGGACCTCGTGGATGAGGCCGACGACCAGGTCGATGGGCTTGGTGCCGTGCAGGGCGCCGTTCGCCTTGCCGCGTCCGCGCGGGGTGCGGATCGCGTCGTACACGTACGCTTCGGTGCTCACTGGTAAGCCTTTCGGGGAGGGTTAGCCGAGCAGGGAACGGCCGATGATCTCCTTCATGATCTCGGTGGTCCCGCCGTAGATGGTCTGGATACGGCCGTCGGTGAAGGCCTTGGCGACGCGGTACTCGCTCATGTAGCCGTAGCCGCCGTGCAGTTGGAGACAGCGGTCGGCGACGCGCTTCTGCAGCTCGGTGGCCCACCACTTGGCCATCGAGGCGTGCACGGCGTCGAGTTCGCCGTTCGAGTGGTCGACTATGCAGCGGTCGAGGAAGGACCGGGTGACGGCGCACTCGGTGGCCATCTCGGCGATCTCGAAGCGGATGTGCTGGAGCTTGGAGAGCGGGCGCCCGAAGGCCTCGCGCTCCTTGACGTACTCCGTGGTGATCTCAAGGACGTACTCGGCGGCGGCGATCCCGGCGACGGCGATGCCCATGCGCTCCTGCGCGAGGTTCGTCATCAGGTGGACGAAGGCGCCGTTCAGCTCGCCGAGCAGGTTCTCCTTCGGCACCCGTACGTCGTCGAAGAACAACTCGGCCGTGTCCTGCGCCTTCTGGCCGATCTTGTCGAGGTTGCGCCCGCGCTCGAAGCCGTCCGTACCCCGTTCGACGACGAGCAGGGACAGGCCCTTCGCACCGCCCTCCGGCGTGGTCCTCGCCACCACGATCACCAGGTCGGCGAGGATGCCGTTGGAGATGAAGGTCTTGGAGCCGTTGAGCAGCCAGTGGTCGCCGCGGTCCTCGGCGTGTGTGGTGATGCCCTGGAGGTCGGATCCGGCGCCCGGTTCGGTCATGGCGATCGCCGTGATCAACGAGCCGTCGCAGAAGCCGGGCAGCCAGCGCCGCTTCTGCTCCTCGGTGGCCAGGCCCGTGAGGTACGGCCCGATGATGTCGTTGTGCAGCCCGAGGGCGATCCCGGCGGCGCCCGCGCGGGTGAACTCCTCGGCCAGTACGGCGCTGTAGCGGAAGTCGGGGTTTCCGCCGCCCCCGTACTCCTCGGGCACCGCGATGCCGAGCAGCCCCTGCTTCCCGGCCGCCCGCCAGGCCTCGCGCGAGACGATGCCGTCCTTCTCCCACTGCCCGTAGTAGGGCAGCACCTCCTTGGCGAGGAAGGTGCGCACCGTCGCGCGGAACGCGTCGTGTTCGGCCGCGAAGATCTGCCGCTTCATTCTGGAATGCCCTTCAGGAGGTCCGGTACGTCCCAGTCGCGGGCCACGTCGGCCGTGTCGGCGCCCGGCTGCGCGGGGCCGCCGCGGACGGAGGTGGGGGTGACGGAGAAGCGGGGTGCGGGGGCGGGCTGGGTGATGCCGCCGTGGTCGGTGAAGGTGCCGCGGGCGGCGAGATGCGGGTGGGCCGGGGCTTCGCGCAGCGACAGGACGGGTGCCACGCACGCGTCGGAGCCCTCGAAGACGGCCGTCCACTTGTCCCTCGTACGGGTCCTGAAGCGGGCCGTGACCGTCTCGCGCAGTTCGTCCCAGCGCGACAGGTCCTTGCGGGCCGGTGCCTGGTCCTCGATCCCGAGCAGGGCCACGAACTCGGCGTAGAACTGCGGCTCCAGCGCGCCCACCGCCATGTACCGCCCGTCGGCCGTCTCGTACGTCCCGTAGTACGGGCAGCCGCCGTCCAGCAGGTTGGCGGCGCGCCGGTCCTGCCAGCCCCCGGCCGCGAGCATGCCGTGGATCATCGCGGAGAGGTGCGCGGTGCCGTCGACGATCGCCGCGTCCACCACCTGCCCGGTGCCGGTCGCGCGCGCGTGCTGGAGGGCGGCGAGGACGCCGACGACGAGGTAGAGCGAGCCGCCCGCGTAGTCCCCGAGGAGGTTCGCGGGGGCCACGGGGGGCTCGTCCGGCCTGCCGGTCATGCCGAGCGCGCCGGTGAGCGCGATGTACGTGATGTCGTGCCCGGCCCGTCGGGCGAGGGGGCCCTCCTGGCCCCAGCCGGTCATCCGTCCGTAGACCAGCCGGGCGTTGCGGGCGTGGCAGGCCTCGGGGCCCACGCCGAGGCGCTCGGCGACGCCGGGGCGGTAGCCCTCGACGAGGATGTCGGCGCGCTCGGCCAGGTCGAGGACGCGGGCCGGTCCGTCCTCGGCCTTGAGGTCGATCACGACCGACCGCTTGTTGCGGTTGGTGACGTCGTACTCGGGGTTGATCGCGAGCCCGGCCCCGCCGGGGCGGTCCACCCGGACCACGTCCGCGCCGAGGTCGGCGAGGAGCATCGCCGCGAACGGGCCGGGGCCGATCCCCGCCAGTTCGACGACACGCACTCCGGAGAGCGGGCCGTGCCCTGCCGTGCCTGTCACTGCCATCAAGCCCCCAGCGCTGTGACACTACTGATGTGACATCAGTGATGTTATGAACGTGTTCCACATCGGGCAAGCCCTGGCGAGCAAGCGCTTAGTTCAATTCCGGTCGGTCCGGAGCGGCGCCGCGGCGACGGGCGCCGCGGCCACGGGCGGCCCGGCGGGACTCCTCAGCGGGCGTCCAGCTCCGCGACCAGCCTCTTCGGCGCGATCACGCGGTAGCTCTCCTCGACCCAGTCGCACAGCAGCTCCGCGGCAGGAGCGTCCGGCTCCTCCAGGGGTATGCGGACCCAGCCGGACCTGCCGAGGCCGTAACCGGCGGGCTCGGCGCCGGGCGAGGTCAGCGCGTGGGCGTGCGCCTCCTCGTCCTTGAGCTTCAGCGTGACGGCCGGCGGATGACTGCCGTCGTCCACGCCGAGGAAGACGAACACCTTCTTGTTGACCTTGACGACGGACTCACCCCAGGGGAACTCCTCGGCGGCGCCGGGCAGGCCGAGCGCGAACTCTCGTACTTTTCCCCACTTTTTCAGGGTGTTCCCCGGCATGGCCACGGCTGCCTCCGACCTCGTCGTCCGACCTCGCTGTCCGATGACTCGTACCTCACGCTAGCCTCAGCCACCGACAACGGCGCTTCGCGCACGGCTGGGCGGTTCACGAGCAGGAGTGTCATGAGCAGGCCGAACGGGACGGATCGCGCGGACCGCGCGTACGACATCGTGCTCCTCGGAGCCACGGGGTTCGTCGGGGTACTCACCGCGGAGTACCTCGCCGCGCACGCGCCCGAAGGGCTGCGCTGGGCGATCGCGGGGCGGAGCGCGGAGAAACTGGAGCGACTGCGGGAACGGCTGGCCGGCATCGCCCACGCCCGGGACGGCGGCCCCGACGCGCCCGCCGTCCTGCGCGCGGACAGTTCCGACCCGGAGTCGCTGCGCGAACTCGCCCACCACGCGTGCGTGGTGGCCACGACGGTCGGGCCCTACGTCCTGCACGGCGAGGAACTGGTGGCCGCCTGCGCCGACGCCGGTACCGACTACGTCGACCTCACCGGTGAGCCGGAGTTCGTCGACCTGATGTACGTCAGGCACGACACGCGCGCGCGGGAGACCGGCGCCCGGCTCGTGCACGCCTGCGGTTTCGACTCGGTGCCCCACGACCTGGGCGCGTACTTCACCGTGCGGCAGCTGCCCGAGGGCGTTCCGCTGCGGGTCGACGGGTTCGTGCGCACGCACGCGATGTTCTCGGGCGGCACGTTCGCCTCGGCGCTCGGGCAGTTCGCCCGCGGCCCGCAGCTGCTGGCCGCGGCACGTGAACGCCGCCGGCACGAGCCACGGCTGATGGGACGGCGGGCGACGGCGCCGCCGAGCGCTCCGCGGTTCGCGAAGGAGATCGGGGCGTGGGCCCTGCCGCTCCCCACGATCGACCCCCAGGTGGTGCGGCGGTCGGCGCAGGCCCTGGAGCGGTACGGGCCCGACTTCAGCTACCGCCACTACGCGGCCGTCGAACGGCTGCCCGTCGCGCTGGGAGGCGTCGCCGCGACGGGTGCGCTCTTCACGGCCGCCCAACTGCCGCCGGCGCGCCGCTGGTTGTCCGACCGGTTCAAGCCCGGGGAGGGACCGAGCGCCGCACGGCGCGCCAAGAGCTGGTTCTCGGTGCGGTTCGTGGGCGAGGGCGGCGGACGCCGCGTCTTCACGGAGGTCGCGGGCGGCGACCCCGGCTACGGCGAGACCGCCAAGATGCTGGCCGAGTCCGCGCTCTCCCTCGCCTTCGACCACCTGCCGAAGACGGCCGGGCAGGTCACGACGGCGGTGGCGATGGGCGACGCGCTGACGGACCGGCTCCGTGGCGCGGGGATCACGTTCCGGGTGGCGGCGATCCTGTAGGGCTCGGGGCCGGCCCTGAGGGCCTCAGCCCGGTGGTGGGTCGCCGGTGGTGGGTCGCCGGTGGTGAACTCAGATCGACGGAGACTCAGAACGACCACTCGGAGACCGTGTAGATCATCCCGCCTATCCAGGCGACTCCGGCGACCACCGCGAGGAACAGCGCGGCCATCACGGTGCGCTCGACGGTCTGGGTGGGGTGGGCTTCGGCCTTGGGTGCGCGGTGCGTCGTCATGGGACACAGCCTGCCGATCATGACCACGCGCACGCATCCGTACTCGTACTCAGAACACGTACTCAGACCGCGGGCGCAGACTACGACCCGCATCCCTCAGGGGGTCGCCTCCCGCAGCGCCTTCCTGCACAGGGAGTCGGCGCGCCGGGTGGATTCCGGCAGGCGGTACCTCGGGGTGAGCGCGAGCGTGTGCGCACAGGCGTTGTCGAGGCTCGTGCGGTGTCCGACCGACACGAACACCGGCTTCACGCCGTGCTGGGTGCGCAGGGCGCGGCCCACCTCCTCCTGGTCCGCGAGAAGCGGGGACGTGCTGCCGCGCCGGGCGTCCGGCTCCTCGTAGGAGAAGGTGAACGGGTTCTTGGCGACCCCGATCGTGGCGAGCCCGGTGAGCACGCCGAGGTGGCTGGCGAGGCCGAAGCGGCGCGGGTGGGCCAGGCCGTAGCCGTCGCAGACGACGAGACCCGGTGCGCACGGCAGGGCGTCGAGCGCGGCCATGACCGTCGGGATCTCGCGGAAGGCGAGCAGCCCGGGGACGTAGGGGAAGGAGACCCGGCCGACGGCGGTGGCCTCCGCGACGACGTCCAGCGTCACCGCGTCGAGCACCACGGCCGCTGCCGCCACGACGTCCCGCTCGTCGTCGTAGGCGACGTCGACCCCGGTCACCCGGCCGGTGCCGGGCAGCGGTCCCGGTTCGCCGCGGACCACTTGGCCCCGCAACTCGTCCTGCACGGCGCGCGCCTGCTCCTCGGTGGCGGGCCAGCCCGCGGGGATCCGTACGGTCGTCATGGTGGGCACGAGCGTACGACCAGGGGGCGGGCCGGGAGCACGGGGGTACGCGCCGTCGCCCCGCCCCGCCCCGCCGTGGTCAGCCCTTGTCTTCCGGCGCCTTCCGCAGGGCTGCCTGTTCATGTCCGAGCGGCCGTGGACGCGCCGCCGCCCGGCCTCCCGCGTACAACTTGGTCGTACGTGGCCCTGGGGCGCCCTTGTGCGAGCGCTGACCGCCGCGCTCGGCGGACGTCATGTCCTCGATGGAGGTCCGGCTCGCGTCTTCGACTCGCCCGAGGGGGCGAGCTCCTTGTCGACCGTGCGGGCGGCGATCTCCTCGGCGCGCTTCTCGCTCTCGCCGCGGTCGCGGGCGCTGTCCTTGATGTGCTCAGGGGCCGGCATCAGTCACCGCTCCAGGCGGGCCACCCGGCCCTGCTCGCCCGACGCCCAGCAGCCGAGGTCGGGGGCGCAGTCCACGGTGTCGTACGAGCCGGTGTCCAGGGTGCGCCAGGTTCGGCCGCCGTCGGTCGTCAGGTCGGTGCCGGTGGGGCCGACGGCGAGCGCCGAGGTACGACTGTACGGCAGCCAGGTGACCCCGGAGCGGTAGGCGGGCGGTGGCTGTGCCGCGGTCGTCCAGGTACGGCCGCCGTCGGAGGTGCGGGCCGCCGCCCGCGGTGAGGCCTGGTCGGGGCGGTAGTCGCCGCCGACCGCCAGGCCGTGGACTCGGTCGCGGAAGGCGAGGGCGAAGACACCGCGCGCCGGGTCGCCGGCCGGGACGGGCGTGTCGGTGGCCGTCCAGGTCAGGCCCCGGTCGGCGGAGTGCAGCACGCGCGCGCGTGCCGCCCCGCCGGTGGCCAGCCACACATCACGCGGCCCCGAGCTGACGAGACACTGTCCCCCCGCCGCGAAGCCCGCCTCGCCGGTCTGGGCCGCCGGCATGCCGGCGTCGGGCAGCACCTTCCAGGAACGCCCGCCGTCGCTGGTGGACAGGATCCGGAACTTGCCGTCCACCGGGTCGCTCATCGCCAGGCCGTGCCGGCTGTCGAAGAAGGTGAGGCAGTCGTAGAAGGCCCTCGCGTCGGTGTTGCGGAAGGACTCGGTCCAGGTCGCCCCGCCGTCGTCGGTCCTGAACACCCGGGAGGCCTCTCCCTCACCGATGGCCAGGACCACGGCGCGCCGCGCGTCGAAGGCCTCGATGTCGCGGAACTGGAGGTCCTGCGCGCCGGGCGGCGAGACGTTTCGCCAGGTCGTGCCGCCGTCACGGGTACGCAGCACGGTGCCGGCCGAACCGGCCAGCCAGGCGGTGTTCGCGCTGACGGCCGACAGGCCGCGGAATCGGGCGTCGGTGCCGCTGTCCTTCAGCTCCCAGTGGGGCTTCCCACCCGTCACGTGCGCCGCCCCCTGAGCCTGTGCGGGCGCCGTCAGCGCGGCGGCCAGCGCTCCCGCGCACAGCCCCACGGCCACCATCCGACTCGTACGTATCGTCCGTCGCGTCTTTCCCGAGCGCCTCATGGCGGGCGAAGCTAGCCCACTCCCCCAATGACGTCCAGATGGCCTGCTCCGGGAACCCCGGGACCCCGACCGAGTGTCCTCTCGGTTGTCCGGGGACCGCGCGTCCCATGTCCCGGGGCGGCAGGACGAGAGATGGATCACCGGAACGTATGAAAGCGGTGACACAGGTCACTTGGGTTTCATGTACACCGGTTGGCTCGTTCCGTCGTCTTTGTTATCGACCGGCCTGATCCGCCCGGAGTTCGTTCAGCTGTCACAAGGGAGCAAGGCGTTGTCCATCGTCATCGAGCAGCCCGTAGAGGCCCGCCTCGTCGCCGCCGCGCCGCGGATGCCGAGCATTCCCGCCACTCTGCACTACGACCGGAGCGATCCCTTCGCCGTCCGTATGACCTTCCCCGCCCCGGCCACGCTGGAAGGCGTGGAGGTCTGCTGGACGTTCGCCCGCGAGCTGCTGGTGTCGGGGCTGGAGGACTCGGTGGGCTACGGGGACGTACGGGTGCGGCCGTACGGCTACGACCGCACCGTTCTGGAGTTCCACGCTCCCGAGGGCACCGCGGTGGTGCACGTGCGTTCGGGTGAGGTGCGGAGGTTCCTGGGGCGCACGACGGACCTCGTGCCCACCGGACTCGAACACCTCCAGGTGGACCTGGACCACGACCTCGCGGAGCTCATGCGCGGCCCGTGCTGACCGGCTTCCCGCCCGCGCTCGGCGGCCGGCGCACGTCAGCTCTCAGCGACCCGCGCCCGTCGGCCCTCAGCGGCCGGCGCCCATCAGCGCGTTGAGTTCGGCGTAGTCGAGCCCTCCGGCCAGCGAGTCGTAGGTTCCCGTGTCCAGCAGCTCCCGCGCGGCGCGGCGGACCACGGCGTGCGCGGCCTGCGCGATGCCCGAGCCCGCGCTGATCCGGGCCACTCCCAGTGCGGCCAGTTCGGCGACGGACGGCGCCCCGGGGCCCACCATGACGTTCAGCGGGCCCTCGATGCCCTCGGCGAGAGCCCTGACGGTCGCCGGATCGACGACTCCGGGTACGAAGACGCCGTCGGCCCCGGCCGCCAGGAAGGCGCCAGCCCGCTCCAGGGTCTCCTCGGTCTTGCCCACGCCCCGCAGGAAGGTGTCGACGCGGGCGTTGACGAACAGCGGCACCCCGGCCTCGTCGGCCGCCGCCCGCGCCGCCGCGATGCGCTCGGCCTGCTCGGCGATCGGTCGCAGCGGCTCGCCGCCACCCTCCGCGTGCGACGCGTCCTCGATGTTCACGCCCACGGCGCCCGCCGCGAGCACCGCCCTGATGGTGTCCGCGACGCCCGCGGCGTCCTCCGCGTAGCCGCTCTCGACATCCGCGCTGACCGGGACGTGGACCACCGCGGCGATCCGCTCCACCGCGCCCAGGGCCCGTGCCCGGCCGAGCGTGTCCCCGTCCGCGCTCCCCAGCTCCCAGGCCACTCCCGCGCTGGTCGTCGCCACCGCGGCCGCCCCCGCCTCCTCGACGATCCGGGCACTCGCCGTGTCCCAGACGTTCGGGAGGACGAGCGGACGGCCGGGTACATGCAGGGCCCTGAAGGCGTCGGCGGTCTCACGGAGGGCGGGGAGATTCGGATTCGTCATGCACCGAGCCAACCACCGCAGGAGGGCGGGGGCTGGCGGGAATCCGACATGTACGTGAGGGCGTGCGCGGGCGCCCCGAGGCGCGTCCGCAGGCGCCGGCCGGCGACCGCTGCCGGGCCATCAGCTGACCGGCGCCGTGCGGGCTGCCGGTCGTCGTGCACTCTGCCCGATGTCGCGCGGGCTGCCCGCCGCCGTGCAGACTGCCGGCCGTCGTGCAGGGTGCCCGCCGTCGCGCAGGCTGCCCCGGCCGTCGCGTCCGCTGCCCGTCGTCGCCCCAGCTGTCGGCCGTCGTGCAGGGTGCCCACCGTGGCGCAAGGCGCCCGCCACCATGCAGGCTGCCGGCCGTCGTACAGGGTGCCAGCCACCGCGCAGGCTGCCCCGACCGTCGCGCGAGGTGCCCGCCACCACGCAGGCTGCCCGCCGCCTTGCGGACTGCCGGCCGTCGCGTCAGCTGCCCGTCGTCGCGCTCGTCGCCGCTCCGGTGGTCACCGCCACCATCACCGCGGTGCGGACCTCCTGGATGACCTTCTTCAGGGCGGGGGCCGCCGCGCCACTGCGTTCGGTCAGCTGTTCGATGCGGTCCTTGTGGAGTTTGCGGTCCTTGCCCGACGCGAGGGTGCGGAGCTCGGCCGCGGCGGCGAGGGCGACGACGGCGGCGTCCCGCTCCGAGACGTCGGCCACGGACTCGGGGCCCACCAGCACCCGCCGCGCGTCCTCACGCAGGGCGTCCACAGCGGACACCCGTTCCAGCTCGTACTCCACGGACGGGAACAGCCCCAGCACCCGCTTCTTCTCCGCCCGCAGGTATCCCTCGGCCGCGAGCTGCGCGCGTACGGCGTCCAGGGTGACCCGGGCCCGCAGGGTCACCCAGGCCTTCCACTTCCGTGGCCGGGACTCCTCGATGAGTTCCAGAAGGCCGTCGAGGACCAGGTCACCCGTGTGGGCGTCGGGATCGACAGGGGTCGCGATGCCCTCGACGTCGGAGAGCAGTCCGCGCTGCGCGAGTTCCGTGAGGGCCCCGGCGCGCACCAGGTGGTGGAGATGGGTCGCGCCGGTGACCTTGAGCTTCGCCGTGTCCCAGGAGAGCAGGTAGAGCCGGGCTGGCAGCGAGAGCGAGCCGTCGGGCACGGGGTCTCCTTCGTGTCGTCTGAGGGGCACGCTAATTCCTTTGACAGAGGTCAGGACCGCTCCTACCGTGTTACGTGGTCCTGTTGCCGCCGATTGGAGAAGGACGTTGCTCGTCTGAGGTCTGAGACACCGCGTCACACACAGCCAGTTCTGACTGGCCCATGTGTGCGCAGCGTGCGACCTCGGCATACGAGCCATCCTCCGGTACAGGGCCTTTTCGCGGCCCTCGGACCCGGACCCGTCCTCGGACCCGCGACCGTCCTCGGAACCGCATCCGTCCTCGGACCGTGATCCGCCTCGTACCCTGATCGTCGTCACCTCGCGGTGTCTCCCACACGTGCCCCTGACCGCATCCGGCAAACCGCGAGGCCTCCTTGTCAACCACTCACACCGCCGTCACCTGCACCGCCGTCTCCTTCGCCTGGCCGGACGGCACCGCCGTCTTCGACGACCTCCAGGTCGCCTTCGGCCCCGGCAGGACCGGGCTCGTCGGCGTCAACGGCTCCGGAAAGTCGACCCTGCTGAGACTGATCGCCAACGAACTCACCCCGGCCGACGGCACGATCCGCGTGGCCGGCGAGGTCGGCTACCTCCCGCAGAGCGTCACGCTCGACACCGGCCTGCGGGTCGACGAAGTGCTCGGCATCGCCGCGACACGGACCGCGCTGCACGCCATCGAGGCGGGTGACGCGTCCGAAGAGCACTTCGACGTCGTGGGTGACGACTGGGACGTCGAGGAACGGGCGCTCGCCACCCTCGGCGAACTCGGACTCGGCCGGATCGGCCTTGACCGCACCATCGGCGAGGTCTCGGGCGGCGAGTCGGTCCTGCTGCGGCTGGCGGCGCTCCTGCTGCGCCGTCCCGACGTACTCCTGCTCGACGAACCGACCAACAACCTCGACCTGTACGCGCGCCGACGGCTGTACGCGGCCGTCGAGGCCTGGTCCGGCGTCATGGTCGTGGTCAGCCACGACCGTGAACTCCTCGACCTGGTCGACCAGATCGCCGATCTGCGCTCCGGTGAGGTCACCTGGTACGGCGGCAACTTCTCCGCGTACGAGGAGGCGCTCGCCGGCGAACAGGACGCGGCCGAACGGATGGTGCGCGTCGCCGAGGCCGACCTGAAGAAGCAGAAGCGCGAACTGGTCGACGCGCAGGTGAAGTTGGCCCGCCGCAAGAAGTACGGCCAGAAGATGTTCGAGCAGAAGCGCGAGCCGAAGATCGTCATGGGCGCCCGCAAACGCGCCGCCCAGGAGTCCGCGGGCAAACACCGCATCCTGCACGAGGAGCGGCTCGCCGACGCCAGGGAACGGCTCGACGAGGCGGTGGACGCCGTACGCGACGACGACGAGATCCGCGTCGACCTGCCGTACACGGCGGTGCCGCCCGGCCGTACCGTACTCACCCTCCTGGACCTGGAGTTGAGGTACGGCGCGCGGGTGGCCGGCGGGTTCGACCTGCGCGGGCCCGAGCGGGTCGCACTGATCGGGCGCAACGGCGCGGGCAAGACGACACTGCTGCGCACGATCGCCGGGGAGCTGGAGGCCGTGTCCGGCGAGGCGCGGACCCATGTGCCGCTGCGCTTCCTTCCGCAGCGGCTGGACGTCCTCGACGACGGACTGAGTGTCGTCGGCAACGTCGCCCGCTTCGCTCCCGGCGCCACCAACAACCGGGTCCGGGCGCGGCTGGCCCGCTTCCTGTTCAAGGGGGCCAAGGCCGACCAACTCACGGCGACGCTCTCCGGCGGCGAGCGTTTCCGCGCGGCGCTCGCGGCGCTGATGCTGGCCGAGCCCGCGCCCCAGCTCCTGCTGCTCGACGAGCCGACGAACAACCTCGACATGGCGAGCGTCCGGCAGCTCACCTCGGCACTGGAGTCGTACGAAGGAGCGCTGATCATCGCCAGCCACGACATGCCGTTCCTGGAATCCGTCGGAATCACGCGCCGGCTGCTCATGGAAGGAGGAGAACTGAAAGAAATCGGGCGGGAAGCTGTCGGGTATCCCTCATAGCGCCGGGTAAGGGGAACCGCATAGCTTCGATCACAGGGGCCGCCCCGCGCGGCACCCGGGATCGTCTCGCGTGGGCCTTGGGGGCTGTTGTCGGCGCGGACCGGCGCTGCATGATGTGCGCCGACGCCCCCTGCCGATTCGGAGACCCGCAAGTGCCCAGCCAGAAAGCCCTCATACGCCGGCCCAGCCCCCGCCTAGCCGAGGGGCTGGTGACGCACCTCGACCGCGAGAAGGTGGATGTCGATCTCGCGGTCGAGCAGTGGGAGGCGTACGCGGAGGCCCTGCGCACGCACGGCTGGGAGACCGTCGAGGTGGATCCGGCCGACGACTGCCCGGACTCCGTGTTCGTCGAGGACGCGGTGGTCGTCTTCCGCAACGTCGCGCTGATCGCCCGCCCCGGCGCCGAGTCCCGGCGCGGTGAGACCCCCGGGGTCGAGGAGGCCGTGGCACGGCTGGGCTGCTCGGTGAACTGGATCTGGGAGCCGGGCACCCTGGACGGCGGTGACATCCTGAAGGTGGGCGACACCGTGTACGTGGGCCGGGGCGGACGCACCAACGCCGCCGGGATCCAGCAGCTGCGGGCGGTGCTCGAACCGCTCGGGGCCCGGGTCGTCGCCGTACCCGTGAGCAAGGTGCTGCACCTGAAGTCGGCGGTCACCGCGCTGCCGGACGGGACGGTGATCGGCCACATCCCCGAGGTGGACACGCCGTCGCTGTTCCCGCGCTTCCTCCCGGTGCCGGAGGAGTCCGGGGCCCATGTCGTGGACCTCGGGGGCGGGCGGCTGCTGATGGCGTCCAGTGCTCCGAAGACCGCGGAGCTGCTGGCGGACCTCGGCCACGACCCCGTGCTCGTGGACATCGGCGAGTTCGAGAAGCTCGAAGGCTGTGTGACATGCCTCTCGGTCCGACTTCGGGAGCTGTACGGCTGAACGAGCGCGAACGGGACACCCGTACGGCCCTGCGACCTGGGCCTCCCTGGCCGAGGCCGAATGAGGTCGGGCGAGCACCGAAAAGGGCTGAACCTTGCTCGCACACCCCTGCTGATCAGGGACTCTTTACACTGCTCTTAACCTACGGTTTCGTAACCTACGGATACGTAGCCTACGATGCCGTAGGTTGCGAATCTCCGCTCAGTATTCTCTGCGTTCCCGCCCCGTCCCCCTGGAGCACCAGTGACGATCACTTCTCCCCACCTGTCCAGCCCGTCCTCCGACTGGACCGACGCTCGGCTGCTGTACGCGCTGGAGGAAGTGGTCGAGACCGAGCTCAACCGCCACCTGAAAGTGGCGAAGGACTGGATGCCGCACGAGTACGTGCCGTGGGGCGACGCCCGTAACTTCCCCGGCTTCTTCGAGGACGGCGAGGCCTGGGGCAAGGAGCAGTCCAAGGTCACCGAACTCGGCCGGATCGCGCTGGTCGTCAACCTCCTCACCGAGGACAACCTCCCCAGCTACCACCACGAGATCGCCTCGCTCTTCGGCCGTGACGGCGCCTGGGGCACCTGGGTGCACCGCTGGACCGCGGAGGAGGGCCGGCACGGCATCGTGATGCGCGACTACCTCCTCGCCTCGCGCGCCGTGGACCCCGACCAGCTCGAGGCGTTCCGGATGATGCACATGAGCGAGGGCTTCGAGTCGGACAACCGCCACTCGATGCTGCACTCCGTGGCGTACGTCGCCTTCCAGGAGCTGGCGACCCGGGTCTCGCACCGCAACACCGGCCACCAGTCGGGCGACCCGGTCTGCGACCGCATGCTGGCGCGCATCGCGACCGACGAGAACCTGCACATGGTCTTCTACCGCAACCTCCTGAAGGCCGCGTTCGAGCTCGCCCCCGACCTGACGATGCAGGCCGTGCGCGACGTCGTCGTCAACTTCCGGATGCCCGGCCACGGCATGCCCGGCTTCGAGCGTGCCGCCGCGCAGATGGCCATCGGCGAGGTCTACAACATGCGCATCCACCACGACGACGTGCTCCAGCCGGTGCTGCGCCACCTGAAGGTCCTGGACATCGACGGCCTCAACCCGCTGGGCCTCCAGGCCCAGGAGGAGCTCGGCCTCTACATGGGCGGTCTCAACTCCGAAGCCTCCAAGTTCGACGAGAAGCTCGCGGCCCGCAAGGCCCGCATGGCGGCCCGCGCCGCCGGCTGACCCACCACACCCGCACCCCGCGGTCCCCACCTCGCCCGTACGCCGCCATCCGGCCCACCGCCACGTCCTTCACGTCGGCCACCGGATGGCGGCGCGGCGCTTTCAGCGGCCCGGGAGACAGGTGCCGCCCGCTCGAACTTTTCCCCGAGTTCACGTCACTCGTGCGCCGTCACCAGGTCCAGTGCCGCGTCCCGTACGTCGGCCAGCGGATGGTGGCGAAGCGTTCTCAGCTGTTGGCGCCAGGGGGCGGACCAGCCGGTGCGGGTGCCGAGTGCGTCGGTGAGGGCGGCGGCGAGCAGGCCCTCGCTGTGGCCGCCGTGTGCGGTCAGGCGCCGGGCCGCGCCGAGCAGTGCCTCGGGGTCACCCTCGTGCGGGTGCGCCCTCAGTCGCTCGCCGAGTTCCGCCGCCGTACGGGCGGCGAGGGCCGGGCGGCCGGTGGTGAGGGCGGCCAGGCTGTCCAGTTGCCCCGGCTCGGCGTCCAGGTCCGGGTCCAGGTCCAGGTCCAGGTGGGCCGCGGTGATCGCAGCCGCCTGGGGCACGAACGCGTCGTATCCGGCGAGCAGGTCGCCCGCGGCGAGAGCCGCGGGGCGGATCGGCCCCGGTGCCGCGCACGCGTGCTCTGCGAGGCGGGCGACGAGGTACTCGACACGTCGGCGAGCGGGACGGTCCCGGCGTTCGCCGGCGTCGGCGCTGGTGTCGGCCTCCGGACCGGCAGCGGGGCGCCTGACGGTCGCTGCGGCGGCCTCCGAGTGTTCCCACGCGGGTCGGTAGAGGCGTTCTCCGGCCTCGTTCGAGCCGGCCGCTCCAGCGCTTCCGCCGGGACCGTTCCCCGCATGCCCGGCGACGGCCGCGCACCGGCCGTCCGCCTCGGCGAGTGTTCTCAGCGCCCGCCGAAGCCCCTGGGCACCCCGCGCCGAACCGGCCGACGCGGTCACCAGGCCGTTCGCCGCGGCTCGCCAGCTGGCGCGTTCCGTCAGGTCGGTGGTCGCGTCGGCGAGGACGCCCGGGGCGTCCGGGGACCAGGGTGCCCAGCGGGCCAGCGCGTCGAAGGCGAGGGCGGCCGTGTGGGGGTCGTCGGTGGAGCAGACGTCGCGGATGAGGCGGGCGTAGCGTTCGCGGAGGGACTCGGGCAGTTCGAGGGGCGAGGTGCGCAGGACGGCGGTACGCAGGACGGACTCGGCACCCGCGGCGTCACGCAGCAGATCCCAGACCGGTTCCTCGGAGAGCAGTCTGACCGCGCCGCCCACACAGGCGGCGCGGACGTCGACGTGGGCGCCCGGCGCCGCGTACACCTCGGTCACCAGCCGCGCCGCCCACGGCAACGGCAGCCGTACGGCGGCCAGCCGCACGGCCTCCTTCCGGCTGGTCACCTTGGCGCCCGGCCCGAGCAGCACGGCCCGCAACCGCTCGGCCAGCCGCGACGGCGCCTCGTACCGGGACGCCTCCTTCGCCGCGTAGACGGCGACCCGGGCGCGGTCGCCGCCCGCGTGCGCCAGCAGTTCGGGCAGCGCGTCGGCCGGCCGGTCGGTGCGGGCCAGCGCGGCGAGGGCCGCCTCGGCGAGCACCACCTCCTCGGAACCGGTCCAGCGGCGTACGAGTTCCGGGCCCCCACCGGGCACGAACGCGCCTTGCGCGACGGCGGCAGCCCGTTGGTACGAGGGAAGTCCCACGTCGTCAGCAACCGAGGCCAACTGCCGTGCCGCGGCCAGGTGTTGCCGCGAGGTCCAGCGCCGGGCGTCCGGGCCGACCGGTGCGGTCCAGACCGTGTCCTTGGTGAGGAAGCGACCGTACGGCGGGCTCTGCGCGAGCAGCGGGTCGAGGAGGTCGGTGCGGCGCCGGGTGAGGATCTCGCGGACCGGCCACAGCGCGGCGGCGGAGGGCTCCCGCGCCAGAATCCGCGCGACCCGCTCGTCCCGTGACGCAGGCGGGTCGAGCCACAGGCCGATCGCCGTTCGCGCGGTGCCGTCGCCGCCGTAACGGACGGCCTGCCAAAGGAGTTGCTGCAACTCGGGCATTCCCGCGGCGCGACGACCCACGGCTCGGGCGAGCGCGAAGGCGAGGCTGAAGTCCATCCGTTCGGCGCCCGCCTCGATCCACGGGCGCAGCGCCTCGTACACCTGGTGCTCCTGACCGCGGCGCAGCGTGGCGTCGAGCCGGCCGAGGTCGGCGCCCCCGGTGTTGCCGGTGATCCGGACCAGGGTGCGCAACGCCCAGTTCACCAGGTCACGTTGTCCGCCCGCCGCGTGCTCGCGCAGGACGAGTACGGCGAGCCGGCTGAGGTTCTGCCGGGTCGCGGGCGAGGAGTCGGGGGCCTCGACGGCGTCCGCGGTGATCCGGTCGAGGTACGGCTCGGCGTCCTCGGTGAACAGCGTGGGCCGGACCGCGGACAGTGCGTGCAGGGCGGCCGAGCGCACCGGGTCCTGTTCGTTGCGCAGTCGCTCCATCTCCTCCAGTACGAAGGTGACGGCCGCGGGGTCTCCGGAGCGGGCCGCGTTGGCGACGAGCAACGCCCAGGCCTGGGCGCGGTCTTCGGCAGCGGGGCGGCGGGTTGCCTCGGTGAGCCGCTCGCGCACCTCATCGACCGGCAGGAAGGATTCGGCGAGCAGAAGGGTGTTCCACGGGGCGCCGCTTTCACGGGCGACGGCGGCCATCCGCCGGGCCTCCTCGGCGACACAGCTGCGCGGCAGGGCTTCGAGGACGACCGCGTCGACGGTCGCGGGTGCGACGCCGTCCACGCCGTCCTGTCCGACTCCCCAGGCGGTGGCACGTCCTGCTGCTCCCCGGCCTTCGTGCGCGGCCCGGTAGCAGGCGTGGCGCCGGCCGGGTGGCAGCGCTTCCAGCAGGGGCGCCAGCTCGCCCCGCTCGGCCAGCACCTGTGCGTACAGGGCGAGTTCGGGTGCTCCGGAGCGGGCCAGCCGGCGCATCACGGCGGGGCTCGGAGTGCGGTTGCGCAGCGCGGTCAGTCCGGGCGGAGTCAGCAGGAATCTCAGCAGCCGGCCCGGGTCGGCTGACGCGAACTGGGCCAACCGGTCGCGGAGTCCGCTCGGCAGGGCCGCGGGTGGCCCGTAGCGTTCCAGCAGTTCGAGTACGCGGAGCGGCTCGGCGGCGACCGCGGAGGCCACGCCGCGGGTGTACCGCTCCCACCAGGTGTCACGCATCGCCTCGGGCAGCGCGCTCAACTCCCGCTCCGCGGTGTCGAGAAGAGTGCCCGGATGCCGTCTGCCCAGTGTTTTCCAGCCGGTGACGGCGTGGAAGAGTTCGGGCAGCAGACGGACGACCGTCTCCGCGGTGCAGCCGGGCAGCAGCCGTGCGGCCTCCGCCTCGCCCCAGTTGGCGCGCAGCGTGTCCACCAGCCGGTCGGCGAGCGAGGTGCGCCGCCCCGCGACGATCGCGCGCAGCAGTTCTCGGCGTACCCTCTCCGGCGCCTCGTCGAGCGCCGACTCGAAGGCGGAGTCGGGTAGCCGGAGGCTCTCGGCGACACGCAGCGCGTGTCCGCGCACGAAGGCGTCCGGGTCGGCCAGACGGCGCGCGATCCACTCGGCGTCCCGCCCGGCGGACGCGGCGACGACGGCGATCCCGCGTTCGTAGGGACCCCGGGTTTCGAGGGTGTCCAGCACCGGCCGCAGCTGGTCCGACTCCCGTGCCCACAGGGCCAGTTCACGCATGCGACGCGGGTGGTCGAGGGGTTCGAGCGCGTTCAGCAAACTTTCGGCGTGCTGCTGCGGGCTGCGGGTCATGCCGGGGATTGTGCCTGCTCGGTACGCGCGGCGCGGACCGATTTCCGATCCGCGGGTATACGTCGGGCCGGGGGTGCGCCCTGATGAGGTATCGGGTCAGTTTCGTTCCGCGCGCCGGAGGCTGAGTCGTTCCTTCTCGGAGAGGCCGCCCCAGACGCCGAAGCGCTCGTCGTTGTCGAGGGCGTAGTCGAGGCAGGCGGGACGCATCGCGCACATTCCGCAGATGCGCTTCGCCTCGCGGACGGAGCTGCCCGGCTCGGGGAAGAAGAACTCGGCCCCGGTCTGCGCGCACAGCGCCTGATCCTGCCAGTCGATGTCCGGCGAGGCGTCGGTGACGGTGTCTGTATCGGTGTCTGTATGCATGGCGAGGATCGTGCCGGTCGGCGAAAAACGTTCGATCAACGCTTCATCAACGCCATGCCCGCACGGCGGCGCACAGCCCCGGTGACCTCCGTGATGATGGCCCGCTCGGCACCGGCCCCGCACGGCGGCGCGCGGCACGGTCGCCGTATTTCGCCGACGATCGTGCCGCGCGCCGACTCCGTGAGCGGGGAACGCCGAAGCCGCCCCGAACCGCCGCGCAGCCGTCAGTCCTGCCTCGGCACACTCTTGATGACCGCGAAGCGTGCCCCGTACGGGTCGGCGAGTTTCGCGACGCGGCCCACGCCCTCCACGTCCGTGGCGGCCATACGGACCTTGCCGCCCAGTTCCCTGGCCTTGTCGACCGCGGCGTCGGTGTCGTCGACCTCGAAGTACGGCAGCCAGTACGCCCCGGACTCGGCCTCGACCGGGTCGTCGGCCAGGGCGACGAGGCCGCCGAAGACGTCCGCCTCCCCGGCATCCGCCGGGTTGACGCAGGTGTAGGTGCCGCCCGGGAAGGTCATGGCCGAGGTCTCCCAGCGGAACACCGCGTGGTAGAAAGCGGCGGCCGCGGGGACGTCCGCCGTGCAGAGCTCGACCCAGCACAGCGAGCCGGGGGCACCGGCCACGTCGATCCCCTTGAGCCCGCCCGGCTGCCAGATGCCGAAGGACACCCCCGCCTCGTCGGCGATGATCGCCATCCGGCCTTCGCTCATCACGTCCATGGGCTGCATGAGCACGGAGCCCTTGGCCTGCTCGACGGCCTTGACCGTGGCATCCGCGTCCGGTGTCTGGAAGTACACCGTCCAGGACGGCGGGCCCTGGTCCGTGGTGGTCTGCATACCGCCTGCGGCGGTCTCTCCGGCGAGCTGGAAGAAGCCGTAGCCGCCGGCGTCGGGCCCCGCGGTCTGGAACTGCCAGCCGAAGAGGCCTCCGTAGAAGGAGGTGGCGCCCTCGATGTCGGATGTGCCGAGATCGAGCCAGTTCGGAGCGCCCGTGACAAACCGGGTGGTGAGCATGACGCCCTCCTCTGAGGGGTCCCGTTGCCTGCACCGCCGAGTCTCCCACCGCCCACCGACAATCGGCGTGGTAGCCGCGACGAGTAGCCCTCGTATGCACGCGGCGCACACCTACGGACCACACCGGGTCCGGCGGGTCCGGCGGGTCCGGCGGGTCCGGCGGGTCCGTCCGGACAGACCAGACCCCCCGGGCTCGTGCGGACGATCGCACCGACCGACCGGGCTCCCCGGACGCGATCGCACCCGCCCGCACCCACCGAACAGGCACCGAAAGAAGACCAATGCCACGGCCCCTAGGCCGAGACCCGCCGCACCAACGTCGTCGGCAGCACCACACTGGACGGCGCCCCGCGCAGTCCCTCCTCGTCGCCCCGGCGGTCGAGGCCGCGCAGCAGGAGCCGTGCCATCAACCGGCCCATCTCCTCTATGTCCTGACGGACCGTCGTCAGCGGCGGGTCGGTCTGCTCGGCGACCGGCAGCATGTCGTCGAAACCGATCACGGCGATGTCCTCGGGCACCCGCCGCCCCAGTTCGCGCAGGACACGCAGGACTCCGGAGGCCGCCAGGTCGTTGGCCACGAACACCGCGTCGATGTCGGGGTGCCGCTCCAGGAGTTCCCGCATCGCGCGCTCGCCGCCCGCGGGCGTGAAGTCGCCCTCGGCGATGAGACTCGGGTCGCCGTCGACCATGACGTCGCGGAACCCGTCGAGCCGGTCGACCGCGGACGTCTGGTCGAGCGCCCCGGTGATGTGGGCGATGCGCCGGCGCCCCAGCCCGACGAGGTGACGTACGGCCTCACGGGCGCCGCCCCGGTTGTCGGAGTCGACGTACACGGCGGACACCGCGCTGCGGGGGCCGTCGCCCCAGCCGGGGCGTCCGCCGAAGACGGTCGGCACGCCCGCGCCGTGGATAAGGCCGGGCAGCGGGTCGTCGAGGTGCAGCGAGAAGACCAGCGCGCCGTCGACATGACCACCGGCGAGGTAGCGGCCGACCCGGACATGGTCGTCGCGGCCCTCCGTGAGCAGCAGGACGAGTTGCGAGTCGTGCGCGGTCAACTCCTTGCTGATTCCACGGAGTTGGAGGGCGAAGAAGGGATCGGCGAAGACCCTGGCCTCCGGTTCGGCGACCACGACTGCCACCGCGTCGTGGCGCCGGGTGACGAGACTGCGCGCCGCCTGGTTGGGGACGTAACCCAGTTCCTCGACGGCCCGTCTGACCCGCTCGACCAGTGGTTCGCGCACCCCGTCGCCCCCGTTCACGACGCGCGACACGGTGGCACGCGAGACCCCGGCCAGCGCGGCCACGGCCTCCAGCGTGGGGCGCGACGCTGTGTCGGTCACCTCTGGGCACCTCCTGGACGGTTGCGGATCAGGATAGCCGCGTCGCCGTCCACGGGTGAGAGCGCTCTCGGTTGCCCGAATCCCGCTGCGGCGGGAACCGCGCGCTGCGACGATCACCGTATGACGACGAGAAAGGTCCATGCGGCCTGACCGCCCGGCGACGCCCCTGGCGCGGTTCGCCCATCTCCCGCGCGCGTACCGAGGTCTCCAAGTCGTGGACAGCACGGTCGACGCCTACGGACGAGCCCACTGGCTGCTCAGCCCGCGACGGCCCCGTAGCCACCTCGACGAGCCCCTCGACGTCTCGGTCGTCACGGTGGATGCCGGCCGGTCCCACGAGACACGGCTCACCGGGGTGCGCCTGCGGAGTCCCAGGCTCGGCGTACTGCCCTTCGGGGGATTCGTCCTGGCCGCCTCCCGGAGTCGGCGCGGCCAGGAGCAGGTCCAGGTCTTCGACGCGCTCGGCCGCCCCACGGGGTCCTTCCGCGTGGGCGACGGCATCGAGGAGCTGCTGGTCGACGAGGCGGGCGACCTCTGGATCGGCTACTTCGACGAAGGGATCTGCGGCGACGACGAGTTGAGCCGGCCGGGTCTGCGGCACTGGAGCAGCGACGGCGATCCGCTCTGGCAGTACAGGCCCGGGCCCGGCCACAGCCCGATTTACCAGAGCTACGCCCTGAACGTCGACACCCGAGCCGTATGGGCCTGCCCCTACCAGGACTTCCCGCTGCTGGAGATCCGCCACGGCCGTGTCGTGCGGGTACGGGAGAATCCGGTGCGAGGAGCCGGCGGGTTCGCTGTGTACGGCGACCGTGGGGTGTTCCTGGGCCCGTACGGGGACCACGACCGGATCGTCGACTGCCTGATCACGCCGGAGGCCGTGCGGCCCGTCGGGTACGGACGCCTGGTCCGCCCCGACGGCCGGGAACTCCGGCGTCGGCGCCTGGTCTGCCGAAGGCCCCTGATCTACGTCCAGGAGAAGCCGTACCTGGGCTGGGGCGTGCTGGACATCAGGGAGTTCTAGTGGACGTGCTCGTGCTCATGCGGCTCGTACCCCGGAATCGTCCCGTCCGTCTTCTTCACCAGGAACAGTCCGACCATCCCCATGTCGGAGTGGCTCTGGACGTGGCAGTGGTACATCCACGCGCCCGCGCCGACCCCCTCCCCCGCGATCACCTGGAAACCGAACGAGTCGGCGGGCCCGACGATCTTGTTGTCGATGACCTGGCTCGGGTCGTCGGGGCCGGTCAGTGAACCCGTGCGGTTGTCGGCCCAGCGGTGACCGTGCATGTGGAACGTGTGGTAGTACTCACCGTGCGTGATCATCTCGATCTCGACGCGATCGCCCACCGTGGCCTCGAAGTTGAAGCCCTCGTGGGCGGCCTTGTTGTTGATGGTCATGTCGTTGAAGACGATCGTGACGGTCTTGTCGGGGAGGACGTCGCCCTTGCGACGGACGATCACCGGACCGTAGAGGCCCTTGCGGATGCCACCCGTGCCGTGTTCGGTGCCGACGACGTGGTCGTGGTAGTGCCAGTAACCCGCGCTGCCCGCGCGCCAGGTGCCGTCCGCCCGCCGGCCGGGCGCGTGGGTACGCCAGGTGTAGGTGCGGGTACCGCCCGGCTCGACGTCGCTCCCGCTCAGCTTCGTTCCGTCGCTGGAGATCTCGTAGTCGAGCCCGTGCACGTGCAGACTCGCCGTCACGTCCATGGTGTTCTCGAACTCGATGTGCAGCGTGTCGCCCTCGTTGAGCTCGATCAGCGGCCCGGGGATCGAGGCCTTGCCCTTCTCGAAGCCGTAGCCCATCTGCCCGTCGGCGAACTTCTCGGCGTACAGCTTGAGGTGGCGGACCGCTCCGCCGGCCGGCGCGGTCCGGGCCGGGACACCCGCGCTCACGGCCTGAGTGGCGGACGACAACGATGTCGCCCCGGCCGCCACCGCCGCCCCGCCCAGCAGCATCCGCCGGTTGAACCCGCGCCTGTCCATGGCGAACTCCCCACCCTGGTACGGAATTTACTGGGACGAACCTGTGAGACGGTAGCCGCGTCTCTCTCGTTTATCCACACTCAGGACAAAGTTCGTTCCAGGACGGTCATACCTATTGGCTAGCCGCGAAAAGAGGTCTAGCTTCCGTGGCGCCGTTGCTGTGACCGACGAGGAGTGGATGACCACATGCGGCTCGCATCGCATCAAGAGCCATCAGCCTTACGAGAGTTGAGCGCGAGGAGACGTGGGAGGCACCGCCGGGCCTGGGCTGCCGCCCTGGCCGCCGGAGCCGTCACCACCGGAGCGCTCTCGGCACCGTCCGCGAGTGCGCGCCCTGCTCCGGATCCGACGCTGACAACGATGTCCATCACGTCGCCACCGGGCGGCGCCAACGCGCGGGTGCTGCTCTTCCACGGATCCGCCGCGGCCGGGGACGAGTCGCCGGTGGTCAACGCCGGGATCGAGGCGATCGAGAAGATCGGCCTGTCGGGGCCGACCGCCCAGCGGTTCAGGGTCGAGGCGACGGACGACGCGTCGGTCTTCACCAACGAGACGAGGCTCGGCCGCTTCAACGCCATCGTCTTCCTGACCGGCGGCGGAGACGTCCTGGACCCGGAGCAGGAGGCCGGTCTCGAGGCCTACATGGAGGCGGGCGGCGGATTCGTCGGCGTCCATGACGCGGCCCGCGCCGAGCCCTACTCGGACTGGTTCACCGGACTCGTCGGCGCCCGCCCGGCGAGCACCAGCCCGACAGCCGTACAGCGGGCGACCGTTGAGGTGGGCGACCGCCGGCACCCCGCCACCAAGGACCTCCCCGTCCAGTGGAAGCGCCCCGACCAGTGGCTCAACTGGGTGAAGAACCCCTCGGGCGACGTCCACACCGTGGCGCGCGTGCGCGAGTCGACGTACCAGCCGGGTGCGAGCAAGAACGGCGCGGACCACCCGGTCAGTTGGTGCCGTGACTACGACGGCGGACGTTCCTTCTACACCGGTATGGGCGGCACGGTCTCCTCGTACGACGAGAGCGACTTCCGTGCGCATCTGCGCGGCGCGCTGCTCTGGACGACCCGGCTCACACAGGCCGACTGCAAGGCGGCGATCAACGCCAACTACAAGGCGGAGCGCCTGACCCAGCCCAACCAGCCGGGCCAGAACGACCAGATCGGCGAACCGCACGGCCTGGTGACCGCCCCCGACGGACGGGTCTTCTACATCGGGCGCGGCGGTGCGGACTCCTCGCAGCCCGTGATCACCGACTGGAGCAACCCGGACATCGGAAAGGGCAGGGGCGAGATCCACGTCTACGACCCGCGGACCAAGAAGGTCACCCTGGCCGGCGCGCTCACCGTCTTCGGCAACAAGGGCGGCGGCGACGAGCTGGTCAAGGTCGAGGAGGGCCTGCTCGGCATCGAGCTGGACCCGGACTTCGCGCGGAACGGCTGGGTGTACCTCCACTACACCCCGCACTCCCGGATCAACCGCGACACCCGCATGGCCGAGCGCCGCGTCTCCCGCTTCACGCTCGACCAGGCCACGAACAAGCTGGACCTGAGCAGCGAGAAGGTGCTCCTCAACTGGCCGGTGCAGATCCACAGTTGCTGCCACGCGGGCGGCGGGCTGGCCTGGGACTCGAAGGGCAACCTGTACATCGCGACCGGCGACAACAACTCCAGCGGCTTCAGTGACGGTTACTCGGGCAACAACCCGCAGCCCAACTACAAGGGCGTCTCCTTCGCCGACGCGCGCCGCACCGCGGGCAACACCAACAACCTCAACGGCAAGATCCTGCGCATCCACCCGGAGGCCGACGGCACGTACACGCTGCCGGCGGGCAACCTCTTCACGGGCAGGGAACCCGACGAGGGCGGCGGCAAGACCCGCGGCGAGATCTATGTGATGGGCGTCAGGAACCCCGCGCGCATCTCCGTCGACAAGACCACCGACACGCTCTACGCCGGATGGGTCGGCCCCGACGCGGGCGCGCCCTCGACGACCTGGGGCCCGGCCAAGTACGACACCTTCGCCGCCATCACCGAGGCGGGCAACCGGGGTTGGCCGTACTGCATGGGCAACAAGCAGCCCTACCGCGACCGCAACCTGCCGGACCCGACGAAGCCGCTGGGCTGGTACGACTGCGACCACCCCAAGAACGAGTCGCCGAACAACGACGGTCTCGTCAACCTCCCGCCGGTCACCGGCAACAACATCTGGTACTCGCCGCAGGGCGGTGCCCCGGACTACCCGCGCGACGCGAACGGCGTCCCCTCGTACAAGCAGGAGGAGGCCACCTACCTGCTGCCGTGGCTCAAGGGCGGCGGTCAGGCGACGATGAACGGCCCGGTCTACCGGTACGACGCGTCGGTCACGGGCGGGGCCAACTGGCCCGCCTACTGGGACGGCAAGTGGTTCGTCGGTGACTTCTACGACGCCGACCAGCCGCGCCACGCCGTGATCACCGACCAGAAGACCGCCGGACAGGGCAGCCTCCCGGTCCACGCGGAGTCCCTGAAGAAGATCGTGCCCATCGGCAACGACGGCATCAAGAACCTCATGGACTGGAAGTTCGGGCCGGACGGGGCGCTGTACGTCCTCGACTACGGCCGTGGCTTCTTCACCTCGGACGCCAAGTCCGCGCTGTGGAAGGTGACCTACACGGGCGGCGGACCGACCCCGGCCGCAGGCCTGCTCGCCAGGAAGGCGGAGTGATGCGGGTACGAAGGCGAAGAACAGAACGGCTCTGGACGGCCCTGCTGGCGTCCCTGCTGATGGTGCTCGGGCTGACGTCGACGTCCGCGTTCGGCCGGACGGACGACGCTCCCCCGGCCACCGCGGCCGCCCAGACACTCACCTGGACGGCCGGCGACGACATCACCAAGTACGTCTCCGCGCCGGCGACGGCGGTGGCCGGACCGACCACGATCGTCTTCGAGAACAGTGCGGCGACCGGCAACACGACCGGGATGCCGCACACCCTGACGTTCGTGACCTCCGACCCCGAGTTCAACAACGACGTCCAACTCAACATCCTGGCCAACCCGTTCGACGACCAGGGCGGCCGGCACACCGCCGAGGTCACCCTCACGCCGGGCCGGTACTTCTACCACTGCACGATTCCCGGCCATGGTTCGATGCAGGGCATCCTCGTGGTGACCGAGGGCAGCGGCGAGGACACCACGGCACCCGAGACGTCGGCCGCCGTCACCGGTTCGCAGAACTCGCAGGGCGCGTACGTCGGTTCGGCGACGGTCACCGTCAGCGCGAGTGACGCGGAGTCCGGCGTCGAGCGGATCGAGTACGCCATCGGCGACGCCGGCGCCTGGCAGCCGTACACCACGCCCGTCGTCGTCGACCAGGTCGGTGATCACAAGGTCCGCTACCGCGCCGTCGACAAGGCGGGCAACACGGCGGCCGAGAAGAACACCGCGTTCACCGTGGTGGCGCCGCCGACGGACGACACGACACCGCCGGAGACCTCGGCGACGGTGAGCGGCGAGCGCAACGCCGACGGTGACTACCTCGACATGGCGACGGTCACCGTGTCCGCCTCCGACACCGGTTCCGGCGTCAACACCATCGAGTACGCGGTCGGTTCGGGCGCCTGGCAGACGTACACCGCCCCCGTGATGGTGCACGCCGTCGGCACCCACCAGGTCCGCTACCGCGCGACGGACAAGGCGGGGAACGCCGCCGCCGAGAAGACCGTCGAGTTCACGGTGGTCACCCCGCCCGCCTCGGACACGACACCGCCGGTGACGGGCGTGACCGTCGACGGGACGAGGAACTCGGACGGCGCGTACGTCAAGAACGCCAAGGTGACGGTGAGCGCCACCGACGAGGGCGGCTCGGGGGTCGAGGCGATCGAGTACTCGCTCGACGCGGGGCCCTATCTCGCCTACACCGCACCGGTGCTGGTCGACCGGGCCGGTGCGCACACCGTGGCGTACCGGGCGAGGGACAAGGCGGGCAACACGTCCGCGGCGCGGTCGGTGAGCTTCACGGTCGCGGCGGGCGGCGGGGTACCGGCGCCCAACTGCCCCGAGTACGACGAGCGGTTGACGGTCATCGTCGGCACGGTCGACTCGGGCGTCCCCAACCGGGTGACCAACAACCGTTGCCGGATCAACGAGTTGATCGAGGACGAGAAGGACTGGACCTCGCACGCCCTCTTCCTCAAGCACGTGAAGACCGTGCTGGACAGGCTCCTCGCGGAGGGTGTGATCGACCAGCGCGAGTTCAACACGGTCACCAGGGCCGCCAGGCAGTCGGGCATCGGCAAGCCGGGCCAGACCGAGGGCTACAGCACGATCTTCGACGGCTCACCCGAGTCCTTCGCCAAGTGGGCGCAGGTGGGCGGTGGTTCGTTCGGGCTGAACGCCGACGGATCGATCACCAGCGGCACCACGGTCCAGGGGCTTGGCATGCTGTGGTACCCGCAGCGCAAGTACGGCGATTTCTCGCTGAAGCTCCAGTGGCGTGACGACGCGCCGGGCACCGGGAACGCCAACTCCGGTGTGTTCGTGCGGTTCCCGTGGGTCCACGACCACCCGGAGGAGTCGCGCCCCGAGTGGGTCGCCATCAAGTACGGGCACGAGGTGCAGGTGTTCGACAGCCCCACCGGCGACATGTACAAGACCGGTTCGCTCTACGGCTTCGACCGGGTGGGCCTCGCCGGTGCGGGCGTCACCCAGAAGGGCACCTGGAACGACTACGAGATCCGCGTGGTGGACCAGCACTACTCGGTCTACCGGAACGGCGTACTGATCAACGAGTTCGACAACACCGGCGGTCAGGACTTCACCCCGCCGCGCTCGGACGACCCGGGCACGGACGGGCGGCGGTTCGCCTCCGGCTACGTCGGGCTTCAGGTACACGGCACGACGGATGTGGTCTCCTACCGGGACATCCGGATCAGGGAGCTGTAACCCGCTCCGACGGCAGGGAGGCTCCGGGGACGCCGCAGAGGCGCCCCGGAGCCTTCCGGTGTGCGCGTCTCCGGAGCCTTCCGGTGTGCGCGTCTGCGGAGCCTCCCGCACGGGCACTCCGGGCGTCTCCCCCGCACACCCGGCTAGCTCTCCTCGTGCCTGGCCCGGCTCGGCTGTACGCGCTTGGGCTCGCCCGGCATCTTCGGGTACTCCGGCGGGTAGGGCAGGTCGCCCAGGCCGTGGTCCTGCTCGTCGCGGTGGGCGAGGTCCAGAAGGGCTTCGAGCGAGAAGGCGTGGTCGTCCATGTCGGCGTGCACGTCGCCCAGTTCGGCGAAGCGCGCCGGCATCGTCGCGATGTCGAAGTCGCGGGGCACGGCGTCGTCCACCTCCTCCCAGCGCAGCGGCGCGGAGACCGGGGCGTGCGAGCGGGGCCGTACGGAGTAGGCGGAGGCGATCGTGCGGTCGCGGGCGGTCTGGTTGTAGTCGACGAAGATCCGCTCCCCGCGCTCCTCCTTCCACCACTTGGTGGTCACGTGCTCGGGCATCCGTCGTTCCAGTTCACGCCCGGCGGCGATGGCCGCCCGGCGGACCTGCGTGAACGTCCAACGAGGCTCGATCGGCACGAAGACGTGCAGGCCCCGGCCGCCGGAGGTCTTGGGCCAGCCGCGCAGACCGCCGAACTCGGCCAGCACGTCGCGCAGTTCGTGGGCGGCGCGGACGGCGTCGGCGTAGTCGGTGCCGGGCTGCGGGTCGAGGTCGATGCGGAGTTCGTCGGGACGGTCGACGTCCCCGCGGCGCACCGGCCACGGGTGGAAGGTGAGCGTGCCGAACTGGGCCGCCCACAGGACGGCGGCGGGCTCGGTGGGACACATCTCGTCGGCGCTGCGCCCGCTGGGGAAGGTGATGTGGGCGGTGGGAATCCAGTCGGGCATGTTCTTCGGCGCCCGCTTCTGGAAGAACGACTCGCCGGTCACGCCGTCGGGGTACCGCTCCAGGGTGGTGGGGCGGTCGCGCAGCGCGCGGAGGATGCCGTCGCCGACGGCGAGGTAGTACTGGGCGAGGTCGAGCTTCGTGAAGCCGCGCTCCGGAAAGAAGATCTTGCTCGGGCTGGACAGACGTACGGTCCTCCCGGCTGCTTCCAGTTCCACCGCTTCGCCCATGCGAGCCACGGTAGGCCCCCGAAGGTTGCCGCGCACACCGGGCGGACGGCCCGGGAACCGCGCAGAATCGGAGCATGGACCTGCCGGTGATGCCGCCCGTGAAGCCGATGCTCGCCAAGGCCGTGGCGAGGATCCCGCCCGACATGCACTACGAGGCGAAGTGGGACGGCTTCCGGGCGATCGTGTTCCGCGACGGCGACGAGGTCGAGATCGGCAGCCGCACCGGGAAGACGCTGACCAGGTACTTTCCCGAGCTGGTCGAGGCGCTGCGGGAGCGGCTGCCGGCGCGCTGTGTGATGGACGGCGAGATCGTGATCGCCAGGGACGGGCGGCTCGACTTCGACGCGCTCACCGAGCGGATCCATCCGGCGGCCTCACGGGTGCGCACGCTGGCGGAGCGGACACCCGCTTCCTTCGTCGCCTTCGACCTGCTGGCGCTGGCCGACCGGGCGGTTCTCGACGTCGAGCTGGGCGACCGGCGCGCGCTGCTGGTGATGGCCTTGTCCGGGGCCACCGCCCCGGTGCACGTCGCCCCCGCGACGACGGACATCGACGTGGCGCGCCAGTGGTTCGAGCAGTACGAGGGCGCGGGCCTGGACGGGGTGATCGCCAAGCCCCTGAACCTGCTCTACCGGCCGGACGAACGCGCCATGTTCAAGATCAAGCACGAGCGGACGGCGGATGTCGTCGTCGCCGGTTACCGCTTCCACAAGAGCGGGCCGATCGTCGGATCGCTGCTGCTGGGGCTGTACGACGACCAGGGCACCCTCCAGCACGTGGGGGTGAGCGCCGCGTTCACGATGAAACGGCGCGAGGAACTGGTGGAGGAGCTGGAGCCACTGCGGCTCGCGGACGTCGGAGAGCATCCGTGGGCCGCCTGGGCGGAGGAGTCTGCGCACGAGACGGCACGGCTGCCGGGCGCGCCCAGCCGGTGGTCGTCCAAGAAGGACCTCTCCTGGGTGCCGCTGCGGCCCGATCGGGTGGCCGAGGTGGCGTACGACCACATGGAGAACGGCGTACGGTTCCGCCACACGGCCCGCTTCCGTCGCTGGCGCCCGGACCGCACCGCCGAGAGCTGCACCTACGGCCAGCTGGAGGAGCCGGTGGGGTACGACCTCGCGGAGATCTTCGGCCCGCAGGACTGACCTGCCCGGCACCCTTTCAGCTCCCGCGTCTCCCTCCGCCCCCACCTCCGAGGCTTCTCACTGAGCCGATCGGCCCACTGAGCGCGCGCGATCAGAACCGAACGGGTATGTCCCCCGTTGAACGTATAAGCGGACAATCAATGACAACGGACAGGGTGGCACGGTGGGCATGCGACAGATGGCGCGAATGCGGCGCGGCGCGACGACGGCGGCGCTGCTGGCCGCCGCGGTGACAGGCTCCCTGGTGGCGGGCTGCACCGTGGGCGGCGTCGACGACGGGCGCGGGGGCCGCCAGAGCCCGAGCGCGAGCGCCTCACACGGGGACGAGGAGAGTCCGGCTCCGAGCCCCGCGAGCGCCGGTTCGGTACTGGCCGTGAAGATCGACAACGTGCCCGCGGCCCGCCCCCAGACAGGGCTCGAAGCGGCGGACATCGTGTACGCGGAGCAGGTCGAGGGCGGTCTGAGCCGGCTGATGGCGGTCTACGCGACCAGGCTGCCCGAAACCGTCGGCCCGGTGCGCAGCGCGCGCGAGTCGGACCTGGAGCTGCTGCGCCAGTTCGACGAGCCGACCCTCGCCTTCTCGGGAGCGCAGCACAAGCTGCTGCCGCTGATCGACAAGGCCCCGCTGCACGCGCGGTCGCCCGAGGAGGCGTCCGGCGACGCCTACTACCGGGGCGCCCGGAAACCCTCCCCGCACAACCTGTACCTGCGCCCCCGGAAACTGGTGGCGAAGGCGCCGGGTTCCGCCGCCCTCACCACGGGCTTCCGCTTCGGCCCGGCGCCCGCGGGAGGCAGCCCGGAGACCTCGCGGACCGTCCGCTTCCCCTCCGCCCGGTTCACGTTCTCCTGGTCCGCGGACCGGGCCGGCTGGCTGGTCGACATGGACGGGACGCGCACCGTGAGCACCGACGACAGGACGATCGCTCCCCCGACCGTCGTCGTGCAGTACGTGAGGATCCGCGAGTCCAGGTTCCACGACGTCCTCGGCAACAACACGCCGTTCACCCAGACCGTCGGCTCGGGGACGGCGAAGGTGCTGCGCGACGGCCGCGTCTTCGAGGCGAACTGGGCGCGTCCCACCGCCGCCGACGGCACGGAGTTCACGACGCCGAACGGCGCGCCGATGAACTTCGCGAAGGGCCAGGTCTGGGTGGTCTTCGCCAAGGCGTGACGGCGGGCCCCGACTCGCCCGGTCACCGGGTGGGCCCACCCGGTGACCGGAGCGGGCCCACCCGGTGACCGGCGGACCGCGCCGGGCGGGGCCCCCGGCCGCGCGACCGTCTAGCCCTGGGCGACCAGTGGGTCCGACGGGTTGCGGAGTCCTTCCGCCGCGTCCGAGACGCGCTGGATGAGGTCGAAGAACACGGTCTGCTCGGAGGCGGAGAGCGGGGCCAGGAAGATCTGGTTCATCCGGGCGGTGCGGACGGTCAGCTTCTTGTGTGTCCGCGTCCCGTCTTCCGTGAGGCGGAGCAGGAAGCGGCGGCCGTCGTGCGGGTCACGCACCTTGTCGAGCAGTCCGCGGCGCCCGAGCCGGCTGATGACCTCGGCGATGGTGGACCGGTCCAGGCCCACCCGCTCCCCCACGGTGCGCTGGTCCATGCCCGGCTCCGCGACGAGTGCGTTCAGTACCGCGAACTGCGGGGAGGTGATCTCCTCGGAGACCATCGTGTTCCACAACAGGTAGTGCGCCTGCTGCAGCCTCCGGGCCAGGTGCCCGGGGTGGGTGGTGAGATCCACCGCGGCCATGTGCGCTCCTCGGCTCGGCCCGGACAACGCCGCGTCGGCGCTGCTCATGGGATCGAATTCGTTGGTGCACTGAACGATACCCACTCGCACAGCCCGCTGTCTCGCTCCGCTCCAAGACTCCCACCTGCTGATTCCTACGAGGTCTTGACGGCGGAAGGTCAGGGTGGCAGCGTGTTCGAAACGTCGAAGAAATAATCAGTGCCCTGACTAATCGAGGCGCTGGACCCTCGCGAGAGATGGGGCTCCCCGGATGGACAAGGTGGTCGCCACGGCCGCGGAGGCGGTGGCCGATGTACCGCACGGCGCGACTCTCGCGGTAGGCGGGTTCGGCCTCAGCGGCGTACCGAACGTGCTGATCGAGGCCCTGTACGAGCGTGGTGTCGGCGGGCTCGGCGTGGTCTCCAACAACTGCGGGGCCATGGAGTCCGGCCTCGCGGTGCTCCTCGCGGCCGGCCGGATCGCGCGGGTCACCGGCTCGTACATCGGCGCCAACAAGGAGTTCGCCCGCCAGTACCTGGCCGGTGAGCTGGAGGTCGAGATGATCCCGCAGGGCACGCTCGCCGAGCGGCTGCGGGCGGGCGGCGCGGGCATCCCCGCCTTCTACACCCCCGCCGGGGTCGGCACCCAGGTCGCCGACGGCGGACTGCCCTGGCGCTACGACGGTCAGGGCGGCGTGGCGCTCTCCTCGCCGCCCAAGGAGGTGCGGGAGTTCGAGGGCACCGAGTACGTCCTCGAACACGGCATCCGCACCGACTTCGCGCTCGTACGGGCCGCGAGGGGCGACCGGCACGGGAACCTGGTCTTCAACAAGTCCACCCGCAACTTCAACCCCCTCTCCGCCATGGCAGGCCGTGTCACGATCGCCGAGGTGGAGGAGCTCGTGGAGCCCGGGGAGATCGACCCGGACGCGGTGCACCTGCCGGGCATCTTCGTACAGCGGGTCCTCGCCCTCACCCCCGAGCAGGCGCGGGCGAAGATGATCGAGCAGCGGACCGTTTCGGCGCCCCCGGCGAACAACGAGGTGAGCGGCTGATGGCCTGGACACGTGAGCAGATGGCGGCCCGCGCCGCCCGCGAGCTGGCCGACGGCCAGTACGTGAACCTCGGCATCGGCCTGCCGACGCTCATCCCCAACTACCTCCCGCCGGGCGTCGAGGTGATCCTGGAGTCGGAGAACGGCATCCTGGGCACCGGCCCCTACCCGACCGAGGACCAGGTCGACCCCGACCTGATCAACGCCGGCAAGGAGACCGTCACGGTCCTGCCCGGCGCCTCCTACTTCGACTCCGCGCTGTCCTTCGGGATGATCCGCGGCGGACACATCGACGTCGCCGTACTCGGTGCCATGCAGGTCTCCGCGAACGGCGACCTCGCCAACTGGGCCATCCCCGGCAAGCTGATCACCGGCATCGGCGGGGCGATGGACCTCGTGCACGGCGCCCGCACGGTCATCGTCGTCATGACGCACACCGCCAAGGACGGCTCCCCCAAGATCCTGGACGAGTGCGCGCTGCCGCTCACCGGCAAGGCGTGCGTGAACCGGATCATCACCGATCTCGGTGTTCTCGACGTCACCGCCGAGGGGCTGGTGCTGGTCGAGACCGCGCCCGGGGTCGACGTCGAGGAGATCGCCGCCAAGACCGCCGCGAAGTTCCGCGTCGCGGAAGAACCCGCCGAGGAGATCCAGTCGTGAAGGACGTCTACATCGTCGATGCCGTTCGGACCCCGGTCGGCAGGTACAACGGTTCGCTGGCCGCCGTCCGCCCGGACGACCTGGCCGCGCACGCCATCCGTGAACTCCTCGCCCGTACACCGGACTTGGACCCTTCCCGGATCGAGGACGTCTACTTCGGCAACGCCAACGGCGCCGGTGAGGAGAACCGCAACGTGGGCCGGATGGCCGCGCTGCTGGCCGGTCTGCCCACCTCCGTGCCCGGCGTGACCGTCAACCGGCTCTGCGCGTCCGGGCTCGAAGCCGTCATCCAGGCCGCGCGGGCCATCGCGGTCGGCGACGCCTCCATCGCCCTGGCCGGTGGGGTCGAGTCGATGACCCGCGCCCCCTACGTCCTGCCCAAGAACGACAAGCCCTTCCCGGCCGGGCACGCCGAGCTGTACTCCACCACCCTCGGCTGGCGCATGGTCAACCCGCGGATGGACCCGCAGTGGACCGTCCCGCTCGGCGAGTCGGCCGAACTCATCGCCGAGAAGCACAAAATCACGCGGACGCAGCAGGACGAGTTCGCGCTCGCCAGCCACCAGAAGGCGGCGCGCGCGCAGGCGGACGGTCTGTTCGACGCGGAGATCGCTCCCGTCTCCGTCCCGCAGCGCAAGGGCGAGCCGGTCCTCTTCACCGCCGACGAGTCCGTGCGCGCCTCGGCGTCCCTCGAAGCCATGGCCGGGCTCAAGCCGTCCTTCCGCACCGAGAACGGCACGGTGACGGCGGGCAACGCCTCACCGCTCAACGACGGCGCCGCCGCGCTGCTCCTGGTGGACGAGGAGGGTCTGAAGGCCACCGGCCGCGAGCCCCTCGCCCGGGTGTCGGCGACCGGCGTCTCCGCGATCGATCCGCACTACTTCGGCCTCGCCCCCGTCGAGGCCGTCAACCGCGCACTGGCCAAGGCGGGCAAGGCATTTGACGACCTGTCGACTCTGGAGCTGAACGAGGCCTTCGCCGCGCAGGTGCTCGGCTGTGTGGCCGAGTGGCCCGAGTTCGACCCGGCGATCCTCAACCCGCGGGGCGGTGCCATCGCCCTCGGCCACCCCCTCGGCGCCTCCGGAGCCCGCCTCGCGGGCACCGTCGCCCACCAGCTCAAGGCCGCCGGTTCCGGCACCGGCGTCGCCACCCTCTGCATCGGCGTGGGCCAGGGCCTCGCCCTCGTCCTCGAACGATAGGAAGTCGGCCATGATTCTCACCCAGTCGGACATCGACCTCGAGATCAGGGACCGCCAGGACGCGTACGACAAGGCGGTCGCCGGCGGCGGCCAGGTCCTGCACCACGCGCAGCGCGACTACCCCCCGTACCGCAGTTCGGTGCTGCGCCACCCCAAGCAGCCGCTGGTCGCCGTGAGCGGCGGCGACCCGGAGACGGTCGAGCTGTCCGGTCCGGTCTTCGGCGCCACCGACATCACCGAGATCGACAACGACCTCACCCGCCACCACCGGGGCGAGCCGATCGGCGAGCGCATGACCGTCTCGGGCCGGCTGCTCGACCGCGACGGCCGGCCGGTGCGCGGTCAGCTGGTCGAGGTCTGGCAGGCGAACGCGGCCGGCCGCTACGCCCATCTCCGCGAGCAGCACCCCGCGCCGCTCGACCCCAACTTCACCGGCGTGGGACGGACCCTGACGGACGATCAGGGCCGCTACACGTTCACCACGATCAAACCAGGCCCCTACCCCTGGGGGAACCACGCCAACGCGTGGCGGCCCGCACACATCCACTTCTCGGTCTTCGGCACGGCCTTCACCCAGCGGCTGGTGACGCAGATGTACTTCCCGAGCGACCCACTGTTCCCCTACGACCCGATCCTGAACTCCGTGACGGACACGGCGGCCCGCGACCGGCTGATCGCCACCTACCGCCACGACCTCTCGGCACCCGAGTTCTCGCTCGGCTACGCGTGGGACATCGTCCTTGACGGTCCCTCCGCCACCTGGATCGAGGAAGGCCGTTGAGCATGACCGAGCGGTTGCTCCCCACCCCGTCCCACACGATCGGACCCTTCTACGGGCACGCGCTGCCGTTCCCCGAGGGCGGGCGGATCGCGCCGCCGGGCCACCCCGACACGATCACCCTGCACGGGTACGTGTTCGACGGCGCCGGTGTGCCGGTCCCCGACGCCCTGCTGGACTTCTGGCAGGCGGCGCCTGACGGTTCCCTCCAGGGCGCCCCGGGCTCGATGCGCCGCGATCCGTCCACGGGCGGCTTCCTCGGCCGCAACGGCACCGACTTCACCGGTTTCGGGCGGGTGCCCACCGACGCCGACGGGCACTACACGCTCTCGACCCTGCCGCCGGGCGGCTCCGGCCGGCCGTACATCAGCGTGTGCGTGTTCGCCCGCGGCCTGACCGACCACCTCTTCACCCGCGCGTACCTCGGCGACGGCGCCGACCCGCTGCTCGACTCGCTTCCGGCCGACCGGCGCGCCACGCTGATCGCCGCCGAGGGGACGAACCGGACGTACCGTTTCGACATCCGCCTTCAGGGCGAAGGCGAAACGGTCTTCCTGGAGTTCCAGTGACATTCGGTGAATCCGAAGCCCTGCTCGCCCCCGGGTGGGCAAGCTCCCCGGCGTCCGCCGCGACGAGCGACACCGCGTATCTGCACGCGCTGCTCGACGCGGAGGCCGCGCTGACCCGCGCCCAGGCGTCGCTCGGGCTGGCTCCGGCTCAGGCGGCCGCGGCGGTGGACGCTGCCGCCGACATCGCCGGCTTCGACCTCGGGTCGATCGCGCTGCGCGCCCGTGACGGCGGCAATCCGGTGATCCCGCTGGTCGCGGACCTGACGAAGGCGGTCGGCGAGGAGCACGGGGCGTACGTCCACCGGGGTGCGACCAGCCAGGACATCATGGACTCGGCCACCATGCTGGTCGCCGCCCGCACGCTGGACCTGGTCCTGGAGGAACTCGACCGTACGGCGCGGGCGTTGGCCCGGCTCGCGGCGGAGCACCGGGGCACCGTGATGCCGGGCCGGACGCTGACCCAGCACGCCGTGCCGACGACCTTCGGGCTGAAGGCGGCCGGATGGCGGTCGCTGGTACTGGACGCCAGGGACCGGATCGCGGCCGTACGGGGCACGCTGCCCGCTCAACTGGGCGGCGCCGCGGGCACCTTGGCGGCGTTCACCGCCTTCGGCGCGCGGGACCCCCAGGCTCTCGTCGCGGCGTACGCGCGTGAACTCGGCCTCGCCGAGCCCGGGTTGCCCTGGCACACCCTGCGTACGCCGGTCGGTGACCTGGCCGGTGCGCTGGCCTTCACCGCGGGGGCGCTGGGGAAGACGGCGGTGGACGTGCTCACCCTCGCCCGTACCGAGATCGCGGAGGTCGCGGAGGGCACGGGCGGCGGTTCGTCCGCGATGCCGCACAAGGCCAACCCCGTACGGGCCACCCTCGTCGCGGCTGCCGCCCGGCGCGCGCCGTTTCTCGCGGCCACGCTGTACGGGTCGATGGCGGCCGAGGACGAGCGGCCGGCCGGGGCCTGGCACGCCGAGTGGGAGCCATTGCGGGAGCTGCTGCGGCTCGTCGGCGGGGCCGCCCGGGACGCCGCGGAACTGGCCGAGGGGCTGCGGGTGGACGCCGACGCGATGCGCGGGCATCTCGGCCTCACCCATGGGCTGATCGTCTCCGAGCGGCTGGCCGCCGCGCTCACTCCCGTGCTCGGGCGGGCCCGCGCCAAGGAGTTGCTGACGGCCGCCGCGAAACGGGCGGTCGCCGAGAACCGGCCGCTCCTGGAGCTGCTCCGTGCCGAGCCGGAGCTCAAGGATCTCGACCTCGTGGATCTCACCGACCCCGCCCACTACACGGGCTCCGCCGGAGCCCTCACCGACCGTGCCCTGGAGCGACGTTGACCACCCAGCCGACCTTTCCCACCGGCAAACTGCCGCACCACCGGGCCGAAGGGCCGGTCACCGCTCCCCCGCTGCTGCTCGGTCCCTCGCTCGGCACGTCGACCGCGCTGTGGGACAAGATCGCCCCCGAACTGTCCGTGACACACCGGGTGATCCGCTGGGACCTGCCGGGCCACGGCGGCTCCCCGGCGGACCTGATCGGACCCGGCGCCACCGTCGCCGACCTGGCGACCCTGGTCCTGGCCCTCGCCGACTCGCTCGGGATCGACCAATTCGCCTACGCGGGCGTCTCGTTGGGCGGCGCGGTGGGTCTGCACCTGGCCGTGCACCACCCGGAGCGGGTGTCGTCCCTTGCCGTCATCTGTTCCTCGGCCCACTTCAACGGCTCCAAGCCGTGGGAGGAGCGGGCCGCCACCGTACGCCGCGAGGGTCTCGGCGCGCTCGCCGACAGCGCGAACTCCCGCTGGTTCACGCCCGGTTTCACCGTGCCGGAGCTCGTCGAGGACCACCGGACCGCCGACCCGGAGGGGTATGCGGCCTGTTGCGACGCGCTGGCCGCGTTCGACCTCCGCGACCGGCTGTCCGCCATCGGCGCGCCGACCCTGCTGATCGCCGGCCGGGAGGATCCCGCGACACCGCCCGCGCATCTGCGGGAGATCGCGGACGCGGTGCCCGGCGCCACGCTCACCGAACTCGCCGGAGCCTCGCACCTGGCGCCGGCCGAGCGCCCGGAGGCCGTACTCACGGCGCTGCGCGCCCACTTCGACGGGTACGCGCCACGCGGCATGGAGGCACGCCGCCAGGTGCTCGGCGACGCCCATGTGGACCGCGCGCAGGCCCGCCAGACGCCCTTCACCGCGCGCTTCCAGGACTTCATCTCCCGCTACGCCTGGGGCGAGATCTGGACGGACCCGACACTCGCCCGCCGTGAGCGCAGCATGATCACACTCACCGCCCTGGTCGCCCACGGCCACTACGACGAACTCGCCATGCACATCCGCGCCGCCCGCCGCAACGGACTCACCCCCGAGGAGATCGGCGCGGTGCTGCTCCAGACCGCCGTGTACTGCGGCGTCCCGGCGGCCAACTCGGCCTTCGCGGTGGCCCAGCGCGTACTGACCGAGGAGGACGAGACCGGCTCGTAGGCGGGAGCCCGAGCGCAGGCGGGGGCCGTGGACGGGAGCCCGAGCGCGGGCCGGGCCCGAGCGGCACGGGGCGGCCGGGCAGAGGGCCTAGAAGCCGCCCAGCGCCCGCTCCGCCTGTGCCACCACCCCGTCGGCGCCGCACGAACGGGCCAGCGTCAGGCCCTTGTTGAGCTCGGCCACCGAACGGGAGGCGATGCCGTACTCGACGCGGGCCGCCGCGTGTTCGTACTGGCAGGGGGAGGCCTCCAGATAGGCGACCGCCTGGGCGGCGAGCCGTACCGCGCGCTGGCCCGACTCCAGGGCCGCCGCGCAGCGCAGAGCCTCACCGATGGCGGTGTCCGTGCCGAACCGCTCGGCCTGACGGCGGGCGTCGGCGGCCAGCGCCGCGGCGCGTGCCGGATCCTCCGTGGCGAGGGCGCGCGCGAGGTCGACGGCCCAGGGAGCGAGCACCGTGTTGTGGTGACCGCGGGTGGCGGCGGCCTTCTCCGCCGCCTCCAGTTCGTTGATGCCCTCCTTCGTACGGCCGGCGGCGAGCAGCAGACGGCCGCGTACGGAGCGGGTGTCGGGGAGGACGATCGTGGACGGGTAGGGCGGGGCGAAGCCGTACTGGTCGGCGATCTCCTCGGCCTCCACGACATGACCGCGGGCGAGCAGCGTGTCGATGAGCCCGCAGGTCGCGGACCAGTACAGGGGCAGCCCGCGCCCGACCCGCTCGGCGAGGCGCAGTGATTCGCGCTGGTAGGTCTCCGCGTCGGTGAGGCGGCCGCGTCTGCGGTGCGCGAGTCCGAGGTAGGCGTTGGCCAGGGCGAGGTGGCCGCCGCTCCAGCCGGCCTTCGTGTAGGCGTGCAGGGCCTCGCTGAAGAGGCTCTCGGCGCGGTCGAGCCGGTCGGCGTAGGTGTACGCGCTGCCCAGCATCAGGAGGAGTTCGACGCCCCACTCGGTGTCGGTCCAGCCCAGTCCCGGTGCGAGGCGGCCGTTGACGAGCGCCCGGTCGCAGAGTTCCGCGACCTCCTCGGCGCTCTCGCCGCGGGTCATCGCGTCGAAGCCGCGCAGTATGAGCAGCGCCCGCTCGGAGTTGTCGCGGCCCGTGCAGGTCTTGACGAGTTCGGCGAGACCGTTGGAGCGTCCCGCGGTCTCCTCCTCGCCGGCGTGGATGCCCTCCCACATGTAGTGCACGGCCTGGAGCCGCATCCGGGCGGGGCCCGCGTCGAGCCGCGCCGCCTCGCGGTCGACGGTGCGGACGGCCTCTTCCAGCTGGTTGTTGTGCAGGAGCGCCTGGGAGAGACGGAAGACCGCGTCCACGCGCAGGTCGCCTTCGAGGCCGGTCCTGTCGAGCGCGGCCCGCAGATGACTGATCGTCGTGGCGGGCGCGGTCAGGAGGGTGGCGCAGCCCAGTTCGTAGAGCACGCGCGCGTGGACGTCGGGAAGCGGGGGTTCGGCCAGCGCGCGTTCCAGGCAGCGCCTGGCGGCGTCGGGGGCGCCGACGGCGAGGTGTTCGCGGGCGGCCTCGCGCATCTGCTCGACGAGTTCGGGGTCGTCGTCCGGGTGCACTTCGAGGAGGTGCCGGGAGGCTGCCGCGGCGCCGCGCCCGGAGTCGGTGACCGCCCAGGCGGCCTGGCCGTGCATCGCGGTGCGCAGGGCGTCCGGGATCGAGCGGTAGACGGCGCTGGCGATGAGCGGGTGCACGAACTCCAGGTCGCCCTCGCCCACCCGGCCGTTGACCTGCGGGGTCCTGGTCAGGATGCGGGCCTGGCCGAGGAGTTCGGCGCAGCCCTGTGCCTCCTCGACGGGCATCCCGGCGAGGTGGGCCGCGAGGTCGAGGGAGATCCCCGTGCCGAGGATCGCCGCCGCCCAGGCGAACCGCGTCGCGTCGATGCCGAGTCCTTCGAGGCGGGCGACGAGTCCGCGGCCGCGGGCCGAGCGGTTCAGGGCGCGCAGTTCGGCGGCCGACGCCTCGACCGGGTCGAGGCCGCTGTCCTGCACCTTGGCGAGCAGTTCGACAGTCTCGTACGGGTTGCCGCCGGTGACCGCCCACACCTCGCGGCAGAACGGCGCGTCGGCGTGCTCCCCGATGGTGGCGCGGGTGAGTCCCTCGGCCGCCGCCGGGGTCAGCGCGCTCAGGGTGGCGATCGGGCGGCCCGCGGCGGCGATGGTGTCGAGGTAGCCGGCGCTCGGTCCGCTCAGTCCGCCGATGCGCCGGGCCACCACGACGAGGACGGACAGGTCGTCGAGGCGCTCGGCGAACGCGGCCAGCCAGCGCAGGGTTTCCTGGTCGGCCCAGTGCGCGTCGTCGATGAGGAGCACGAGCGGCCACTCGCGCTTGGCCAGCCGCCGCACGGCCGCGACCAGGCCGTCGCAGACGCCCTGCGGGTCGGGCTGCCGGTCGCCGGGGTCCGTTATGCCGAGCGCGGGTCCGGCGATGTCGTACCAGTCGCCCAGGTACTCGCGCGCCTCCTCGGGCAGCAGCGAGACCAGGACGGGTTGCAGGAGCTGCCGTACGACGTTGAAGGGCACGGAGGTGACGGTCTCGCCGCCCCGTGCCGACCACACCGCGCAGCCGGTGCTCTCCGCGATCCGGCGCGCTTCCGCGAGGAGCGCGGTCTTGCCGAGGCCCGCGTCGCCGCTGAACATCAGCAGGTTTCCCGAGGAAGCGGAGTCGGCGCGCAGGGCGCCGATCGCCCGTTCGAGCGTGGCGACTTCCGCGTCGCGCTCCCACAGGGGAGCCGAGGCGGCCACTCCTGGCCGCGCCTCCGTCATCCCGCTACCTCCCCAGGTCGCCCAAACGACGTACAGGTAACGAGCCTAGCCCTCCTGAAGCCGCCATGTCGGCGGGTCCGGGCAGCTGTTGCCGAGACGGGTGACGGCGCGGTTCCGGAGGCGACGCGCCGGTGCTCCCACCAGCCCGGGTGAAAGTTATTGACACCCAAGCACCCACGAACTGAAACTAACTTTCCAACATCGGCTTCCGCCGCCGGCCGGGCAGGTCCCGCCCCGGCACCCCCCAGGAGGAACCGGCATGAGCGCCCCCGCGCACGACCTTGACCTGCGCGCCTCCCCTCCCCGCCAGTCCCGGAGAGCTCTGGCGGCCGGCTCGGTGGGCAACTTCATCGAGTGGTACGAGTTCGGGGTCTACGGCTATTTCGCGACCGTCATCGCGGCGCGGTTCTTCACTCCGGAGGGCGGCGGCGAGGCCGAGGCTCTGGTGAAGACGTATGCGTCCTTCGCACTCGCGTTCTTCTTCCGGCCCGTGGGCGCCGCGCTGTTCGGCCGGCTCGGCGACCGGATCGGACGCCGTCCGGTGCTGGTCCTGGTGATCGTCCTGATGACCGCCGCCACGACCCTGATCGGCCTGCTGCCCACGTACGCCACCGTCGGCGCCCTCGCCCCGTGGCTGCTCACCTTTCTCCGGGTGCTCCAAGGGCTCTCCGCGGGCGGGGAGTTCGGCGGCGCGGTCTCGGTGATGACGGAGTTCGCGCCACCGGGCCGGCGCGGCCTCTACGGGTCCTGGCAGTCGTTCACCGTGGCGCTCGGACTGCTGGCCGGAGCGGGGGTGGCGGCGCTGCTGGCCACGGCGCTCAGCGCACACCAGCTGCACGAGTGGGGCTGGCGGCTCCCCTTCCTGCTGACCCTGCCGCTCGGCCTGGGCGCCCTGTGGCTGCGGATGCGGCTGGACGAGACACCCGCCTTCGAGAGGGAGCGAGGGCGAGAACAGGAGCAAGTGCGGCCGAGCGCACGGGAGTTGACGCGGGCGATCACCCTCGGCGCCGGACGCGTCATGGGCTGGGCGGCGGCCGGGTACACCTTCCTCGTCGTGCTCCCCGCGTATCTCCAGAACAGCCTGGGCGCGACCTTCCAGCAGGCGCTGCTGGCCACGGTCGTCGCCAACCTCGGCTTCGCGGCCACGATCATCCCGGCGGGGCTGCTCAGCGACCGGATCGGACGGCGCCCGGTGATGCTGGCGGGGGCCGTCCTGGTCGCCGTACTGGCGGTCCCGCTGCTCAACACCGTTCAGGACAGCGGGACTTCGACGGCGACGAAAGGGGCCGCCGTGTTCCTGGCGGGCGCCGTGGTCGGCCTGATGGCGGGGCCCGGTCCCGCGATGCTCTCGGAGATGTTCCCCACGAGCGTCCGCCACACAGGCCTGGGACTCGCCTACGCCCTGTCCAATGCGGTGTTCTCGGGCTGCGCGGGGCTCATCATCACCGAGACGATCGAACGGACGGGCAGCGTGGACATCCCCGCGTACTACGCGGCGGCGACCTGCGCCGTCAGCGCCCTCGCGCTGGCCACGCTCCCCAACGGACGACAGACCCACGGGCCCCCCGAAGGGCGACAGGCACAGAGGAGTTGAGATCGTGCGGGTGATCGGCCTGATGTCCGGCACGTCGTACGACGCCATCGACGCGGCGGCGGCCGACCTGACCCTCGACGAGGAGACCCTCGTACTGCGGCCGTTGGGGCTCGTCAGTGCGCCGTACGCCCCCGAACTGCGCGAGACGCTGGCGGCGGCCATGCCTCCGGCCGCGACGAGCCTGGCGGAGGTGTGCCGCCTCGACACCCGGATCGGGCAGTCCTTCGCGGCGGCGGCCGTCCGGGCGGACCATGAACTGTGCGATGCGAAAGGCGAGTTGGTCGCCTCTCACGGCCAGACCGTCTACCACTGGGTGACGGACGGACAGGTGCACGGGACCCTCCAGCTCGGGCAGCCCGCCTGGATCGCCGAGGCGACGGGGCTGCCCGTGGTCGCCGACTTCCGCCCGCGTGACATCGCCGCCGGAGGCCAGGGCGCGCCCCTGGTCAGCCTGTTCGACCTGCTGTGGCTGCGTGGCAGACCGGGGACACCGGTGGCGCTGAACCTGGGAGGGATCGCCAACCTCACCGCGCCTGACGGCACCGCCTTCGACACGGGCCCGGCGTGCGCGCTCCTGGACGCGGCGGCGCGGGGCTTCAGCGGTGGCCGCCTCGACCACGACGTGGACGGCGCCCTCGCCGCCCGTGGCACCGTCCACGGCCCGCTGCTGGGCCGGCTGCTCGCGGAGCCGTACTACCGGCTGCCCGTCCCCAGGACCACCGGCAAGGAGCTGTTCCACCTCGGCTATCTGCGCGACGCGCTGGCCGGGTTCGGGACGCTGACCGCCGAGGACGTCATCGCGACGCTCACCGCGCTGAGCGCCCGCACGGTCGCCGACGCCGTACGCACGGTCGCGGCCACCGAGGTGATCGCCTCCGGCGGCGGCACCCGCAATCCGGCGCTCATGGCGATGCTCGCCGCGGAGCTCCCCGGCGTCACCCTGCGCACCTCCGACGCGCTGGGCCTGCCCTCGGCCGCCAAGGAGGCGTACGCCTTCGCCGTGCTGGGGTTCCTGACCCTGCACGGGCTCGCGGGCACCGAACCGGCGAGCACCGGCGCCCGGCATCCCAGCGTGCTCGGGTCGGTCACCCCGGGCCGGGACGGTCTGCGACTGCCATCGCGCGCCGACCGAGCACCTCATCGCCTCCTGCTGGAATGAACCTTCCCCGCCCCCTCTCATCCGTCTTTCACCCGGGCCTCATACGGTGGGCACCATGACGCAGGTGACTCCTCCCGGCTGGTATCCCGACCCCGGGCAGACAGATGACAGTCCCGCAGCCGAGCGCTGGTGGGACGGCAAGACCTGGACGGACCAGACCCGGCCCGTCGGGCAGGCCGCCGTGTGGGGTCCCCCGGGGCACCCGACGGACTCAGGACCGTATCCGGCCTATCCGCCGGCCTACGGACCGTATCCGGCCCACCCGATGGCTCCGCCGCGGCGCGGGCTGCGCACGGGCATAGCCGTCGCCGTGGCGATCGCGGTCCTGGCGGGCATCGGAGGCGGGGTGTACGCGCTGACCAAGGACGACGGCGCGAGCGACGACACCGCCAACTCCCAGGGCCCCGGCGGGTTCCAGGGCGGTCCGTCCGGTGCCCCCAGCGGAGGCCCCGGCGGTGGTTCGGGCGGCGACTCCGGCGGGCAGACACCGGCGCCGGGTCAGTCCGGGCAGCCGGAGACCGAGGACGGTTTCGCCACCGACCCTGTCAACGGCATCAGCATCCCGGTGCCCGACGGCTGGACCGGCTCGTCCATCTCGGTGGGCGCGGCGGTGACCTCGGACGACTCCTACAAGTGCCCCGGCGACACCACGGCGACCTGCACCGCGGGCGGGCTGTACTCCGCCCCGGCGCTGGCGCTCGAACTGAAGGCCACCACGGCCGAGGCGGCGGCGAAGGAGGACATCTCCAAGAACGCGGAGGAGTCCTACGGCGGCAAGTCCTACGGCGAGATCACCTCGCACGAGGTGCTCGCCTCCAAGGCGGTCACGGTGGCCGGGCAGAAGGGCTACCTGGTCCGCTGGAAGGCCGTCACCAGCAAGGGCGAGGACGGCTACGTCGAGTCGCTCGCCTTCCCCTCCCCGCTCAACACCGGGCAGCTCGTCGTGATCCGTTTCGGCGTCGACGCCAGCGAGAAGCAGGACGTGATCGACGAGATCACCAAGGGCATCAAGGTGGCCTCGGGGAGCGGCAGCGGACAAGGCGTCTAGGGGCCGTCCGGGGGGTGTCCAGGGGGGTGTCGTCACACTCCCGTCCGCCGCGCTCCGGGCGACGGCCAGTCCGTGGGGTCCGGCGGATCGCGCCGGACACGGAACGGAAACTGTTCGGCCGGGTGAGGTGCCTCTCCGCTCAAGAGGCACCTCACCCGGCCGAGGGTTCGCGCCGCCCCCGTCCCCACGGTGCGGCGCGCGCAGGCCGACGTCCGGTCATCCCACGGACGGCGGCCTGAGTCTCAGGTGAGGCCGAGGGCCGGAATCACCACGGCCTCCACGAACTGTGTGAGATACGCCGAGTCGGCGTACCGCCCCTCCAGTACGGGGCGGACCCGCATCACGCCGATGACCTGCGCCGGAATGAACTCGAGCGCCGGGTGATCGGCCGCGATCTCGCCCCGGTCGACCGCGCGCTCGATCATCCCCTTGAGCGCGGCGACCTCGGGCTCGATGAGCGCTTCGCGCAGCGCCTGCTGGAGCTCCTTGTCCGCCATCACCGTGTGGCCGAGCGCCTGGAGCAGTTGTGTGTCCCGGCCCGACCAGACGCCCGCGGCGTGCGCCGCCGCGCGGAGGTCACCGGCGAGCGAGCCGGTGTCGATGCCCATGAACCGCGGGCAGCGGTTGGCGCGCAGCGCCGCCGCCACGAACTGGGGCTTCGTCTTCCACTGCCGGTAGAGCGTGGACTTGCTGCACCGGGTGCTCGCCGCCACGCCCTCCATGGTGAAGGCGTCGTAGCCGCACTCGCGTAGCTGTTCGATCACGGCGTCGTAGAACTCCCGCTCACGCTCGGGCGTGATCTTGGAGCGGCGCGAGGCGACGACCGTCTCCGGTCCGTCCGCGGCCTGCGACGTCATGCTCTTCTCCTCGCTCGATCGGTTCGGCACGGTTCGGCGTCCAGCAGGATTCGGTGGTCCGCCTCACACAGTCTAATCGATACGCCAGTGTACCGGTACGGCAGCGTATCGGTACACTGGCGTATCGATGAGCCTTGGACAGGACCCACTCCCCCGTCGAGTGGACAGGCACGGAGTGGACCTTGTCCTGGGCTCACCACGCACCACCCCACGCGAGACCGTCAGCAAGGGGGCCGGGGGATGGATTCCCGTACCGAGCCTGCAGAACCAGAGACCGAACCGAAGACCGCCCGCCCGCCGCTGCTGCGCGAGCTCCTGCTCGTCGTCGGGCTCTTCCTCATCTACAAGATCGGCCGGCAGCTGGCCGCGGGCCACACCGCCGAGGCCTTCCGCAACGCGGACCGGGTGTGGGACTGGGAGCGCACCCTCCACCTGCCGGGCGAGGGCGCCGTACAGGGCGCGCTGCTGCACAGCGACACCCTCGTGCACGTCGCCAACACCTATTACGCGACCGTCCACTTCCCGGCCACCGTGGCCTTCCTGATCTGGCTGTACCTCAAGCGTCCGGCCCACTACGTGTGGGCGCGCCGGGTGCTCGCGGTGGTCACCGGCGCCGCCCTGGTGGGGCACCTCTTCTTCCCGCTCGCGCCGCCGCGCCTGCTGAAGGCGGCGGGTCTGGTGGACACCGGACAGGCGTACGGCCCCACGGTGTACGGGGCCCACCCGGCGACCGACGCGGTGGCGAACCAGTTCGCGGCGATGCCCTCGCTGCACTTCGGCTGGGCCCTGATGGTCGCGATCGGCCTGATCGCCGCCACCCGCTCCCGCTGGCGCGTGCTGTGGCTGCTGCATCCGCTGGTCACCCTGCTGGTGATCGTCGGCACGGCGAACCACTACTGGCTCGACGCGATCGTGGCCGCCGCGCTGCTCGGGATCGCCCTCGCGGTGATCCACCTGCCGCACCGGACCACGACGACGGCGGGGCGCGCCCACGAACGCGCCGACGACTCCGTACGGGACATACCCGAGCTGGTCGGAGCCGGCCGATGAACGCCACCGTCCTCGCCGTCGTCCTGTCGCTGTTCTCGGCCGTCGCGTACGCCGCCGCGGCCGTGGCGCAGGAACGGCTGGCGTCCCGGGGTTCGGAGTCGGGCGCGCTGCGACTGCTCGGCAGCGGGGCCTGGTGGTGGTCGGTCGCGCTGAACGCGGGTGCCGCGCTGCTGCACGTCGCCGCGCTCAAGTACGGGCCCCTCACGCTGGTGCAGCCGCTCGGCGCGCTGACCCTGGTGGCGGCGGTGCCGCTGGGGGCGCGGGTCGCCGGGCGGCGGGTCAGCGCGGTCGAGTGGCGCGGCACCGCGCTCACCCTGGCCGGCCTGGCGGCGCTGCTCGTCACGGCGTCCGGGCCGGCGCCCGAGACGGTGCTGAGCGTGCCGCAGGCGGTGGGCGTGGCCGGTGCGACGGCCGTGCTGATCGGCGCTCTCGCGCGGCGGGGCACCCGGCCAGGGCTGCGGCACGCGACCGCCTCCGGTTTCGCCTCCGGGGTCGCCTCGGCGCTCACCCAGACGGTGACGGTGGCCGCGACCGACCGCTCGGACTCGCTGCTGAGCGCGCAGGTGATCGTGGTGGCCCTGTTGGTGGCGGCCTTCGCGATGGGCGGCCTGCTGCTGTCGCAGACCGCGTACCGGGGCGGGCTCGGCGCGCCACTGGCCGTCGTGACGCTCGCCAATCCGCTGGCCGCGGCGGTGGTCGGCCTGTCCCTGCTCGGCGAACGTCTTCAGGGCGGCGCGGCGGGCGTGCTCCTCGCGGCGGCGGGAGCGGCGATCGCGGCGTGGGGCGTGGTGACGCTGTCGCGCTCGGTGCCGGAAATCCCGCTCCTGGCCGACGACCACGAGGAGCATCCGGTCGCAGCGGTACTGGCACTCACCCCCGAATCGGCGGCGTACGAACCCTCGTTGCTGCCGCAGCAGCCGAACCCGGGTCATCTCACGGCCCTGTAGGGCGGTCACGGGAAAGGGCGGCCGCGGAGTTGTCCGCGGCCGCCCTTTCCCGTCGCCTCGCGTCAGCCCAGTCCGCGGGAGTCCTGCTTGAGGGCCGTGTCGACGGTCAGTGCCGTCGCGACGACCAGGCTCAACAGCGGCTCGGGGAGCTGGAAGTGGATCTGGAGGACGTAGTTGTCCGCACTGGTGAACATCGTCTTGGCGAGGCCCTCCCAGGTCTTGGTGATCCGTGCGACCTCGTTGCCTGACTGGTCGACGATCGCGAAGTTCCAGGCGCGCCAGTTCTCCGCCTTGATCGCGCCGACCTGCTGACCACCGGCGTTGATCGCGAAGTTGATCTTCCCGACCATGTTCTGCTGCACGATCTCGCCGACCGGTGAGCCGTCCGGACGCGCCACCAGGACCCGCGACTTCAGGAACTTCCGGGGGCGGGTCAGCAGGAGCTGCGGCTGACCGCCGGCGTCACGGATCTCCAGCTTGTGGGTCATGAACTGGTCGAAGCTGGCGACGAAGCGCAGGATCTTCCTCAGCGCGCTCTGTCCGACCTGGACGACCGAGCCGAGCTGGTTGCCCTGCTGGTCCATGACCTTGTACTCGTTGGTCAGCTCGATGAGCTTGGCCTTCTGGTTCACCACGAGCACCGGCTCGGTGAACAGGGTGCCGCCGCCCGCGCCGCCCGCCGTGACCCCTGCCTGCCGCTGTACCTGGCGCTGCACGCGCGGGTCGGCACCCGCGGCGGGCTGCTGGGCGTACGTCTGCGGCGTCCCGTTCGGGCCCGAGGGCCCGCCTGCGGGAGTGTTCGAATGTGTGTTCACCGAGGCACACTATCGTGAGATGGCCGGAAATCAACCGGCGGTCGGCCAGGCCTTCGCGGGTCCCGCGGGCAGGCCTGGCCACCGGTCCGTCAGTGGGTCACGATCGCCGGGTCGCTGACGCCGGGCTCGCCGTTCTCCACGTGTCCGGCGAACCGGCGGAGGAAGCCCGCGTCCGCGTCGGAGACGACGGTCAGGTCGTACCACCGCTTGCTGGCCCGCAGTGCGAAGGTGTGCCGCACGGTAGCCCCCGGCCGCACCCTGAACGACTTCGGCCGGCCGCCGTAGCCGTCGCTCACCTTCAACTCGACCGTGCCGTGGCCCTCGTTGGTGAAGGTCAGCTCGATGTCACCCCCGGTGTGCCGCGCGGTGACCTCGGGTCCGGCCTTCTTGCCGGGGCCCTTGAAGGTGCGCAGGAAGCCGTTCGGGCCGTGCACCGTCAGGTCGTACGAGCCGTTGGAGTACGCCGAGTTCCAGGTGTCCGAGACCTTGCGGCCCGCCTCGGTCGTGTAGGTCCAGGGGCCGTCGGTGCGGTTGCCGGACGTGACGAGGAAGGCGGCGCCGACCTTGGCACCCGAGCCGAAGGTGAGCGTGAACTTTCCGGCCGCCGGGTCCGCCGAACCGTCCACGAGCGGCTTGTACTTGAGCGGACGGGCCGGACGCGTGCCGCGCTCCTGCTTGGGCAGCGCGGGGTTCGCGGGCGGCGTCGGCACGTAGTCGGGGTGGCGGTCGCCGTCCTGCGGCTCGTAGCCGTCGGTGTCCGGCAGCGCGACCGGCCTGGTGTCCTTGCGGGCGAAGTCGAAGGCCGAGCTGAGGTCGCCGCTGATCGCACGCCGCCAGGGCGAGATGTTGGGCTCGTGCACGCCGAAGCGGCGCTCCATGAACCGGACGATCGAGGTGTGGTCGAGCGTCTCGGAGCAGACGTAACCGCCCTTGCTCCAGGGCGAGACGACGAGCATCGGCACCCGCTGGCCGAATCCGTACGGTCCGGCCGTGCGGCTCGCGTCGCCCGCGTAGAGGTCCGGGCCGACGTCGACCGTGGACCTGCCCTGGGCGGCGGACTGCGGCGGGAACGGCGGTACGAGGTGGTCGAAGAAGCCGTCATTCTCGTCGTACGTGATGAACAGGGCGGTCTTTCCCCACACCTCCGGGTTCGAGGTGAGCGCGTCCAGGACCTGGGAGATGTACCAGGCGCCGTAGTTCGCGGGCCAGTTGGGGTGCTCGGTGAAGGCCTCGGGCGCGACGATCCAGGAGATCTTCGGCAGCTTCTTCGCCTTGACGTCGGCCTTCAGCTGGTCGAAGAAGCCCTCGCCCTTGCGGGCGTCGGTGCCGGTGCGGGCCTTGTCGTAGAGCGGGTCGCCGGGCCTCGCGTTCCGGTACTTGTTGAAGTACAGCAGGGAGTTGTCGCCGTAGTTGCCGCGATAGGCGTCCGAGATCCAGCCCCAGGAGCCGTTCGCGTCCAGACCGTCGCCGACGTCCTGGTAGATCTTCCAGGAGACACCGGCCGCTTCGAGGCGCTCGGGGTACGTCGTCCAGTCGTAGCCGACCTCGTCGTTGCCGAGGACCGGGCCGCCGCCGACACCGTCGTTGCCCGTGTAGCCCGTCCACATGTAATAGCGGTTCGGGTCGGTCGAGCCGATGAACGAACAGTGGTAGGCGTCGCAGATGGTGAACGCGTCGGCCAGCGCGTAGTGGAACGGGATGTCCTCACGCGTCAGGTACGCCATCGTCGTCGACGACTTGTTGGGCACCCACTTGTCGTACTTGCCCTTGTTGAAGGCGGCGTGGCCGTCGCTCCAGCCGTGCGGGAGGTCCTGGATGAACTGCATGCCCAGGTCGTCGGCGTCGGGACGGAAGGGGAGCACGTCCTTGGTGCCGTCCGACTGGTACCAGACCGACTTGTCGCCCGCCGGCTTGGCCGGAACCGGGTCACCGAAACCGCGGACACCCCTGAGCGAGCCGAAGTAGTGGTCGAAAGAACGGTTCTCCTGCATCAGGACGACGATGTGCTCGACGTCGTCGATGGTCCCGGAGCGGTGGTTCGCGGGCAGTGCCGCGGCCCGCTCGATGCTGCTGTTCAGCGCGGTGATCGCCGCGGTACCGCCGGCGAGCTGGAGGAAGCGGCGCCGATTCACTTGGGGCATGGCTGGGTGACCTCTTGTCCTGACGAAAGCAACGGAAGTACGGAATGACCGGGCGGGCCGGATACCACTGGACGTGCGACTGGAGTGTTCCAAGTGCACCGAACGGCAAGGAAGGGTCCCGAGACCCCCGTGTGAATCTCGGCGGTACGTGCGGCGAACGGCCGTGAACGGAACGCCGACCCCCGCTCCCGCAACCAACGCCGGGCAAAAAAGCCCGTCACGCGGGCTCGGGCCGCGCGCCGGATTCCGCCCCGGTCACCGCGGGTGTCCGATCCCACGGTCCGGCATCCGGGCGATGTTCCCCGCGACCGCGCGCGGCCCTCTAGTGAGCTGGTTTTGAGTTCTCCCGTCGCCACTTGAGTCGTGTTCTGTTTCGGATTGTGGCTTGGGCGGTGACGGGGCTGGTGGTTTGCGGTC
>NZ_JBIVKZ010000020.1:0-198549 GCF_044751025.1 Streptomyces sp. NPDC088747
CTGCGGCCTGCGGCCTGCGGCCTGCGGCCTGCGGCCTGCGGCCTGCGGCCTGCGGCCTGCGGCCTGCGGCCTGCGGCCTGCGGCCTGCGGCCTGCGGCCTGCGGCCTGCGGCCTGCGGCCTGCGGCCTGCGGCCTGCGGCCTGCGGCCTGCGGCCTGCGGCCTGCGGCCTGGCGGTGCCGCTGGCGGTCTGCCTGGTGGCTGGTGGGGTTTGGTGGTCGAGGGGCGCCCGTCGCGAGGGTGTGCGCCCCACAGCCCGTTCCGCGGAGCGGCGGTCGTCGGCTGGCCACAGCCCGCTCCACCGAGCGGCGGTCGTCAGCTGGCGCCCTGCGTCCCCCGAACCCCGACGCCCCCGCCCCGCCCTCCACCCGCCAGGCTGCCCCCCTGGTCGATCCCCCGAAGCCGCACGACGACCCCTGACCAGCCCTCCGTTCCCCAGCCGGCCCTCGCCGCCGAGCCCTCACGCCCATCTGACCACCACCAGCTGAGCCCCCCGCCCAGCCCTCGCCCCTGGCGTCCCGGCGTCCCTCACCCCGAATCTCACCCCGATCCCCGCCCGTCGTCCTCGCCCCCACCTTTCACCCGAACCTCGCCCCAACCCGCCACCTCCCCGCCCCCCTGCAAGCGCCGCTCCCCACTCACCCACCCCCAGTCACCCACCCCCACCCCCGTTCGACAGGCCGACCCCACCCACCCCACCTGCACACTCGCGGTCGCGACCAGCCCCGCGCCCTCAACTCCCCTCGCCGTCAAGGCGATCCCCCTCGTATCGATTCCTGTCCGAATCATTGACGCGCCCGAAACCCCTCCGTACCTTGTGCCAGCAAGCGCTTACTTGAAACGATTCATGCAGGCGGCAACGACGTCGCGGGGAGGCCCGACTGTGGGTAACAACGGGAGTGTCGAGAGGCGTACGGTCCTCAAGGCGGCGGGAGCTTCGCTGGCCACGGTGGGGCTGGCGGCGGCGACGGGGTGCGGCGGGGGGAGCGGTTCCGGGGACGGGACCGTGACGATCCGGTATGCCTGGTGGGGCGCCGACGAGCGGGCGAAGCGGATCAACCAGACCATCGCGCTCTTCGAGAAGAAGTACCCGAAGATCAAGGTGAAGACGGACTTCCAGGACTACGTGGCCTTTTGGGAGAAGTTTCAGACCCAGGCCGCGGGCGGAAATCCACCGGACGTATTCCAGAACGCGGTGGGATTTCTTCGGAAGTACGACAAGAGAAGCGTCCTTCTCGACCTCAAGACCCAAGTGGACGCGGGAAATCTGAGCCTGGAGAACTTCCGCGCCGGAGTCGAAAAGGTCGGGGAGGTCGACGGTAAACTTCTGGGAGTACCCGTCGGATCCAACACCATGTCACTTGTCATCGACGAAAAGGTATTTGAGGCGGCCGGCGTCAAGCCCGAGCAGGGCTGGACATGGGACGAGTATTTCGCCGCCCTCAAGAAGATCCACGACACCCAGAAGGTGGCCGGCGACACCGGTTACTTCGGGATCATGTACCTCTACGACCTCTACCTCCGCCAGAACGGCAAGGCGTTCTTCACCGAGGACGGACTCGGCTTCGATGAGGCCGATCTGACGGAGTGGTGGACGGACGGCTACAGCCGCGTCAAGGCGGGGATCGTCACCGACCCCAAGCGCGTCGAGCAGGACAAGCCCAAGTCGTCCCTCTCGGCCGCGCACGGCGCCTCCGAGTTCACCTGGGACAACTTCACCGTCCGCTACACCGCCGAGGGAGACAGCACGTACGGCCTCGCGCCGATCCCCACGACGGACGGCAAGCAGACCGGCCAGTACCTCGCCTCGCTCATGCTGAGCGCCTCCGCACGCACCGAGCACCCCAAGGAAGTCGCCCAGTTCATCAATTTCATGGTCCACGACCCCGAGGTCGGAAAGATCATGGGCTACGACCGCGGCATCCTCGCCACCACCGAGCAGTTCGACGCCTTCAAGCCGGCCGACGCCCCCAGCAAGGCGATCGCCAAGTACGAGGAGGACGTCGTCGCGGCCGGCGTTCTGGGCGCCCTCACCCCGCACCCGGCCGGCGCCGACACCGCCGAGGCGGCCTTCCTGCGGATCGCCGGTGACATGTCGCAGGGCACGACCAAGGTCGCCGACGCGGTGAAGCAGTTCTTCTCCGAGGCGAAGACCGCCCTCGCCGCCTGATGGGAACCGCCGTGACGCTCGTCAAGGACTCTCCGCCCGACGCCCCGGACAGGCCCCGCGCCGCCCCCGCCGCCCGAAAGCGGCGGGGGCGCCGGGAGAATCTCGCCGGATATCTCTTCATGTCCCCGTGGATCGCGGGCTTCCTGCTGCTGACCGCGGGCCCGATGGCCGCCTCGCTCTACTTCGCGTTCACCGACTACAACCTCTTCAATTCACCGAGCTGGATCGGCTTCGACAACTTCACGAAGATGTTCGAGGATCCCCGGTGGCAGAAGTCGGTCGAGGTGACGGCGAAGTACGTCGTCATCGGGACGCCGCTGAAGCTGCTGCTGGCCCTGGGGGTCGCCCTGCTGCTCGCGCAGAGCCGACGCGGGCAGGCCGTCTACCGGGCGGCGTTCTACGCGCCCTCGCTGATCGGCGCGAGCGTCTCGGTCGGCTTCGTCTGGCGGGCGCTCTTCTCGGACGAAGCCATCGTGGACCGTACGCAGTCGTTCCTCGGATTCCACACGGGCGGCTGGGTCGGTGACCCGGAGTGGGTGCTCTACAGCCTGGTCGCCCTCACCGTGTGGCAGTTCGGCGCGCCCATGGTGATCTTCCTCGCCGGGCTCAAGCAGGTTCCGAAGGAGCTGTACGAGGCCGCCGAGGTGGACGGGGCGGGGCCGCTGCGGAGGTTCTGGAACATCACGCTGCCGATGATCTCGCCGGTGCTGTTCTTCAACGTGCTGCTGGAGACCATCCACTCGTTCCAGATCTTCGGCTCCGCGTACGTCGTCTCCAACGCCACCTGCGGACCGGCCGACGCCACGCTCGTCTACACCTGCTACCTGTACCAGAAGGGCTTCAGGGAGTCCCAGATGGGCTTCGCGTCCGCCATGGCCTGGATGCTGCTGCTCGCCGTGGCGCTGGTGACGGCCGTCCTCTTCTGGTCGCAGAAGCGGTGGGTGCACTACGAGGAGGACTCCCGATGAGCACCACCCTGCGCAAGCCCGCGGAACTCGGCGGCCGCAGACGCGCCGGTTCGCTCGCCTGGCATCTCGGCGCCCTGGCCGTCCTGGCTGTCGTCCTCTACCCCGTCGTCTGGGTGATCGGTGCCTCGTTCAAGCCCAGCCGGGAGATCATCGGCAGCCTGGACCTGTTCCCGGCCAGTCCCGTCCTCGGCAATTTCCGGGGGCTCGCCGACGGCATCGCCGACATCTCGATCGCCACCTTCTTCCAGAACTCCCTTTTCTACGCGCTCGGTTCCGTCGTCGGCATCGTCGTCTCCTGCTCGTTGACGGCGTACGCCTTCGCCAAGATCAGGTTCGCCGGGCGGAACCTGATGTTCTCGATCATGATCGGCACACTGCTGCTGCCGTACCACGTGCTGATCATTCCGCAGTACGTGATGTTCCAGAAGATGGAGCTGATCAACACCTATGTGCCGCTGCTGATCGGCAAGTACCTGGCCACCGAGGCGTTCTTCGTCTTCCTCATGGTGCAGTTCATGCGGAACCTGCCCAGGGAACTGGACGAGGCGGCCCGGCTCGACGGGTGCGGGCATCTGCGGATCTACTGGTCGATCGTGCTGCCGCTGTGCCGGCCCGCGCTCATCACCAGCGCGATCTTCACCTTCATCAACGCCTGGAACGACTTCATGGGCCCGTTGATCTACCTCAACGAGCCCAGCAAGTACACCGTCTCGCTGGGCATGATGATGTTCCGGGACCAGGAGGGTGTCGCCAACTACGGCGGCATGATCGCGATGTCTCTGGTCGCGCTGCTGCCCGTGCTGCTGTTCTTCCTCGCCTTCCAGCGCTACCTCATCGACGGCATGGCGACCTCCGGATTGAAGGGCTGAGATGGCCACCGGCCGGGCGCGCGCGAAAGCACGCGAGGCACCTCGGGAGTCCGTTCTCGCCGAGCGGTTCGCCGTCTTCGCCGAGTGCCTGCTCACCGGAGTGTGGATCGCGGTGGCCTCGCTCCCGCTGATCACCTGGCCCGCCGCGTTCGCCGCCGGGTCACGGCACCTGCGGCGGCGTACGGGCCATGAGGCGGGCGGATGGCGGGAGTTCACCGCCGACTTCCGGGCGGCCGTCCGGGGCGGCTGGATCGTCGGGGTGGCCGGATGGGCCGCGGTCGCCGCGGCCTGGATCGATGTCCAGGCCGTGCGCGCCGGGATTCCCGGCGGCCCGCTCGTCGGCGCCGTCGGTCTCTTCGCACTGCTCGGACTCGCCGTCGCCGTGCTGCGCGCGGCGGCGGTCTGGGTGCCCGGGGTGTCCTGGCGCACGCTGCTCGCGGACGCCGGGCGCCGCACCGTCCTCGATCCGGCAGGCTCGTTCCTGCTGGTGGGCGGGCTGGCCGTGGTGGCCTGCTCGGCCTGGATCATCGCGCCCCTGGCGGTCCCCGTCCTGGGGGCCGTCGCGGCGGCGGCCGTCGCCGTCGAGGAGCGCCACCGCCACCGTCACCGCCTTCGCTGAGTTCTCCTCGGGCCGGCGCCGGGCGCTGTACCTCGCTGTGTCATGCCCCTGACTTCCCCGCACGGAAAGGAAAGGCCATGTCTCCCATTCCTCGCAGGTCCCTTCTCAAGGCGGCCGCGGTCGCCGGAGCCGCCGCCCAGTTCAGCTGGGCGCTGGGAAGCGCGAACGCCCAGGCCGCGCCGGGAACCGAGGCCGCCGACGCGGACCCCGTCACCCTGGACTGGCTGGAGGAGGGCGGCCTCGGCGCCGCCCCCGGTTCCACGGTCGGCGTGCCCTGGCCGATGGGCACCTACGCCGAGGGCCAGACCTTCGCGCTCACGGACGCCGAGGGCGGCGCGGTGCCTGTGCAGTCCTGGCCGATCGCCTACTGGCCCGACGGTTCCCTCAAGTGGACCGCGCACGCGGTCAGTTCGGGAGTCGGTCGGCTGAGTCTCGCCGCCGGGGAGCCCGCCGCCCCCGAGAGGAAGGTCACCGTCCGCGAACGCGGCGGAACCATCGACATATCGACTGGCGTCATCACCGCGAAACTCGGCAAGAGCGGCTCCACACTCGTCAGGTCCGTCACCCGCGGGACCACCGAGATCGCCAGGAACGGCCGCCTCGTGCTCATCCGCCAGCCCGAGATCGAGGACGAGGACCAGGGCGCGGAGAAGTTCGAACGCTTCGAGAGCGCCATCTCCGAGGTCGAGGTCGAGCAGGAGGGCCCGGTCCGCGCGGTCGTCCGCATCGACGGCAAGCACCGCAAGGGCGGCCGGAGTTGGCTCCCCTTCTCGGTGCGGCTGTACTTCTACGCCGGCGCCGACTCGTTCCGCATGGTCCACACCGTCACCTTCGACGGGACACAGGAGCCCGGTAAGGCGAGCGGTGACTTCATCCGCGGGCTCGGCGTCCGCTTCACCGTCCCGATGCGCGACGCCTCGTACGACCGGCACATCCGGATCGGCGGCGACGGCACCGGACTTCTGCGGGAGGCGGTCAAGGGCATCACCGGGCTGCGCCGCGATCCCGGCGCGACGGTGCAGGCGGCGCAGTTCGCGGGGGAGAAGCTGGCCGACCCGTCGACCTGGGACCAGCGGGTCACCACGCGGCTCCAGTACATCCCCGAGTGGGGCGACTACACGCTCTCGCAGCTCTCCGCGGACGGCTTCGGACTGCGCAAGCGCACGAAGAAGGGGTACGGCTGGATCCCCGCGGGCGGCGGCAGGCGGGCGTCCGGCTTCGGCTACGTCGGGGGCCCCAGCGGCGGATTCTCCTTCGGGCTGCGGGACTTCTGGGAGAAGCATCCGGCCCAGCTCGACATCCGCGACGCCCACACCGACGAGGCCGAGGTCACCCTCTGGCTCTGGTCGCCCGAGGCGCAGCCCATGGACCTGCGCTTCTACCACGACGGCATGGGCCAGGACACGTTCGCCGAACAGCTCGAAGGCCTCAACATCACCTACGAGGACTACGAGCCGGAGTTCGGGACCCCCTACGGCATCGCCCGCACCTCCGAACTCCTCTTCTGGGCCAACGAGTCGACACCCACCCCCGAGAAGCTCGCCCAACAGGTCAAGGCCGTAAGGGTGTTGCCCCAACTGGCCGCGCCGCCCGCGCACCTCGTCAAGGCCAAGGTGTTCGGCGGTCTCTTCTCCGAGCCCGACCGCTCCACCGCGGCCAAGGCGAAGATCGAGGACCACCTGGACTTCCTCTTCACCTACTACAAGGACCAGGTGGAGATGCGCCGTTGGTACGGCTTCTGGGACTACGGCGACATCATGCACTCCTACGACCCGGTCAGACACCAGTGGCGGTACGACGTCGGCGGCTACGCCTGGGACAACTCCGAGCTCTCGCCCGACCTCTGGCTCTGGTTCGCCTACCTCCGCTCGGGCCGTGCCGACATCTTCCGCTTCGCCGAGGCGATGACCCGGCACACCGGCGAGGTCGACGTCTACCACCTGGGCCAGTGGGCGGGCCTCGGCACCCGGCACGGCGTGCAGCACTACGCCGACAGCGCCAAGCAGCAGCGCATCGCGAACACCACGTACCGGCGCTACTACTACTTCCTCACCGCCGACGAACGCGTCGGCGACCTGATGCACGCCAACGTCGACTCCGACGAGACCTTCCTGGTCCTCGACCCGATCCGCAAGATCCGCACCGAGCCCTACACACCCGACCGGCACGCCCTGTCGATCGGCTTCGGCACGGACTGGAGCGGGCTGGTGTCGGCGTGGCTGACGGAGTGGGAGCGCAGGGGGCCCAAGTGGGAGAAGGCCAGGGCGCGCGTGCTGTCGACGATGGAGACGATCGCCGCCCAGCCCAACGGGTTCGTGCAGGGCACCGGCCTGTACGACCTGGACACCGGGAGGTTCGCGATCGCCGCGGCGCCCGTGGTCGGCGTCTCGCACCTGTCCGCGGTCTTCGGACTCAACGAACTCTGCGCCGAACTCATCGACCTCGTCGACGTGCCCGGCTTCAAGGACGCCTACCTCGACTACTGCCGCTACTTCAACGCCACCAAGACCGAACAGGCGGCCCGCTACGGCTCCAACTTCGGGACGCTGCTGCTGTTCCAGGGACACTCACGTCTCGACGCGTACGCGGCCGTGCAGACCGGTGACGCGAAGCTCGCGGCACGCGCGTGGGACAAGTTCTACAACTCCGACGGCTACAAGGAGTCGGCGCCCTGGACCACGGAGGAGCTGAGCGGCCCGGTCACCCTGGTGCCGGGCAGCGAGGCCGACTGGGTCTACACGAACGACACCGCCCTGTACGGCCTCGCGGCGATCGAGAACCTGGCGCTGCTCGGCGACCGGATGCCGTAGAGCGGGGCCCGTCAGCGCATCCTCCCCAGCACCTCCCGCACTCGCCGCGCGTCACGGATCCGCCGCTCGTACGTCGCCCCGAGCGCGAGCAGCAGCAGACCGGCGAGTGCGGGAAGCACCCAGCGGGGGAGCGCCTCGGCCACCTGCGCGATGTACGGGGCGAGTTCGTGCAGCGCGTCGAGGACCAGCACCGTGCCGCCCAGGACGAGCGGCGCCTGGAGACGGTGCCGGGCGCCGGTCAGAGTGACGGCGAGGGCCGCCACGCCGAACAGCAGCGGGCGCGTCCAGTGCGCGTCGCCCCAGGCGGCGAGGAGGCTGGGCACGAGCGTGACGGACAGACCCGGGCCGTACGCCGTCCAGGACGAGACGCGGGTGTCCCGGCGGCGCCTGAGCACGCCGACGAGCAGCGCGGGGACGGTCACCGCAAGCGTGTACGCCTCCGGGGAGCCGACGTCCCAGGACGCCAGGCGGACCCAGGTGGCTAGCACGAACAGCGCCGTGGCCGCGTAGCCGACGGGACGCCGGTCCACCCGTACGGCCGTACCCGCCGCGATGACTCCGCAGAGGGCCAGCACCAGGGCCAGCGTCGGCGGATCGGTGACCGTGAGTCCGACGGCGAGCAGCGCGGCGGCGGCGCCCGTCACCTCCAGGGACACGGTCGTGGGGGAGGCGCCGAGGCGTCCCGCGAGCAGCGCGGCGGCGACGGGCACCACGAGGACGAGCAGCGCGGTCCGCTGCGGCTGCCAGTCGAGGGAGGCACCGACGGCGCAGAGGAGGGCCGTCGCGTGGACCAGCGAGGCCGGCGCCGCGATCGGGCCGAGGCGCGGACGCGCGGCGGCGGCCGCGAACAGGGCCGTCAACGCGGCCGACACGAGCAGAGTGGCCGGCCTGGAGGCCAGGGCGAGGAAGGCGAGGCTGACGGAGGTGAGGAGGGCGAGACCGAGGGCGAGGAGCGGAGCGGGCTCGGGAAGCGCCGGGAGCCGCGGAGACCGCTGTGCGGCCGCCACCAGAGCCACCGTCAGCAGGAACTGCGCCGACAGGCCCGCCGCGTAGGGGAGTTCGAGGGTCGCGGGGAGGACGAGAGCCGTCGCCCAGGCCAGGGTGAGCGCACCCGTCACGGCCTGCGGGCGCCAGGTCGTGCCACGGGTCGCGAGCGCCAGTACAGCGGCGACCAGCGCGAGGACGAGAGGCGCCGTGGCCGAGTCCGCGGGCCAGGGCAGGTCGGCGGTCGTCACCGCGTCGCGGGCGGTGGCCGGGGCCCCGGTCCAGGCCCGCCGGGCCCAGTCGAGCGGGCCCAGCAGGGCGACGAGGACCGTGGGCAGCGCCCACAGCACCGCGACGGCCTGCACACCGGCGGAAGCCTGGGCCAGACCGTGCCGCAGGGGCTCCGGGAGGCGGGAGCGCAGGACCGCCAACAGGGCGACGGCGCACACCAGATAGCCGGGAACCGACCAGGAATCGGGCAGCGCCGAGTGCGGCACCCCGCCGATGCCGGCGACGGTGATCAGGCCGCCCGCCACCGCGATGCCGCTGCCGACGCGCGCTGCGGGGACCCGCCAGGCCGCCGTCAGGGCGATCGCCGCGGCGAAGAGGAGGAGCGCCGCCGCACGGGCCACGGCGCTCGGGCCGGCGGCCGTCCAGGACAGCCAGCCGGCGGCGAAGGTGCCCCAGCCGCCCCAGCCGTACGCACCCACGGTGGCGACGACGCGGACGGACCTCACGGGCGTCCGCAGCGCGAGAGCCGTGTCGAACGCGGCCGTCAGCAGAAGCGCGGCCGTCACGGTGTGAGCGCCCGCGTCCGCGGCGCCCGCCCAGAGCAGCAGCGGGAACTGGGCCGCCGCGGTCGCGAGCGGCAGGGGCAGCCGCAGCGGGCCCGGCCGGTGCGCCCGGACGCCCGCCGACGAGTGCGCCGCGCCGAGCGTGAGCCCGTACGCCGCCCACCCCACGGCGAGCACCGCCGAGGCCACGGCCGCGTACCCGAGGCCGTCCGTGTCCGGGAGCGCCACCTCGTACAGCGCGTAGGCGTCGAGGACCGTCAGCGCGAGACCCAGCCCCGCCACCGCCTCGGCCGTCGCGCCCAGCCCCCGCCGCAGGAGCGGCACGGGCGCCCCGAGCGCGGCCACGGTCACCGCGCCCAGCACCACAGAGCGGCCGGTGATCCCCAGGTGACCCCAGCTGACCAGGGTGAAAGCGATCGCGGCGATGGTCAGCAGGACGCCGCCGAGGATCAGCAGCACGTTCTGGACGCTGGGAGCCGTGGTCTCGGGCCGGCGTACGGCGGCGACGGGCCGTGGCGCGGGCACCGGGTACAGCGCCTGGATCAGCCAGGCGCGGCGGCCCAGCAACTGGGCGCGGCGAGCGTCGAGTTGCCGCAGCTCGGTGTCGAGGAGCCGCAACTCCTCGGCAGGGGGCGGGAAGTGGGTCATGCCCGAAAGTGTGGTCCCGGTCACGTCCGTGGGCATGAGCGCAGGTACTCAGGCGGTACTCAACCGGCCGGGCGGGCACACTCCGTACATGGACTGGAGCCATTACCGCTTCCGCAGCGTGTGGGACCTGCCCGCGCCGCCCGCCGACGTCTACGTCGTGCTGGAGCGGGCCGAGGAGTACCCGCGCTGGTGGCCACAGGTGCGCGAGGTGACGCGCCTCGACGGGCGCAGCGGTGAGATCCGGGTCCGCTCGGCCCTGCCGTACGACCTGACCTTCACCGGGCGTGAGGTGCGCCGCGACCCGGAAGGCGGCGTCCTGGAGATCGCGATGTCCGGCGACCTGGAGGGCTGGGCACGCTGGAGCCTGACAGCCGCGGGACGGGGCACACGGGCGCGGTACGAGCAGGAGGTCGAGGTGACCAAGCCGCTGCTGCGGCGGCTCGCCGTGCCGGGGCGGCCCGTCTTCCGCGCCAACCACGCGCTGATGATGCGGGCGGGCAGGCGCGGCCTCAGGGCGTACCTCGAAACGGACTGACCGAAGCGGTTTGACGGTTTGACCGAAGCGGTTTGAACGACACCCGCCGAGACCTGTATTGTTCGGTGCGTTCCCGGGCGATTAGCTCAGTGGGAGAGCGCTTCGTTCACACCGAAGAGGTCACTGGTTCGAACCCAGTATCGCCCACCCGGAAAGAACCGGTCCGTCGCAGACGGACCGGTTTTCTGTTGCCCGGTCTCCTGGCCGGGCGTGTCCTACGCCGCCGTCGCCAGGTCCGGGCGCAGCGGCCACGCCGGATCCACCGCCTCCTCCGAACCGCTGCGCGCGAACCAGGCCTGGAGCCCACGCGCCTGTGCCGCGTGCCACACGGCCTGGAGCGTGTGCAGTTCGGCCGGTGACAGCCGCTCCAGCCGGGCCGCGAACCGGCGCCCGACCGCGCGTACGACCTCGATCGAGGCGACCGCGTCGGCCGCCGCGTCGTGCGCGCCCTCCAGCGCCACGCCGTAGTGCGCGCAGAGGTCGGTGAGGGTGCGGCGGCCCTTGCGGTAACGGTCCAGATGCTTGTCGAGGACGCGGGGGTCGAGCACGCGCAGCGGCTTCGCCTCGAACCAGTGGTCGAGCGTCGAGGCGCGATGGCGGCGCAACTCCCGGTCCAGCAGGGTCAGATCGAAGGGAGCGTTCATCACCACGAGCGGCCGGCCCGCCGCGGCCTGTTGGGCCAGTTCCCTGGCTATCTCGTCCATCACGGGCGACGGCCAGCGGCCGTTGCTCCGCAGATGCTCGTCCGTCAGCCCGTGGATCGCCGTCGCCCCCGCGGGCACCGGCACTCCCGGGCTGACCAGCCACCGGGTCACCCGCGGGCGCAGGCCCGGGGCGTCCTGGACGACGACGGCGGCCGACACGATCCTGTCGGTCTCGACGTCCACACCCGTGGTCTCCGTGTCGAACGCGGCCAAGGGGCCCTCGTACCAGCACGTCATACGCACACAACTCCTCGTTCACCCACGGCAGCTGACGCACCGTCTTCTGCCAGTTTGGTGATACCCGCGCTGTTTGCGCCGTAACTCCGGAGGAGACAACAGAGGTACGGGTCTTCGCAGTTCAGCGGCCCGTCGCGGGGATACACCTGGTTTGGAAGGCTGTTGGACTCATGGCACTCGCGCAGCCCGAGCGGGGCGGGCTGCTGCCCCAGCGCACAGCACCCCACAGAGGCTCACTCGCCACCACCGCCTGCATGGAGACCCTCCAGGTGGGCTACCTGCACGCCGTCGCGGCAGCCGCGGGCTGCTCGCTCTCCCAGCCGTTTCCCGACAACGGCATCGACTGGCACGTCAGCCACAGCGCCCCCGCGCACACGGTCGACGACGAAGTCACCATAAAAGTGCAGCTCAAGTGCACGTACCAGATACCGCCGAACCCCCCGGGCCCCGCCTTCTCCTTCACGCTCGACAACGCGCACCTGGAGAAGCTGGCCCGTACCCCGGTCTCGGTGCACAAGATACTGGTCGTGATGCTCGTGCCCCGCTCGCAGGACGACTGGCTGCGCGCCGGCCACGACCGCCTCGACCTGCGGCACTGCTGCTACTGGATCAACCTCGCCGGACAGGCCGTCACCGGCCGGCGCAGGACCACCGTCCGCGTCCCGACCGCACGCGTCTTCGACGACCGAGCGCTCTGCGAGATCATGACGCGGGTCGGGACGGGAGGAAAACCGTGACACACCGCCCGATCGACGAAGCCCCGCGGCCGGTCAGGCCGCACCCGGCCGAGGCCCTCTGGAGCGAGCCGCCCGAGCCCGGCCAGGTCGACCCCGCAGTGCTCGGCGCGCTGCTCCACCGGCACGGCTGGCAGCGCCGCGGCGGCGCGCCGGGCCGGTACGGCCGATGGACCCCACCCGGGCCCGGTGGCGGCGGTACGAGCCTGCTCGTACCGGAAAGCCGGGCCTTCCCCGACAGCGACGACCTGCTCGGCGAGGCACTCCTCGCACTCTCCCGCAGCGACTCGCCCTCCGCGCGCGACATCCTGGTCGCGCTCGCCGTGCCCAGCGACGAGATCCGCTGGTGGCGCGACGTCCCGACCGGTCCCGCGGGCGCCGCGCCCTGGACCGTCGAGGAACAACTGCGCGCCGCAGCCCGCCAGATGCTGCTGGCCGGGGCGCTGGCCACCCGCGCGCGGGCCGGCTACCACGGCGCCCGCCACCGCGGGCCCGCCGCCGCCTCCCTGGACAAGGTCCTGGTCGGCGCCGAGCCCGGCGGACGCCGGCTCACCGCCTTCGTGCCCGTCGACACCGGACGGCCCCTCGCCGTACGCCTGCACCAGGCGCTGTACGCCGCCCGCGAGGCCGTCGACTACCAGCGGGCCACCGGCGGCATGGACGCCTTCGACGCGGCGGTGGAGGCCGGCGTCAGCCACGAGCTCATGGAAGCCCTGGTGACCCTCGTCCGCGGCACCGAGGGCGCCCGGATCGCCGTGGAGTGGGCGCCCTCCGCGGGCGTCCCCGAGGGCTGCGCGGCACCCGCCGAGCCCGTCGAGTTCTCGCCAGGCGACCTGCCCGTGCTGCGGGAGGCCGGGGCCCGCTTCCTGCGCGAGGAACCGTCCGTGCCCGTACGCGTCACGGGCGCCGTCGTACGGATGCGCAGGTCCGGGCCGCGCGGCGAGGGCACCGTACGGCTGAAGGTCATCGCGGGCGCGGAGGTCCCGCACGTCCGGATGACGCTCGACGAGGAGGCGTACCGGACAGCGGGCCACGCCCACCTCGTCGGGCTGCCGGTGCGGGTGCACGGGCGGCTGGAGAGCCGGGGCGGTTTCCGCCGGCTCACGGACGCCTCCGGGGTCGTGCCCGTACAGGTCGACGAGGCCGAGCGGGACCGGCTGATGAAGTCGATCCAGGAAACCGCCGAGATCACAGCCTTCTTCGAGGAGGCGTGCGGCGAGGACTGAGAAGGGGTGAGGTTTAACCGTTTAGCGAACGGGACCCAGGGCTCGGTACGATCCATCTTGTATTGCGTGCGTAATAGAAGATGCGCCCGTGCCCTTCAGTCAGGAGAAGACCGGTGTCAGACGTCCGTGTGATCATCCAACGCGATTCCGAGCGGGAAGAGCGCGTGGTGACGACGGGCACTACGGCGGCCGACCTCTTCGGCGGCGAGCGCACCATCGTCGCGGCGCGCGTCGGCGGCGAGCTCAAGGACCTCGCGTACGAGGTGCGGGACGGCGAGGAGGTCGAGCCCGTCGAGATCTCCTCCGAGGACGGCCTCAACATCCTGCGCCACTCCACCGCGCACGTCATGGCGCAGGCCGTGCAGGAGCTCTTCCCCGACGCCAAGCTGGGCATCGGCCCGCCGGTCAAGGACGGGTTCTACTACGACTTCGACGTCGAGAAGCCCTTCCACCCCGATGACCTCAAGGCCATCGAGAAGAAGATGCAGGAGATCCAGAAGCGCGGCCAGCGCTTCTCCCGCCGCGTGGTCACCGACGAGGCCGCCCGCGAGGAGCTGGCGTCGGAGCCGTACAAGCTGGAGCTCATCGGCATCAAGGGCGCCGCGTCCACCGACGACGGCGCGGACGTCGAGGTGGGCGGCGGCGAGCTGACCATCTACGACAACCTCGACGCGAAGACCGGCGAGCTGTGCTGGAAGGACCTCTGCCGCGGTCCCCACCTGCCCACCACCCGCTTCATCCCGGCGTTCAAGCTGATGCGCAACGCCGCCGCGTACTGGCGCGGCAGCGAGAAGAACCCCATGCTCCAGCGCATCTACGGCACCGCGTGGCCCTCCAAGGACGAGCTGAAGGCGCACCTCGACTTCCTCGCCGAGGCGGAGAAGCGCGACCACCGCAAACTGGGCAGCGAGCTGGACCTGTTCTCCATCCCGGAGCAGATCGGCTCCGGCCTCGCCGTCTTCCACCCCAAGGGCGGCGTCGTCCGCCGGGTCATGGAGGACTACTCGCGCCGCCGGCACGAGGAGGAGGGCTACGAGTTCGTCTACACCCCGCACGCCACCAAGGGGAAGCTCTTCGAGACCTCGGGCCACCTGGACTGGTACGCCGACGGCATGTACCCGCCCATGCAGCTCGACGAGGGCGTGGACTACTACCTCAAGCCCATGAACTGCCCGATGCACAACCTGATCTTCGACGCGCGCGGCCGGTCCTACCGCGAACTGCCGCTGCGCCTCTTCGAGTTCGGGACCGTGTACCGGTACGAGAAGTCGGGCGTCGTGCACGGTCTGACCCGGGCCCGCGGCTTCACCCAGGACGACGCGCACATCTACTGCACCAAGGAGCAGATGGCGGACGAGCTCGACAAGACGCTCACCTTCGTCCTGAACCTGCTGCGCGACTACGGCCTGACCGACTTCTACCTGGAGCTGTCGACCAAGGACCCGGAGAAGTTCGTCGGCTCCGACGAGGTCTGGGAGGAGGCCACCGAGACGCTGCGCAAGGTGGCGGAGAAGCAGGGCCTCCCGCTGGTCCCGGACCCGGGCGGCGCCGCGTTCTACGGCCCGAAGATCTCCGTGCAGACCAAGGACGCCATCGGCCGCACCTGGCAGATGTCGACCGTGCAGCTCGACTTCAACCTGCCGGAGCGCTTCGACCTGGAGTACACCGGCCCCGACGGCTCCAAGCAGCGGCCCGTCATGATCCACCGCGCGCTGTTCGGCTCCATCGAGCGCTTCTTCGCCGTGCTCCTGGAGCACTACGCGGGCGCGTTCCCGGCCTGGCTGGCGCCCGTGCAGGCGATCGGTATCCCGATCGGCGACGCGCACGTCGAGTACCTGGAGAAGTTCGCCGCCGAGGCCAGGCGGAAGGGGCTGCGCGTCGAGGTCGACTCGTCCTCCGACCGCATGCAGAAGAAGATCCGCAACGCGCAGAAGCAGAAGGTGCCCTTCATGGTCATCGCGGGCGACGAGGACATGGCGGCCGGCGCCGTCTCCTTCCGCTACCGCGACGGCGCGCAGGAGAACGGCATCCCGGTCGAGGAAGCCATCGCCAAGATCGCGAAGGTCGTCGAGGACCGCGTGCAGGTCTGACGCGCCGAGGTCGTGCCGGAGGCCCCCGGGGAGCTCAGCTCCCCGGGGGCCTCTTTCCGCCCTCGTCCCTGTCCTCGCTGGAGAACACCTGCAACAGCCACGACGAGAACGAACCCGTCACCGCGCCGAGCAGTGCGAGCCCGCACGCCATCAGGCCGACCGCGATCGTCCGCCCCGCGGGCGTCACCGGCGTCACATCCCCGTAGCCGACCGTCGCGAGCGTCGCGCAGGTCCACCACACCGCGTCACCGAAGGTCCGCATCGTCGCGCCCGGCGCCCCGCGCTCCTGCTGGTAGACGGCGAGGGCGCCCGCGAACCCGAGCAGCGCGACGGACAGGCCCGCGTACACGATCACGCGCGCGTGCAGCGCGAGCCGGGGCTCACCGCGCCGGCGCTGCACGGCCTCGTAGACCCGCACGACGCGCAGCGGCCGCAGCAGCGGCAGGACGACGACCAGGGTGTCCAGCCAGTGCTTCCGGACGAAGCGGTGGCCCTGCCCGCTCAGCCGCCAGCGCACGGCGTAGTCGAGGGCGAACAGCGCCCAGGCACCGAGCAGCACCGCGAGGCAGAGGTCCCGCCAGGCGGCGGGCAGACCGTGCGCGAGGACGAGGGTCGCGTACGCGGCCAGGTACAGCAGGGAGGCCAGCCCGAGCGGGAACTCGGTGAGCCGCTCCCAGTGGGCCTTGCGGCTGTCGTCGTCCATCGCACCAGCTTGGCCGGGGACCCTTTTGTTCGGCACCCGCCGACACGCCGCGAACGGGCGAAGCAATATGCTGCACATCATGACGAGCGAGCCGGAGCAGCAGGTCGGAGTGGGAACCCAGGACGCGTTCCAGCGCCTGTGGACGCCTCATCGGATGGCTTACATCCAGGGCGAGAACAAGCCCACCGGCCCCGGGGCCGAAGACGGCTGTCCCTTCTGCTCGATCCCCGCCAAGTCCGACGAGGACGGGCTCGTCGTCAGGCGCGGCGAGCAGGTCTACGCGGTGCTCAACCTCTACCCGTACAACGGCGGCCACCTGATGGTGGTGCCCTACCGGCACGTCGCGGACTACACCGATCTGACCGGCCCCGAGACCGCGGAGCTCGGCGAGCTGACCAAGCAGGCGATGACCGCGCTGCGGACCGCCTCGGGCGCGCACGGCTTCAACATCGGCATGAACCAGGGCACGGTCGCGGGCGCGGGCATCGCCGCCCACCTCCACCAGCACATCGTCCCCCGATGGGGCGGTGACACGAACTTCATGCCGGTGGTCGGCCACACCAAGGTCCTGCCGCAGCTTCTCGCGGACACCCGCAAGATGCTCGCGGAGGCATGGCCGACGGCTGCCTGACAGGCCGGCTGGTCCCGGGCGGCCGACGACCGCCCGGCCGGTCTCCGGCTACGCGTGCCGGCCGTGCGTGCCGACTGCGCGTTCCGGCCGTGCGTTCCGGCTACGCGTCGTACACGTCGGCCTTCCTCGGCATCGGGTCCTGCACCGCCGTGCTCAGGAACGAGGACCTGTTGCCGAACGGCTCCGTGTCGACGCCGTTCTCGTCGAGGACCTTGATCGCCGCCGAGTGCACCACGCGCAGCACGGGGGCCGCGGCCCGCAGCGCGTCGTCGGCCATGAAGCGGTGCCGCCAGGGCTGGTCGGCCCAGGAGTGCCGGAGGCCGAACGGCTCGGGGAGCGCCAGGCTGCCGCCGAGCCAGTTGAGGAGCGGCGGGTACCAGGTCAACGGGGCGCGGGCGGCGAGCCGTACGACCTCGTCGGTGGTGACCAGCGGCAGGCTGACCTTGCGGGTCTCCCAGAACTTGACGGCCTTCGCGACCTCTTTGCTGGGTGCTTCGGGCTTGCTGGTGAACAGCGAGTTCACCGGTCCCAGCGCGTGCCCGGTGACCTCGATGCGCAGCGTCTGGTGCAGCACGGTCACGGTGATGAGCATGGTGATGACCAACTGGCCGTCCCAGAGCGTCCACTGGACCCCGAGGTAGTGCCGGTCGCCACCGCCGAACTGCTGCTTGTTGCAGATTTCCTGTATGGCGTGGTTCTTGATCGTGTAGGCGTCGACGTCCGTACCGCCGGGCCGCGACACCGCCTTGGAGTTCTCGCCGATCGGCGTCACGATCCAGTGCTTTATCGTCGGCTTGGTGAAGCCGCCGGTGTTGAGCGGACCGCGCTCCAGCATGCGGAGCTGGTCGTGGATGGACCGGATGACGTCCCAACTGCGGAACGGGTGGATCTCCTTGTTCGCGTCGCGCGCCACCAGTTCCTCGGCGAGCTGCCAGCTGCCCCACCGGGTGCCCATGCCGAGTATGCCCTTGGGCCCGGCGTAGAAGACGGAGTTGGACTGCTGCTCGGCGCTGAGCCGGGCCAGTTCCTGGCGCAGCCGCTCGGCCGCCGACTCACCCGGGCTGCCGGGCACCGCCTCGGGGATCTTGGCGCCGATCGCGCCGCCGGACAGCAGGCTGGCCCAGCGCTCGCGGAGGTCCTTGGCGGTGCGCTCGCAGATCCGCTTGGCCCAGAACCAGCCGACGACCGGGAGGACGATCGACGCACGCCCGTACCAGCCCCAGAAGCCGCCGAACGGCATCTTGACCAGGAAGAGCACGGCCAGGGCGCCGACGGCGACCAGGAGGGTGGTGGCGAGCGCGGAGGCCCGCTTGTCCGCGGTCCTGGCGACGGTCGACCGGATCTGGAAGACCAGCAGCCACACCAACAGGCCGGGCAGGAAGAGCACTCCGCACAGCACCATCACGGCCGACAGCCAGTTGTCGCGCTCGCGGCGGATGCGGTTCGCCGCCAGGCAGTGCTCGACGACGACCTGCGGCTCGGTGCCGAAGGACTGGATGAGCGGCTTGCGTCCCGCGCCCAGCATGCGGTCCTGCACCGCCCGCGCGAAGGCCTCGCCCAGGTTCGGCGCGAACAGCTTGATCCGCGGGGGCTTGATGGTGGACTTGTGCCATTCGTTGTCGGCCTTGAGGATCTCCTCGACCGGTCCGTCCCGGTATGACGCCGAGGCGAGGGCGTAGGTCGCGGCCGTCTGTCCCTCGGCGCCCGAGAGCGGCACCTGCGCCCCAGGAGTGAAATCGAATCCGTCGAACGCCACTGCCGCCCCCCACTGCCGCTGTTCCGCTGCTGCGGCCTTTCCCGACTTCCGTGCTCCGCACACCTGTTGATCAGGTCATCGGCTTGATCAGGTTCTCAGAGTATCGGCCGGAACCGCCATTCGTCAGTGGGCGACCGAAGCCGTCCACCGATGCGCGGGGGAGCCGGGACGGTCCGGCGTCGCAGGTCGGACCACTCGCGGGGCCGGATCGACCACTTCACCGCGCGGCGGCCGAACTACGAGGCGGTACGGGCCTGTTCGCGAATCCTCTCGGCGATCTGTGGCGGCATCGGCTCGTGCCGCGCGTAACTTCGGCTGAAGCGCGCCGTGCCGTGTGACAGGGAACGGAGATCGACGGCGTACCGCCCGATCTCGATCTCCGGCACCTCGGCCCGTACGAGCGTGCGCCCGCCGCCCGCCTGCTCGGTGCCCACGACCCGGCCGCGCCGCCCCGAGAGGTCGCTCATCACGGCGCCCACGTAGTCGTCGCCGACCATGACGGTCACCTCGGCCACCGGCTCCAGGAGATGGATCCTGGCGTCGGCGGCGGCCTCGCGCAGGGCGAGCGCGCCCGCGGTCTGGAACGCGGCGTCGGAGGAGTCCACCGAGTGCGCCTTGCCGTCGAGCAGGGTGATCCTGATGTCGATGAGCGGATGCCCCGGGGACACCCCTCTGGCGGCCTGCGCGCGTACGCCCTTCTCCACGGACGGGATGAACTGCCGCGGCACGGCGCCGCCGACGACCTTGTCCACGAACTCGATGCCCGAACCGTTCGGCAGCGGTTCGACCTCGATCTCGCAGATCGCGTACTGGCCGTGCCCGCCGGACTGCTTCACATGGCGTCCCCGTCCGGTGGCCCCGGCGGCGAACGTCTCGCGCAGGGACACCCGGTACGGGATCACGTCGACCTGGACGCCGTAACGGTTGCGCAGCCGCTCCAGGGCCACGTCCGCGTGCGCCTCGCCCAGGCACCACAGGACGACCTGGTGGGTGTTCCGGTTCTGCTCCAGGCGCATGGTGGGGTCCTCGGCCACCAGCCGGCCCAGGCCCTGCGAGAGCTTGTCCTCGTCGGCCTTGCTGTGCGCCTGGATGGCGAGCGGCAGCAGCGGGTCGGGCATCTGCCAGGGCTCCATCAGGAGCGGGTCGTCCTTGGCCGAGAGGGTGTCGCCGGTCTCCGCCCGGTTCAGCTTCGCCACGCACGCCAGGTCGCCCGCGATGCAGTGCGTGAGGGCGCGCTGCTGTTTGCCGAACGGCGCGGACAGGGCGCCGACGCGTTCGTCGACGTCGTGGTCCTCGTGCCCGCGGTCGGACAGACCGTGCCCGGAGACGTGCACGGTCTGGTCGGGGCGCAGGGTTCCGGAGAAGACCCGCACGAGCGAGACCCGGCCCACGTAGGGGTCGGACGCCGTCTTCACGACCTCGGCGACCAGCGGCCCGTCCGGGTCGCAGGCGCCGACCTGACGCGCCCTGCCGTCCGGTGTGGTGACTGCGGGGGCCTCGCGCTCCAGCGGGGTCGGGAAACCGCCCGTGACGAGTTCGAGGAGCTCCACCGTGCCGAGGCCCTGCCGGGCTCCGTCTGCGGCAGGCGCGGCGGCCAGCACCGGGAAGAAGGCCCCGCGTGCCACCGCCCGCTCCAGGTCCTCCACCAGCGTCTTGAGGTCGATGTCCTCGCCGCCGAGGTAGCGGTCCATGAGGGTCTCGTCCTCGCTCTCGGCGATGATTCCCTCGATCAGCCGGTTGCGGGCCTCCTCGATCAGCGGCAGCCTGCCGGCGTCGGGCTCGGCCTCCTCGCGCTCCCCGGAGGAGTAGTCGTACAGACGCCGCGACAGCAGCCCGATAAGCCCGGTCACGTTCGCGTGCCCGTCAGGTCCCGCCGTGCCGTGCAGCGGCAGGTACAGGGGCAGGACGGCGTCGGGGTCGTCCGCGCCGAAGGCCTCCGCGCAGATCCGCGTCATGTCGTCGAAGTCGGCCCGCGCGGATTCGAGATGGGTGACCACGATGGCTCTCGGCATGCCGACGGCCGCGCACTCCTCCCACACCATCCGGGTCGAGCCGTCGACCCCGTCCGAGGCCGAGACGACGAAGAGGGCCGCGTCCGCCGCTCGCAGACCGGCCCTCAGCTCGCCGACGAAATCGGCGTATCCGGGGGTGTCGAGAATATTGATCTTGTATCCGTCCCAGTCGACGGGTACCAGGGAGAGCTGCACCGAACGCTGCTGCCGGTGCTCGATCTCGTCGTAGTCGGAGACGGTGCCGCCGTCCTCCACGCGGCCCGCCCGGTTCACCGCTCCCGCCGTGAGCGCGAGAGCCTCCACCAGAGTCGTCTTGCCCGAACCGCTGTGGCCGACCAGCACCACATTCCGTACGGACGCGGGGTGGTCGGCCGCCGTAGCCCTGCCGGCGGCTCCGGGATGTGCGTTCGCCTTGTCGCCCATGGCCTTGCCTCCCGTACACGGTGAGGTCACTGTGGGCGCGGACACACGGCCCCGCGTACGGTGGCGGCTCCGGTGACGCCCGCGGTGCCTTCGAGCTTTCCACTCGCGTCACGGTGCGTCCATACGGCGGACGCGATCGCGCCGTCGCACCGCCCCGGTCCCGCCGGGACACGGGGCGCGGGTGCCCGAGCGTCGCACAAGCGCGCGCGTGGCTACGATGGGCCAGCCGGCGGCCAACAGGGGCCGCGCGGCGACACCGAACCTCGGGAAGGCCATGCTGAACAAGTACGCGCGTGCATTCTTCACGCGTGTCCTCACACCGTTCGCCGCGTTTCTCATCCGCCGGGGGGTAAGCCCCGACACGGTCACCCTCCTGGGTACGGCCGGAGTGGTGGCGGGCGCGCTGGTCTTCTACCCCCGGGGAGAGTTCTTCTGGGGCACGATCGTCATCACGCTGTTCGTGTTCTCGGACCTCGTCGACGGGAACATGGCACGCCAGCTCGGCCGCACCAGCCGCTGGGGAGCTTTCCTGGACTCCACGCTCGACCGGGTGGCCGACAGCGCGGTCTTCGGCGGCTTCGCTCTCTGGTACGCGGGCAGCGGCGACAACAACGTGCTGTGCGCCGTCTCGATCTTCTGCCTGGCCAGCGGCCAGGTGGTCTCGTACACGAAGGCCCGCGGCGAGTCGATCGGGCTGCCGGTCGCGGTCAACGGACTGATCGAGCGCGCCGAGCGACTGGTGATCTCCCTGGTCGCGGCGGGCCTCGCGGGCTTCCACAAGTTCGGGGTCCCCGGCATCGACATCCTGCTGCCCATCGCTCTGTGGGTCGTCGCCGTGGGCAGCTTCGTGACACTGATCCAGCGCGTGGTGACGGTCCGCAGGGAGTCCGCCGAGGCGGACGCCGCGGCCGAGGCGCAGAGCACCGGGACGTCCTCGTGAGCGGTCTGAAGGACCGGCTGACGGACGGGGCCTACGCGCTCGGCTGGAGCACCGTCAAGAAGCTCCCGGAGCCGGTCGCGGTGCGGCTGGGCCGGAGCATCGCGGACATCGCCTGGAAGAAGCGCGGCAAGGGCGTACAGCGACTGGAGAGCAACTACGCGCGCGTGCTGCCCGACGCGACCCCGGAGCGGCTCGCCGAGCTCTCCAGGGCGGGCATGCGCTCGTACCTGCGTTACTGGATGGAGTCCTTCCGGCTCCCGGCGTGGAGCGCGGAGCGCGTGCGGACGGGCGTCGAGGTCACGGACCTGCACCACCTCACCGACGGGATCGCCTCCGACAAGGGCGTGATCCTGGCGCTGCCCCACATGGGCAACTGGGATCTCGCCGGCGCCTGGGTCACCACCGCCCTCGACACCCCCTTCACCACGGTCGCCGAGCGACTCAAGCCCGAATCGCTGTACGACCGTTTCGTCGCCTACCGCGAGGGCCTGGGCATGGAGGTCCTGCCGCACAGCGGCGGCACCGCGTTCGGCACGCTGGCCCGGCGGCTGCGCGACGGCGGCCTGGTCTGCCTGGTCGCCGAGCGTGACCTGTCCGCGTCCGGCGTCGAGGTCGAGTTCTTCGGCGAGGCGACCCGGATGCCGGCCGGCCCCGCCCTGCTGGCCCAGCAGACCGGTGCGCTGCTCCTGCCCGTGACGCTCTGGTACGACGACTCGACCGTGATGCGCGGCCGTGTCCATCCCCCCGTCGAGGTCCCCGGGTCAGGCGACCGGGCCGAGAAGACGTCTGTCATGACACAGGCGCTGGCCGACGCCTTCGCCACCGGCATCGCCGACCATCCGGAGGACTGGCACATGCTCCAGCGCTTGTGGCTCAAGGACCTCGACCCCGGGAGGGCTCCCGGCGCGGGACCCGACCAGGGCTCCCCGCCCGATCCGGCGAAGGGCACCCCGTGAGGATCGGCATCGTCTGCCCGTACTCCTGGGATGTGCCTGGCGGCGTCCAGTTCCACATCCGCGACCTGGCCGAGCACCTCATCCGCCTCGGCCACGAGGTGTCCGTCCTCGCTCCCGCGGACGACGAGACCCCGCTGCCGCCGTACGTCGTCTCGGCGGGCCGGGCGGTTCCGGTGCCCTACAACGGCTCGGTGGCCCGGCTGAACTTCGGCTTCCTGTCGGCGGCCCGGGTACGGCGCTGGCTGCACGACGGCACCTTCGACGTGATCCACATCCACGAACCGGCCTCGCCCTCGCTCGGCCTGCTGGCCTGCTGGGCGGCGCAGGGCCCGATCGTCGCCACCTTCCACACCTCGAACCCGCGCTCCCGGGCGATGATCGCCGCGTACCCGATCCTCCAGCCCGCGCTGGAGAAGATCCGCGCGCGGATCGCGGTGAGCGAGTACGCGCGGCGCACCCTCGTGGAGCATCTGGGCGGCGACGCCGTCGTCATCCCGAACGGCGTCGACGTCGACTTCTTCGCCCGCGCCGAGCCCAAGTCCGAGTGGCAGGGCGAGACCCTCGGCTTCATAGGGCGCATCGACGAGCCCCGCAAGGGCCTGCCGGTCCTCATGAAGGCCCTGCCGAAGATCCTTGCGGAGCGCCCCGGGACCCGGCTCCTGGTCGCCGGACGCGGCGACGAGAAGGAGGCCGTCGAGAGCCTGCCGGACGAGATGCGCGCGCGCGTCCAGTTCCTCGGCATGGTCAGCGACGAGGACAAGGCACGCTTCCTGAGCAGCGTCGACGTGTACGTCGCGCCCAACACCGGCGGCGAGAGCTTCGGGATCATCCTGGTGGAGGCGCTGTCGGCGGGGGCGCCGGTGCTGGCCTCCGACCTGGACGCGTTCACGCAGGTGCTGGACCAGGGGGCGGCGGGCGAGCTGTTCGCCAACGAGGACGCCGACGCGCTGGCCGCCTCCGCGGTACGGCTGCTCGGTGATCCCGCCCGCCGTGCCGAGCTGCGGGAGCGGGGGAGCGCGCACGTGCGGCGGTTCGACTGGTCGACCGTCGGGGCCGACATCCTGTCCGTGTACGAGACGGTGACGGACGGGGCCGCCGCGGTGGCTGCCGACGAACGCACCGGACTGCGGGCCCGGTTCGGGCTGGCGAGGGACTGAGCGGCACAGCGGAGAGGGAGCGGGCGAGTTGTCCACCCGCGGGCGTGGGTGGACGTATCTCGTGGGTGCCCTGCCGATGCTGATCGCCGTCGTCCACGCGCGCTCGGCTGGACGCTCCAGCTCGTGACGGGCGCGGTGATCCCGTTCGTCGTCCACCCGCGCGCGGGTGGACGACGGCCGAGGAGTACGCCGGAGCCGTCGACCTCGTCGTCAACCCGCGCGCGTGGGTGGACGGTTCGAAGGCCGGCTCCCGCGCCTGCTTGAACGCCGTCGTCCACCCACGCGTGGGTGGACGGTTCGAATGGCGGCTCCCACGCCGTCGTCCACCCGCACGCGGGTGGACGGTTCGAACGGCGGCTCCCACGCCTGCGTCCCCCCGCACGCGGGTGGACGGTTCGCTTTTCCAACTGCCCGTGTCCGGGCGCCCGGAGGGCGGGGCCGGTGCACAGGTAGCCTTTGCGCCCGTGACCCCAACCCTCATCTGGATCCTCGTCGCCCTCGTCGCGATCGGCCTCTACCTGAGCTGGACCGCGGGGCGGCTCGACCGGCTGCACTCCCGGATCGACGCGGCCCGCGCCGCGCTCGACGCGCAACTCCTGCGCCGGGCCTCGGTGGCCCAGGAACTGGCCACCTCCGGCGTGCTCGATCCGGCCGCGTCGATCGTGCTGTACGAGGCGGCGCACGCGGCCCGGCAGGCCGAGGAGGAACAGCGTGAGGTGGCCGAGAGCGAGCTGAGCCAGGCGCTGCGGGCCGTGTTCGGTGAGGTGCAGCAGGTCGAGGCGGTGCGGGCCGCGCCCGGGGGCGAGGAGGCCGCCGGGGAACTGGCCCAGGCGGTGCGGCGGGTGCCGATGGCCCGGCGCTTCCACAACGACGCCGTACGGGCGGCAAGGGCGCTGCGCCGGCACCGCGCGGTCCGCTGGTTCCGGCTGGCCGGGCACGCGCCGTTCCCGCTGGCCTTCGAGATGGACGACGAGCCGCCGGTGGCACTGGCGGACCGGCCGACGAGCTGAGTGCGCGCGGCGTCCTCGGTCCCCGTCCGCGGAGGAAAACGAGCCACCGCCTCCCCATTGGCCCTTGCTGTGGCCTGGTCCACTCCCGTTTCCTCGGTGATGCAGAAACCCTCTTTCACCGAGTGAGGTCTACCCGTGTCCAGCACGCTCTCCAGCTCCGCACAGCCCACCGAACCCACTGCGACCGGCACCGCGCGCGTCAAGCGCGGCATGGCCGAGCAGCTCAAGGGGGGCGTGATCATGGATGTGGTCAACGCCGAACAGGCGAAGATCGCCGAGGACGCGGGCGCCGTCGCCGTCATGGCCCTGGAGCGCGTCCCCGCCGACATCCGCAAGGACGGCGGCGTGGCGCGCATGTCGGACCCGACCATGATCGAGGAGATCATCGAGGCGGTCTCGATCCCCGTCATGGCCAAGTCGCGCATCGGCCACTTCGTCGAGGCCCAGGTGCTCCAGTCCCTCGGCGTCGACTACATCGACGAGTCCGAGGTCCTCACCCCGGCCGACGAGGTCAACCACTCCGACAAGTGGGCGTTCACGACCCCCTTCGTGTGCGGTGCCACCAACCTGGGCGAGGCCCTGCGCCGGATAGCCGAGGGCGCCGCCATGATCCGCTCCAAGGGCGAGGCCGGCACCGGCAACGTCGTCGAGGCGGTCCGCCACCTGCGCCAGATCAAGAACGAGATCGCCCGGCTGCGCGGCTACGACAACAACGAGCTGTACGCCGCCGCCAAGGAGCTCCGCGCCCCGTACGAGATCGTGCGCGAGGTCGCCGAGCTCGGCAAGCTGCCGGTCGTGCTGTTCTCCGCCGGCGGTGTCGCGACCCCCGCCGACGCCGCGCTGATGCGCCAGCTCGGCGCCGAGGGCGTCTTCGTCGGCTCCGGCATCTTCAAGTCCGGCGACCCGGCCAAGCGTGCCGCCGCCATCGTGAAGGCCACCACCTTCTACGACGACCCGAAGATCATCGCGGACGCCTCCCGCAACCTGGGCGAGGCCATGGTCGGCATCAACTGCGACACCCTCCCCGAGTCCGAGCGCTACGCGAACCGTGGCTGGTAGCCACCCATGAGCACTCCTGGTACCCCCGTGATCGGGGTCCTGGCACTCCAGGGTGACGTACGGGAGCACCTGATCGCCCTGGCCGCGGCCGACGCCGTGGCCAGGCCGGTGCGGCGCCCCGAGGAACTCGCCGAGGTCGACGGTCTGGTGATCCCCGGCGGCGAGTCGACCACCATCTCCAAGCTGGCCGTCATGTTCGGCCTGATGGAACCCCTCCGCGCGCGCGTGCGGGACGGCCTGCCGGTATACGGCACCTGCGCCGGCATGATCATGCTCGCCGACAAGATCCTCGACCCGCGCTCGGGCCAGGAGACAGTCGGCGGCATCGACATGATCGTGCGCCGCAACGCCTTCGGACGGCAGAACGAGTCCTTCGAGGCGGCGGTCGACGTCACGGGCGTCGAGGGGGACCCGGTGGAGGGCGTCTTCATCCGTGCCCCCTGGGTCGAGTCCGTGGGCGCCGGGACCGAGGTGCTGGCCGAGCACGAGGGCCACATCGTGGCCGTACGCCAGGGCAACGCGCTCGCCACGTCCTTCCACCCCGAACTGACCGGCGACCACCGCGTGCACGGCCTGTTCGTCGACATGGTGCGCGCCGACCGGACACCTCAGTCCTTGTAGGATCTGGGGATCTCCCCATGCTCTGAAAGCCTGGGGGAGTTCGTACGGGATGGGTTACGCGAAGGAGACAGGCAGATGTCCGGCCACTCTAAATGGGCTACGACGAAGCACAAGAAGGCCGTGATCGACGCCAAACGCGGCAAGCTCTTCGCGAAGATGATCAAGAACATCGAGGTGGCGGCCCGCACGGGCGGCGCCGACGTGTCCGGCAACCCGACGCTGTTCGACGCCATCCAGAAGGCCAAGAAGAGCTCGGTTCCGAACAAGAACATCGACTCCGCGGTGAAGCGCGGCGCCGGTCTCGAAGCCGGTGGCGCCGACTACGAGACGATCATGTACGAGGGTTACGGCCCCAGCGGTGTCGCGGTGCTCATCGAGTGCCTCACCGACAACCGCAACCGGGCCGCCTCGGACGTCCGCGTCGCCATGACGCGCAACGGCGGCAACATGGCCGACCCCGGCTCGGTCTCGTACCTCTTCCACCGCAAGGGCGTCGTGATCGTCCCCAAGGGTGAGCTGGGCGAGGACGACGTCCTGGGCGCCGTGCTCGACGCGGGCGCGGAGGAGGTCAACGACCTCGGTGACTCCTTCGAGGTCATCTCCGAGGCCACCGACCTGGTCGCGGTGCGCACCGCCCTCCAGGAGGCGGGCATCGACTACGACTCCGCCGAGGCGAACTTCGTCCCGACCATGCAGGTCGAGCTCGACGAAGAGGGCGCCCGGAAGATCTTCAAGCTGATCGACGCCCTTGAGGACAGCGACGACGTGCAGAACGTCTTCGCCAACTTCGACGTGAGCGACGACGTCATGGCGAAGGTCGACGCCTGACGCGAGGGTTCCTTTTCGGCGGGCCGGTGGGACACGTCCTACCGGCCCGCCGTCGTTGTCGGTGGCAGCGGATAGCCTGGCGACGACAGACGATGATCGCCGTCCCCGGACCGCGGCCGTCGAGGGAGCGACCAGGACGGCGACCGGCCACCTCCGCGAGAGCGGCGGCGGTTCGGCCGCGAAGGGGGGCTGGGGTGCTGGTACTGGGCGTTGACCCCGGGCTGACGCGGTGCGGTGTCGGCGTGGTCGAAGGTGTCGCGGGCCGGCCCCTGACCATGCGCGGCGTCGGCGTCGTACGCACCGCGGCGGACGCCGATCTGGGCCTGCGCCTCGTCGCCATCGAGCAGGGCATCGAGCGGTGGCTCGACGAGTACAGGCCCCAGTTCGTCGCCGTGGAGCGGGTGTTCAGCCAGCACAACGTCCGTACGGTGATGGGCACCGCCCAGGCCAGCGCGGTCGCCATGCTGTGCGCCGCCCGGCGCGGCATCCCCGTCGCCCTGCACACGCCCAGCGAGGTCAAGGCCGCCGTCACCGGCCACGGACGCGCGGACAAGGCCCAGGTCGGGGCGATGGTCTCGCGCCTGCTCCGCCTCGACACGCCCCCCAAGCCCGCCGACGCCGCGGACGCCCTGGCCCTCGCCATCTGCCACATCTGGCGCGGGCCCGCCCAGAACCGGCTCCAGCAGGCCGTCGCGCAGAACCGCCTGGAGCAGGCCCACGCCCTGCACGCGTCGAAGCAGGCGGCGCACCAGGCATCCCCTTCCGCGGCACAACCCGCATCACCACCCGCATCGAAAGGCCGTACCGCATGATCGCCTTCGTCAGCGGCCCGGTCGCCGCCCTCGCCCCCGACTCGGCGGTCCTGGAGGTCGGCGGCATCGGCATCGCCGTCCAGTGCGCGCCCAACACACTCTCCGGACTCCGGCTGGGACAGCCCGCCAAACTCGCCACCTCGCTGGTCGTACGCGAGGACTCACTGACCCTGTACGGCTTCGTGGACGACGACGAGCGGGGGACCTTCGAACTGCTCCAGACCGCGAGCGGCGTCGGCCCCCGGCTCGCCCAGGCCATGCTCGCCGTGCACTCGCCGGACGCCCTGCGCCGCGCGGTGTCCGCCGGTGACGAGAAGGCGCTCATGGCCGTCCCCGGCATCGGCAAGAAGGGCGCCCAGAAGCTCCTCCTGGAGTTCAAGGACCGGCTCGGCGCCCCCGTCGGCACCGGCACCGCCGTCGGCGCCCCGGTCAGCACCGGCTGGCGCGACCAACTGCACGCCGCGCTGATCGGCCTCGGATACGCGACACGCGAGGCCGACGAGGCGGTCTCCGCGGTCGCCCCGCAGGCCGAGGCCGCCGAGGGCACACCCCAGGTGGGCCACCTGCTGAAGGCCGCCCTCCAGACCCTGAACCGCACTCGCTGAACCGCCGGCGGCCCCACCACCCCGCGGGACACACGCGATGCTGTGTCCCACCGGGGGACGACCCCTGGACCCCGGCCGGCGAGAGCCACCCGGTGTGCCCCCTTCGAGGAGAACTTCAGTGAACTGGGACGACCCGACCGACGAAGCCGCCGACGAGCGGCTCGTCGGAGCGTCCGCCGACCGCGAGGACCAGGCCGTCGAGGCCGCGCTCCGTCCCAAGGACCTGGGCGAGTTCATCGGCCAGGAGAAGGTCCGCGAACAGCTCGACCTCGTCCTGCGCGCCGCACGCGCACGCGGCGCCACCGCCGACCACGTGCTCCTCTCGGGCGCCCCCGGCCTCGGCAAGACCACCCTCTCGATGATCATCGCGGCCGAGATGGAAGCCCCCATCCGCATCACCAGCGGCCCCGCCATCCAGCACGCCGGAGACCTCGCCGCGATCCTCTCCTCGCTCCAGGAGGGCGAGGTGCTCTTCCTCGACGAGATCCACCGCATGTCCCGGCCCGCCGAGGAGATGCTCTACATGGCGATGGAGGACTTCCGCGTCGACGTCATCGTCGGCAAGGGCCCCGGCGCCACAGCCATCCCCCTCGAACTGCCGCCCTTCACCCTGGTCGGCGCCACCACGCGCGCGGGACTGCTGCCCCCGCCGCTGCGCGACCGCTTCGGCTTCACCGCACACATGGAGTTCTACGAACCCGCCGAGCTGGAGCGGGTCATCCACCGTTCGGCGAACCTGCTCGACGTCGAGATCGACACCGCGGGGGCCGCCGAGATCGCCGGCCGCTCCCGGGGCACACCCCGTATCTCCAACCGCCTGCTGCGCCGCGTGCGCGACTACGCGCAGGTCAAGGCCGACGGCGTGATCACGAAGGACATCGCCTGCGCCGCCCTCGCCGTGTACGAGGTGGACGCGCGCGGCCTGGACCGCCTGGACCGCGGCGTGCTCGAAGCCCTGCTCAAGCTCTTCGGCGGCGGCCCGGTCGGCCTCTCCACGCTCGCGGTCGCGGTGGGGGAGGAGCGTGAGACCGTGGAGGAGGTCGCCGAGCCCTTCCTCGTACGGGAGGGACTGCTCGCCCGTACCCCCCGTGGCCGGGTGGCGACACCGGCCGCGTGGGCACATCTCGGACTCACCCCGCCCCGCCAGGCGACCGGCGGAAACGGACAACAGGACCTGTTCGGGACGTGACGACGCGGGTCCCCCCGGCCGAGCCCGGCCGAAGTGGGGGAGGGTACTGCCGGGACAGGAACCCCGGTGCCATGCTGAGCGTTGTTCCATGAGTGCGGACTCGCTTAGACTCCGCCGATGCCGCCCTTGTCGGCGGTGTACACACCCCCATCCAACAGGCCGCTCACCATCGCGGTCGACTGAAGGAAGTTCCGACCCGTGAGTCTCGTGACCCTCCTCCCGTTCATCGTGCTCATCGGGGCGATGTTCCTGATGACCCGCTCGGCCAAGCGCAAGCAGTCGGCGGCCGCGCAGATGCGCAATGAGATGCAGCCCGGCACCGGCGTCCGCACGATCGGCGGCCTGTACGCGACGGTGAAGGAGGTCAACGAGGAGACGGTCCTCCTTGACGCGGCCCCCGGCGTCGACCTCGTCTTCGCCAAGAACTCGATCGGTGCCGTCCTCTCCGACGACGAGTACAACCGCATCGTGCACGGCGTCGAGCACGACCTGAAGTCCGACGTCTCCGTCGTCCCGGACGACGCCTCCTCCCTCACCGAGTCCGACGAGCCCGCCGCCGACGCATCTTCCGACGCTTCCGACGACAAGCCCATCGACCTCGGCAAGAAGGACGCCGTGGACGAGCCGGCCGACAAGCCCGTCGACGTGAAGGCCGATGAGCCCACCGAGACCAAGGCCGCCGAAGCAGAGCCGAAGAAGACCGACGGCGAGACCGACGCGAAGTAGGCACACCCCCAGGCCGCGGCGCGATCCGCTCGCGCCCCGCCGCCGAGGGGATGTGCGGTCCTCGCACGGAATCGCGACACCATGTCATGGCCGCCCGCGCGCTCACCCGGCGTGAGGCGGCCCGAGAGGGAGTACGAGAAGGTGGCAGCACCGAAGAAGGGCCGGAGCGCGAGCGCCCAGAGCAGGCCGGGGCGCTCGCTGGCCCTCATCCTGATCGCCATCGTGGCGCTCACCGGGGGGATGTTCCTCTCCGGGCACACCACTCCACGTCTCGGTATCGACCTCGCCGGCGGCACGAGCATCACGCTCACGGCGAAGAACGAACCGGGCCAGCCCAACGCGATCAACAAGACCAACATGGACACCGCGGTCGACATCATGAACCGCCGTGTCAACGGTCTTGGCGTCTCCGAGGCGGAGGTCCAGACCCAGGGCGACAAGAACATCATCGTCAACATCCCCAAGGGCACGAACTCCGAGCAGGCCCGGGAGCAGGTCGGCACCACCGCCAAGCTCTACTTCCGTCCGGTCCTGGCCACCGAGGTCTCCGGGGCCGCCGCGTCGGCCAGCCCGTCGCCCAGCACCTCCGCCGGGGCGTCGAGCAGTCCTTCGAGCAGCGCCTCCGAGGAAGCCACCGACAAGGCGACCTCCGCCACCCCGTCGGCCACCGCCACCTCCCAGGGCCGCGCCGTCACCGACGCCCTGAAGGCCGACACGACGCCCTCCCCGACCGGCTCCACCAGCCCGTCGGCCAGTGCCTCGCCCTCCGCGAGCGCCAGTGCCCCCGACGCCGCGACGGCGAAGCTCCAAGCCGAGTACACCGCCCTGGACTGCACCGACAAGGCGGCCCGCGCCACCGCGGGCGACGGCGCCAAGCCCAGCGACTCCACCGTGGCCTGCGGTCAGAACGCCTCGGGCCAGTGGCAGAAGTACGTGCTCGGCCCGGCCGCCGTGTCGGGTACGGACATCAAGTCGGCCGCCGCGGTCTTCGACACCCAGGGTGCCGCTGGCTGGAAGGTCACCATGGACTTCACGTCCGGTGGCTCCAAGAAGTTCGCCGAGATCACCGGCACGCTCGCGCAGAACACCACCCCGCAGAACCAGTTCGCCATCGTCCTCGACGGTGAGGTCGTCTCCGACCCGTACGTCAGCCAGGCGCTGACCGGCGGCAGCGCGGAGATCTCCGGCACCTTCGACCAGACCGAGGCGCAGGACCTGGCGAACATGCTGAAGTACGGCGCCCTGCCGCTGACCTTCACCGAGTCCAGCGTCACCACGGTGACCGCCGCGCTCGGCGGCGAGCAGCTGCACGCCGGTCTGATCGCGGGTGCGATCGGCCTGGCCCTGGTCGTCATCTACCTGGTGGTCTACTACCGGGGCCTGTCGCTCATCGCCATCGCCTCGCTGCTGGTCTCGGCCGCCCTCACGTACGTGATCATGTCGCTGCTCGGTCCCGCCATCGGTTTCGCCCTGAACCTCCCGGCGGTCTGTGGAGCGATCGTCGCGATCGGGATCACGGCGGACTCGTTCATCGTGTTCTTCGAACGCATCCGGGACGAGATCCGCGAAGGGCGCTCGCTGCGCCCGGCCGTCGAGCGTGCCTGGCCGCGCGCCCGGCGCACCATCCTGGTCTCCGACTTCGTGTCGTTCCTCGCCGCGGCGGTGCTCTTCATCGTCACCGTCGGCAAGGTCCAGGGCTTCGCATTCACGCTCGGTCTGACGACGCTGCTCGACGTGGTCGTCGTCTTCTTCTTCACCAAGCCGCTGATGACGATCCTCGCCCGCAAGCAGTTCTTCGCGAGCGGTCACACCTGGTCCGGCCTCGACCCGAAGCGACTGGGCGCCAAGCCCCCGCTGCGCCGCACCCGTCGCCCCTCCGCCCCCGTCGACACGAAGGAGGCGTGAGATGTCGAAGCTCGGCACCCTCGGCGCCCGGCTCCACCGCGGTGAGATCGGCTACGACTTCGTCGGCAAGCGCAAGATCTGGTACGGCGTCTCGATCCTGATCACCATCACGGCCATCCTCGGCCTGACGGTCAGCGGCCTGAACATGGGCATCGAGTTCCGCGGCGGCGCCGTCTTCACCACCGAGAAGACCAGCGCCTCGGTCAGCCAGGCCGAGACGTACGCGGAAGAGGCCTCAGGGCACGACGCGATCGTCCAGAAGCTGGGCAACGGCGGCCTGCGCATCCAGATCGCCGACATCGACACCGCCAAGTCCGACGAGATCAAGACCGCTCTCGCCAAGGACCTGAACGTCGACTCCGAGAAGATCGCGGCCGACCTGGTCGGCCCCAGCTGGGGTGAGGAGGTCGCCAACAAGGCCTGGCAGGGTCTGGCGATCTTCATGGTCCTCGTCGTGATCTACCTGGCGATCGCCTTCGAGTGGCGCATGGCCATGGCCGCGCTCGTCGCCCTGATCCACGACATCACGATCACGGTCGGCGTCTACGCCCTGGTCGGCTTCGAGGTCACCCCCGGCACCGTGATCGGTCTGCTCACGATCCTCGGTTACTCGCTGTACGACACGGTGGTCGTCTTCGACAGCCTCAAGGAGCAGACGAAGGACATCACCAAGCAGACCCGCTGGACCTACAGCGACGTCGCCGACCGCTCCATCAACGGCACACTGGTCCGCTCCATCAACACCACCGTGGTGGCGCTCCTGCCGGTCGCCGCCCTGCTGTTCATCGGTGGCGGAGTCCTCGGCGCGGGCATGCTCAACGACATCTCGCTGTCGCTGTTCGTCGGCCTCGCGGCCGGCGCGTACTCCTCGATCTTCATCGCCACGCCGCTCGTCGCCGACCTCAAGGAGCGCGAGCCGCAGATGAAGGCCCTGCGCAAGCGCGTGCTCGCCAAGCGCGCGCAGGCCGCCGCCTCGGGCACGCCCGTGGAGGAGCCGGTCGCCGCCGAGGAGGAGTACGACGACGAGGCGGAGGACGCCGCCCCGGCGGTCGTGGGCCCGCGCAACCAGCCCGCTTCCCGCAACCGCGGCCGTGGCCGTCCGTCGGGCAAGCGCCGGTGACGGGCATCGAGGAGCTGCTGCTCAGCCGCATCCGCGACGTCCCCGACCATCCGCAGCCGGGAGTGGTGTTCAAGGACATCACCCCGCTGCTGGCCGACCCGGACGCCTTCACGGCGCTCACCGACGCCCTGGCGGAGCTCAGCCTGCGGCACGGCGCCACGAAGATCGTCGGCCTGGAGGCCCGTGGGTTCATCCTCGGCGCCCCCGTGGCCGTCCGCGCGGGGCTCGGCTTCATCCCCGTACGCAAGGCGGGCAAGCTCCCCGGAGCGACCCTGAGCCAGACGTACGACCTGGAGTACGGCTCCGCCGAGATCGAGGTGCACGCCGAGGACCTGGCCGCGGGCGACCGCGTCATGGTCATCGACGACGTCCTGGCCACCGGCGGCACCGCCGAGGCCTCGCTCCAGCTCATCCGCCGGGCGGGCGCCGAGGTCGCGGGCGTCGCCGTACTGATGGAGCTCGGCTTCCTCGGCGGCCGCGACCGCCTGGAGCCGGCCCTCGCGGGCGCTCCCCTGGAGGCGCTGCTCACGCTCTGAGCCACCGCGGGGAAGGGCTCAGGAAAGGCCTGGGACACCCGTAGGACACCGCGGAGGCGGGCCCGGAGGAATCCGGCGCCCGCCTCACGTGTTCCTTCTGTACGAGGACGTCCCACCGGCCGAAAGAGAGTCCGAGGCCCAGGATCGCTACCATGGGGGTCCGGAGCCTGACCGGGGGACCCGGAACGCGCACGAGGAGCCCTCTTGCCAGACGAGGCCCAGCCACTGACCGCCGCCAAGCCCGAGCCCGCCTCGGGCCCTGTGGCGACGCCCGCGGAGGACGCCGTCCGTGGGCCGGTCGAGCACGCCCAGTCCGCCCCGGACGACAAGGCGGCCGAGCAGCCGCGGCCCAAGCCCGCGCCTCCCGAGGCGGCGGAACGCCCCGCGAGCGCCCCGGTGGTCCGCCCGGCGACGCCCGCCGGCCAGCCCGCCCGCACCGGCGGTGGCTCCTCCAACCGGGTGCGCGCCCGCCTCGCCCGCCTCGGTGTGCAGCGCTCCAACCCGTACAACCCGGTCCTGGAACCGCTGCTGCGGATAGTGCGCGGCAACGACCCGAAGATCGAGACGGCCACGCTCCGCCAGGTCGAGAAGGCCTACCAGGTCGCCGAGCGCTGGCACCGCGGCCAGAAGCGCAAGAGCGGCGACCCGTACATCACGCACCCGCTCGCCGTCACCACGATCCTCGCCGAGCTCGGCATGGACCCTGCCACGCTGATGGCGGGCCTGCTGCACGACACCGTCGAGGACACCGAGTACGGCCTGGACACCCTCAAGCGGGACTTCGGCGACCAGGTCGCCCTCCTCGTCGACGGCGTCACCAAGCTCGACAAGGTCAAGTTCGGCGAGGCCGCGCAGGCCGAGACCGTGCGCAAGATGGTCGTCGCCATGGCCAAGGACCCCCGCGTCCTGGTCATCAAGCTCGCGGACCGCCTGCACAACATGCGCACCATGCGCTATCTCAAGCGCGAGAAGCAGGAGAAGAAGGCGCGCGAGACCCTGGAGATCTACGCGCCGCTCGCCCACCGGCTGGGCATGAACACCATCAAGTGGGAGCTGGAGGACCTCGCCTTCGCGATCCTCTACCCCAAGATGTACGACGAGATCGTGCGGCTGGTCGCCGAGCGCGCCCCCAAGCGCGACGAGTACCTCGCCATAGTGACCGACGAGGTCCAGTCCGACCTGCGCGCGGCCCGCATCAAGGCGACCGTCACCGGCCGCCCCAAGCACTACTACAGCGTCTACCAGAAGATGATCGTCCGCGGCCGTGACTTCGCGGAGATCTACGACCTGGTGGGCATCCGAGTCCTGGTCGACACCGTCCGCGACTGCTACGCGGCGCTCGGCACGGTGCACGCGCGGTGGAACCCGGTCCCCGGCCGGTTCAAGGACTACATCGCGATGCCCAAGTTCAACATGTACCAGTCGCTGCACACCACGGTGATCGGCCCCAACGGCAAGCCCGTCGAGCTGCAGATCCGCACCTTCGACATGCACCGCCGCGCCGAGTACGGCATCGCCGCGCACTGGAAGTACAAGCAGGAGCCGTCCGCCGGTGCCTCCAAGGTGCGCACCGACGCGCCCAAGGCCCTGGGCAGGGACAAGGACGGCGTCAACGACATGGCGTGGCTGCGCCAGTTGCTCGACTGGCAGAAGGAGACGGAGGATCCCAGTGAGTTCCTGGAGTCCCTCCGCTTCGACCTGTCCCGCAACGAGGTCTTCGTCTTCACGCCCAAGGGCGACGTGATAGCGCTTCCGGCGGGCGCGACCCCGGTGGACTTCGCGTACGCGGTCCACACGGAGGTCGGCCACCGCACGATAGGGGCACGCGTCAACGGACGCCTGGTCCCGCTCGAATCCACCCTGGACAACGGCGACCTGGTGGAGGTCTTCACCTCCAAGGCGGCCGGCGCGGGCCCCTCCCGCGACTGGCTGGGCTTCGTCAAGTCCCCGCGCGCCCGCAACAAGATCCGCGCCTGGTTCTCCAAGGAACGCCGCGACGAGGCGATCGAGCACGGCAAGGACGCCATCGCCCGCGCGATGCGCAAACAGAACCTGCCGATCCAGCGCATCCTCACCGGCGACTCCCTGGTCACGCTGGCCCACGAGATGCGCTACCCCGACATCTCGTCCCTGTACGCGGCGATCGGCGAGGGCCATGTCGCCGCGCAGAGCGTCGTACAGAAGCTCGTGCAGGCGCTCGGCGGCGAGGAGGCGGCCACCGAGGAGATCGACGAGAGCGTTCCGTCGCCCAGCGGCCGCGGCCGCAAGCGCCGGTCCAACGCCGACCCCGGTGTGGTCGTCAAGGGCGTCGACGACGTGTGGGTCAAGCTCGCCCGTTGCTGTACTCCCGTACCCGGCGACCCCATCATCGGCTTCGTCACCCGCGGCAGCGGCGTCTCCGTGCACCGCAACGACTGCGTCAACATCGAGTCGCTGTCCCGCGAACCCGAGCGGATCCTGGAGGTCGAGTGGGCGCCCACCCAGTCCTCGGTCTTCCTGGTCGCCATACAGGTCGAGGCGCTGGACCGCTCCCGGCTCCTCTCGGACGTCACGCGCGTCCTGTCGGACCAGCACGTCAACATCCTGTCCGCGGCCGTCCAGACGTCCCGCGACCGGGTGGCCACGTCCCGCTTCACCTTCGAGATGGGTGACCCGAAGCACCTGGGGCACGTTCTGAAGGCCGTCAGGGGCGTCGAGGGCGTCTACGACGTGTACCGCGTGACCTCGGCCCGCAGGCCGTAGCCGACCGGCACCACGTAGCCGTAGCCGACCGGTCGGCACCACGCAGAGGGGCTCCCGTACGCGACGTACGGGAGCCCCTCTGCGTAGCTGCGGGAAGACCCGGCCTCCAAGGCCCGGTCCTGCCGCGGTGCCTCAGCCGCCGAACTCCTGGAGGCCCTTCAGCGCCTGGTCGAGCAGTGCCTGACGGCCGTCGAGCTCCCGCTGGAGCTTGTCGGCCTTCGCGGTGTTGCCCGCGGAGCGAGCCGTCTCGATCTGGCCCTGGAGCTTGTCCACGGCGGCCTGGAGCTGACCGGTGAGACCCTCGGCACGCGCGCGTGCCTCCGGGTTCGTCCGGCGCCACTCGTTCTCCTCGGACTCCTGGAGCGCCCGCTCCACCGCGTGCATCCGGCCCTCGACCTTGGGACGGGAGTCACGCGGCACGTGGCCGATGGCCTCCCAGCGCTCGTTGAGGGAACGGAAGGCGGCGCGGGCCGTCTTCAGGTCCTGCACCGGGACGAGCTTCTCGGCCTCCTCGGCCAGCTCCTCCTTGAGCTTCAGGTTCTCCGTCTGCTCGGCGTCCCGCTCGGCGAAGACCGAGCTGCGGGCCGCGAAGAACACGTCCTGGGCGCCGCGGAAGCGGTTCCACAGATCGTCCTCGTGCTCCCGCTGGGCACGGCCCGCGGCCTTCCAGTCCGTCATCAGCTCGCGGTAGCGCGCCGCCGTCGGACCCCAGTCCGTCGAGGCGGACAGCCCCTCGGCCTCCGCGACCAGCTTCTCCTTGGCCTTACGGGCGTCCTCGCGCTGCGCGTCGAGCGAGGCGAAGTGCGCCTTGCGGCGCTTGGAGAACGCGGAGCGCGCGTGCGAGAAGCGGTGCCACAGCTCGTCGTCCGACTTACGGTCGAGCCGGGGCAGCCCCTTCCACGTGTCCACCAGGGCCCGCAGCCGCTCACCGGCCGCCCGCCACTGGTCGCTCTGCGCCAACTCCTCGGCCTCGACGACCAGCGCCTCCTTGGCGTGCCGCGCCTCGTCGGATTGCTTGGCCCGCTGGACCTTGCGCTCCTCACGGCGGGCGTCGACCGTCTCGACGAGCTTGTCCAGCCGCTGACTCAGCGCGGCCAGGTCACCGACCGCGTGATGCGCGTCCACCTGCTCACGCAGGTGGTCGACGGCGGCCTGGGCGTCCTTCGCCGACAGGTCGGTGGTCTTCACTCGCTTTTCGAGGAGGCCGATCTCGACAACCAGGCCTTCGTACTTGCGCTCGAAGTAGGCCAGCGCCTCATCAGGCGAACCGGCCTGCCAGGAGCCGACGACCTGCTCGCCGTCGGCCGTACGCACGTACACGGTCCCCGTCTCGTCGACGCGGCCCCACGGGTCGCTGCTCACAGCGCCTCCTCCACATGATGCCTGCGGGAGGCTTCAGCGCCCCCGGGCATCGTCCACAGTTTCGTCACGGCCAACATAGGCGACCGGCAGGGCGGCTGTCCGCATCCCGCGCGACCGAAATTTCGCAGCTGGCGCTCAGGATTTCGCCACGGTCATCTTGTTGATCACGACGGTCGCGTTGGGCGCTCCGTCACCCGCACCGGTGCTCTCACCGGCCGCCGCGATCTTCTTCAGGACCGCCATACCGGACTTGGAGATCGTCCCGAACGGTGTGTAGCTGGCCGGTAGCTGGCTGTCCTGGTAGACGAGGAAGAACTGGCTGCCGCCGGTGTGCGCCTGACCGGTGTTGGCCATGGCGATCGTGCCCGCCGGATAGATGCCGCCCGTAAGGGATTTGTCCTTCAGGTTCTCGTCCGGGATCGTGTAGCCGGGGCCGCCGGAGCCCGCGCCCGTCGGGTCGCCGCACTGGAGCACGTAGATGCCGTTGGTGGTGAGGCGGTGGCACTTCGTGTGGTCGAAGAACCCTTCGCCCGCGAGGAAGTTGAACGAGTTGACGGTGTGCGGCGCCTTCGCCGTGTTCAGCGCGATGTCTATCTCGCCGCAGGTCGTCGCCAACTTCATCGTGTAGTCCGCGGACTTGTCGATGGTGACCGCCGGTTCCTTCTTCCAGGTCAGCGTCTTGACCTTGCCGGCCGCGGCCTTCTCGCACGGGTCCGGCGCCGCGCTGGGCGCCGAGGCGCTCGGAGTCACCTCCGCGCTCGCGTTCGCCTTGCTGTCGTCGTCCTTGAACACGCCCGTCGCGTACGACACGATGCTGCCCACCACGATGACGCCGAGGACCGAGGCGATGATCGCGTTGCGTGCGTGTGTCTTGCGCCGAGCGGCCGTGCGCCGCTGCTGCTGTCGCAAGAACTTCTCCCGGGCGAGCTGACGCCGCCGCTGCTCCTGGGTGACCACCGGGTTTTCTCCTCATGCGTCTCGTACGTCAAGTGGGACGCGTGCGTCTTGTGAGCCGACCGCCTGCGTGTGCCCCGTACCGTATATGGGTTCGCTGAGGAAACGGCAGCGCCGGTAGGCTCTGAGCCACAGCCGCCCGCCCCGTACGACGCCGTATGACCTCGTACGCCACAAACGAAGGACGATCGTGCTCATTGCCGGGTTCCCCGCAGGGGCCTGGGGGACCAACTGTTATCTGGTCGCCCCCGGCGCGGGTGAGGAGTGCGTGATCATCGACCCGGGCCATCAGGCCGCCCAGGGAGTCGAGGAAGCGCTCAGCAAGCATCGGCTCAAGCCCGTCGCGGTCATCCTCACCCACGGCCACATCGACCACGTCGCCTCGGTCGTCCCGGTGTGCGGAGCGCATGACGTGCCCGCCTGGATCCACCCCGAGGACCGGTACATGATGAGCGACCCGGAGAAGGCGCTCGGCCGTTCCATCGGGATGCCGCTGATGGGCGAACTGACCGTGGGGGAGCCGGACGACGTCCACGAGCTCACCGACGGCGCACGGCTGGAACTGGCCGGACTGGAGCTGTCCGTCGCGCACGCGCCCGGCCATACGAAGGGGTCGGTGGCGTTCAGGCTGCCGGAGTCCACGGACATCCCGTCCGTGTTCTTCTCCGGGGACCTGCTCTTCGCCGGCTCCATCGGGCGCACCGACCTGCCGGGCGGCTCCCACGCCGAGATCCTCGACTCGCTGGCCCGTGTGTGCCTGCCGCTCGACGACTCGACCGTGGTGCTGTCCGGCCACGGCCCCCAGACGACCATCGGCCAGGAGCGCGCCACCAACCCGTATCTGCGGCAGGTGGCGGCAGGTGGCCAAGCACGCGGGGCGGACCCGACATCCGCTCCTCGACGAGGAATGTGACAAGAGACTTCGTGAGCACCTTCAAGGCCCCCAAGGGCACGTACGACCTGGTTCCCCCGGACAGCGCGAAGTACCTCGCGGTCCGCGAGGCGATCGCCGCCCCGCTCCGGAACTCCGGCTACGGCTACATCGAGACGCCCGGTTTCGAGAACGTCGAGCTGTTCGCGCGCGGGGTCGGTGAGTCCACCGACATCGTGACCAAGGAGATGTACGCCTTCGAGACCAAGGGCGGCGACAGGCTGGCGCTGCGCCCCGAGGGCACCGCGTCCGTGCTGCGCGCCGCGCTGGAGGCCAACCTGCACAAGGCGGGCAACCTCCCCGTCAAGCTCTGGTATTCGGGCTCCTACTACCGCTACGAGCGCCCCCAGAAGGGCCGTTACCGCCACTTCTCCCAGGTGGGCGCCGAGGCGATCGGAGCCGAGGACCCGGCCCTGGACGCCGAGCTGATCATCCTGGCGGACCAGGCGTACCGCTCGCTGGGGCTGCGCGACTTCCGCATCCTGCTGAACTCCCTCGGCGACAAGGAGTGCCGTCCCGTCTACCGGGCCGCGCTCCAGGACTTCCTGCGCGGGCTGAGCCTGGACGAGGAGACGCTGCGCCGCGCGGAGATCAACCCGCTGCGGGTCCTGGACGACAAACGCGACGACGTCCAGAAGCAGTTGGCCGGCGCCCCGCTGCTCCGTGACTACCTGTGCGACGCCTGCAAGGCGTACCACGAGGAGGTGCGCGAGCTGATCACGGCCGCCGGGGTCTCCTTCGAGGACGACCCGCGGCTCGTGCGCGGGCTCGACTACTACACCCGGACCACCTTCGAGTTCGTGCACGACGGCCTGGGCTCCCAGTCCGCGGTGGGCGGCGGCGGCCGTTACGACGGCCTTTCCGAGATGATCGGCGGCCCCGCGCTGCCGTCCGTCGGCTGGGCACTGGGCGTCGACCGTACGGTCCTCGCGCTGGAGGCCGAGGGCGTCTCCCTCGAACTCCCCGCGTCAACCAGCGTGTTCGCCGTCCCCCTCGGGGAGGAAGCCCGCCGGGTGCTCTTCGGCGTGGTCACCGAACTGCGCAGGGCGGGCGTCGCGGCGGACTTCTCCTACGGCGCGAAGGGGCTCAAGGGCGCGATGAAGAACGCGAACCGCTCGGGCGCCCGGTACACGATCGTCGCCGGTGAGCGGGATCTCGCCGAAGGCGTGGTGCAGCTCAAGGACATGGAGTCCGGCGACCAGGCCGCGGTGGCGGTCGACGGGATCGTGGCGGAGATCGCGGCGCGGCTGGGCTGAGCGGCCCCTCGGCGAGGCCCGCGGGCACGTCCTTCCTTATGCCGATCGAACGGTGGTCACGCGGGCGCGTGCGGCACAATGTCCGTGCCCGCTGGCCCCTTCGAAGCTACGGAAACGGCGTGATGAGCAAGACGACAGTCAAGGACGTCTCCACCGACCAGGACGACCGCACCGTCGCCCCGCCGCGCACGGTGGGCGGCAGCCGTGCGCTCGCCCTGCTGCTGGTGATCACGGGTGCGGCCGGTCTGCTCGCCGCGTGGGTCATCACGATCGACAAGTTCAAGCTGCTGGAGAACCCGGACTTCGTGCCCGGGTGCAGCCTGAACCCGGTCGTCTCCTGCGGCAACATCATGAAGAGCGACCAGGCCTCGGCCTTCGGGTTCCCCAACCCGATGCTGGGCCTGGCGGCGTACGCCATCGTGATCGGCGTCGGCATGAGCCTGCTCGCCCGCGCCACCTTCCCGCGCTGGTACTGGCTCACCTTCAACTTCGGCACGCTCTTCGGCGTCGGATTCTGCACCTGGCTGCAGTTCCAGTCGCTGTACCGCATCAACTCGCTCTGCCTGTGGTGCTGCCTGGCGTGGGTCGCGACGATCATCATGTTCTGGTACGTGACCTCGTCCAACATCCGCAACGGCTTCCTGCCCGCGCCGAACTGGCTGAAGAGCTTCTTCGGCGAGTTCACCTGGGTCCTGCCGGTGCTGCACATCGGCATCATCGGCATGCTGATCCTGACGCGCTGGTGGGACTTCTGGACCAGCTGACGGCGGCCCCTCCCGGGCGGGAGGGCGTTGTCAGTGGCGTGGCATAGGGTTTTGTCCGTGGAGCCCGACCTATTCACCGCAGCGGCGGAAGAACGCCAGGAGAAGGACCCGTCCAGCAGTCCCCTGGCGGTCCGGATGCGCCCGCGCGTCCTCGACGAGGTCGTCGGACAGCAGCATCTGCTGAAGCCGGGATCACCCCTGCGCAGACTGGTCGGGGAGAGCGGCGGGGGCCCCGCGGGACCCTCCTCGGTGATCCTCTGGGGCCCGCCGGGCACCGGCAAGACGACCCTCGCCTACGTGGTCTCCAAGGCCACCAACAAGCGCTTCGTCGAGCTCTCGGCGATCACCGCGGGCGTCAAGGAGGTCCGCGCGGTCATCGAGAGCGCGCGCCGTGCCACCGGCGGTTTCGGCAAGGAGACCGTCCTCTTCCTCGACGAGATCCACCGGTTCAGCAAGGCCCAGCAGGACTCCCTCCTCCCGGCCGTCGAGAACCGCTGGGTGACGCTGATCGCGGCCACCACCGAGAACCCGTACTTCTCGGTGATCTCCCCCCTGCTCTCCCGCTCCCTCCTCCTCACCCTCGAACCGCTCAGCGACGACGACCTGCGCGGCCTCCTCAAGCGCGCCCTCTCCGACGAGCGCGGACTCAAGGACGCCGTCACCCTCCCCGAGGACTCCGCCGAGCACCTGCTGCGGATCGCCGGCGGTGACGCCCGCCGCGCCCTGACCGCCCTGGAGGCCGCCGCCGGAGCCGCGCTGGACAAGGGCGAGCCGGAGATCACCCTCCAGACCCTGGAGGAGACCGTCGACCGGGCGGCCGTGAAGTACGACCGCGACGGCGACCAGCACTACGACGTGGCGAGCGCGCTCATCAAGTCCATCCGCGGCTCGGACGTGGACGCCGCCCTGCACTACCTGGCCCGGATGATCGAGGCCGGCGAGGACCCCCGCTTCATCGCCCGCCGCCTGATGATCTCCGCCAGCGAGGACATCGGCCTGGCCGATCCGAACGCGCTGCCGATAGCCGTCGCGGCCGCCCAGGCCGTCGCGATGATCGGCTTCCCCGAGGCCGCGCTCACCCTCAGCCACGCCACCATCGCCCTCGCCCTGGCCCCGAAGTCCAACGCCGCCACCACGGCCATCGGCGCGGCCATGGAGGACGTACGCAAGGGACACGCGGGCCCCGTCCCCATGCACCTGCGCGACGGGCACTACAAGGGCGCGGCCAAGCTCGGGCACGCCCAGGGCTACGTGTACCCGCACGACCTGCCCGAGGGCATCGCCCCCCAGCAGTACGCCCCCGAGGAGCTCAAGGACCGGGAGTACTACACCCCGACCCGCCACGGCGCCGAGGCGCGGTACGCGGACGCGGTGGAGTGGACCAGGCAGCACCTCGGTCGAGGGCGGTCCTGACCACCCTGTAGAATCCTCGAAGCGCTGCGTCCCGTGTCCGGCTCCGGTCGGCACCACCAGAACGGGACATCCAGCCGGAGCCCCCGCCTCCACGGGGGGATTCCAGGAGCGTCGCGCACCGTCGAAGGTGTCGCGGGCAGCCCACCACCCTCCCGGTTCCGGGAAAAGGTCGGTGGGCCACTCGCGTGCTGCACGTATGTGCCCAGTCCAGGGAGCGGCTGCCCAGCGGGTCCGTCAGGGTCCGAGGGGTTTCCCAGGCTGCGGATGCGACCTCCCTTAACTCTGGTGAGCCGAAACCCAGGAAAGAGAAGAAGTGGCGAATCAGTCCCGCCCCAAGGTCAAGAAGTCGCGTGCCCTCGGCATCGCGCTGACCCCGAAGGCCGTCAAGTACTTCGAGGCCCGCCCCTACCCGCCGGGCGAGCACGGCCGTGGCCGTAAGCAGAACTCGGACTACAAGGTCCGTCTGCTCGAGAAGCAGCGTCTGCGCGCGCAGTACGACGTGTCCGAGCGCCAGCTCGTCCGCGCCTACGAGCGTGCCTCCAAGGTCCAGGGCAAGACCGGCGAGGCCCTGATCATCGAGCTCGAGCGCCGTCTCGACGCGCTGGTCCTGCGTTCGGGCATCGCCCGCACGATCTACCAGGCCCGCCAGATGGTCGTCCACGGCCACATCGAGGTCAACGGCGGCAAGGTCGACAAGCCGTCGTTCCGCGTCAAGCCCGACGACGTCGTCATGGTCCGCGAGCGCAGCCGCAGCAAGACGCTGTTCGAGGTCTCCCGCGCCGGTGGGTTCGCCCCCGACGGCGAGACCCCGCGCTACCTCCAGGTGAACCTCGGCGCCCTGGCGTTCCGCCTGGACCGCGAGCCGAACCGCAAGGAGATCCCGGTGATCTGCGACGAGCAGCTCGTCGTCGAGTACTACGCCCGCTGATCGCTTTCCGGCGGACGTAGCACCACCTGCGTGTCAGCCCGTCGTCTCGCCGCCCTTCGAGGTGGGCGAGACGGCGGGCTTCCGCATGCCGGGGGGCAGCCCGCGCGGCGCCGGAACCGCGGTGAGCGGCCTGGCACCGGGCCGTCCCAGCGCCCGCGCCACCGCCGCCTCGTTCCCCAGCCCCGCCCCCTGCCGTACGCACTCCTCGTACCGCTCGTCGCCCAGCCGCTCCCGGGCGCTCGCCTCGCACCGCTCGTGCGGCGCGTTGTAGTACGCCGAGCCGAACAGGGGCAGGCCCACCGAAGGCCACATCCGGGAAGCGGCGCCCTGCAGCAGGGCCGCCTCCGCCGGATCGCCCTCCTCCGCGGTGACCAGCGCGAGCAGCTCGATCGCGAGGACCGTGCCGAGCAGATCGTTGAAGGCATGGCCGATGCCGATGCCCTCCTCCAGGAGCCGCCGGGCCCGTGCCTGATCGCCCTCGGCCTGGGCCCCGTACGCCAGGACGTACAACGCGTACGCCAGCGCCCAGCGCTCCCCGTGGTCCTCGCACACCTGGCGGACGTCCTCGCACAGCTTCACCGCGTCCGGCAGGGCCCCCTGGAACGCCAGTGCCATCGCCAGTTCGACCTGGCCCATCAGTACGTTGCTGTTGAGCTCGCCGATCGCGTGGTAGCGGTCCAGCGCCGAGCGGAGCAGGGTCTCGGCGCGGGGCATGTCGTCGGTGAGCAGGGCCAGGCAGCCGGTGCGGTGCTCGGCGTAGGCCATCGCCGTGGGGTTGCCGGTGCGGTCGGCCTCCTCGAGGCACTCCTGGAGCGCGGTCAGGGCGGGCACCATGTCGCCCTGGAGGACCGCCACATAGCCCAGCACCCACAGCGCCTTGAGCCGCGACTGGTCACGGTCGCTGTCGAGTTCGACGCCGCGCTGGAGCCAGTGCCGCCCCTCCGACAGCCGGCCGCAGCCGACCCAGTAGAACCACAGGCTGCCCGCGAGGTACTGGCCCAGATGCGCCTCGCCCGGCTCGGTCAGACAGTGCTCCAACGCGCGGCGCAGGTTGGGCAGTTCCGTCTCGACGCGTGCGGCGACCTCGCGCTGCCGGGGCGAGAACCAGTCCAGCTCGCACCAGGTGGCCAGCCCCATGTACCAGTCGCGGTGCCGGCGGCGCAGCCGTGGCGCGTCGCCCGTCGCCGCCAGCCAGTCGGCGCCGTACGCCCCGACGGTGTCCAGCATCCGGTAGCGCACGCCCGCCGCGGTCTCCTCGCGGGACAGCACGGACTGGGCGAGCAACTCGCCCAGCACGTCGAGGACGTCGTCGGTGTGCAGCCCGTCGCCGCTGCACACGTACTCGGCGGCCTCCAGGTCGAACTGCCCGGCGAAGACCGACAGGCGCGACCACAGCAGCCGCTCCGCGGGAGTGCACAGCTCGTGGCTCCAGCCGATCGCCGTACGCAGGGTCTGATGCCGGGCCGGCGCGTCCCGCCCGCCGCCCGTCAGCAGCCGGAAACGGTCCTCCAGCCGGGCCAGCAACTGCGCGGGGGACAGGGCGCTCAGCCGCCCCGCCGCCAGCTCGACGGCGAGCGGGATCCCGTCCAGCCGCCGGCACAACTCCCGTACGTCCGACCGGTTCCGGTCGTCCAGCGCGAACCCCGGCACCCGGGCGCCCGCCCGGTCCGCGAACAGCTCCACCGCCTCGCGCTCGGACAGCGGAGCCAGCGGGAACAGCCGCTCACCCTCCACGTCCAGGGGCCGGCGTCCCGCGGCCAGCACCCGCAGCCCCGGAGCGCACCGCAGCAGCTCGCCCACCAGCGGCGCGCACACGTCCACCAGGTGCTCGAACCCGTCCAGCAGCAACAGGAGCCGACGCTCCGCGAGAGCGTCGAGCAGGATCCGGCGGGGCGGCTTCGACGTGTGGTCCGTCAGACCGAGGGCTTCCACGACCGCGTGCTCGACGAGTTCCGGCTCACGCACCACCGACAGGTCGACCCGCCAGGCCCCGTCGCGTACGTCGGTCCGCGCCGCCGCCCGTGCCGCGAACCGCGACTTGCCGACCCCTCCCATGCCCGTCACCGTCACCAGCCGCGCCGTCCCCAGCACCTGGGCGAGTCGCGCGAGTTCGGCCGAGCGGCCCACGAACGCGTTGAGTTCCAGGGGCAGATTGCCGAGCGGTGAACGGTCGGAGCGCTGAAAGCCTCGCATGGGACACGGAGCGTACTGACCTGTGTGCGGTCCGTACAATCGCATCGCCGGACACTGGTGCCGGGCGGGCCTAATGCGGTACAGAGCGGCGGCCCCGGCGCGATAGGCTCGGGAAACGACTTTTCGATGCTCAGGCACGTATCAGGGAGCGGGTGCGCACAGTGTCCGGTGGAGAGGTGGCCGGGATCCTGGTGGCCGTCTTCTGGGCGATTCTGGTCTCCTTCCTCGCCGTCGCGCTGGCGAGGCTGGCCCAGACGCTCAAGGCGACCACCAAGCTCGTGGCGGACGTGACCGACCAGGCCGTCCCGCTGCTGGCGGACGCCTCCTCGGCGGTGCGCTCCGCACAGACCCAGATCGACCGTGTCGACGCCATCGCGTCCGACGTCCAGGAGGTCACGTCGAACGCGTCGGCGCTGTCCACCACGGTCGCCTCCACGTTCGGCGGCCCCCTGGTCAAGGTCGCGGCCTTCGGCTACGGCGTGCGCCGGGCCATCGGAGGCCGGCGTGAGAACGAGAGCCCCAAGGCGTCCCGACGTACCGTGATCGTGGGTCGCACCGTCCCGTCGGCGCGACGGGGAAAGCGGAAGAAGGACTGACGCAGCGATGTTCCGCCGTACGTTCTGGTTCACCGCGGGCGCAGCCGCCGGCGTATGGGCCACCACCAAAGTCAACCGCAAGATCCGCCAGCTGACCCCCGAGAGCCTCGCGGCGCAGGCCGCGAACAAGGCGATCGACGCGGGACACCGGCTCAAGGACTTCGCACTCGACGTCCGCGACGGCATGCTCCAGCGGCAGGCCGAACTCGACGAGGTGCTCGGACTGAACGCGCCCGTCGACAAGGAACTGCCGGGCTCGCGCCGCCGCGCCGCGATCGAGAACCGCAACAACCCGAACTACAGCAAGGACCCGACGTACGTCGAGAGGTCGACGTACTCGTACAACCGGAATGAGGACCACTGATGGAGTCGGCCGAGATTCGTCGCCGCTGGTTGAGCTTCTACGAGGAGCGCGGTCACACCGTCGTTCCTTCGGCGTCGCTCATCGCGGACGACCCGACTCTCCTCCTGGTCCCGGCCGGCATGGTCCCCTTCAAGCCGTACTTCCTCGGTGAGGTCAAGCCGCCGTGGCCGCGCGCCACCAGCGTGCAGAAGTGCGTCCGCACACCCGACATCGAAGAGGTCGGCAAGACCACCCGGCACGGCACCTTCTTCCAGATGTGCGGCAACTTCTCCTTCGGCGACTACTTCAAGGAAGGGGCCATCACCTACGCCTGGGAGCTGCTCACCTCCCCCCAGGACAAGGGTGGTTACGGGCTCGACCCGGAGCGCCTGTGGATCACGGTCTACCTGGACGACGACGAGGCCGAGCAGATCTGGCGCGAGAAGATCGGCGTCCCCGCCGAGCGCATCCAGCGCCTCGGCAAGAAGGACAACTACTGGTCCATGGGCGTCCCCGGGCCCTGCGGTCCGTGTTCCGAGATCAACTACGACCGTGGCCCCGAGTTCGGCGTCGAGGGCGGCCCGGCCGTCAACGACGAGCGGTACGTGGAGATCTGGAACCTGGTCTTCATGCAGTACGAGCGCGGCGAGGGCACCTCGAAGGACGACTTCGAGATCCTCGGCGAGCTGCCCAGCAAGAACATCGACACCGGCCTCGGTCTCGAACGCCTCGCCATGATCCTGCAGGGCGTGCAGAACCTGTACGAGATCGACACCTCGATGGCCGTCATCAGGAAGGCCACCGAGCTGACCGGCGTCGAGTACGGCGTGGCCCCGGACTCCGACGTCTCGCTGCGCGTGGTCACCGACCACATGCGCACCTCCGTCATGCTCATCGGCGACGGCGTGAGCCCCGGCAACGAGGGCCGCGGCTATGTGCTGCGCCGCATCATGCGCCGCGCCATCCGCAACATGCGGCTGCTCGGGGCCACCGGCCCGGTCGTTCAGGACCTCGTCGACGTCGTGATCGAGATGATGGGCCAGCAGTACCCGGAGCTGGTCTCCGACCGCAAGCGCATCGAGACGGTGGCCCTCGCCGAGGAGGCCGCCTTCGTCAAGACGCTCAGGGCCGGCACGAACATCCTCGACACCGCTGTCTCGGAGACCAAGGCCGCCGGTGGCAAGGTGCTGGCCGGCGACAAGGCCTTCCTGCTCCACGACACCTGGGGCTTCCCGATCGACCTCACCCTCGAAATGGCCGCCGAACAGGGCATTTCCGTGGACGAGGACGGCTTCCGCCGCTTGATGAAGGAGCAGCGGGACAAGGCCAAGGCCGACGCCCGGTCCAAGAAGACCGGCCATGCCGATCTGGGTGCCTACCGCCAGATCGCGGACGCCGCCGGTGAGACCGACTTCATCGGGTACGACCGCACCGAGGGCGAGTCGACGATCGTCGGCATCCTGGTCGACAGCGTCTCGTCCCCCGCCGCCACCGAGGGCGACGAGGTCGAGATCGTCCTGGACCGCACCCCCTTCTACGCCGAGGGCGGCGGCCAGATCGGCGACACCGGCCGCATCAGGCTCGACACCGGTGCCGTCGTCGAGGTCCGCGACTGCCAGAAGCCGGTCCCCGGCGTCTACGTCCACAAGGGCGTGGTCCAGGTCGGCGAGGTCACCGTCGGCGCCAAGGCCCAGGCCTCCATCGACGTCCGCCGCCGTACGTCGATCGCCCGCGCCCACTCGGCCACCCACCTCACGCACCAGGCGCTGCGCGACGCCCTCGGCCCGACGGCCGCCCAGGCCGGTTCCGAGAACCAGCCCGGCCGGTTCCGCTTCGACTTCGGCTCCCCGTCCGCCGTGCCGCACACCGTCATGACCGACGTGGAGCAGCAGATCAACGAGGTGCTCGCCCGCGACCTGGACGTGCACGCCGAGATCCTGAGCCTCGACGAGGCCAAGAAGCAGGGCGCCATCGCCGAGTTCGGCGAGAAGTACGGCGAGCGGGTCCGCGTCGTCACCATCGGCGACTTCTCCAAGGAACTGTGCGGCGGCACCCACGTGCACAACACCGCCCAGCTCGGCCTGGTCAAGCTGCTGGGCGAGTCGTCCATCGGTTCCGGAGTGCGCCGCATCGAGGCCCTGGTCGGCGTCGACGCGTACAACTTCCTCGCCCGTGAGCACACGGTCGTCGCCCAGCTCCAGGAGCTGGTCAAGGGCCGCCCCGAGGAGCTTCCGGAGAAGATCTCCGCCATGCTCGGCAAGCTGAAGGACGCCGAGAAGGAGATCGAGAAGTTCCGCGCGGAGAAGGTGCTCCAGGCCGCCGGCGGTCTCGTCGACGCCGCCAAGGACGTGCACGGCGTCGCCCTCGTCACCGGGCAGGTCCCGGACGGCACCGGCGCCGACGACCTGCGCAAGCTGGTCCTCGACGTACGCGGTCGCATCCAGGGCGGACGGGCCGCCGTGGTCGCCCTGTTCACCACCGCCAACGGCAAGCCGCTCACGGTCATCGCCACCAACGAGGCCGCCCGTGAGCGCGGTCTCAAGGCCGGTGAACTGGTCCGTACGGCCGCCAAGACCCTCGGCGGCGGCGGTGGCGGCAAGCCGGACGTCGCTCAGGGCGGCGGCCAGAACCCGGCCGCCATCGGCGAGGCCGTCGACGCGGTCGAGCGGCTCGTCGCCGAGACGGCCAAGTAGGGCCTGTGGACATGCGCAGAGGACGTCGTCTCGCGATCGACGTCGGGGACGCCCGTATCGGGGTCGCCTCGTGCGACCCCGACGGCATCCTCGCGACGCCGGTCGAGACGGTCCCCGGGCGCGATGTCCCCGCGGCGCAGCGCCGGCTGAGGCAGTTGGTCGAGGAGTACGAACCGATCGAGGTGATCGTCGGTCTCCCTCGCTCCCTCAAGGGGGGCGAGGGACCGGCCGCGGTGAAGGTCAGGGCCTTCGCCCGGGACCTCGCCCGGGGCATCGCTCCCGTGGGGGTCCGGCTCGTGGACGAGCGCATGACCACGGTGACTGCCAGTCAGGGACTGCGCGCCTCGGGCGTGAAGTCCAAGAAGGGCAGAGCGGTCATCGACCAGGCCGCCGCTGTGATCATCCTTCAGCAGGCCCTGGAGTCCGAACGGGTGTCGGGTAAATCTCCGGGCGAGGGCGTCGAAGTGGTCATCTGATCGCGATACGGTAACGTTCCGCGCGATGCGAAGGTGTTCGAACAGCCACCGCACAGCAGAAGAGACGGAACGGAGGCGGTGCCGCGAGCACCGCGTGCCCGCCGCCTCGCGGCTCTAGGGGATCAATGACTGAGTATGGCCGGGGCCCAGGCTCCGAACCGTGGCATCCGGAGGACCCGTTGTACGGGGACAACGGATGGGGAGGACAGGCCGAAGACGGCCAGTCCCCCTACGGCGGCCAGCCGCAGCAGTATCCGCAGCAGCCGCACCAGCAGCAGTACGGCGAGTGGGCCAACGGCCAGCAGGGTGGCTACGGCCAGGAGCAGCAGTATCACGGTCAGGGCCAGCAGCAGTACACCGGCCAGGAGCAGCAGCAGTACGTCGACCCGGCGCAGCAGCAGTACGGGGGTCAGGGCCAGCAGCAGTACGCCGATCCCGGACAGCAGCAGTATCAGGGTCAGCAGCAGTACGGCGGTCAAGGTCAGCAGCAGTACGCCGATCCGGGGCAGCAGCAGTACACCGGCCAGGGCCAGCAGCAGTACGACAACAGCGGCTGGGGCTCCGGGGCGCACCAGCAGGTCCCCTACGCCGCCGATCCGGCCGACCCGTACGGAGGCCAGCCCGTCGCCTACGGCGGTCAGCAGCCCGACCAGTACGGCACCCCCGACGCCTATCCGCCCCCCGAGCCGCCGGCCCGTCGCCGTGCCGAGCCCGAGCCGGAGCCCGACTGGGACCCAGGGCCGGACCAGGGCGAGCATGCCTTCTTCGCGGGCGGCGGTGACGACGACGACCTCGACGACGACGATCCCAGGGCACGCGGCGGACGCGGTGACCGCAAAGGGCGCGACGGCAAGGGCAAGAAGCGCCGCAGCGGGTGTGCCTGTCTGGTGGTCGTACTGGTCTTCGGAGGCGGGCTCGGCGGAGTCGGGTATTTCGGGTACCAGTTCTACCAAAATCGTTTCGGCTCGGCGCCCGACTTCGCGGGGGAGGGTACGGGCGAAAGCGTGAACGTGACCATTCCCAAGGGCTCGGGCGGTTATGCGATCGGGCAGGCGCTGAAGGAAGCCGGTGTGGTCAAGAGCGTCGACGCGTTCGTGGCCGCGCAGTCGCAGAACTCCAAGGGCAATTCCATTCAGGCGGGTGTCTACACGCTGAAGAAGGAAATGTCGGCCGAGAGCGCCGTCGCGTTGATGCTCAACGCCGAGAGCCGCAACAACCTGATCATCGCCGAAGGAAAGCGCAACGCCGAGATCTACGCGATGGTCGACGACCGCCTCGAAGTCAAGTCGGGCACGACCGAGGGAGTCGCCGACAAGGAATGGAAGAGTTTCGGCCTTCCGGACTGGGCGAACACCGAGGACGACATCAAGGACCCGCTGGAAGGATTCCTCTACCCCTCCAGCTATCCGGTCTCCAAGGGCATGAAGCCCGCCGACGTCCTGAAGCAGATGGTCGACCTGGCCAAGGAGAAGTACGCCGAATTCGGCCTGGAGTCGAAGGCCGAGAGCCTGAACCTGAAGGACCCGTTGCAGCTCCTCACGGTGGCGAGCCTCGTCCAGAAGGAAGGCAAGTACAAGCACGACTTCGAAAAGGTCGCGACGGTCGTCTACAACCGCCTGAAGCCGGACAACACCGAGACCTACGGTCTGCTCGACTTCGACTCGACGGTGAACTACCTCAAGGGCGAGTCCAAGCTGGCGACCGGTTCGGTCGACGACCTGCGGAAGATCGACGACCCCTACAACACGTACAAGATCAAGGGCCTGCCTCCCGGCCCGATCAGCAATCCCGGTGACGAGGCGATCGAGGCCGCGCTCAAGCCCGCCAAGGGAAACTGGTACTACTTCGTCTCGGTCAGCGCGGACAAGACGCTCTTCGCGGAGACGAACGAGGAGCAGAACGCCAACCGTGAGAAGTACCTCGAAGAACTGAAGGAGCAATGAGCGGTACCGACAGCCCGCGCCGGGCCGCCGTACTGGGTTCCCCGATCGCCCACTCCCTCTCCCCGGTGCTGCACCGCGCCGCGTACGAGGAACTGGGTCTCGACGACTGGTCGTACGACCGGTTCGACGTCGACGAGCAGGCGCTGCCGGGCTTCTTCGGGAACCTCGGGCCACAGTGGGCGGGTCTTTCGCTGACCATGCCCCTCAAGCGCGCCGTGATCCCGCTGCTCGACGAGATCAGCGAGACGGCGGGCGCGGTGGAGGCGGTCAACACCGTCGTGTGCACCGAGGACGGCCGCCGCGTCGGCGACAACACCGACATCCCCGGAATGGTCGCCGCCCTGCGTGAACGGGGCATCGAGCAGGTCGAATCCGCCGCGATCCTCGGTGCCGGCGCGACCGCCTCCTCGGCGCTCGCCGCGCTGGCCCGGATCTGCACGGGCGAGGTCGTCGCCTACGTCCGCAGCGCCGATCGCGCCGCCGAGATGCGGCGCTGGGGCGGGCGCCTGGGCGTCGACGTACGCGTCGCGGACTGGGCCGAGACCGACCGGGCGCTGCGCGCGCCGCTGGTGATCGCCACCACCCCCGCGGGCGCCACGGACGCCCTGGCAGCCGCCGTCCCCGAGCGGCCGGCCGCCCTGTTCGACGTGCTGTACGACCCGTGGCCCACCGAGCTCGCGGCGCGCTGGTCGGCGTACGGCGGTGCCGTGGTCGGCGGGCTCGACCTGCTGGTGCACCAGGCGGTGCTCCAGGTCGAGCAGATGACCGGCCGTTCTCCCGCGCCGCTCGGCGCCATGCGCAAGGCCGGCGAACAGGCCCTGGCCGCTCACTGACCGTCCCCGCGCACGTCCGCCTGATGGACCGGTGGGCGGTTCTCATACGTGGACGTGGGAGGATCGGAGGCGGCGGGCCAGGGCCGCGCACCCGGTCGCGCCGTACGCGAGGACGCGCGTACGCAGCAGCAGTACCAGGGCGCGAGCATGAGGAGCACCGTTGAGCAGGTTGCGCTGGCTGACCGCGGGGGAGTCGCACGGTCCCGCACTGGTGGCGACGCTGGAGGGACTTCCCGCCGGTGTGCCGATCACCACGGACATGGTGGCGGACCATCTGGCCCGGCGGCGGCTCGGTTATGGGCGCGGTGCCCGGATGAAGTTCGAGCGCGACGAGGTCACCTTCCTGGGCGGCGTGCGCCACGGGCTCACCCTCGGCTCACCGGTGGCCGTCATGGTCGGCAACACCGAGTGGCCCAAGTGGGAGCAGGTGATGGCGGCCGATCCGGTGGACCCGGCGATCCTCGCCGACGTGGCCCGCAACGCCCCGCTGACCCGGCCCAGGCCCGGTCACGCCGATCTCGCCGGTATGCAGAAGTACGGCTTCGACGAGGCGCGGCCGATCCTGGAGCGCGCGAGCGCGCGGGAGACCGCGGCGCGGGTGGCGCTTGGTGCGGTGGCGCGTTCGTACCTGAAGGAGACGGCCGGGATCGAGGTCGTCTCGCACGTCGTCGAACTGGCGGCGGCGAAGGCCCCCTACGGCGTCTACCCCAAGCCCTCCGACGTCGAGCGGCTGGACGCGGATCCGGTGCGCTGCCTGGACGCCGACGCGTCGAAGGCGATGGTCGCGGAGATCGACCAGGCCCACAAGGACGGCGACACGCTCGGCGGTGTGGTCGAGGTGCTGGCGTACGGGGTTCCGGTCGGGCTCGGTTCGCATGTGCACTGGGACCGGCGGCTGGACGCCAGGCTGGCGGCGGCGCTGATGGGGATCCAGGCGATCAAGGGTGTCGAGGTCGGTGACGGGTTCGACCTGGCGCGGGTTCCGGGGTCGCAGGCGCATGACGAGATCGTGCACACCGAGGACGGGATCCGGCGTACGTCGGGGCGTTCGGGCGGCACCGAGGGCGGTCTGACCACGGGTGAGCTGCTGCGGGTGCGGGCGGCGATGAAGCCGATCGCGACCGTGCCGAAGGCGCTGGCGACCATCGACGTCGCCACCGGCGAGGCCGCCAAGGCGCACCACCAGCGTTCGGACGTGTGCGCGGTGCCGGCCGCCGGGATCGTCGCGGAGGCGATGGTGGCGCTGGTGCTGGCGGACGCGGTCGCGGAGAAGTTCGGCGGGGACAGCGTCCCCGAGACGCGTCGCAACGTGCGCTCCTACCTCGAGAACCTGGTCGTCCGGTGACCGGTCCGCGGATCGTCCTCGTCGGACCGATGGGAGTGGGCAAGTCCACGGTGGGCGCCCTGGTCGCCGAACGGCTCGGCTGTGCCTGGCGCGACACCGACGAGGACATCGTGGGTGAGCAGGGCCGCAGCATCGCCGACATCTTCGTCGACGAGGGCGAGCCCGCCTTCCGCGCTATCGAGAAGCAGGCCGTGTCGCGGGCACTGGCCGAGCACGAGGGTGTTCTGGCGCTGGGCGGAGGCGCGATCCTGGACGAGGAGACGCGCGCCCTGCTGGCCGGGCACCAGGTCGTGTTCCTCTCGATGGACGTCGATGAGGCGGTCAAGCGCACCGGCCTGAACACGGCGAGGCCGCTGCTGGCCGTCAACCCGCGCCGGCAGTGGCGCGACCTGATGGAGGCCCGCCGCCATCTCTACACCGAAGTCGCCCGTGCGGTCGTGGCCACCGACGACCGCACCCCCGAAGAGGTCGCCCAAGCGGTCCTCGACGCACTGGAGTTGAAGGAAGCATGAGCGAGGCAGTGACCCGTATCCAGGTCGGCGGAACCGCGGGCACCGACCCCTACGAGGTCCTGGTCGGCCGTCAACTCCTCGGTGAGCTCGGCGGGTTGATCGGCGACGGCGCCAAGCGGGTCGCGGTCATCCACCCCGAGGCGCTCGCCGGCACCGGGGAGGCGCTCTGCGCCGACCTGGGTGAGCAGGGCTACGAGGCCGTCGCCATCCAGGTACCGAACGCGGAGGAGGCCAAGACCGCCGAGGTCGCCGCGTACTGCTGGAAGGCCCTTGGCCAGTCCGGCTTCACCCGCAGCGACGTCATCGTGGGCGTGGGCGGCGGTGCCACCACCGACCTCGCCGGATTCGTCGCGGCGACCTGGCTGCGCGGGGTGCGCTGGATCGTCGTACCGACCACCGTGCTGGCCATGGTGGACGCGGCGGTGGGCGGCAAGACCGGCATCAACACCGCGGAGGGCAAGAACCTCGTCGGCGCCTTCCACCCGCCGGCCGGCGTGCTCTGCGACCTGGCCGCGCTGGACTCCCTGCCGGTCAACGACTTCGTGTCCGGGCTCGCGGAGGTCATCAAGGCCGGCTTCATCGCCGACCCGGTGATCCTGGAGCTCATCGAGGAGGACCCCCAGGCGGCCCGTACGCCGGCCGGTCCGCACACGGCCGAGCTGATCGAGCGGTCCATCAAGGTCAAGGCCGAGGTCGTCTCCGGCGACCTCAAGGAGTCCGGGCTGCGCGAGATCCTCAACTACGGGCACACCCTCGGGCACGCGATCGAGAAGAACGAGCGGTACAAGTGGCGGCACGGCGCGGCCGTCTCCGTCGGCATGCACTTCGCCGCCGAACTCGGGCGGCTCGCCGGCCGGCTGGACGACGTCACGGCCGACCGCCACCGCACGATCCTGGAGTCCGTCGGCCTTCCACTGCGCTACCGCTACGACCAGTGGCCCAAGCTGGTGGAGAACATGAAGATCGACAAGAAGTCACGCGGCAACCTGCTGCGTTTCATCGTCCTGGACGGGCTCGCCAAGCCCACCGTCCTGGAGGGACCCGACCCTGCCGTCCTCCTCGCCGCGTACGGCGAAGTGGGGGAGTAGCCGCGAATCGGCGGTCCCGGCGACGCGACACGAGAACGTAACGTCCAACGGGCCCGCACTTGAACCGGTTTGCCCCCGGCGGACGGGCACTTCGCACCTTCCCCGGCCGTTCACACAACGGCGGCCGGGGAAGGTACCGTTCGGTGGCGAGCGGGCCTAGGGCCTCGCTCGCCAGCGCCAATTGCCTGTACGAGACGGAGTGGCACCGGATGCAGCACGCAGTGGGGGCTCCGCTGCCGCCGCCCCACCAGCCGGGGCAGGGACCGGCCGTCGGCTGGTCACCGGCCGGACCGCGGCCCGGACACCCGGGCCCCGTCCCCCCGCCACCGCACGCCCCGGGGTTCACCGGGCCGCCCCCGGGCCACGCGGCGCCCCACGCGCACGTCCCGCAGCACACACCCCCGCAGCACGCCCCCGTGCCGCCCACGCCGGACACCACCGGCCATGTGCAGCTGCCCCCGGGCGGACCGGTCGCCATGCCCAGCGCGCCGCCCACCGCGGGCCAGGCGGACCCCACGTCCATCACGCTCGCCGTGCTGCTCATCGGCCCCGCGGGCGCGGGGAAGACCAGCGTCGCCAAGTACTGGGCGGCCCACCGCCGGGTGCCCACCGCCCACATCAGCCTCGACGACGTACGCGAATGGGTGCGCTCGGGGTTCGCCGACCCGCAGTCCGGGTGGAACGACCACTCCGAGGCGCAGTACCGCCTGGCCCGCCGCACCTGCGGATTCGCCGCGCGGAACTTCCTGGCCAACGGCATCTCCTGCATCCTCGACGACGCCGTCTTCCCGGACCGCCCCGTCGTCGGCCTCGGCGGCTGGAAGCGGCACGTCGGGCCCGGCCTGCTGCCCGTCGTCCTGCTGCCGGGCCTGGAGATAGTCCTGGAGCGCAACGCCGAGCGCTCCGGGAACCGCCGCCTCACGGACGAGGAAGTCGCCCGCATCCACGGCCGGATGGCCGGGTGGTACGGCTCCGGGCTCCCCATCATCGACAACTCGCAGCTCGACGTGCCGACCACCGCCCGCGTCCTGGACGACGTGCTCGCACGGTCGATCGCCAGCCCGCCCCAGTGGTAGTCCCGCCGGGCCCGCCGCCCGTCCAGCCCCTCTGAACCGGCGCCATCGTCCCGCCGCTCGTACGCTCGGTCTATGTCAGAGGTGTACGCGGCCCGCCGAGAGCGGCTCCGGGAGCGCTGTACGGCGGGCGGCAGTGCCACGGCACTCGTCACCCGCCCGGCCAACGTGAGGTATCTCGCAGGCGCTGCCCCGCGCGGCGCCGTCCTCCTGCTCGGCAGGGGGGAGGATCTGCTGTTCTGCGGCGGCCGGCCGACCGGCGACGAGGAGGGCCGCCCCGACCAGGCGCTGCGGGTGCAGGCGCTGCCGGGCCCCGGCGGTGACCCGGCCGTCGCCGCGGCCGACGTGGCCCTCGCCCAGGGCGCCGAGTCCCTCGCGGTCGAGGAGCACCACCTGACCATGGCCCGGCACCGCGCCATCGGCTCGGTCGCGCCGCGGCTGCGCCTGGCGGACCTGGGCGGCGCGGTGGAGCAGCTGCGGGTCGTCAAGGACGAGGAGGAGATCTCCTGTCTGCGGATCGGCGCCGAGATCGCCGACCAGGCGCTGGGCGAACTCCTCGAATCGATCCTGGTGGGCCGCACCGAACGCCATCTCGCGCTGGAACTGGAACGGCGGCTCGTCGACCACGGCGCCGACGGACCGGCCTTCGCGACCTCGGTCGGCACCGGCCCGAACTCCGGGCGCCGTGGCCACCGGCCCACCGACCGGCGGGTGGAGGAAGGCGATTTCCTCTCCGTCTGCCTCGGCGCCGCCTACCGCGGCTACCGCTGCGAGATCGGCCGAACGTTCGTCATCGGGACCTCTCCCGCCGACTGGCAGATCGAGCTGTACGACCTCGTCTTCGCCGCCCAGCGGGCCGGACGCGAGGCGCTGACACCGGGCGCCGCCTACCGTGACGTGGACCGCGCGGCCCGTCAGGTACTGGACTCCGCGGGGTACACGGAAGGCCTTCCTCCGCTGACCGGGCACGGTGTGGGGCTCGAAATCGACGAGGAGCCGCAGCTCGCCCCCGCGGCCATGGGTAAACTGGACGCTTGCGTGCCGGTCACCGTCGAACCGGGGGTCCACCTCCCGGGCCGGGGCGGTGTCCGGATCGATGACACGCTCGTCGTACGCCCCGAGGCGGACGGCGGACCCGAGCTACTCACCATTACGACCAAGGAACTGCTCGCGCTCTAGCCTTCGAGCTGCGCGTGTGCCCCGGGGTCGTCCACGTCAGTCCAGGAGATTCCGCAACCGTGGCTTCCACGAACGACCTCAAGAACGGCCTGGTGCTCAAGCTCGACGGAGGCCAGCTCTGGTCCGTCGTCGAGTTCCAGCACGTCAAGCCCGGCAAGGGCCCGGCCTTCGTGCGCACCAAGCTGAAGAACGTGCTCTCCGGCAAGGTCGTCGACAAGACGTTCAACGCCGGCGTCAAGGTCGAGACGGCCACGATCGACAAGCGTGACATGCAGTTCTCGTACATGGACGGCGAGTACTTCGTCTTCATGGACATGGACACGTACGACCAGCTGATGGTCGACCGCAAGTCCGTCGGCGACGCCGCCAACTTCCTGATCGAGGGCTTCACCGCCACCGTCGCGCAGCACGAGGGCTCGGTGCTCTTCGTCGAGTTGCCGGCCGCCGTCGAGCTCGTCATCCAGGAGACCGAGCCCGGCGTCCAGGGCGACCGCTCCACCGGTGGCACCAAGCCCGCCACCCTGGAGACCGGCCACCAGATCAACGTGCCGCTCTTCATCACCACCGGTGAGAAGATCAAGGTCGACACCCGCACGAGCGACTACCTCGGCCGGGTGAACAGCTAACCGTGGCTGCCCGCAACACGGCCCGCAAGCGCGCCTTCCAGATCCTCTTCGAGGGTGACCAGCGCGACGCGGACGTCCTGACGGTCCTCGCGGACTGGATCCGGCTCTCCCGGTCCGACACCCGGCAGCCGCCGGTGAGTGAGTTCACGATGCAGCTGGTCGAGGGCTACGCCCCCAGGGCGAGGCGGATCGACGACCTGATCGCGCAGTACTCCGTCGGCTGGACGCTGGACAGGATGCCGGTGGTCGACCGCAACATCCTGCGCCTCGGTGCCTACGAGCTGATCTGGGTCGACGAGACCCCCGACGCCGTGGTGCTCGACGAGGCGGTCCAGCTCGCCAAGGAGTTCTCGACGGACGAGTCGCCCGCGTTCGTGAACGGCCTGCTGGGCCGCTTCAAGGACCTGAAGCCGTCGCTGCGCCGGGACGAGTCCCCGGCGTAGGGAACACCCGTACGTCAGTGACGAGGAACGCGCGAAAGCCAGAAAACGCCGGAGGGCCCGCAGCACGTCCGCTGCGGGCCCTCCGGCGTTCCGGTACCCGGGAGGTCTCCGCGGGCCGCAGAAAGCCGCCGGGGTGGCCGGAACGATGTGTTCCGGCCACCCCGGCGGCACGTTTCTGCTCAAGCGCTGGTTGGGATCAGCCCTCGTCGTGGGAGACCGCGCGACGCGCGTCCGCGTCCAGGACACCCCAGCTGATCAGCTGCTCGGTGAGGACCGAGGGCGACTGGTCGTAGATGACGGCGAGCGTGCGCAGGTCGTCCTGGCGGATCGACAGCACCTTGCCGTTGTAGTCACCGCGCTGCGACTGGATCGTCGCGGCGTAGCGCTGCAGCGGGCCGGCCTTCTCGGCAGGCACGTGGGCCAGCCGCTCCAGGTCCAGGACCAGCTTCGGCGGCGGCTCGGCGGCCCCGCCCGGAGTGGTGCCCGGCAGCAGCTCCTGCACCGGAACCCCGTAGAAGTCCGCGAGCTCGGCAAGACGCTGCACGGTGACGGCGCGGTCTCCGCGCTCGTACGAACCGACCACGACGGCCTTCCAGCGGCCCTGGGACTTCTCCTCGACGCCGTGGAGGGAAAGGCCCTGCTGGGTGCGGATGGCCCGGAGCTTGGCCCCGAGCTGTTTGGCGTATTCGCTGGACATATAGCTCCCCGGACGCTGTATCAACGTGCGGCTCGGCCGCGCGGCTGGTGACTCACTGTGAGGTTACGCAGCGTTACTCTGCCCCGTCAAGCCGAATGGTCCGGACCGGCTCTTCCGCGGGCGTCGCCGACGCCGGCTCGAAGGGGGGTGATCAGGCGCGTTGCGGGGCTGGTAGCGTGGATGGCGCAATTCCGACGTCCTTTAATGATCCGTCCCGTGAGGCGGAGAAGGAGGTCCGTTTCCTATGGACACCGAGCAGGACAAGCAGGACAAGCAGGATTACGAATCCGATGCGCGGCCGGTTCTCGAAGGCCCCGACATCGCGCGGGTGCTGACCCGCATCGCCCACGAGATCGTCGAGCGCGCCAAGGGTGCCGACGACGTGGTGCTCCTCGGCATTCCGACCCGGGGCGTCTTCCTCGCCCGGCGGCTCGCCGTGAAGCTGGCGGAGATCACCGGCCGCGGCATCCCCGTCGGCTCCCTCGACATCACCATGTACCGCGACGACCTGCGCATGCATCCGCCGCGAGCGCTGGCCCGTACGGAGATCCCGGCCGACGGCATCGACGGCCGCCTCGTCGTGCTCGTCGACGACGTGCTCTTCTCCGGCCGGACCATCCGCGCGGCGCTCGACGCGCTGAACGACATCGGCCGTCCGCGCGCGGTGCAGCTGGCGGTCCTGGTCGACCGCGGTCACCGTGAACTGCCCATCCGCGCCGACTACGTCGGCAAGAACCTCCCCACGTCGTTGCGGGAGACGGTCAAGGTCCAACTCGCCGAGGAGGACGGTCGCGACACCGTCCTGCTCGGGGCGAAGCGGACCTCCACGGGCGGCGAGCGGTAGCCACGCGTCGGCGTACGTCCCTGTCGTACGCCCTCGCGCCGCCGCGCGCCCGAATTCTCCCGCGAACTGAACTTCCTTACGGAGCCTGAAAGATGCAGCGTCATCTCATCTCGGCCGCCGACCTCACCCGCGACGACGCCGTCCTGATCCTCGACACCGCCGAGGAGATGGCCCGGGTCGCCGACCGGCCGATCAAGAAACTGCCGACCCTGCGCGGCCGCACCGTCGTCAACCTCTTCTTCGAGGACTCGACCCGCACCCGGATCTCCTTCGAGGCCGCCGAGAAGCGCCTCTCCGCGGACGTCATCAACTTCACCGCCAAGGGGTCGAGCGTCTCCAAGGGCGAGTCGCTCAAGGACACCGCCCAGACCCTGGAGGCCATGGGGGTCGACGCGGTCGTCATCCGGCACGGCGCCTCCGGAGCCCCGTACCGGCTCGCCACCTCCGGGTGGATCGACGCCGTCGTGATCAACGCGGGCGACGGCACCCACCAGCACCCCACGCAGGCCCTGCTCGACGCCTTCACCATGCGGCGCAGGCTGGTCGGCCGGGACGCGGGCATAGGGCAGGACCTGACCGGCAAGCGGATCACGCTCGTCGGCGACATCCTGCACAGCCGGGTCGCGCGCTCCAACGTCGACCTGCTGCACACCCTCGGCGCCGAGGTCACCCTCGTCGCCCCGCCCACCCTGGTGCCGGTCGGCGTGGAGACCTGGCCCTGCGAGGTCTCCTACGACCTCGACCGCACGCTCTCCAAGTCCGACGCCGTGATGCTGCTGCGTGTGCAGCGGGAGCGGATGAACGCGGCGTTCTTCCCCACCGAGCGCGAGTACTCGCGGCGCTACGGCCTCGACGGCGACCGGATGGCGAAGATGCCGGAGCACGCCATCGTGATGCACCCCGGCCCCATGGTGCGCGGGATGGAGATCACCGCCGAGGTGGCCGACTCGGACCGCTGCACCGTCGTCGAGCAGGTCGCCAACGGCGTCTCGATCCGGATGGCCGTCCTCTACCTGCTCCTTGGCGGCAACGAGCCCGCCGTCACCCACACCCGTACCGAGGAGAAGTAAGCACATGAGCAAGATCCTTATCCGTGGTGCGCGGGTGCTCGGCGGCGAGCCGCAGGACGTACTCATCGACGGCACGGTCATCGAGGCCGTCGGCACCGGGCTCTCTGACGAGGGCGCGGAAATCGTCGAGGCCGACGGCAAGGTGCTGCTGCCGGGCCTCGTCGACCTGCACACGCATCTGCGCGAGCCGGGCCGCGAGGACTCCGAGACCGTGCTGACCGGCACCCGGGCGGCGGCGAGCGGCGGCTACACCTCCGTGTTCGCCATGGCCAACACCTTCCCCGTCGCGGACACCGCCGGTGTCGTCGAGCAGGTCTACCGGCTCGGCCAGCAGCACGGCTACTGCGACGTGCAGCCCATCGGCGCCGTCACCGTGGGCCTGGAGGGCAGGAAGCTCGCCGAACTCGGCGCGATGCACGAGTCCGCGGCCGGCGTCACGGTCTTCTCGGACGACGGCAAGTGCGTGGACGACGCCGTGATCATGCGCCGGGCGCTGGAGTACGTGAAGGCCTTCGGCGGGGTCGTCGCGCAGCACGCGCAGGAGCCGCGGCTGACCGAGGGCGCCCAGATGAACGAGGGGGTCGTCTCCGCCGAGCTGGGCCTCGGCGGCTGGCCCGCGGTCGCCGAGGAGTCGATCATCGCCCGCGACGTGCTGCTCGCCGAGCACGTCGGGTCCCGCGTCCACATCTGCCACCTGTCGACCGCCGGGTCCGTCGAGATCGTCCGCTGGGCCAAGTCCCGCGGCATCGACGTCACCGCCGAGGTGACCCCGCACCACCTGCTCCTCACCGACGAACTGGCACGCACGTACAACCCGGTCTACAAGGTCAACCCGCCGCTGCGCACCGAACGTGACGTGCTGGCCCTGCGTCAGGCGCTCGCCGACGGCACGATCGACATCGTCGCCACCGACCACGCCCCGCACCCGCACGAGGACAAGGACTGCGAGTGGGCCGCCGCGGCCATGGGCATGGTGGGCCTGGAGACCGCGCTGTCCGTCGTGCAGCGGACGATGGTCGAGACCGGGCTGCTCGACTGGGCCGGTGTCGCGGACCGCATGTCCGTCAAGCCCGCCGAGATCGGCCGGGCCGTGGGGCACGGCCGTCCCGTCTCGGCAGGTGAGCCCGCCAACCTCACGCTGGTCGACACCGAATACCGTGGAGCCGTGGACCCCGCGGGCTTCGCCTCGCGCAGCCGCAACACCCCCTACGAGGGCCGTGAGCTGCCGGGCCGTGTCACGCACACCTGGCTCCGGGGCAAGGCCACCCTCGTGGACGGGAAGCTCGCGTGACACCTCAGATGATGATCGCCGCCGAACAGAAGTCGGCGGAAGTGACCGACTGGGCCGCCCGCATCGGCTGGCTCGTCGGCCTCGCCCTCTTCGTCGCGCTCCTCTACTGGCTGATGCGCGAGGGCTGGAAGTGGCGCGGGACCCTCCAGGGCGACCTGCCGGAGCTGCCCACCGCGCCGTCCGAGCCCGGTCCGGTGAGACTTGAACTGACCGGCCGCTACCACGGCTCCACCACCGCAGGGCAGTGGCTGGACCGGATCGTCGCGCACGGTCTGGGTACCCGCAGCCGGGTCGCGCTGACGCTGACGGACGCGGGCCTGGACGTCGTACGGCCGGGAGCCGCCGACTTCTTCGTCCCGGTCGCGCAGCTCCGTGAGGCACGGCTCGACAAGGGCATCGCGGGCAAGGTCCTCACCGAGGGCGGACTGCTCGTCGTCACCTGGGCGCACGGCGACAGGCTGATCGACTCGGGGTTCCGCTCCGACCGCGCGGCCGAGCACAACGAATGGGTCGACACCCTGAACAACATGATCGACACGAGTGACCAGAGCATCGACACGGAAGGCGCACGATGACCACCTCCACCCGGGGAGCCGCGAAGGTTCCCGCCGTACTCGTCCTGGAGGACGGCCGGGTCTTCCGCGGCCGTGCGTACGGGGCCGTGGGGGAGACCTTCGGCGAAGCGGTGTTCTCCACCGGCATGACCGGCTACCAGGAGACCCTCACCGACCCGTCGTACCACCGCCAGGTCGTCGTGATGACCTCCCCGCACGTCGGCAACACCGGCGTGAACGACGAGGACCCCGAGTCGAAGCGGATCTGGGTCGCCGGATACGTCGTACGGGATCCCGCGCGCGTGACCTCCAGCTGGCGCTCCCGGCGCTCGCTGGACGAGGAACTGCGCGACCAGGGCGTCGTCGGCATCAGCGGCATCGACACCCGGGCGCTCACCCGGCACCTGCGTGAGCGCGGCGCCATGCGCGTCGGCATCTTCTCCGGCGCGGCGCTGCCCGACGAGGGCACCATGCTGGCCGAGGTCCGCCGGGCGCCCGAGATGAAGGGCGCGAACCTCGCCGCCGAGGTCGCCACCAAGGAGACGTACGTCGTCCCCGCGATCGGCGAGAAGAAGTACACCGTCGCCGCCGTCGACCTGGGCATCAAGGGCATGACCCCGCACCGGATGGCCGAGCGCGGCATCGAGGTGCACGTGCTGCCCGCGACGGCCACCGCCGAGGACGTCTTCGCCGTGAACCCCGACGGGGTGTTCTTCTCGAACGGTCCCGGCGACCCGGCGACCGCCGACGGCCCGGTCTCCGTCATGCGGGAAGTGCTCGCGCGCCGGACGCCGCTCTTCGGCATCTGCTTCGGCAACCAGATCCTGGGCCGCGCGCTCGGCTTCGGCACCTACAAGCTGAAGTACGGCCACCGCGGTATCAACCAGCCGGTGCAGGACCGTACGACCGGCAAGGTCGAGGTCACCGCGCACAACCACGGCTTCGCCGTCGACGCGCCGCTCGACAAGGTGTCCGACACCCCCTACGGCCGCGCCGAGGTCTCCCACGTCTGCCTGAACGACCAGGTCGTCGAGGGGCTTCAGCTGCTCGACCAGCCGGCCTTCAGCGTCCAGTACCACCCCGAGGCGGCGGCGGGCCCGCACGACGCGGCCTACCTGTTCGACCGCTTCGTAGAGCTCATGGCAGAAAAGGGAGCCCAGCGTGCCTAAGCGCACCGATATCCAGTCCGTCCTGGTCATCGGCTCCGGCCCGATCGTCATCGGCCAGGCCGCCGAGTTCGACTACTCCGGCACCCAGGCGTGCCGCGTCCTGCGCGCCGAGGGACTGCGGGTGATCCTGGTCAACTCCAACCCGGCGACGATCATGACCGACCCGGAGATCGCCGACGCCACCTACGTCGAGCCGATCACCCCGGAGTTCGTCGAGAAGATCATCGCCAAGGAGCGGCCGGACGCGCTGCTGCCCACCCTGGGCGGTCAGACGGCGCTGAACACCGCCATCTCCATGCACGAGCAGGGCGTGCTGGAGAAGTACGGCGTCGAGCTGATCGGCGCCAACGTCGAGGCGATCAACAAGGGTGAGGACCGCGACCTCTTCAAGGGTGTCGTCGAGGCCGTCCGCCAGAAGATCGGGCACGGCGAGTCCGCCCGCTCCGTGATCTGCCACTCCATGGACGAGGTCATCGAGGGCGTGGAGACGCTCGGCGGCTATCCGGTCGTCGTCCGCCCCTCCTTCACCATGGGCGGCGCCGGTTCCGGCTTCGCGCACGACGAGGGGGAACTGCGCCGCATCGCCGGGCAGGGCCTTACGCTCTCGCCGACCACCGAGGTGCTCATCGAGGAGTCCATCCTCGGCTGGAAGGAGTACGAGCTGGAGCTGATGCGCGACCGGAACGACAACGTCGTGGTCGTCTGCTCCATCGAGAACTTCGACCCGATGGGCGTGCACACCGGCGACTCGATCACCGTCGCGCCCTCGATGACGCTGACCGACCGCGAGTACCAGCGCCTGCGCGACATCGGCATCGCGATCATCCGCGAGGTCGGCGTCGACACCGGCGGCTGCAACATCCAGTTCGCGGTGAACCCCGAGGACGGCCGGATCATCGTCATCGAGATGAACCCGCGTGTGTCGCGTTCCTCGGCTCTCGCCTCCAAGGCGACCGGCTTCCCGATCGCCAAGATCGCGGCCAAGCTCGCCGTCGGCTACACGCTCGACGAGATCCCGAACGACATCACGGAGAAGACCCCGGCGTCCTTCGAGCCGACGCTCGACTACGTCGTCGTGAAGGCCCCGCGGTTCGCCTTCGAGAAGTTCCCGTCCGCCGACTCGACGCTGACCACGACCATGAAGTCGGTCGGCGAGGCCATGGCGATCGGCCGCAACTTCACCGAGGCGCTGCAGAAGGCGCTGCGCTCGCTGGAGAAGAAGGGCAGCCAGTTCACCTTCGTCGGCGAGCCAGGCGACAAGGCCCTTCTCCTGGAAGAGGCCGTGCGGCCGACCGACGGGCGCATCAACTCCGTCATGCAGGCCATCCGCGCGGGCGCCACGCCCGAGGAGGTCTTCGAGTTCACGAAGATCGACCCGTGGTTCGTCGACCAGCTGTTCCTGATCAAGGAGACCGCGGACGAGCTGGCCGCCGCCGACAAGCTGGACCCCCAACTGCTGGCGGACGCCAAGCGGCACGGGTTCTCCGACGCGCAGATCGCCGAGATCCGCGGGCTCCGCGAGGACGTCGTCCGCGAGGTGCGGCACGCGCTCGGCATCCGCCCGGTCTACAAGACGGTCGACACGTGCGCCGCCGAGTTCGCGGCGAAGACGCCGTACTTCTACTCCTCCTACGACGAGGAGACGGAGGTCGCCCCGCGCGAGAAGCCGGCCGTCATCATCCTGGGCTCGGGACCCAACCGCATCGGCCAGGGCATCGAGTTCGACTACTCCTGCGTCCACGCCTCCTTCGCGCTCAGCGACGCCGGCTACGAGACCGTGATGGTCAACTGCAACCCCGAGACCGTCTCCACGGACTACGACACCTCCGACCGCCTGTACTTCGAGCCGCTGACGCTGGAGGACGTGCTGGAGATCGTCCACGCGGAGACGCTGGCCGGTCCGGTCGCGGGTGTGATCGTGCAGCTCGGCGGCCAGACACCGCTCGGCCTCTCGCAGGCGCTCAAGGACAACGGCGTGCCGGTCGTGGGCACTTCGCCCGAGGCCATCCACGCCGCCGAGGACCGCGGCGCCTTCGGACGGGTCCTCGCGGAGGCCGGCCTGCCCGCGCCCAAGCACGGCACCGCCACCACCTTCGCCGAGGCCAAGGCCATCGCCGACGAGATCGGCTACCCCGTCCTGGTACGTCCCTCGTACGTGCTCGGCGGACGCGGCATGGAGATCGTGTACGACGAGACGCGGCTGTCCTCCTACATCGCCGAGTCGACCGAGATCAGCCCCTCCCGGCCGGTCCTCGTCGACCGGTTCCTGGACGACGCGATCGAGATCGACGTCGACGCGCTGTACGACGGCGAGGAGTTGTACCTCGGCGGCGTCATGGAGCACATCGAGGAGGCCGGGATCCACTCCGGCGACTCGGCGTGCGCGCTGCCGCCGATCACCCTCGGCGGGTTCGACATCAAGAGGCTGCGGGCCTCGACCGAGGCCATCGCCAAGGGCGTCGGCGTACGCGGACTCATCAACATCCAGTTCGCGCTGGCCGGGGACATCCTGTACGTCCTCGAAGCCAACCCGCGCGCCTCGCGCACCGTCCCCTTCACCTCGAAGGCGACCGCGGTGCCGCTGGCCAAGGCCGCCGCCCGCATCTCGCTGGGCGCGACCGTCGCCCAACTGCGGTCCGAGGGGCTGCTCCCGGCCAACGGCGACGGCGGCACGCTGCCGCTCGACGCGCCGATCTCCGTCAAGGAGGCCGTCATGCCGTGGTCGCGCTTCCGCGACATCCACGGCCGCGGCGTCGACACGGTGCTCGGCCCGGAGATGCGCTCCACCGGTGAAGTCATGGGCATCGACTCGGTGTTCGGCACGGCGTACGCCAAGTCCCAGGCGGGGGCGTACGGTCCGCTGCCGACCAAGGGCCGCGCCTTCATCTCCGTCGCCAACCGCGACAAGCGCTCGATGATCTTCCCGGCGCGTGAACTGGTCGCCCACGGCTTCGAGTTGCTCGCCACGTCCGGCACGGCCGAGGTGCTCAGGCGCAACGGCCTCAACGCCACCGTCGTACGCAAGCAGAGCGAGGGCGTGGGTCCCGACGGCGAGAAGACCATCGTCCAGCTCATCCACGACGGCCAGGTCGACCTGATCGTCAACACGCCGTACGGCACCGGCGGCCGGCTCGACGGCTACGAGATCCGTACGGCGGCCGTCGCGCGGTCCGTGCCGTGCCTGACGACGGTTCAGGCGCTCGCCGCCGCCGTCCAGGGCATCGACGCGCTCAACCGCGGTGACGTGGGCGTGCGTTCGCTCCAGGAACACGCCGAGCATCTGACCGCGGCCCGCGACTAGCGGCCTTCGAGGGGGACACCGGAAACGGTGTCCCTCTCTTCGTGAGGACTCCAGTCTTCGTGAGGACACCCATGTACAAGATCTTCTTCAACCTCGTCTTCAAACGCATGGACCCCGAGCGGGCCCACCACCTGGCCTTCCGCTGGATCCGCCTCGCCGCCCGCGTCCCCGTGCTGCGCACCTTCGTCGCGGCCGTGCTCGCTCCCCGCCACGAGGAACTGCGCACCGAGGCGTTCGGCCTGCGGATGCACGGCCCGTTCGGGCTCGCCGCCGGCTTCGACAAGAACGCCGTGGCGATCGACGGGATGTCGATGCTCGGCTTCGACCACGTCGAGATCGGCACCGTCACCGGGGAGCCGCAGCCAGGCAATCCCAGGAAACGGCTGTTCAGGCTCGTGCCGGACCGGGCGCTGATCAACCGCATGGGATTCAACAACGAGGGTTCCGCGGCCGTCTCCGGGCGGCTTGAAGCCCGTACGCCCGTCTTCAGGACCGTCGTGGGCGTCAACATCGGCAAGACCAAGGCCGTACCGGAGGAGGAGGCCGTCGGCGACTACGTGAAGTCGACCGAGCGGCTGGCCCGGCACGCCGACTACCTCGTGGTCAACGTGAGCTCGCCGAACACCCCCGGGCTGCGCAACCTCCAGGCCACACAGGCGCTCAGGCCGCTGCTCAGCGCCGTCCGGGAGGCCGCCGACCGCGCGGTCACCGACCGCCGGGTGCCCCTCCTGGTCAAGATCGCGCCCGACCTCGCCGACGACGACATCGACGCGGTCGCCGACCTCGCCGTGGAACTCGGCCTGGACGGGATCATCGCCACGAACACCACCATCGCGCGCGAGGGGCTGGGTCTGACGTCCCCGCCCTCGCTGGTCAAGGAGGCCGGCGGGCTCTCCGGCGCGCCGCTGAAGGCCCGCTCCCTGGAGGTGCTGCGCCGGCTCTACGCGCGCGTGGGCGACCGGATCACCCTGGTGGGCGTCGGCGGCATCGAGAACGCCGAGGACGCCTGGCAGCGCATCCTGGCCGGCGCCACGCTGGTCCAGGGCTACAGCGCCTTCGTCTACGAGGGCCCGTTCTGGACCCGCGCCATCCACAAGGGGCTGGCCGCCCGCCTCGGCACGAGCCCGTACGCCACCCTCGCCGACGCGGTCGGCGCCGACGTGAGGAAGCCCGTATGACCCCGGAACCCTTTGGCGCGCGCCTGCGCCGTGCGATGGACGAGCGGGGCCCGCTGTGCGTCGGCATCGACCCGCACGCCTCACTGCTCGCCGAGTGGGGCCTCGCCGACGATGTCGCGGGGCTGGAGCGCTTCAGCCGCACGGTCGTGGAGGCGCTGGCCGACCGGGTCGCCGTCCTGAAACCGCAGAGCGCGTTCTTCGAGCGCTTCGGGTCCCGCGGCATCGCCGTACTGGAGGAGTCGGTACGGGAGGCGCGCGAGGCCGGGGCGCTGGTCGTGATGGACGCCAAGCGCGGGGACATCGGCTCGACCATGGCCGCGTACGCGGAGACCTTCCTGCGCGAGGACGCGCCGCTGTTCTCGGACGCGCTGACCGTGTCGCCGTACCTGGGCTACGGCTCGCTGAAGCCGGCGGTCGAGCTGGCCCGTGAGAACGGGGCGGGCCTCTTCGTCCTCGCGCTCACCTCCAACCCGGAGGGCGGCGAGGTGCAGCACGCCGTGCGCGCCGACGGCCGCGATGTCGGGGCGACGATGCTGGCCCACCTCGCCGCCGAGAACGCGCGGGAGACGCCCCTGGGCTCCTTCGGCGCGGTGGTGGGTGCCACGCTGGGCGATCTCTCCTCGTACGACCTGGACATCAACGGGCCGATCCTCGCGCCCGGAATCGGCGCGCAGGGTGCCACCGCGGCCGATCTGGCGGGCGTCTTCGGCGCGGCGGTGCGCAATGTCGTCCCGAACGTCAGCCGGGGTGTTCTACGTCACGGTCCGGACGTCATCGCGCTGCGGGAGGCGGCGGCGGGCTTCGCCGAGGAGATCAGGGTCGCGGTGACGGCCGCCTGAGCCGTCCGGAGGCCCGTGGGAGACCGCCGGCGGTCCGTCGGCGGACCGCGGGCAGCCCTTTCCCGGACCGTCCGCGAGCCTTCACCGGACAGCGGACGGTCCTTCCTCGGACCGTCCGCGGGTCTTCACGGGACAGCCGACGGCCCTTCTGCGGACCGTCTGCGGGCCTTCACCGGACAGCCGACGGTCCTTCCGCGGACCGTCGGCGGCCCATTCCCGGACCGTCTGGGGCCCTTTCCAGGGCCGTCGGTGGCCGCTTCTCGGTCCGTCGGCGCTCTCCGGGAGTCCTTCGGCGGGTGTATTCGGAGGCCCTCGATCCTGGATACATCCTCAAATCCAGGGCAGTTTGTCGGAAATGTCTGGCTCCAGGGAGGCTGACCAGGACTTTTCCGCTGTTCTCGCTGACTCTGGCGCACTTGCCCGCTAGTCTCCGACGAGTGGGGGCCCCTCCCGCCCTGTCAGGGCAGTGGGGGACAACGGGCAAGCGTGTTGCTCGCGGCTCCCCAGGTGTGGGGCGACTAGGTTCCTCACCGGTCCGTATCCGACAGTTCGACATCCGAGGTGACGTAGGCGTGGCTCTTCCGCCCCTTACCCCTGAACAGCGCGCAGCCGCGCTCGAAAAGGCCGCCGCGGCTCGCCGGGAGCGGGCCGAGGTCAAGAATCGACTCAAGCACTCCGGCGCCTCCCTTCACGAGGTCATCAAGCAGGGTCAGGAGAACGACGTCATCGGCAAGATGAAGGTCTCCGCTCTCCTTGAGTCCCTGCCGGGCGTGGGCAAGGTCCGCGCCAAGCAGATCATGGAGCGACTCGGGATCTCCGAAAGCCGTCGTGTACGCGGCCTCGGCTCGAACCAGATCGCCTCCCTGGAGCGTGAGTTCGGCGGCTCGGGCGCCTGAGTTCTGGGCATCCCGGGATTGCTGGAATAATCGCTGCATGAGTGAACGTCCGCGGCTGACCGTGCTCTCCGGCCCCTCAGGGGTCGGCAAGAGCACGGTCGTCGCTCATATGCGCAAGGAACACCCCGAGGTCTGGCTCTCCGTGTCGGCGACGACGCGCAGGCCGCGCCCCGGTGAGAAGCATGGAGTCCACTACTTCTTCGTCAGTGACGAGGAGATGGACAAGCTGATCGCCAACGGCGAGCTCCTGGAGTGGGCCGAATTCGCCGGCAACCGCTACGGGACCCCGCGTGCCGCCGTTCTGGAACACCTGGAGACGGGTGTACCGGTTCTCCTGGAGATCGACCTCCAGGGCGCCCGGCAGGTCCGCGAGTCCATGCCGGAGGCCCTGCTCGTGTTCCTGGCTCCGCCCTCCTGGGAGGAACTGGTGCGCAGGCTCACCGGCCGGGGCACCGAACCGCCCGAGGTGATCGAGCGCCGCCTGGAGGCGGCCAAGATCGAACTGGCGGCCGAGACCGAGTTCGACGTCACCCTTGTCAACACCTCCGTCGAGGATGTAGCACGTGAGCTGCTAGCCTTGATGGAAGTTGTTTGATCTTTCAGGTCTTTTTCCCTTTTCGGAAGGCAGAGCGTGTCCTCTTCCATCACCGCTCCCGAGGGCATCATCAACCCTCCGATCGACGAGCTCCTCGAGGCCACCGACTCGAAGTACAGCCTGGTGATCTACGCGGCCAAGCGCGCCCGTCAGATCAACGCGTACTACTCGCAGCTCGGTGAGGGCCTCCTCGAGTACGTCGGTCCCCTGGTGGACACCCACGTCCACGAGAAGCCGCTCTCTATCGCCCTGCGCGAGATCAACGCGGGTCTGCTGACCTCCGAGGCCGTCGAGGGCCCCGCTCAGTAGGCGCTGCGCTCGTCGTTCTTCGTAGTTCTTCTTCATCCCGGGCCCGGCAGCGCGACTGTCGGGCCTGTGGTGTGTCATGGGACCGTCCGGCCCGGAGTTCTTCGGCGTCGTCGTTTCGAGTGTGGGGAGGCCCGGTGGACAAGCCACAGGTCGTGCTGGGGGTCAGCGGTGGCATCGCCGCCTACAAGGCCTGTGAGCTGCTGCGCCGGCTGACCGAGTCCGGCCATGACGTACGCGTCGTGCCGACGGAGGCCGCCCTGCACTTCGTCGGCGCCGCCACCTGGTCCGCCCTCTCCGGGCACCCGGTCTCCACCGAGGTCTGGACGGACGTCCACGAGGTGCCGCACGTCCGCATCGGCCAGCACGCCGACCTGGTCGTCGTGGCCCCCGCGACGGCCGACATGCTCGCCAAGGCGGCCCACGGCCTCGCCGACGACCTCCTCACCAACACCCTCCTCACCGCCCGCTGTCCCGTCGTCTTCGCGCCCGCCATGCACACCGAGATGTGGGAGCACCCGGCGACACAGGAGAACGTGGCGACGCTGCGCCGCAGGGGCGCCGTCGTCATCGAGCCGGCCGTGGGGCGGCTCACCGGTGTCGACACCGGCAAGGGGCGGTTCCCCGAACCCTCGGAGATCTTCGAGATCTGCCGTCGGGTGCTCGCGCGCGGTGTGGCCGAGCCGGATCTCGCCGGGCGCCACGTCGTCGTGAGCGCGGGCGGCACACGTGAGCCGCTCGACCCCGTCCGCTTCCTCGGCAACCGCTCCTCGGGCAAGCAGGGGTACGCCCTGGCCCGCACAGCTGCCGCGCGGGGCGCCCGGGTCACGCTGATCGCCGCCAACACCGGTATGCCGGACCCGGCGGGCGTCGACGTCGTCCAGGTCGGAACCGCCGTACAACTGCGTGAGGCGGTGCTGAAGGCGGCCCCGGACGCCGACGCGGTGGTCATGGCCGCCGCCGTCGCGGACTTCCGCCCGGCGGCGTACGCGACCGGGAAGATCAAGAAGAGGGACGGCCAGGAGCCGGAACCGGTCGCGCTGGTCCGCAACCCGGACATCCTCGCGGAGATCTCCGCGGAGCGGGCCCGCCCCGGCCAGGTGGTCGTCGGTTTCGCCGCCGAGACCGACGACGTACTCGCCAACGGGCGCGTGAAACTGCGGCGCAAGGGCTGCGACCTCCTGGTGGTGAACGAGGTGGGGGAGCGCAGGACCTTCGGTGCCGAGGAGAACGAGGCCGTGGTGCTCGGCGCCGACGGCAGCGAGACGCCGGTGCCCTACGGCCCGAAGGAGGCGCTGGCCGACACGGTGTGGGACCTCGTGGTTCCCCGGTTCCGGTGAACGTCTCAGTCATGTGAAATCCCGGCGGGCGGGGAATGTCCTGACTGCCCCGGCCGCGGCCTCGGGACCCGCAAGAACGGGCGTGGCGGCCCTGGCGAAAATCTAGCGTCATAGCGCAGAATGCCCGTGCCGCAGGTCACAGGCTTCCGAGAAGCGAGACAGATGGGCCTGCGGGCAAGCGCGACCGATAAACTGTTCGCGGACGACGCCGGGCGCAGCCCCCGGCCGTTCACCAATGATCAGCCAGCAGCCGCTGCAACCTCAGGGAGCGTTGTGTCCCGTCGCCTGTTCACCTCGGAGTCTGTGACCGAGGGTCACCCCGACAAGATCGCTGACCAGATCAGTGACACCATTCTCGACGCGCTTCTGCGGGAGGACCCGAAGTCCCGGGTCGCCGTGGAGACGCTGATCACGACCGGCCTGGTGCACGTGGCCGGAGAGGTCACCACCAAGGCGTACGCGCCGATCGCGCAGCTCGTGCGCGACAAGATCCTCGAGATCGGTTACGACTCCTCGAAGAAGGGCTTCGACGGCGCCTCCTGTGGCGTCTCGGTGTCCATCGGCGCGCAGTCGCCCGACATCGCGCAGGGCGTCGACACGGCGTACGAGAACCGTGTCGAGGGTGACGAGGACGAGCTCGACAAGCAGGGCGCGGGCGACCAGGGCCTGATGTTCGGCTACGCGACGGACGAGACGCCGGCACTGATGCCGCTCCCGATCCACCTCGCCCACCGTCTCTCGCGCCGCCTCTCCGAGGTCCGCAAGAACGGGACCATCCCGTACCTGCGCCCGGACGGCAAGACCCAGGTCACCATCGAGTACGACGGCGACAAGGCGGTCCGCCTGGACACCGTCGTCGTCTCCTCGCAGCACGCCTCGGACATCGACCTGGAGTCGCTCCTGACTCCCGACATCCGCGAGTTCGTGGTCGAGCCCGAGCTGAAGGCTCTCCTGGACGACGGCATCAAGCTGGAGACCGAGGGCTACCGCCTGCTGGTCAACCCGACCGGACGCTTCGAGATCGGCGGCCCGATGGGCGACGCCGGCCTCACCGGCCGCAAGATCATCATCGACACCTACGGCGGCATGGCCCGCCATGGCGGCGGCGCCTTCTCGGGCAAGGACCCGTCCAAGGTCGACCGCTCCGCCGCGTACGCCATGCGCTGGGTCGCCAAGAACGTCGTCGCCGCGGGCCTCGCCACCCGCTGCGAGGTCCAGGTCGCGTACGCCATCGGCAAGGCCGAGCCCGTCGGCCTCTTCGTCGAGACCTTCGGCACCGCCAAGGTCGACGCCGAGAAGATCGAGTCCGCCATCACCGAGGTCTTCGACCTCCGCCCGGCGGCCATCATCCGCGACCTCGACCTGCTCCGCCCGATCTACGCCCAGACCGCCGCGTACGGCCACTTCGGGCGCGAGCTGCCCGACTTCACGTGGGAGCGGACGGACCGCGTGGAGGCGCTGCGCAAGGCTGTCGGCCTGTAGGGCCGGTTGTGAGGTGAGGCCCGGCGCCCTTCGGGGGTGCCGGGCCTCGCTGTTTCCCGCGCGCGACAGCGCCGCCGTGACTTCAGTCGGCGGTGTCGGTGGCCTCTGGTAGGAATGTGGCTGTGAGCAGCGGTGACGGGGATGGTGAGGGTGGGGCGGAGGGTGCGCCGCCTGAGCAGCTTGCGCTGATTCGGGAGAGCGTGCGCAAGGCCAACGTGCCGAAGGCGAAGCCGCGGACGTGGCGGGGGGCCGCGCTCGCCAAGGAACAGCCCGTCGCGCGTGTGCTCGTGGACAAGGGCGTGCTGCATCTGGACCGGTACTTCGACTACGCCGTCCCCGAGGACCTCGACGCGCAGGCACAGCCCGGGGTGCGGGTGCGGGTGCGGTTCGGGGCCGGGCGGCACCGGGTGCGTGAGGGGCGGCGTGAGGGTGGCGGGCTGATCGACGGGTATCTCGTCGAGCGGCTGGCCGAGTCGGACTACGCGGGGCCGTTGGCCGCCCTGGCCCAGGTCGTCTCGCCCGAGCCGGTGCTCAGCGAGGAGCTGCTCGGCCTCGCCCGTGCCGTCGCGGACCGGTACGCGGGCAGTCTTGCCGATGTGCTCCAGTTGGCCGTGCCGCCGCGCAACGCCCGTGCGGAGGGCAAGGCCTCGCCCGCGCCGCTGCCGGTTCCCGGGGTGCCCGATGCGGGGCCCTGGGCGCGGTACGGGCGGGGGGCGGCCTTTCTGGAGTCGCTCGCGTCGGGGGGTGCGCCGCGAGCGGTGTGGAACGCGCTGCCGGGGCCCGGCTGGGCGGAGGAGCTGGCGCGGGCCGTGGGCGCGACGCTCGCCTCGGGGCGGGGCGCCCTCGTGGTCGTGCCGGACGGGCGGGCCGTCTCGCGCGTCGACGCCGCGCTGACCTCGCTGCTGGGGGAGGGGCGGCACGCCGTCCTCACCGCGGAGGCCGGGCCGGAGAAGCGGTACCGGCAGTGGCTCGCCGTACGGCGCGGGTCGGTACGGGCCGTCGTGGGCACCCGGGCCGCCATGTTCGCGCCCGTGCGGGACCTGGGCCTCGTGGCGGTCTGGGACGACGGGGACGGCAGTCACAGCGAGCCGCACGCCCCTCAGCCGCATGCCCGTGAGGTACTGCTGCTGCGGGCCGCTCATGACAAGTGCGCCTTTCTGCTGGGGAGTTGGAGCTGCACGGTGGAGGCGGCGCAGCTGGTCGAGAGCGGCTGGGCGCTGCCGTTGGTCGCCGGGCGAGAGCAGGTGCGGGCGGTCGCGCCGCTGGTGCGGACCGTGGGGGACGGGGACCTCGCCCGGGACGAGGCAGCCAGGGCCGCGCGGCTGCCCACCATCGCCTGGCAGGTGGTGCGGGAAGGCCTGCGGCACGGGCCGGTGCTGGTGCAGGTGCCCCGGCGGGGTTACGTACCGCGGATGGCCTGCGCGCAGTGCCGGGCCGCCGCGCGGTGCCGGCACTGCGCGGGTCCCATCGAGTCGCAGGACGCGGGGACGCTGCGGTGTACGTGGTGCGGGCGGGACGAGCCCGCCTGGCACTGCCCCGAGTGCGGCGGGTTCCGGCTGCGGGCACAGATCGTGGGCGCGCGGCGGACCGCGGAGGAACTGGGGCGGGCGTTTCCGGCGGTTCCCGTGCGGACGTCCGGACGTGAGCAGGTGCTCGACACGGTGCCTGACGCGCCCGCGCTGGTCGTGAGCACACCCGGAGCCGAACCGGTCGCCGACGGCGGGTACGCGGCGGCGCTGCTGCTCGACGGCTGGGCGATGCTCGGGCGCCCCGACCTGCGGGCCGGTGAGGAGGCGCTGCGGCGCTGGATCGGCGCGGCCTCGCTGGTGCGACCGCAGAGCGCCGGGGGGACCGTGGTGGCCGTCGCCGAGCCGACGCTGCGTCCTGTGCAGGCGCTCGTACGGTGGGATCCCGTCGGGCACGCCGTCCGCGAACTCGCCGAGCGTGCCGAGCTCGGGTTTCCCCCCGTGTCGCGGATGGCGGCCGTCTCGGGAGTGCCGCAGGCGCTGGCGGAGTTCCTCGCCGCCGCCGAACTGCCCGGAGACGCCGAGGTGTTGGGGCCCGTGCCGGTGCATGTCACGGAGGCGGGTCGTCCTCGGCGGCCCGGGGCGCCGCCTCCGGGCGAGCACTGGGAGCGGGTCCTCATCCGGGTGCCGCCCGGCAGCGGAGCCGCCCTCGCCGCCGCGTTGAAGACCGCGCAGGCGGCGCGGATGGCGCGTGGGGGGAGCGAGCCCGTACGGATTCGGGTCGATCCGCCGGACATCGGGTGAGGCGTGTGGGGGCGTGGGCCGTGAGGTGCGTGGGTGCGTGGGTGCGTGAGCGGTGAGGCGTGGGGGCCTGGGTGCAGGGCCGCCTCCCGGGCCTGGCGGCGTCGGGAGGCGGACGGGGGGAGGAGGAAGGGAGGTCAGCCGTTGCGCGGCCCCGGGAAGGCGGTGGGCCTCACTTCCTCGCGGAGGGCGGAGCTGCCCGCCGTCGGCTGGGTCGGCATGGAGCGGGCCGCGGGGACCGTCGGCACCGGCATCGTGGGGATACCGGTGTTGACGGCCACGGTGTGGTTGCCCGCCGGCTCCGTGGCGCGCTCCGCCTCCGCCGCCGCCTGCGTGGTGGCCCGGCGGGCTCCGTAGCGGCGGTGCACCGCCTGCTTGGTGACCCCGAGGGCCGAACCCACCGCGTCCCACGAGAATCCCAGCGAGCGGTCGAAGTCCACCGCGGCCGTGACCAGGGTCTCGACGCTGTCTCGCAGCTCCTGGGCGAGGCGGACGGTCGGGGCGGGCGCGCGTCCGTAGACGACGAAGCCCGCGGAGGGGCCGGAGCGGCGCGGGCGGTAGACGTTGCCCAGTTGGGCGGTGAGCGTGCGCAGTGCGTCCACCTGCCGGCGGACCCGCTCGATGTCCCGCACCAGCAAGTGCAGGCTGGCCCGAGCCTGGGCGTCGTGGGTTGCGTGGTCGGCCATGAACAAGCCTCTCGAACCGGCGTTGAAAAGGATCGGGCCGCGATCGCGGCCCGCGTTGGTCAACTCTTTCTTGACCAACGCGTTTACGGGTGAGTGGTCACGCTGCGGGGGCGTAAGGGCATATGCACGGGGCGCGCCGAAGGGCGTACGCCCCCGGCGGAGAGTTGACCCACGGCGGGCTCCCCGGCCCGTACGTTCCCGCCCGCAGCGTCTGTGCGAACCGGCCGTACGACTTGGCTGTGCGAACCGTCTGCGCGAACCGGCCGCCGGCTGTGTGCCTCCCGCGTGGCCGGGCGCCCCGCATCCCCGGCGCCCGCACTCCCGGCGCCCGCGCCCTCGACGCCCCGCCCCGCATAGACTGGTGCGCTGTCCCGCACCCAAGCCGACACCGGCGTGCGCGCGGGGTCTGAAGCGTTCCTTTCCGAGAGGTCAACCGCCACCCATGAAGCTCGTCTTCGCAGGTACCCCCGAGGTCGCCGTTCCCGCTCTGGACGCCCTGATCGCTTCCGGGCGGCACGAGGTGGCCGCTGTCGTGACCCGGCCCGACGCGCCGGCCGGACGCGGGCGGCGGCTCGTCGCGAGCCCGGTCGCGGAGCGGGCGGAGGAGGCCGGCATCGAGGTGCTGAAGCCGGTGAAGCCGCGGGACGAGGAGTTCCTGGCCCGGCTGCGGGAGATCGCGCCCGACTGCTGTCCCGTCGTCGCGTACGGCGCCCTGCTGCCCCGGGTCGCGCTGGACGTCCCGGCGCACGGGTGGGTCAACCTGCACTTCTCGCTGCTGCCCGCCTGGCGCGGCGCGGCACCCGTGCAGCACTCGATCATTGCGGGTGACGAGATCACCGGCGCCTCCACCTTCCTCATCGAGGAAGGGCTCGACTCCGGGCCGGTCTACGGCACCGTCACCGAGGAGATCCGGTCCACGGACACCAGCGGTGACCTGCTCACCCGGCTGGCCTTCGCCGGCTCCGGGCTGCTCGCCGCGACCATGGACGGCATCGAGGACGGCACCCTGAAGGCCGTGCCGCAGCCCGCCGACGGCATCACCCTGGCACCGAAGATCAGCGTCGAGGACGCCCACGTCGACTGGACGGCCCCTGCGCTGCGCGTGGACCGGGTCGTACGAGGGTGCACGCCGGCCCCCGGTTCCTGGACCGTCTTCCGGGGTGAGCGGCTCAAGCTCATCCAGGTCGCCCCGGTGACCGACCGCGACGATCTCGCCCCGGGCGAGCTGGCCGTCGGCAAGAACAACGTCCACGTGGGGACCGGTTCGTACGCCGTCGAGCTGCTGTGGGTCCAGGCCCAGGGCAAGAAGCCGATGCGCGCCGCGGACTGGGCTCGCGGGGTGCGGATCGCCTCGGGGGAGCGGGTCGGGGTCTGACCCGGCGGGGCCCGGGACGCCATGGTCGTCCGGGCGTCCGGGACGTCCCGCCCCGCACTACCACCGTCGGGACACCGATGCGGGCCCGCCCGGCACCTTCGACACCGCTACGAGCCCCCGCCACCGCCGCGAGCCCGGCCTCGGCCTCGCGGCGTAGGCTGACAGACGTACCTTGTTTACCGGATCCGGAGCACCTTTTTCGTGAGTGAGCAGTCCCGTCCGCCGCAGAAGACCGGCAAGCCCCACCGACGTCCCAAGAAGGACCCGGTCCGCATGCTCGCCTTCGAGGTGCTGCGTGCCGTGGACGAGCGGGACGCGTATGCGAACCTCGTGCTGCCGCCACTGCTGCGGAAGGCGCGCGCGAAGGACGACTTCGACGCGCGGGACGCGGCCCTGGCCACCGAGCTGGTGTACGGGACGCTGCGCGGGCAGGGCACGTACGACGCCATCATCGCCGCCTGTGTCGACCGGCCGCTCCGCGAGGTCGATCCGCCGGTGCTCGATGTGCTGAGCCTGGGCGCCCACCAGTTGCTCGGCACCCGCATCCCGACCCACGCCGCGGTCTCCGCCTCCGTCGAGCTCGCCCGCGTGGTGCTCGGCGACGGGCGGGCCAAGTTCGTCAACGCCGTACTGCGCAAGGTGTCGAGGCACGAGCTCGACGAATGGATCGAGCAGGTCGCGCCGCCGTACGAGGACGACCCCGAGGACCATCTCGCCGTCGTCCACTCGCATCCGCGGTGGGTCGTCTCCGCCCTGTGGGACTCCCTCGGCGGCGGTCGCGCCGGGATCGAGGACCTGCTCGAAGCCGACAACGAACGGCCCGAGGTGACACTCGTCGCCCGGCCCGGCCGGGCCCGCGTCGACGAACTCCTCGACGTGCTCGGCGAGGAGTCCGCGCTGCCGGGCCGCTGGTCGCCGTACGCCGTGCGGCTCTCCGAGGGCGGCGAACCGGGTGCCATCGAGGCCGTGCGGGAAGGCCGGGTCGGGGTTCAGGACGAGGGCAGCCAGCTCGTGGCCATCGCGTTGGCCAACGCGCCGCTCGACGGGCCCGACAAGGCGTGGCTGGACGGGTGCGCCGGTCCCGGCGGCAAGGCCGCCATGCTGGCCGGGCTCGCCGCCGAACGCGGCGCCGTGCTGCTCGCCTCCGAGAAGCAGCCGCACCGCGCCAGGCTGGTCGCGAAGGCGCTCGCCGGAAATCCCGGGCCCTACCAGGTCATCGCGGCCGACGGGACCCGTCCGCCGTGGCTGCCCGGCACCTTCGACCGCGTGCTCATGGACGTGCCCTGCACCGGGCTCGGCGCCCTGCGCCGCCGTCCCGAGGCCCGCTGGCGGCGGCGCCCCGAGGACCTGGAGGGCTTCGCCCCGCTCCAGCGCGGACTGTTGCGCACGGCGCTCGAATCCGTACGGGTCGGCGGCGTCGTCGGTTACGCGACCTGCTCGCCGCACATGGCGGAGACCCGGGCCGTGGTGGACGACGTGGTCAAGCAGTACGACGCCGAGCTCATCGACGCCCGCCCTCTCCTGCCCGGCGTACCGGCACTGGGCGACGGTCCCGACGTACAGCTGTGGCCGCATCTGCACGGGACGGACGCGATGTACCTGGCGCTGATCCGCAGGACCGGGTGACCGCACCGGACGACGCGGCCTGATCCGAACGACACCGCTGGGCCGAACAACACCCCCTAGTCCGGGCGTGCGGCGGGTTCCGGGGCCGGGGTCCCGGCCGATGCCGGGGGTGGTTTTCCGCCGTTCTCGTGCGCCAGCCGGTGCGGCCACCACACCTTCGGGCCCACGTCCAGGAACAGCGACGTGACCAGCACCGACCGTACGACGAAGGTGTCGAGCAGGACGCCCAGTGCCACCGCGAAGCCGATCTCCGCGAAGGCGACCATCGGCAGGGTGCCCAGGGCGGCGAAGGTGCCCGCCAGGACCAGTCCGGCCGAGGTGATGACCGCGCCGGTCGCGGCCAGGCCCGTCACCACGCCCCTGCGGGTGCCCTGGTGCGCCGCCTCCTCGCGGATCCGGGTGGTCAGGAAGATGTTGTAGTCGATGCCCAGGGCGACCAGGAACACGAACACGAAGAGCGGGAAGTCCGTCGACTCGCCCGCGTAGTCGAAGAGGTACCTGAAGGCCAGCGCGCTGATGCCGAGCGCCGCCGCGAAGGACAGCACCACCGTCCCGATGAGCAGCAGGGGAGCCACCAGGGCGCGCAGCAGGACGAAGAGGATCAGCAGCACCACGATCAGCACCAGCGGGATGATCAGGATGTTGTCGTGGGTGGTCGCTCTGTCCATGTCGAGCAGGGACGCGGTACCGCCGCCCACCTGGGCGTCGGCGTCCGGGACGGCGTGCACGGCGTCCCTGACCCGCTCCACCGTCTGTTTCGCGGCCTCGCTGTCGGCGGGGGCGCTCATCGTGGCCTCGAAGAGGACCTTGCCCCCGGCCTCGGCCTTCGTGCCGGGCGGCAGGCCGAGCGAGTCGGGTACGACCCCCTGGGTGTCGGCCACCGCCCGGCGGACCTCGTCGGCCTGGCCGCTGTCGCTGACGACGACCAGCGGATCGCCGCTGCCCGCGGGGAAGTAGCGCGCGGACACCTCCTGGCCGACGATCGAGTCGGGTTCGCCGGTGAAGGCGTCGGCGTTGCTGATGCCCTCCGCGCGGAGCTGGATCAGGCCCAGCGAGAGCAGCGCGAGGACGGCCGCAGTCACGCCCCAGATCATCCGCGGGCGACGGGAGAAGGTACGGCCCATGCGGGCCCAGATGCCGTGCTCGGTCGGATCCGCGGAGCCGAAGTGCGGGATGACCGGCCAGAAGATCCAGCGGCCGAAGATCACCAGCAGGGCGGGGAACAGCGTCATCATCGCGACCAGCGCGACCGCGACGCCGATCGCGGCGACCGGGCCGAGGCCGCGCGTCGAGTTCATCTCGGCGGCCAGCAGCACCAGCATGCTGAGGACGACGGTGGCTCCGGAGGCCAGGACGGCGGGGCCCGCGCGGTGCAGCGCCAGCGCCATCGCCTCGTGGCGGTCCTCGTGGCGGCGCAGCTCCTCCCGGTAACGGGCGACCAGGAGCAGGGCGTAGTCGGTCCCCGCGCCGAAGACGAGCACGGTGAGGATGCCCGCGCTCTGCCCGTTCACCGTGAGGCCGGCGTGCTCCGCGAGGAAGTAGATCAACGCCTGCGCGGTGAAGAGCGCGGCGATCACGGCGAGGAGCGGTACGACGATCAGGGTCGGGCTGCGATAGGTGAGCAGCAGCATCACGATGACCACGGCGAGCGCCGAGAGGAGCAGCGTGGAGTCGATGCCCTCGAAGGCCTCGGAGAAGTCCGCGGACGTGCCGCCGGGCCCGGTGACGTGCACCGCGAGCCCTTCGCCGCCCTTGCCGGTCACCTCACGGATCGAGTCGACCGCGGGCGCGATCTCCTCCCAGCCCTTCTCGTCCATTGTGATGGGAACGAGGATCTGGGCCGCGCGCGGGTCGGTCTCCCGGTCGTAGACCGGCCCCCGGGTCTCCGCGCCGCGGATGCCGTGCGCGGTCAGCTGCCCGATCCGCGCCGCGTCCTCGGCGATCTCCGCACGGTCCTGTGCCGTGAGTCCGTCGGCGCGGGCGTACACGACGATCGCCGGGATCTGCTCGGGCCTGAAGTCCTCGGAGATCTGGAGGACTTGGGTGGACTCGGCGGAGCCGGGCAGCCAGGAGGCCGCGTCGTTGTCCTGGGCGTCGGTGAGTTTCTGCGCGAACGGCGCGGTCAGCACCAGCAGCACCAGCCACAGAGCCACCACCGCCCACTTGCTGCGCCGACCGCAGACGAGCCAGGCGATTCCCCGGCGTCGCTCTCCTGGGGCCTGCGGGCCCCCTGGGGCCTTTGGAATCTCTGGGACCTCTGGGACCGTCATGGCCACCCCCGTAGCCGCTCCTGGAGCCGGTGGGCCGCCCAGCATGGCATGACGCGCCGCGCCACGACATCCGCGGAACGGCCCAGGTCCGGACCGAGGAGAGCACCCGGCCCGGGACATGGCAGTCTTGGGGCATGGCCGTGCAGATCAACCCCAGCATCCTGTCCGCCGACTTCTCCCGCCTTGCCGAGGAGGCAAAGGCGGTGGAAGGGGCCGACTGGCTCCACGTCGACGTCATGGACAACCATTTCGTACCGAACCTCACGCTCGGGGTGCCGGTCGTAGAGTCCCTGGCGCGTGCGACGGACACACCGCTGGACTGCCACCTGATGATCGAGGACGCCGATCGGTGGGCGCCCCAGTACGTAGAAGCGGGTGCCGGTTCCGTCACCTTCCACGTGGAGGCCGCCGCCGCGCCGGTGCGGCTCGCCCGTGAGATCCGGGCCAAGGGCGCCCGTGCCTCCATGGCGCTCAAGCCCGCGACGCCCATCGAGCCGTACGAGGATCTGCTCCCCGAACTCGACATGCTGCTGATCATGACCGTCGAGCCGGGGTTCGGCGGCCAGTCCTTCCTCGACATCATGCTCCCCAAGATCCGGCGCACCCGCGAGTTGATCAGCAAGCACGGTCTCGAACTCTGGCTCCAGGTGGACGGCGGAGTTTCGGCGTCCACGATCGAGCGGTGCGCGGACGCCGGAGCCGACGTCTTCGTCGCCGGATCGGCGGTCTACGGGGCATCCGACCCGGCCCAGGCGGTACGTGCACTGCGCACGCAGGCTCAGGAGGTGACGGCCCGGGCGACTTGGGCGTGCGACCACTGACCGAAGGGAACGTGAACGCCGCCCATCCGGGCCGATCAAGTACGCCGGATCTGCAAGGATGAACGGCGAATCCAGAGTGTGAACAGCAGTGAGGAGATCGCCGTGTCGGGTATGTCGACGGGCCGGTCAGCCATGCGGATGGGACCCGCAGAGCTGGTGCAGGCGGCGGCCATGGCCCGCCGCTTCTACCTTGAGGGCAAATCCAAGATCCAGATCGCCGAGGAGTTCGGCGTCAGCCGCTTCAAGGTGGCCAGGGTCCTGGAGACCGCTCTCGAACGGGATCTCGTGAGGATCGAGATTCGCGTCCCCGCGGAGCTGGACGCGGAGCGCTCGGACGCGCTGCGCGCCCGATACGGCCTCAGGCACGCGGTCGTGGTGGAGTCCCCGGTCGAGGCGCGGGAGTCGCCCGATCCCGAGAACCTCGGCGAGGTCGCCGCGGACCTGCTCGGCGAACTGGTGAACGAGGGTGATGTGCTCGGCCTCGCCTGGGGCCGCTCCACCATCCACATGGCGGCGGCCCTCGACCGGCTCCCGCCCTGCACGGTGGTGCAGCTGACGGGGGTGTACGACGCAGGGACCGCCGAGCGCGGTTCGGTGGAGGCGGTACGGCGGGCCGCGCAGGTCTCGGGCGGCGACGCGCACCCGATCTACGCGCCGATGCTGCTGCCCGACGCCGCCACCGCCGCCGCGCTGCGCAACCAGACCGGGATCGCCCGTGCCTTCGAGTACTTCGACAAGGTCACGGTCGCCTGCGTGTCCATCGGCTCCTGGGAGGCGGGCATCTCGACGGTGCACGACATGCTCACCGAGGACGAGCGCTCCCACTACGCCACCCTCGGTGTCGCCGCCGAGATGTCGGCGCACCTCTTCGACGCCGAGGGGCGCCGGGTCGGGCGCGACCTGGGCGAGCGCTGCATCACCGTCGAGGCGGACCGGCTGCGCCGCATCCCCGAGGTCGTCGCGATCGCGGGCGGTCAGCGCAAGGCGGCCGCCATCGACGCGGTGCTGCGATCCGGGCTCGTCACCAGCCTGGTGACGGACACCTCCGCCGCGGACTACCTGATGACGGCGGGCCCGACGCCGCGTCCGGCGCTGAACCGAGCGGATCCGGACGGCCCCTGAGTCCTCGTACGACGCGCCGTGAGGGGGCGGCCGTGGCAGCATCGACATCATGTTGCCGCGGTTCGTCCCCCGTCTGCTCCCGGGCCTGCTTCTCTGCCTGGGAGTGCTGCTGGCGGGCTGCGCGTCGACGGACACCGGTGCCTCCTCCACGGCCACCGGCACCGTCCTGGCGGACGCGGCGGCCCCGTCCTGGGCCGGGGACCTGCCCACCGTCGCCGTCTCTGAGCTCCCGGCCCAGGCCCGCGAGACCCTCGCGCTCATCGACGACGGCGGCCCCTTCCCGTACGCCAGGGACGGCGCCGTCTTCGGGAACTTCGAGCGGGAGCTGCCGCGGCACCAGCGCGGCTACTACCACGAGTACACGGTCAGAACCCCCGGCGAGAGCGACCGGGGAGCACGCCGCATTGTCACCGGGCAGGGCGGCGAGATCTACTACACCGATGATCACTACAAGTCGTTCAGGGCGGTGCTGAGATGACGGACGACCCGCTCACGCCGGTGCTCGGCAGTAGCGCACCCGCCGGTGTCCTCTCCTGGCCCGCCCGGCTGCCCGTGGAGCCCGCGCTCCACGCGGCCCGTAAGGCGGGCTGGGAGACGCCGGTCCTGGACCTCTCGGGCGTCACGGACAAGGCCGGCCTCATGGCGGCCTGCGCCACCGCGCTGCGGCTGCCGGACTATTTCGGCGCCAACTGGGACGCGCTCGCGGACTGCCTCGGCGACCTCGCGTGGTGGCCCGCGCTGAGCGGCCGGCTGCTCCTCGTACAGAACTGGCAGGAGTACGCGGCTGCCTCGCCCGCGGACTGGCGGGTCCTCCAAGAGATCTTCGCCGACGCGGCGGCGCAGTGGCGGGAGACGGACACCCCGCTGGCCGTGGTGATGGTGCTGGCGGAATCCCCTTAGCGCGCGGTTCCGGGCGGGCTGTCGGAGGATGCCACGAACCGGGTGCGCCCCTGTCTGGAGGATCGGCCCGGGCCATACGGACCCGGCGTCGTGGGACAATGAAGTACGTGCTCTTCCCCCTGGCTGACCTGTCCGGGGGCCACCTCTGAACGACCGGGATGTGCAGCACGTGCGTTTCCTCAACGACATCCAGCCCCCGTACGACCTCACGTACGACGACGTCTTCATGGTGCCCAGCCGCAGCGCGGTCGGCTCGCGTCAGGGGGTGGACCTCGCCTCCCCCGACGGCACGGGCACCACGATCCCGCTGGTCGTCGCCAACATGACGGCGATCGCGGGCCGCCGGATGGCCGAGACCGTCGCCCGTCGCGGCGGGCTCGTGGTCATCCCACAGGACATCCCGATCGAGGTCGTCACCGAGGTCGTCTCCTGGGTCAAGGGACGCCACCTGGTGCTCGACACCCCGATCATCCTCGCCCCGCACCAGACCGTCGCCGACGCGCTGGCACTGCTGCCCAAGCGCGCGCACAACGCGGGCGTCGTCGTCGACGAGGAGGGCCGGCCGGTCGGTGTGGTCACCGACGCCGACCTCACCGGCGTCGACCGCTTCACGCAGCTCTCCGAGGTCATGGCCAAGGACCTGCTGCTGCTCGACGCGGATATCGAACCGCGGGACGCCTTCAACAAGCTGGACCAGGCCAACCGCCGGTACGCGCCCGCCGTCGACAAGGACGGCCGGCTCGCGGGCATCCTCACCCGCAAGGGCGCGCTGCGCGCCACGCTCTACACGCCGGCCACCGACGCGGACGGACGGCTGCGCATCGCCGCCGCCGTCGGCATCAACGGCGATGTGGCGGGCAAGGCCAAGCAGCTGCTCGACGCGGGCGTCGACACGCTCGTCATCGACACGGCGCACGGCCACCAGGAGTCGATGATCAGCGCGATCAGGACGGTCCGCGCGATCGACCCGCAGGTGCCGATCGCCGCGGGCAACATCGTGGCCGCCGAGGGCGTGCGCGACCTGATCGAGGCGGGCGCGGACATCATCAAGGTCGGGGTCGGCCCCGGCGCCATGTGCACCACCCGCATGATGACCGGCGTCGGCCGCCCGCAGTTCTCGGCCGTGAAGGAGTGCGCCGCCGAGGCGAAGAAGTACGGCAAGCACGTGTGGGCCGACGGCGGTGTACGGCACCCGCGCGACGTCGCCATGGCGCTGGCCGCGGGCGCGTCCAACGTCATGATCGGCTCCTGGTTCGCCGGTACGTACGAGTCGCCGGGCGACCTCCAGCAGGACGCCAGCGGGCGCCTCTACAAGGAGTCGTTCGGCATGGCGTCCGCCCGTGCGGTCAAGAACCGCACCAGCGACGAGTCGGCGTACGACCGGGCTCGCAAGGCCCTGTTCGAGGAGGGCATCTCCACCTCGCGCATGTTCCTCGACCCGACCCGTCCGGGCGTCGAGGACCTGATCGACTCGATCATCGCGGGCGTCCGCTCCTCCTGCACCTACGCGGGCGCCAACTCCCTGGAGGAGTTCGCCGAGAACGCGATCGTGGGCATCCAGAGCGCGGCCGGCTACGCCGAGGGCAAGCCGCTGCACGCCAGCTGGAGCTGACGGCGCGTATCCCCGTTCTCGTAGGGCCTCGTGCGCCTCGTACGGCCTCCGTGGTGCGACCGCGGGGGCCGTCGCCGTTCGGTGATCGGACCGTCAGGGTGCCTTGACGTCAGGCTGGCCTGACGGGACGCTGGGAGCATGACGACGCCCCAGAGCATCGAGCCGCAGTACACCCTGCTGACCGCCGTGGGCCGCCTCGACGAGCTGCGGGTGCGGGAGTCGCTCGCCGGGGCCGGCAGCGACGCCGAGGCGCTCGACCGGGCCGGCCTGCTGGAGGTGCTCGCGCTGAGCGAGGTGGTGGCCCGCAAGGCGGCGTAAGGGCGTCAGCTCACCGTCCGCGCGGCCCGTGAGGCGGGTGCCTCCTGGTCGCAGATCGGCGCGGCTCTCGGCACCAGCAAGCAGGCCGCCTGGGAGGCCCACAGCCGCTGGATCGACGCGCAGGCGGCGGCGTACGGGCGACCAGGACAGCTGGGCTTCGACGAGGACGACGAGGCGCGGGCGCGGGCGGTCGCCGGAGGGCCGGAGGAGGGGTGACCCGGTTTCGGCCGCTTCGGTGTCTGAGGGGCGCTGTCGGAAGACGACAGGCTGGGCTCGTGGTCGTCGGGGCTCGTGTACGTCGGCTTGGAGGCCGTCCCTTCGGAGGCCGGCTTCTTCTACGTCGCCCGGGGGTTTCTCCGAGCCGGCAGCCAGGGTGTGTGCCGGGCGGTTTCCGGTGTCGCTCGTGGGCGGCGGGGCGGGCTCGCGGGCGTCGGCTTCGGGGGGACGCCCGGGTAGTGGGAGGGTCGTCGCGCAACCATCGGAAGGCCCCGCGCAACGATCTGGCGTCGACACGCGATGAACGCAACGATCTTGCGAGGATGCGCAAGGTTGCTGCATTACGTCCGCGAAGCCGGGACTCGTAGGGTCAGGCGCTGTACTTAGTGTGGCGGGGACTCCGCTCGGCGGGTCCCTGCTGTCAGGGGTGCCGCCGGTTCCCGCCTCCTCCGACCGGCAGCGATGAAGGAGCCGACGCGTGCTCGACCAAGGCGCACCCCCGCAGTCCCGCCCCTCGCCCACCCCGCCGTCCCCGGGCCTCGGCGCGCGTCTCATGCGCCGCAAGCCGGTGGAACGGCTGGTGGCCGAGGGTGGCCAGGGCGAGGGAGGCTCGCTGCGGCGCTCCCTCGGGCTGTGGCAGCTGACCATGATCAGCATCGGTGCCACCCTCGGCACCGGCATCTTCGTGGTCCTCGGCGAGGCCGTCCCCAAGGCCGGCCCCGCGGTCACCCTCTCCTTCGTGATCGCCGGCCTCACCGCCCTGTTCTCCGCGCTCTCCTACGCAGAGCTGGCCGGCACCATCCCGGTCGCCGGATCCTCGTACTCGTACGCGTACGCAACGATGGGCGAGCTGATCGCCTGGATCTGCGGCTGGTGTCTGGTCCTGGAGTACGGCGTCTCGGTCGCCGCCGTGGCCGTCGGCTGGGGCGAGTACCTCAACGAACTGCTCGACGGGACGATCGGCGTCACCATCCCCGTCGCGTTCTCCGCGCCGCCCGGCGACGGGGGCTTCTTCAACCTGCCCGCGCTGATCGTCGTCCTGCTCGCGATGGCCTTCCTGCTCGGCGGTGCCCGGGAGTCGGCGCGCGCCAACACGATCATGGTCGTGGTGAAGGTCGCCGCGCTGCTGATGTTCTGCGCGATCGGCGTCCAGGGCTTCCGCTCCGGCAACTACGAGAACTTCATGCCGCTCGGCATGGCGGGCGTCAGCGCCGCCGGGGCCACGCTCTTCTTCTCGTACATCGGCTTCGACGCCGCCTCCACGGCCGGTGAGGAGGCGAAGAACGCGCAGCGCGACCTGCCCCGCGCGATCATGCTCTCGCTGGTCATCGTCACGGCGCTGTACGTCCTCGTCGCGGCCGTCGCCGTCGGCGCGCTGCCCTGGCAACGGTTCACCGACTCGGAGGCCGCGCTCTCCGGGATCATGGAGGACGTCACGGGCGACGCCGTCTGGGGCACACTCCTCGCCGCGGGCGCCGTCATCGCCATCGCCAGTGTGGTGCTGACCGTGCTCTACGGCCAGACACGCATCCTCTTCGCCATGTCCCGCGACGGACTGGTGCCCAAGGTGTTCTCGCGGGTTCACCCCAGGAGCGGGGTGCCGCGCGTCAACACCGTCATCGTGTCGGTGTTCTGCGGAGTGCTCGCAGCCGCGGTCCCGCTCGGCCGGCTCGCCGACGCCACCAGCATCGGCACTCTCTTCGCCTTCGCGTTGGTCAACATCGCCGTCGTGGTGCTGCGCCGGACGCGTCCGGAGATGCCCCGGACTTTCCGGGTACCGCTGTCGCCGGTGCTGCCCGCGCTGGGCTTCGCGTTCTGCGTCTGGATGATGGGCAGCCTCGACACCGTGACCTGGGTGGTCTTCGGGGTCTGGATGGCCGTCGGGCTCGTGTTCTACTTCAGTTACGGCTTCCGCCGGTCCCGTGTCGCCACCGTAGAAAAGTGAACCACCCGTAGTGCTGAACGATCTCGACGAACGCATCGTGCACGCCCTCGCCGAGGATGCGCGGCGCTCCTATGCCGACATCGGGCAACAGATCGGCCTGTCCGCGCCCGCCGTGAAGCGGCGGGTGGACCGGCTGCGTTCCAGTGGCGCCATCACCGGCTTCACCGTGCGGGTGGATCCGGCCGCGCTGGGCTGGGAGACCGAGGGGTTCGTCGAGATCTACTGCCGGCGCAACACCTCGCCGGAGACCATTCAGCGAGGTCTTGAGCGCTATCAGGAGGTCGTGGCCGCGTCTACCGTCACCGGGGACGCGGACGCGGTCGTGCAGGTCTTCGCCTCGGACATGCGGCACTTCGAGCGGGTGCTGGAGCGGATCGCGGGGGAGTCGTTCGTGGAGCGGACGAAGTCGGTGCTGGTTCTGTCGCCCTTGCTGCGCCGGTTCTCTTCCGGGTCGCCCACGTAGGTACGGCTGCTGCGCCGGTTCTCCTCGGGGTCGCGCCTGTTGGTACGGCTGCTCCGCCGGTCGCCCAGGCGGGTGCGGCTGCTCCGCCGGTCGCCTGCGCCGGTGCGGCTACTCCGCCGTCTTTCTCGCCAGCGCGTTGTTCCCTATCGAGTTGTGGACGCTGAAGCTCACGGCGTCCGAGCGGTAGCGGTCGTCGGACCGCTCCACCGGGCGGCCCTCGCGGGTGGTCGTGACGCGGCGGACCCGCAGGAGCGGGCTGGTGCGGCGGACGCCGAGGAGTTCGGCGTCCTGGGCGCTCGCCGCCACCGCGTCGATGACGTGCTCGCCGTAGGCGAAGACCAACCCCGTTTCCTCCAGCAGGTGTTGGGTGACCGAGGGGCAGTCGGGCTCGATGGCCTCGACGGCGGGGGAGATCCAGTCCGCGTACACGGTCCGCTCCAGCAGGACCGGCTCGCCGTCCAGGCCGCGGACCCGCAGTACGTGCAACACGGCGGTCTCCTCCGGCAGTTGGAGACGCACCGCGTCCTCCGCCGACGCCGGGCGGTACTCCTGGGCCACCACCCGGCCGGTCGCCTCCCGTCCCATCGCGCGCGCCCACTGGGCGAAGCTGCGCAGTTCGGCGAAGCTCTGGCTGCGGCGGCCGGCCAGCACCACTCGGCGGGCGCCCTGGCGTGAGCCGATGAGCCCCTCGGCGGTCAGGCTCGCGAACGCCTGGCGGACCGTGCCGCGCGAGACGGCGTACCGCGCCGCGACCTCGGTCTCCGCCGGAAGCAGACTGCCGACGGTGTACTCCTCGCGGTCGATCGCCCGCCGCAACTCCTCGGCGATCTCCTCGTGTCGGGCCGGCATGCTTCCCCTCTGACCAGTTGGTTGTGCACAGAGTGAGCAGCCTAGTCGAGGTGCGGAGCGGCCGGCGCGGGTGAGGATTGTCCAGGGAAACAGGGCTCAGGGTTTCGCCGGTGTTTACGAAGACGACATCGAAGGCGGGCCTACTGAGGGCAACTTGTTCAGACAAGTTTCCGTCCCGCCACACCCTCGCCCGTAATTCCTGGAGAGACCGTGTCCGTGTTCCTGCCGAGGACCGCAGTCCTCACCGGCGGCCTCGCCGTCGTCGCCGCACTGACCCTGAGCGCCTGTGGCGCGGCCCCCGAAGAGTCGACCACCGCCAACGGCAAGAGCGCTGCCACCGCGACCTCCGCCGAGGACTTCGGCGGTCTCGACGCCCTGGTGACGGCCGCCAAGAAGGAGGGCAAGCTGTCGGCGATAGCGCTGCCCCCGGACTGGGCCAACTACGGCGCCCTGATCGCCGGTTTCGAGAAGAAGTACGGCATCAAGATCTCCGTCGAGGCCCCGGACGGATCCAGCCAGGACGAGATCAACGCCGTCACCTCCCGCAAGGGCCAGGACCGTGCCCCCGACGTCCTGGACCTCGGCAGCTCATTCGCACTGAGCGCCGCCCAGCAGGGACTGCTCGCGCCCTACAAGGTCGCGGCCTTCGGTGACATCCCCGAGGGCCAGAAGGACCCGAAGGGCCAGTGGTTCAACGACTACGGCGGCTACATCTCCATCGGCTGCGACGCCAAGGCCGTCAAGACCTGCCCGACCACCTTCAAGGATCTGCTGAAGCCGGAGTACAAGGGCCAGGTCGCCCTCAACGGCAACCCCACCAAGTCCGGTTCGGCCTTCGGTGGCGTGTACGCGGCGGCCCTGGCGAACGGCGGCTCCTTCGACGACATCCAGCCCGGCCTGGACTTCTTCGCCGAGCTGAAGAAGAACGGCAACTACACCCCCGTCGAGTCCACCCCGGCCACGGTCGAGAAGGGCGAGACACCGATCAGCATCGACTGGGACTACCTGAACGCCGGTTATGCCGAGGAGTTCCAGTCCAAGGGCCTCGACTGGAAGGTCTCGGTCCCGGAGGACGGCAAGTTCTCCCAGTACTACTCCCAGGCGATCAACAAGGACGCCCCGCACCCGGCCGCCGCCCGCCTGTGGCAGGAGTACCTCTACAGCGCCGAGGGCCAGAACCTCTGGCTCAAGGGCTACGCCCGTCCGGTCCTGATGACCGCCATGGAGAAGGCCGGCACGCTCGACAAGACCGCCGCCGCCAAGCTCCCCGAGGTCTCCGGCACGCCGAGCTTCCCGACCGAGGACCAGCAGAGCAAGGCCAAGGAAGTCCTGTCCCAGGGCTGGGGCAAGGCCGTCTCCGGATGACCGCCACCCTCCCCGCGGTCGACGTGGTGCCCGTCGCTTCCCACAAGCGCGGGCGCCGCGTCGCCGGCTGGCTCCCCGTGGCCCCGCTCCTCGTCTTCGTGGCGATCGCCTTCGGGATCCCCGCCCTGGCCATGCTGAACGGCGCCTTCACGGTGAAGGACCAGGCCACCGGCGCCACTTCGTACAGCGCGGCCAACCTGACCGACTCGCTCCAGGGCGCCTACCTCACCGCCCTGATCGGCAGCGTCAAGCTGTCCGCCGTCTCCGCCTGCATCGCGACCGTCCTCGGACTGCCGCTCGCCCAGGCCGTGGTGACCTCGCGCTTCCGCGCGCTGCGCGAGGCCGTCCTCACCGCGTCCGGCGTCCTCGCCAACTTCGGCGGCGTCCCGCTGGCCTTCGCCTTCGTCGCCACCCTCGGCAACGCGGGCGTGCTGACAAGGCAGTTCGGCCTCGCCGACAAGGGCTGGAACCTCTACAGCTTCTGGGGCCTGGTCATCGTCTACCTGTACTTCCTGATCCCGCTGATGGTCCTCACCATCACGCCCGCCCTCGACGGGCTCCGCTCCCAGTGGCGCGAGGCCGCGCGGAACAACGGCGCCACCTCCGCGCAGTACTGGCGGCACGTCGCCCTCCCCGTGCTCGCGCCCTCGCTGCTCGGGGGACTCGTACTCCTCTTCGGCAGCGCCTTCGCCGCGTACGCCACGGCCGCGGCCATGGTCGGCAGCGCGGTCCCGCTGGTCACCCTCCAGATCGCCGACGCCATCTCCGGCAACGTCCTGGTCGGCCAGGAGAACGTGGCGCTCGCCCTCAGCCTCGACATGGTCCTGATCGCGGGCGTGGTGATGGCCGTGTACCTGCCCCTGCAACGACGGAGCGCGCGATGGCTCGCCTGAACCTCTGGCGGTGGGCCGTACTGGCCCTCGCCGGGCTGTACTTCCTGGTGCCGCTGGCCGCGTCCGTGATCTTCACCGTGGACGTGCCGGGGCAGGGGATCACCTTCGACGCGTACAGCGAGATCGTCTCCACCGAGGGCTTCACCACCAGCCTGGTGCTCTCGCTGGAGCTGGCCCTCGCCACCATCGCCGTGGTGCTGCTCCTGATGGTGCCCGCGATGGTCGCGCTGCGGCTGGGCGCGCCCCGGCTGCGGCCGGTCGTCGAGGTGGTGTGCTCGCTGCCGCTGGTCGTCCCGCCGATCGCGTTCGTCGCCGGGATCTCCACCGTCCTGCGGTGGGGCCCCGAACACCTCTCCCGCACACCGCTGTTCCAGACCTTCGTGGCGATCCAGAACCCGGACTTCCCCTTCATCCTGGTCCTCGCCTACGTCGTGATGGCCCTCCCGTTCGTGTACCGGGCACTGGACGCCGGGCTGCGCGCCGTCGACGTACGCACACTCGTCGAGGCCGCCCGAAGCTGCGGCGCCCCCTGGCCGCAGGCGCTTCTCCGGGTCGTGCTGCCCAACCTGCGCGGCGCGCTGCTCAACGCCTCCTTCCTCACACTGGCGCTGGTGCTCGGCGAGTTCACCGTCGCACAGCTGCTCGGCTTCCAGCCGTTCGCCGTGTGGATCTACAGCGTCGGCGGCTCGCAGGCGCAGCTGTCCGTCGCGGTGTCCGTGCTCAGCCTGCTCCTCACGTGGGCGCTGCTTCTCTCGCTCGCCGTGTTCGGCGGGCGCACCCGTACAGCACCCGCTTCGGCCTCCCGGGGATGAACCCATGACTGCCACCACGCTCCAGAAGACGGCCGAGAAGGCCGCCACCGTCGAATTCCGTGGCCTGCGACGCGAGTTCGGGACGACCGTCGCGCTCGACGGGCTCGACCTCACCGTGCGGCCCGGCGAACTCCTCGCCCTGCTCGGCCCGTCCGGCTGCGGCAAGACCACCGCGCTGCGGATGCTCGCCGGCTTCGAGCACCCCGACTCCGGCGAGGTGCTGGTCGACGGCGCCGACGTCACGCGCGTGCCCGCGCACCGCAGGGACGCGGGGATGGTCTTCCAGTCCTACAGCCTCTTCCCGCATCTCAGCGCCCTCGACAACGTCGCCTTCGGCATGCGGATGCGTAAGGTCCGTACGGCCGAACGCAGCTCTCGTGCAGCCGAGTTGCTCGACCTGGTAGGACTCGCCGACAAGGGCGGGAGCTACCCCCACCAGCTCTCCGGCGGCCAGCAGCAGCGGGTCGCGCTGGCGCGGGCGCTGGCCCTGCGCCCGCGCGTACTGCTGCTCGACGAACCTCTCTCCGCCCTCGACGCCAAGGTGCGGCTCGGTCTCCGCGAGGAGATCCGCCGGCTTCAGCAGGAACTCGGCATCACCACGCTGTTCGTGACGCACGATCAGGAGGAGGCCCTGTCCATGGCGGACAGGGTCGCCGTGATGCGTGCCGGGCGGCTCGAACAGTGCGCCGCGCCCGCCGAGTTGTACGGCAGGCCGGCCACCCCGTTCGTCGCCGAGTTCGTCGGCACGATGAGCCGGATCCCGGGCCGGCTGAGCGGCGGCCTCGCCGAGGTGCTCGGGCAGCGCCTGCCGGTCGACGGAGAGGCGCCCGTCGTGGCGGAGGGAGAGGTGGTGGACGTACTCGTACGCCCCGAGGCCGTACGGGTGCGGGCCGACGGCGCCGGTGACGCCCGGGTCGTCGCCACCGCGTTCCTCGGCGCGGCCACCCGGGTCACCGTGCGGCTCGCCGACGCCACCGAGGTCAAGGCGGACCTGCCGACGCACGAGGCCGCGACGCTCGGATCGGGGGCCGCCGTGACGGTGAGCCTGCCCGAGCGGCCGGTGCTGGTCGCCGCCCGCGCCAACTGAACCACCCCCGGTCGTGCCCTCCCCCGCGGGCCCCTGTCAATCGAAAGAGAGTTCCGTGACCCACCGCACCACCCCCCGCCCCATCCTCCAGGCCGTCCTGTTCGACATGGACGGCACGCTCGTGGACACCGAGCGACTGTGGTGGGAGGCGGTGGAACAGGTGGCCGGCGGACTCGGAAGGCGGCTGACGGGGGCCGACCAGCCGGACGTGCTCGGACGCCCGGTCGAGCACACCGCGGCCTGGCTCGGCGGGATCACCGGGACCCCGGTGGAGCGGGTCGCGGGCGAGCTGCACCGGGAGTTCGCCGACCGCGTCCGCACCGGCGTCGTGCCCCGCCCCGGCGCGCTCGCGCTGCTCGACTCCCTCGCCCGGGACGGCGTACCCACCGCGCTGGTGACCGCGTCGCCGCGAGCCGTCGCCGACACCGTCCTGGCGGCCCTCGGCGCCGGCCGCTTCGCCGTCTCCGTCACCGCCGACGACACCGAGCGCACCAAGCCGGCCCCCGATCCCTACCTCGCGGCCTGCCGCGCCCTCGGCGTCGACCCCGCCGGGTGCGTCGCCGTCGAGGACACCCAGACGGGCGTCAGTTCCGCCGAGGCCGCGGGCTGCGCCGTGCTCGCCGTGCCCTCGCTCGCGCCGATCGCCCCCGCCCCCGGGCGGACCGTCCTCGGCAGCCTGCGGGAGGTGACCCCGGCGCGGCTGCGGGCCATGGTCGCGCCGCGCGAGCTGCGGGTGATGAGCTGGAACCTCTGGTACGGCGGTACGAAGGTCGACGACCACCGGGAGAAGCAGCTCAAGATCATCACGGAGACCGGCGTCGACGTGGTCGCGCTCCAGGAGACGTACGGCACCGCGGCGCGGGAGCTCGGCGAGGCGCTCGGCTGGTACCACCACCGGGCCGGCGACAACCTCGGCGTCATCAGCCGGTACCCCATCACCGCGCGCCTCGGCGATCCCGACGTCGGCTTCTACGGCGGTACCGGGGTGCGGATCCGGCTGGACGGGGGCGGGTCGGTCGACGTGTGGAGCGTCCACCTCGACTACACGCCGTACGGGCCCTACGAGGCGCGCTTCGACGGGCTTCCGGCGGCCGGACTGGTCGACCACGAGGGGGTGCGGCTCGGTCAGATGCGGGAGATCCTGCGGCGGATCGCCGAGTCCGCGGACGACGGTACGCCCGTTCTGCTGCTCGGGGATTTCAACGCTCCCTCGCATCTGGACTGGGCCGGTGTCGAGTGGCCCGTCACGAAGGCGGCGGAGGAGGCGGGGTTGCGGGACTCGTATCGCGAGGCGCATCCCGATCCGGCCGCGGATCCTGGGCACACCTGGTCTCCGGTTCATGTCGAGCACGAGGACGGGAGCGGGCGGTCCGAGCCGCAGGACCGGATCGACTACGTCCTGTACCGGGGGCTGCGGGTGCTCGACTCCCGCACCTTCGTGAGCGGGGTGCCTCGGGTGTGGCCCGATGTGGCCGGGAACGAGTGGCCTTCGGATCATGCGGCGGTGATCACGACGTTCGGGGTGGGGTAGGGGTTTTTCGCCCCCTCCGCCCCTTCCCGTCCCGTCTCTCGGGGGCTCCGCCCCCGAACCCCCGCTCCTCAAACGCCGGAGGGGCTGAAATTTTCAGCCCGTCCGGCGTTTGAGGACGAGCGCGTCAGCGCGATGCGGGGGTCTGGGGGCGGCAGCCCCCAGGAACGGGACGGGAAGGGGCGGAGGGGCGAAAAACCCCTCGGATCCGGCCGCGCAACGAATCTCCGCCCGCCCCCCACCCCACGCAACGAATCGTCCGCGCACGCGCAACAGGTCCGCCTTGTTCCGCCGGGGCGGGCGCCCGTAGCGTCTACCTGGGTGTAACCGCCCCCCAAACCCCTCCGTACCGGCAAGGAACACGCATGCGCACAGCCCTGCTCCAGAGCTCCGGCCACCCCGGCTCGGTCGCCGGGAACCTCCGGGTTCTCGACGAGGCCGCGGGCCACGCCGCCGCCGCGGGCGCCGGGCTGATCGTGGCGCCGGAGATGTTCCTCACCGGCTACGCGATCGGCGACGAGACCGGCCGCCTCGCCGAACCGGCCGACGGCGACTCCGCCGACGCGGTCGCCAAGATCGCGTGCCGGCACGGCGTGGCCGTCGCCTACGGCTACCCGGAGCGCTCCGGGGACGCGGTCTTCAACTCCGCGCAGCTGATCTCCGCCGACGGCACCCGGCTCGCGAACTACCGCAAGACCCACCTCTTCGGCTGCTTCGAGCAGGACCACTTCACGCCGGGGGAGCAGCCGGTGGTGCAGGCGGAGCTCGGCGGGCTGCGGGTCGGGATGATGATCTGTTACGACGTGGAGTTCCCGGAGAACGTCAGGGCGCACGCCCTCGCCGGCACCGACCTCCTGCTCGTGCCCACCGCGCAGATGCACCCGTTCCAGTTCGTCGCCGAGTCGGTCGTGCCGGTGCGCGCGTTCGAGAACCAGCTGTACGTCGCGTACGTCAACCGCACCGGCCAGGAAGGGGAGTTCGAGTTCGTCGGGCTCTCCACGCTGGCCGGCCCCGACGGGGTGGCCAGGGTCCGTGCGGGCAGGGGCGAGCAACTGGTCCTCGCCGACGCCGACCCCGCCTTCCTCGCGGCCTCGCGCGAGGCGAACCCGTATCTGAAGGACCGCCGCCCCGGCCTCTACGGGTCCCTGGTCTGACCTGGTCTGACCCGCGCCGCCCGTCCCGACAGAGCCTTCCCCCGAGCCTGCCTGCCTGCCTGCAAGAGCTTCACCGCTAGGAGTCCGTACCCCATGACGTCCACCGTGCCCAACGCCGTCCAGCACGCCGACGTGCAGCAGCCGCCGATCACCATGTTCGGGCCGGACTTCCCGTACGCGTACGACGATTTCCTCGCGCACCCCGCGGGGCTCGGCCAGATACCCGCGACCGAGCACGGCACGGAGGTGGCGGTCATCGGCGGCGGCCTCTCCGGCATCGTGACGGCATACGAGCTGATGAAGATGGGGCTCAAGCCCGTCGTGTACGAGGCGGACCGGATCGGCGGCCGGCTGCGGACCGTCGGTTTCGACGGGTGCGACCCCTCGCTCACCGCCGAGATGGGCGCGATGCGGTTCCCGCCCTCCTCCACGGCCCTCCAGCACTACATCGACCTGGTGGGCCTGGAGACCCGGCCGTTCCCCAACCCCCTCGCGGAGACCACTCCTTCGACGGTCGTCGACCTCAAGGGCGAGTCGCACTACGCCGAGACGGTGGAGGACCTTCCGCAGGTCTACCGTGACGTCGCCGCCGCCTGGAACGCCTGCCTGGAGGACGGCGCCGACTTCTCCGACATGAACCAGGCCATGCGCGAGCGCGACGTCCCGCGCATCCGCGAGATCTGGTCGAAGCTCGTGGAGAAGCTCGACAACCAGACCTTCTACGGCTTCCTCTGCGACTCGGAGTCCTTCAGGTCCTTCCGGCACCGCGAGATCTTCGGCCAGGTCGGCTTCGGCACGGGCGGCTGGGACACCGACTTCCCGAACTCCATCCTGGAGATCCTGCGCGTCGTCTACACCGAGGCCGACGACCACCACCGCGGCATCGTCGGCGGCTCCCAGCAACTGCCGCTGCGCCTGTGGGAGCGCGAGCCGGAGAAGATCGTGCACTGGCCGTACGGCACCTCGCTGGCCTCGCTGCACGACGGGACCCCGCGCCCGGCCGTGACCCGGCTGAACCGCACGTCCGGCGACCGGATCACCGTGACGGACGCGAACGGCGACATCCGCACCTACCGGGCGGCGGTCTTCACGGCCCAGTCCTGGCTGCTGCTCTCGAAGATCGCCTGTGACGACTCGCTCTTCCCGATCGACCACTGGACGGCGATGGAGCGGACCCACTACATGGAGAGCTCGAAGCTGTTCGTGCCGGTCGACCGGCCCTTCTGGCTGGACAAGGACGAGGACACCGGGCGTGACGTGATGTCGATGACGCTCACCGACCGTATGACGCGCGGGACCTATCTCCTGGACGACGGCCCCGACAGGCCCGCCGTCATCTGCCTCTCCTACACCTGGTGCGACGACAGCCTCAAGTGGCTCCCGCTGTCCGCGAACGAGCGGATGGAGGTCATGCTGAAGTCGCTCGGCGAGATCTACCCGAAGGTCGACATCAGGAAGCACGTCATCGGCAACCCGGTGACCGTGTCCTGGGAGAACGAGCCCTACTTCATGGGCGCGTTCAAGGCGAACCTGCCCGGCCACTACCGCTACCAGCGGCGCCTGTTCACCCACTTCATGCAGGACTCCCTGCCCGAGGACAAGCGGAGCATCTACCTCGCGGGCGACGACATCTCCTGGACCGCGGGCTGGGCGGAGGGCGCCGTCCAGACCGCGCTGAACGCCGTCTGGGGCGTCATGCACCAGCTCGGTGGCACCACCGACCCGACCAACCCCGGCCCCGGCGACGTCTACGACGAGATCGCGCCGGTGGAACTGCCGGAGGACTGAGCCCGCCGTACGAGGCAGGCACAGGGCCGGTCGCGGGGTGTCAGTCCGGCATCGGCGTCAGAAGCATGCGGCCCGCGAAGCCGACCGCGCCGTCCAGCCGGTCGGTGAACTCCTCGGCGAGGTCCGGCAGTCGGCGCAGCGCCCACAGCGCGCGGGCCGCGGACCAGGTCGCGTCACGAGCCCGGTCCAGGCTCCACGCGCCCAGCAGATGCGTCAGCGGATCGGCGATCTGGAGGAGATCGGGGCCGGGCATCAGCTCCTCGCGGATGTGCTCCTCCAGCGAGACGAGCAGATCGCCCACCCGGTCGAACTCGTCCTCCAGTTCGGCCGGTTCGCAGCCGAGCGTACGACAGGCGTCCACGACCGCCAGCGCCAGGTCGTGTCCGATGTGCGCGTTGATGCCCGCGAGCGCGAACTGAAGCGGGCGTACCCCGGGATGCCGCCGGAACTGGAACAGCGGCCGCCAGCAGGCGGGCGGACACCCCTCCTCGGCCACCCGCAGGTAGCGCTCCGCGAACCGGACGTCCAGCGTGATCGCGGCCGCCGGATCGGTGAAGTCCCCTGCGTGCAGGCGCCTGCCGACCTCCTCGGTGACGGCGAGGTAGACGCGGTTGAACACCGCGATCCCGTCCCGCTCGGGGAGGGTCGCGTCCAGGGTGCGCATACGGGAGACCACGGTGTCTACGGGAGTGGTGAAGTGTTCCAACAGCGCCATGGGGGCAGCGTCCCAGTCCTAGGCTGGCCGCAGTGCCGCCGGGCCGGACGCTTCCCCAGAACGGGGGAACCGTGCGCGGCGGGAGTGGGGGGAACAGTACGTGTCAGGCTCACGTGCCCAGCGGGCGGCCGAACGCAGGGCCGATCGCGGGAGGGCGGCCCGGCGCGGTGCCATGGTCGCCGCGGCCTCGGTCGTGGTCGCGGTCGGCAGCGTCACGGGGATGATGTCCGCGCTGGGCGACGGGCGCCCGTCCGACGACGCCAGACCCCTGGTGACGGGCGCGCCCAGCCTGCTGCCGCTGCCCGCCGTACCGACCCCGTCGCCAACCAAAACCTCGGCCGCGCCGTCCCCGTCGAAGTCGCCCTCGTCCACCGCCCCTTCGCGCCGGCCGAGCCCCGAGCCCTCCGTCAGGGCGGAGAAACCGGCGGTCCTGGCCGCCTCCACCCGGCTCTACCGTCACCCCGAGTCCCAGGTGCTCGACTGGGTCGCGGCCAACCCGGGTGACTCCCGGCGCCCGGTGATCGAGTCCCGGATCGCCGACCGCCCGGCCGCGGTCTGGTTCGCCGACTACACGCCGTCCAACATCACCTCCCGGGTCAGGGCGGTCACGTCGGGCGGCGCCACCCAGGGCCGGGTTCCGGTCGTCGTGGCGTACACGATCCCGGGGCGCGACTGCGGCGGCGCGTCGGAGGGCGGTGCCCCCGACCTCGCCTCTTACGACAGCTGGATCGACAACTTCGCGGCGGGGCTCGGCTCCCGCGAGGTCATCGTCGTCCTTGAGCCCGATTCGCTCGCCCAGGCCAACTGCCTGTCCGCCTCCCAACGGGCGGGCCGTTTCGCCTCGTTGGCCCGCGCCGGACGCGTCCTCAAGGCCGCGAACCCCCGGGCCCGCGTCTACTACGACGCCGGCCACTCCGCCTGGAACCCGCCCGCCACCCAGGCGGGGTTCCTCCGACAGGCGGGCGCGGCCTCGGCCGCCTCCTCCGACGGCGTCTTCACCAACGTGTCCAACTTCCACCGTACGAGCACGGAGGCCGACTACGCCCGACAGGTGCTGTCCGCGCTCGGCGGCCCCGCGAGCCTGGGCGCCGTCATCGACACCAGCCGCAACGGCAACGGCGCCCCGCCCGACGGCGAATGGTGCGATCCGTCCGGACGGAAGATCGGACAGGCGCCGACCCTGAACACCGGAGAGGCCCGGATCGACGCCTATCTGTGGGTGAAGCTGCCGGGCGAGTCGGACGGCTGCAAGGGCACGCCGGGCACCTTCTCACCGTCGTACGCCTACGAGTTGGCGCGCTGAGAGTCCTCGTCGTAGGACGAGGTGCCCTCGTCGAGCAGCGGTTCGCGCGTCTTGAGGTGGGCCGGGGCCAGCGCCCGCAGTGCGTGGTATCCGACGATCACCACCAGGGTGCCGAGCGCGATACCGCTCAGCGAGAAGGTGTCCGTGAACGTGAGGGTCACGTTCCCGACCCCGATGATGATGCCCGCGGCGGCCGGCACCAGGTTCAGCGGATTGCGCAGGTCCACCCGGGCGTTGAGCCAGATCTGGGCGCCGAGCAGGCCGATCATGCCGTACAGGATGACGGTGATGCCGCCGAGCACACCGCCGGGGATCGCCGCCACGACCGCGCCGAACTTGGGGCAGAGGCCGAAGAGGAGAGCGAAACCGGCGGCGGCCCAGTAGGCGGCCGTCGAGTAGACGCGGGTCGCGGCCATCACGCCGATGTTCTCGGAGTACGTGGTGTTGGGCGGGCCGCCGACCGCCGTGGAGATCATCGACGCGACGCCGTCGGCGGAGATCGCGGTGCCCAGCCTGTCGTCCAGCGGGTCGCCGGTCATCTCGCCGACCGCCTTGACGTGGCCCGCGTTCTCGGCGACCAGCGCGATGACGACGGGCAGCGCGACGAGGATCGCCGACCACTGGAAGGACGGCCCGTGGAAGGCGGGCAGACCGACCCAGTCGGCCTTGCCGACCCCGGAGAGGTCGAGCCGCCAGTGGTCGGTGACCTTGCCGCTCGCGTCCACCGAGTGGATCCGGCCGAAGATCCGGTCGAAGGCCCAGGAGATCCCGTACCCGAACAGCAGGCCCAGGAAGATCGCGATCCGTGACCAGAAACCACGCAGGCAGACGACGGCCAGACCGGTGAGCGCCATCACCAGCAGCGCCGTCCACTGGTCCTGGGGCCAGTAGGTGGACGCGGTCACCGGTGCCAGGTTGAAGCCGATCAGCATGACGACCGCGCCGGTCACGATCGGCGGCATCGCGGCGTGGATGATCCGCGCGCCGAAGCGCTGCACGGCCAAGCCCACCAGGAACAGCGCCACGCCGACGACGAACACCGCGCCCGTGACCGTCGCACTGCTGCCGCCCTGCGCCCGGATCACCGCGGCGACGCCCACGAAGGAGAGCGAGCAGCCGAGGTAACTGGGCACCCGGCCGCGGGTCGCCAGCAGGAAGATGACGGTCGCGACGCCGGACATCATGATCGCGAGGTTCGGATCCAGGCCCATCAGGACGGGGGCGACGAAGGAGGCCCCGAACATGGCCACGACGTGCTGGGCGCCGAGCCCGGCGGTGCGTGGCCAGGAGAGTCGTTCGTCGGGGCGGACGACCGCTCCGGGGGCGGGCGTGCGCCCGTCGCCGTGCAGTTTCCAGCGCACACCGAGGTCCATGGTGAGGCTTCGCTTTCTCTGTACGTGAATGTGTCCGGACCATTGTCAGGGTCAGCCAGCGGTCCTACGCTCGCACGGTTCCACTCCTGAACTGCGTTCATATGTCTGATCGGAGTGTCTGATGAGTGCAAGCCCGCGACTGGGCGTCCTTCTCGCGGCCGTGGTCACCCTGGCGGCCGTCGTCGTCCCCTCCACCGCGGCGCAGGCCGCGCCGAAGGCCCCGAGGACCGCGGTCCTCGACGGCGCCGCGCTGCGCGACGCCAAGGCCCGGCTGGACCGCGGCGACCGCCAACTGGGCCGCACCCTCACCCACTTGACGGCCCGCGCCGACAACTGGCTGAGCCAGGGCCCCTGGACGGTCGTCGACAAGCCGAGACCCGCCCCCGGCGGCGACGTGCACGACTACCTCAGCCAGGCCCCGTACTGGTGGCCCTCCCAGCCCAAGACCGCCGAGAACCCCTGGGGTTGTCCCTACGTCCAGCGTGACGGCCAGCGCAATCCCGAGGTCGACACCGGCACCGACCGCCAGGACGTCGAGAAGGTCTTCGACTCGGCGTACGACCTCTCCCTGGCCTGGTACTACACCGGCGAGAAGAAGTACTCCGAGAAGGCCGCCTCGGTCCTGCGCACCTGGTTCCTCGACCCCGGCACCCGGATGAACCCGAACCTGGACCACGGGCAGTTCATCCCCTGCAAGTACGACGGCCGGGCCATCGGCATCATCGACTTCTCGCAGTCCTACACCAGCGTGCTGGACGCCATCGCCATCCTCGACACCGGCGCCCCCGGCTGGTCGAGGGCCGACCGCGCCGACATGCTCGACTGGAACATCGACTTCCGCGACTGGCTGGCCGACAGCCCCTTCGGCAAGGAGGAGGGCGCCGCCAAGAACAACCACGGCACCTTCTACGACATGCTGCTCGCCGGCCTGGCGTACGCGACCGGCGACAAAGGCCTCGCGCGGCGGACCGTCCTGGACGCGCGGGTCAAGCGCATCGACCCGCAGATCGCCGCCGACGGCAGCCAGCCCCAGGAGCTCGCCCGCACCCGTAGTTGGCACTACTCGACCTTCGACCTGGTCGCCTACACCCGGCTCGCGGCCATCGGCCGGCACGTCGGCGTGAACCTGTGGTCCTACGAAGGACCGGCCGGCCAGAGCCTGTTCAAGGCGGTCCGCTATCTGCTGCCCGCCGCGACCGGGGCCGAGCCCTGGACGTATCCGGAGCTGGAGTTCCACCGGTTCGCGGCGAGCGACGTCGTACACGCGGCCGCCGACGCGGGCGACCGGGCGGCGCGGGCCGCGGTGCCGAAGCTGGAGACGCCGCCGGGCGGCGACCTGTGGGCCCTGCGGCCCGCAGCCGAGCAACTGGACTCGATAGCGGGCTGAGGTCCACAGAGAGGGGCTTCTGAGCGTTTGCTTAGGATGGGGGTGTCGTTTCAGCCATTCATGCCCCGTCCCCGTACGTCTCAGGAGCCCCGCCCGTGACCGCCGAAGCCCCGCTCGCCCCCGCTCTCGCGTACGGCCGGCTCGTCCCGGTCGCGGTCCACTTCGACGACCTCGACGCGCTCGGGCTGCTGCACAACGCCCGCTACCCGGTGCTGGTGGAGCGTGCCTGGACCGCGCTGTGGACCGAGCGCGGCTTCGGTTTCGAAGGGGCCTGGGCGGCGGCGGGCGACTTCTGCAACGCGGTCAAGGAGCTGCGGATCAGCTACGAGGCTCCGGTGAACCGACCGGGCGCGTACGCCGTACACCTCTGGCTGGAAAGGCTCGGCACCACCGGACTGACGTACGGCTTCCGCTTCTGCTCAGGCGACGGCGCCCTGACGTACGCGCACGGCACGCGGGTCCTCGTCAGGCTGGACGCCGGGACGCTGCGCCCGACGCCCTGGAGCGACCGGTTCAGGGCCGTGGGCCGGGAACTGCTGCGCTCGGCGGGCTGACCTTCGCCGGCGTCCGGTCGCCCGCGCGCAGCACGCTCGCGAAGGCGGCGACACCGCACGCCAGCACCGTCACCAAGCCGAACGACACCATCAGGCTGGTCGCCTGCGCCAGCGTGCCGATCGCGCTCGGCGCGACCAGACCCGAGGTGTACGTGATGGTGGCGACGCCCGCGATCGCCTGGCTGGGGTTGGGGCCGCTGCGACCCGCCGCCGCGAAGCACAGCGGGACCACGACCGCGATGCCGAGGCCGAGCAGCGCGAAGCCGCCCATCGCGAGCGCGGGATGGTCCGCGACGACGATGAGCAGCCCGCCCAGTACCGCCAGGACACCGCCCACCCGCACCGTGCGTACCGCGCCGAAGCGGTTCACCACTGTGTCGCCCACAAGCCGGGCCACCGCCATGGTCAGCATGAAGCCGGTCGTCGAGGCCGCCGCGAGACCGGCCGAGCTGCCCAGTTCGTCCTGGAGGTAGACGGCCGACCAGTCCAGGCTGGCGCCCTCCGCGAACACCGCGCAGAACCCGACCGCGCCGATCAGCAGCGCCGACCTGGGCGGCAGCGCGAACCGGGGCGGCGGCTCCTCGTCCTCGGTGGGCTGGAGATCGAGCACCCAACGGCAGGCGAGCAGTCCGAGGACCGTGAGGGTCGCCGCCGCCAGGCAGTGGTGGAGGCGCGCGTCCGAGCCCAGGTGTGCGGCGACCGTACCCGCCGCCGAGCCGGCCAGGGCGCCCGCGCTCCACATGCCGTGCAGCCCGGACATGATCGACTTGTCGAGGCGGCGCTCGACCTCCACGCCCAGCGCGTTCATGGCGACGTCGGCCATGCCCGCCGTGGCGCCGTACGTGAACATCGCCAGACAGAGGCTGAGCAGGTTGGGCGCCATGGCGGGGAGGACCAGCGACAGCGTCCACAGCGCCAGCAGGCCGCGCAGCGCGGCGCGGGAACCGAAACGGTGGCTGATCCGGCCGGCCACCGGCATCGAGACGGACGCGCCGAACGCCGTGAAGGCGAGCGCGAGACCGAGCTGGCCCGTGCTGATCCCGGCGTGGTCCTGGATCCACGGCACCCGGGTCGCGAAGGACCCGGTGACCGCGCCGTGCACGGCGAAGACGGCGGCCACGGCGTACCGCGCGCGCTTCAACTCACGTATGTCGTAGACCACTTCACTCATGGTGCCGCTGCCCTCCCGGACGTCCTCCCCGCATTGCCGACGTAAACTATCAGGAACCCTGCCTGATAAATAGATAATTTACGGCCGGGGGACCCGACCGAGGACTCCGTGCCCGCACCGATCTGGAAGGATCCCGGCATGCCCGCATCTCCGAGCACCGCCCGGGCCATCAACGACCGGCTCGCCCTGCGTCTCATGCAGCGGGAAGGCCCCTTGACGGCAGGGCAGTTGAAGCAGCTCACCGGACTGTCCCGGCCCACCGTCGCCGACCTCGTCGAACGTCTCACCGCCGCCGGGCTGATCACGGTGACGGGGGAGTCGGGGTCGCGGCGGCGCGGCCCGAACGCCCGGCTGTACGGGATCGTCGCCGACCGCGCTCACCTGGCGGCCCTCGACGTCCGCACCGAGGGGGTCGCCGTCGTGGTCTCCGACCTCCTGGGCGCCGAGCTCGCGCGGGCGTCGGTGCCGATCGCGGACGACGCGGGTACCGGGCCCGCCGTCGAGCGGGCGGTCGCGCTGGTGGAGCGGACCGCCAAGGAGGCGGGAGCCGAGCGGCTGCACACCGTCGGCATCGGCGCACCCGGCCTCATCGACCCCGCGACCGGCGAACTCCGCGACTCCTCCGGCCTTCCCGCCTGGCACCGCAGGTTCGTCGCGGCCCTCCAGGAGCGTCTCCCGGACGCCCGTGTCCTGGTCGAGAACGAGACCAACCTCGCGGCCCTCGCCGAACAACGCGAGGGTGCCGCCCGTGACCGCGACACCTTCGTCCTGCTCTGGCTCGGCCACGGCGCAGGCGCGGCCGTCGTCCTGGACGGCGTCCTGCGCCGGGGCGCCTCCGGCGGCACCGGCGAGATCGGCTTCCTCCCCGTACCGGGCACCACCAAGCTGCCGTCGGCCACGGACTGCGAGGGCGGTTTCCACTCCCTCGCCGGGTCCGCGGCGATCGCGAGACTCGCGGCGCAGTACGGCGTAGCCGCGGAAGGTGCACCGCACGAGCCGTACGCGGCGGCGCTGGTCCGGGAGGCGGTGCGGGCGGAGACGGAGGAGGCGGTTCGGAGGGGAACGAGGACGGCGGTAGGCCGGGGAGTCGAGGGGGCAGCCGTGGCTCAGGGGGGCGGAGTGGAGACGGACGCGGAGTCGACGGTGGATCGGACGGGCACGAAGGCGGCGGTACGCCGGGGAGCCGAGGGGGTCGCAGTGGAAGCAGCCCCGGGGGCGGCGGGGGATCAGCGGGCCGCGAAGACGGCGTTCACTCAGGGAGTCGTAGCGGCGGCGGGCGCGGTGGTGGATCGGCGGGACGCGGAGGCGCCGGTGGCCGATCGGAGCGCCGTGGGGGCGGACGCTGCAGTCAGGGCGTCCCTGTTCCTCGACGCGCTCGCCGACCGGGTCGCCATCGGCGCCGCGTCCGTCGTGGCCGTGCTCGACCCCGGCTGCGTGGTCCTGGGCGGCGAGATCGGGCAGGCCGGTGGGGACGCGCTCGCCGACCGGGTCGGGGAGCGGCTCGGGCGGATGTCGCCGCTGCCCGTGGAGATGCGCGCGAGTCTGCTGGGCGGAAGCGCGGTGCTGCGCGGCGCGCTGCTCACCGCGCGCGAGGGCGCACAGGACGAACTGTTCGCGCCACCGGCCAGGTAGGCCCGCCCGCGCCGTGCCCGGACCGGATCGCAGGGCGTCGCGCCGCGGGTCCCCGTCGGCCCGCTCGAAGGCCCGATCCCGGGGGCATCTCGCCCCCGGCCACTGTCCTGCGGTTACTTGCCGTAGGCCCCGGGAGCCGGTTAGAGGCCCGGCGGCGGGGCATGGGCCTCGGTCACCGTCGCCGGGCCGCTAGGGCCGCCGGTGCTGGGCCCGGATCCGGATCGCGGGTCACCGCGCTGCGGGCCCCGGGGGCCCGGCCGAAGCCCCGATCCCGGGGGTATTTCGCCGCAGCCCCCCGGCGCGCGATTGCTCGACTCATGCCCCGGCGGCGGGGCAAGGGCCTCGGTCACCGTCGCCGGGCCGTTAGGTCCGCCCGTGCTGGGCCCGGATCCGGATCGCAGGGCGTCGCGTCGCGGGTCCCCGTCGGCCCGCTCGAAGGCCCGATCCCGGGGGCATCTCGCCCCCGGCCACTGTCCCGCGGTTACTTGCCGTAGGCCCCGGAGCCGGTTAGAGGCCCGGCGGCGGGGCAAGGGCCTCGGCCACCGCCGCTGGCCCGCCAGGTCCGCCCGCGCCGGGCCCGGATCCGGATCGCGGGTCACCGCGCCGCGGGCCCCCGGCGACCCGGCCGAAGCCCCGATCCCGGGGGCATCTCGCCGCAGCCTCCCGGCGCGCGGTTGCTCGCCGCATGCCCCGGCGGCGGGGCAAGGGCCTCGGTCACCGCCGCCGGCCCGCCAGGTCCGCCCATGCCGGGCCCGGGCCCGAATCGCCGGGCATCGCGCCGCCAGGTAACCCGCGGCCCGGCCAAAGCCCAGACCCCGGGGGCATCTCGCCCCCGGCCACCGTCCCCGCTTGCTCGCCGCAGGCCCCCGCGTCGGTTGAAGGCCCGGCGGCGGGGCAAGGGCCTCCGTCACCGCCGCCGGGCCGATCGGGGGCGGGCGCGACAGTCACTGGTCGTCCGGGCGGTGTGCGCCGGAGTCATGATCGCGACCTTAAGAGGACTAGACCAGAGTGGTCAATAGGTATGGACCAGCGACGGTCCCGGGGGTGTCCCACAGGCCCAGGTGGGGGCGGTGGCACGGGAGTTGACCGGCTGTGCGGTGGAGCGCGGGTGGAGTCCCGCGGTCTGTGAGCCAGCCCACAGACCTTCGCCCGCATGGCCGTCGATCAGGCGTGGCACACTGGCCATGTACCAGAAGCAGCGCACTCCGGGGTCGGTGAAAGTCCGAACCGGCGGTTACAGTCCGCGACCCGGTCGCTTCCAGCGGCCGGTTGACCAGGTGAAATTCCTGGACCGACGGTTAAAGTCCGGATGGGAGGCAGTGCGCGGCGGGCGGGCATTCGTGCGCGCTGCCGATTGTTTCGACTTGTCCCGACGGGACGAGTCCTCGTCGGCATCGTTCCCGGTGCCGTAGCCCGTTTCACTCTGTCGTCATCGACAGGCCCCGGAGTCCGTGCCCCATGAGGCAGGAGGACCCGGGAAGTGTTCACCGGAATCGTCGAAGAGCTGGGTGAGATCACCGCCGTCGAGAACCTCGGCGACGCCTCACGTTTCCGACTTCGTGGCCCCGTGGTCACCGAAGGTGCGCAGCACGGCGACTCCATTGCCGTCAACGGCGTCTGTCTCACCGTCGTGGAGCACGAGGGCGACGAGTTCACCGCGGACGTCATGGCGGAGACCCTGGACCGTTCCAGCCTCGGCGCCCTGGCCGTCGGCTCCCGCGTCAACCTGGAGCGGCCCACCGCGGTCGGCGCGCGTCTCGGCGGACACATCGTGCAGGGCCACGTCGACGGCACGGGCGCGGTCATCGCCCGGACGCCGTCCGAGAACTGGGAGATCGTCAAGATCTCGCTCCCCGAGAACCTCGCCCGGTACGTGGTCGAGAAGGGCTCCATCACCGTCGACGGCATCAGCCTGACCGTCGTCGAGGCGGCGGCCGGCCACTTCACCGTCAGCCTCATCCCCACCACCCTCGCGCTGACCACGCTCGGCCTCAAGCTGCCCGGCGACCCGGTCAACCTCGAAGTCGACATCATCGCCAAGTACGTCGAGCGCCTCCTCGGCAGCACGGGGGCCAAGCCGTGAACTGGCTCAACTCCGAGGCCTTCACCCTCTTCGACCAGCACATCAAGTGGTCCGACATGATCGGCAACACGATCGGTCTGATCGCCCTCGCGCTCGGCTGGCGCCGCTCCATCTGGACCTGGCCCGCCCAGTTCCTGTCCGGCGCCATCCTCCTCGCCGCCTTCGCCACCGCCCACCTGTCCGGCAGCGCCGGCAAGCAGGTCGTCGTCATGGTCGTCGCCGCCTGGGGCTGGTGGCAGTGGAACCGCGGCCAGGGCCGGGCGCAGGACGGCTCCATCGCCGTACGGTTCGCCACCTGGCGCGAACGCGCCTGCCTGGTGGGCGCGGCGGCGGTCGGCACCCTTGCCGTCGGCGGCCTGTTCACCGCCTTCCCCACCCTGTCGTGGGACCCGTGGCCGGACGCCTACATCTTCGTCGGCACGGTCGTCGCCATGTACGCCCAGGCACGCGGAATGGTCGAGTTCTGGTTCGCCTGGCTCCTCGTCGACCTGGTGGGCGTGCCCCTCAACTTCGCCAACGGTTTCGCCTTCTCCGGTTTCGTCTACGTCGTGTACGGCGCGCTCGTCCTGTGGGGCATGCGCGACTGGTGGCTGCGCTCCCGCAAGGCCGGGCAGCCCGTCCTGGAAGGAGCCCCGGTATGACAACAGCGCCGGTCTGGTACAGCAGGGACAACATCGAGGACTTCGCGCTCGACCCCGTCGAGAAGGCGATCGCCGACATCGCGGCCGGCCGCCCGGTCGTGGTTGTCGACGACGAGGACCGGGAGAACGAGGGCGACCTCGTCATCGCCGCCGAGAAGGCGACCCCCGAGATCGTCGCCTTCATGATGAGCGAGTGCCGCGGCCTGATCTGCGCCCCCATGGAGGGTGACGAACTCGACCGGCTCAGGCTCCCGCAGATGGTCGACGACAACACCGAGTCGATGAAGACGGCGTTCACCGTCTCCGTCGACGCCTCCGGAGCGCACGGGGTGACCACCGGCATCTCGGCCGCCGACCGCGCCACCACCCTCGCGCTCCTCGCGGACGGCGGTGCCCACGCGGAGGACTTCGTCCGCCCGGGCCACATCTTCCCGCTGCGCGCCAGGCCCGGCGGCGTCCTGGTCCGCAACGGCCACACCGAGGCGGCCGTCGACCTGGCCCGCCTCGCCGGCCTGCGCCCGGCCGGCGCGATCGTGGAGATCGCCGGCGAGGACGGCCGCATGCTGCGCCTCCCCGAACTGATCCCCTTCGCCCGCAAGCACGGCCTGACGATCATCTCCATCGAGGACCTGATCGCCTACCGCCGCACCGCCGAGCCCACCGTGCGCCGCGAGGCGAAGACACAACTGCCCACGGCCTTCGGCGAGTTCACGGCGTACGGCTACCGCTCCACCGTCGACGGTGTCGAGCACGTCGCCCTGGTGCACGGCGACATCGGCGACGGAGAGGACGTCCTGGTCCGCGTCCACTCCGAGTGCCTCACCGGCGACGTCTTCCACTCCCTGCGCTGCGACTGCGGCCCCCAGCTCCAGACCTCCATGGAACGCATCCAGGCCGAGGGCCGGGGCGTAGTGGTCTACCTGCGCGGCCACGAGGGACGCGGCATCGGCCTGCTGTCCAAGCTGCGCGCGTACGAGCTCCAGGAGCGCGGCCGGGACACCCTCGACGCCAACCTGGAGCTGGGCCTGCCCGCCGACGCCCGTGACTACGGCGCGAGCGCGCAGATCCTGGAGGACCTCGGGGTCACCAGCGTCCGTCTGATGACCAACAACCCCGACAAGACCGACGCGCTCGTCCGGCACGGCCTCAGGGTCACCGGCCGGGAGCCGATGCCCGTGCAGGCGGGCGAGCACAACCTCCACTACCTGCGCACCAAGCGGGACCGGATGGGCCACGACCTGCCCTGGCTCGACAACGCCACCGTGTCGGCCTGCGGCAACCAGTAAGAGCACAGGAACAGCAGCAAGAACAGCAACAAGAGCAGCAACAAGAACAGCAACAAAAGCAACACGAGAGCAGCACTGAGGAGAGACGTGAGCGGCAAGGGTGCACCCGAACTGTCCGTACGCAACTGCGGCGACCTGCGGGTCGCGGTGATCGCGGCACAGTGGCACGAAAAGGTGATGGACGGCCTCGTCGACGGCGCGCTGCGCGCCCTGCGCGAGCTGGGGATCGACGAGCCGACCCTCCTGCGGGTCCCCGGCAGCTTCGAGCTCCCGGTCGTCGCGAAGGTCCTCGCGGGCCGCGGATACGACGCCATCGTCGCGCTCGGCGTCGTCATCCGCGGCGGCACCCCGCACTTCGAGTACGTGTGCCAGGGCGTCACCCAGGGCCTCACCCAGGTCTCCATCGACACCGGTGTCCCCATCGGCTTCGGTGTGCTGACCTGCGACACCGAGGAGCAGGCCCTGGACCGCGCGGGCATCGAGGGCTCCCACGAGGACAAGGGACACGAGGCGGTGACGGCCGCCGTGGCGACCGCGGCCACCCTCCGCTCGGTATCCGAACCCTGGCACTGAGAGGTGCGGCCGAGCGCGTAGGGTGAGGACCACCATGTCCAAGAAGACTTTCGAGGAGCTCTTCACCGAGCTCCAGCACAAGGCCGCCACCGGCGATCCCGCCACTTCGCGCACCGCCGAGCTGGTCGGCAAGGGCGTCCATGCCATCGGCAAGAAGGTCGTCGAAGAGGCCGCCGAGGTATGGATGGCCGCCGAGTACGAGGGCAAGGAAGCCACCGCCGAGGAGATCTCGCAACTGCTCTACCACGTCCAGGTGATGATGGTCGCGCGCGGAATCTCCCTCGACGACGTGTACGCCCATCTGTAGAGACGTGTACGCCCCCAGGTAAGACAGCCCGTTCCGCGGAACACCCCTTCACGCAAAGGAAGCCGACCTCATGTTGCGCATCGCCGTCCCCAACAAGGGTTCCCTGTCAGGACCTGCGGCGGAGATGCTGCATGAGGCCGGCTACCAGCAGCGCCGGGAGTCCAAGGAACTGCGGATCGTCGACCCGGAGAACGAGGTCGAGTTCTTCTACCTCCGCCCCCGGGACATCGCGATCTACGTCTCCTCCGGCCGCCTCGACATCGGCGTCACCGGCCGCGACCTGCTCATCGACTCCGGGGCGCACGCCGAGGAGATCCTCCCGCTCGGCTTCGCCCGCTCCACCTTCCGCTTCGCCACCAAGCCCGGCACCGCCAAGGCCGTCGAGGACCTGGCCGGCCTGACGGTCGCCACCTCCTACGAGGGCATCGTCGCCAAGTACCTCGCCGACCGCGGACTCGACACCTCCGTCGTCCACCTCGACGGCGCCGTCGAGACGGCCATCGAACTGGGCGTCGCCGAGGTCATCGCGGACGTCGTCGAGACCGGCACCTCCCTGCGCAACGCGGGCCTGGAGGTGTTCGGCGACCCGATCATGAAGTCCGAGGCCGTCGTCATCCGCCGCGTCGGGGCCGACTCCGCCGAGGAGGCCGAGCCCAAGATCGCGCAGTTCCTGCGCCGCCTCCAGGGCGTCCTGGTGGCACGGACGTACGTGATGATGGACTACGACTGCCGCGCCGAGCACCTGGAGAAGGCCGTCGCGCTCACGCCGGGTCTTGAGTCGCCGACCATCTCGCCGCTGCACAACGAGGGGTGGGTCGCCGTCCGCGCGATGGTGCCGTCCAAGGAGGCGCAGCGGATCATGGACGACCTGTACGAGCTCGGCGCGCGGGCCATCCTGACCACGGCCATCCACGCCTGCCGGCTCTGAGGGATCTCACACCATGTCCGAACTTCCCGCTCTGCCCGTCACTTTCCGGCCGGGGAGGACCAGGGCCGTCCTGGTGAGCACCGGTGTCGCGATCTTTGTGGTACTCACCACAATCGTGATGCTCCTGGAGCAACTGGGTCCCGGGGAAAAACTCAGCTTCGTCTTCACCGGCGCCCTGATCTTCGGGGTGCTCCTGATGCTGGCCCGGCCCAAGGTCGTGGCCGACGAGAGCGGCGTCACCGTCGTCAACATCGCCAGCAGCAGACACCTCGCCTGGGCGGAGATTCTCCAGGTCAACCTGCGTCCGGGCGACCCCTGGGTGTTCCTCGACCTCAGCGACGGCACCAGCCTGCCCGCGCTCGGCATCCAGCCGGGCATCGCCAAACAGCGCGCGATCGGGGACGCCCGCGCCCTGCGCGCCCTCGCCGAGGCCCGCTCCACGGGCCACTCCGAGGAACATCAGGGCTGACTCTCAGCCTTCCACCCTGCCGCACGGGCCCATGTCTTGATTAATCTGTTGGCGGAGGCGTTTTCACCGCGCCTCCGCCACTGATGTGCCAGCCGGTGCTCAGCGGCCCCCAGCTACCCGAGGAGTGACTCCCTCCAGCGATGGACGGATCGTCCTGTAGTACCTGCGCCGCCCCCTTCCGACATATCGAGGCGGCGGCATGACCATCCCCCTGCTGCTCCTAGGCGCGGCATTCCTGCTCATCCTCGCCAATGGCTTCTTCGTCGCGGCGGAGTTCGGCCTGGTCACGGTCGACAGGCCCGACGCCGAGAAGGCGGCGGCCGAGGGCGACCGACGGGCCGCCACGGTCGTCGACTCGCTCAAGGAGCTGTCCTTCCAGCTCTCCGGCACCCAGCTCGGCATCACCATCACCTCGCTCGTCGTCGGCATGCTCGCCGAACCGGCGCTCGCCGAGCTGCTGCACGGGCCTTTCACCGCGACCGGCCTGCCCGAGGGCGCCGTACCCGGCGTCGCCGTGGTCGTCGGCATGCTGCTGGCCGCGGCCGTCCAGATGGTGATCGGCGAGCTCGTGCCCAAGAACTGGGCCGTCTCCAAGCCCCTCCAGGTCGCCCGCTTCGTCGCGGGCCCGCAGCACCGGTTCGCGCGCACGTTCCGCCCGGTGATCGCCGCGCTCAACGCGGTCGCCAACCGGCTCGTACGGGCCCTGGGCGTCGAGCCCGCCGAGGAGCTGGCCTCCGCCCGCACCCCCGGCGAGCTCATCTCGCTGGCCCGGCACTCGGCACAGGCCGGCGCCCTGGAGCAGGACACCGCGGATCTCTTCGTACGCACCATGTCGCTGGCGGATCTGACCGCGCAGCACGTGATGACGCCGCGGGTGAAGGTCAGCGCCCTCCAGTCCTCGGCGACCGCCGAGGACGTCGTCAACCTCACCCGGGCCACCGGCCTGTCCCGCTTCCCCGTGTACCGGGAGCGGATCGACGAGATCGTCGGCATGGTCCACCTCAAGGACGCCCTCGCGGTGCCCGCGCGGGACCGGCTGCGCACTCCCGTCGGCCGGATCGCCCAGACTCCGCTGCTCGTCCCGGAGACCCTTCCGGTGCGGCCACTCCTCGAACGGCTGCGCAGCGAGCAGCCGATCGCCGTGGTCGTCGACGAGTACGGCGGCACGGCGGGCGTCGTCACCCTGGAGGACATCGTCGAGGAACTCGTCGGAGAGGTGCGCGACGAGCACGACGGCCAGGACCTGCCGGAACTCGCGGCGGCGCCGCCCGAGGACGGGAAGCCCGCGTGGGAGGCCGACGGCAGCTGCCGGGTCGACGTCCTCAAGCGCATAGGCCTCGACGTGCCCGAGGGCCCGTACGAGACCGTCGCGGGCCTGGTCGCCGATCTGCTCGGCCGTATCCCGGCCGCCGGAGACCGCGCCGAACTGCCGGGCTGGCGGCTGCTGGTGCGCCAGGTCGGGCACTACCGCGCCGAGCGCGTCCGTCTGGTGCGGACCGCACCTGTCGCGGAGGCCGTCCGATGAGCGTGCTCCAACTCCTCTTCGCCGCCCTCCTGGTGCTCGCCAACGGCTTCTTCGTCGGCGCCGAGTTCGCGCTCGTCTCCGTACGGCGCAGCCAGATCGAGCCACTGGGGACCGCGCGGGCGCGCCAGGTGCTCTACGGCCTGGAGCGGCTGCCCCAGATGATGGCCGCGGCCCAGTTCGGCATCACGATCTGCTCGCTGACGCTCGGCGCGGTCGCCGAGCCGACCGTCGCGAAGCTCCTGGAGCCGCTCTTTGAGGCCGTCCACCTCCCGCACGGCGTGATCCACCCCCTGGGGTACGTCATCGCGCTCGCCTCGGTCGTCTTCTTCCACCTCGTCATCGGCGAGATGGTGCCGAAGAACCTGGCGATGGCCGCGCCGGAGAGGACGGCGCTGTGGCTCAGCCCCGGCCTGGTCGCGTTCGCGCGGCTGTGCCGGCCGGTCACCGTCGGCCTCGGGGCGTGCGCGCGGGTGATCCTCATGCTGTTCCGCGTGGAGCCCAAGGACGAGGTCGAGGCGGTCTTCACCAGTGAGCAGCTCAACCGTCTGGTCGAGGACTCGGGGCAGGCGGGTCTGCTCGACCCCGAGGAGCAGGAGCGCCTGGAGGACGCCCTGGAACTTGGGTCCCACCCGGTCACGGACGTCCTCCTCGACTCCGGCTCGCTGGTGACCGTGGGCGCCTCGGTGACCCCGGGCCAGGTCGTCGCGCTCACCGCCCGCACCGGCTACTCCCGTTTCCCCGTGGTCGCGGAGAACGGCGCCTTCATGGGCTATCTGCACGTGAAGGACGTACTGGACCTGGAGGAGTCCGACCGTGCGGTGCCCCAGCAGAACTGGCACCACATGACGACCCTGCGGGCCGAACTTCCCCTGGACGACGCCCTCACCGTGATGCGTCGCGCCGCGACCCACCTCGCCCAGGTCGCCGACGCCTCGGGCAGGATCCTCGGCCTGGTCGCGCTGGAGGACGTCCTCGAACTGCTGGTCGGCGAGGTACGGGACCCGGCCCACCGGGAGGTTCCGGCCCCGCCGGTACGGGTGTCGGAGCCACGGGCTAGCGGGGCCCCGGAGGAGGCCCAGGCGCTGGCCAGCTGAGGCGGGGGGTTTCTCGCCCCCTCCGCCCCTACCCGTCCCGTTCCTGGGGCTGCGCCCCAGACCCCCTGGGTCGTTCGTTGTCCGCGGGCCAGCGGTGGCTGGTCGCGCAGTTCCCCGCGCCCCTTCAGGGGCGCGGGGAACTGCGCAATCTTTTGGGGGTCTGGGGGCGAAGCCCCCAGGAACGGGACGGGCAGGGGCGGAGGGGGCGAAAAACCGTTCCTCGGCCCCCGCCTCACAGCGCCGAAGGATCCTGTGGCCCTCTGCCCGAGAGGACCTCCCCGTAGGCCTGCATCAGGTCGGGCAACCGGAGTGTCGACAAGTCGTCGCGGGACAGCGAGCCGGGGTACCCGGACAGCCGTAGATCGCGGTACGCGCAACTCTTCTCGTACAGCGTCCGCAGGAACCGCCCGTTGCCGAGCTCGTCGATCCACCCCTGGTCGACCACGTGCCCGGCGATCGAGCGCAGCTCGTCCAGCGCCTCCTCGTCCCACACGTCACCGTTCTCGGCGGCCAGCACCTCGCCGATGGAGGTGAGTTCGAGCGGGCGGTAGGACGGGAAGTCGACGCGGGTGGTGAAGCGGGAGGAGAGCCCGGGGTTGGCGGTCAGCAGGCGGTCCATGCCCTCCGGGTAGCCGGCCAGTATGACGACCAGATGGTCGCGGTTGTCCTCGGCCCGCTTGAGGAGCACCTGAAGGGCCTCGTCGCCGTACGCGTCCCCCTTGCCGTAGCCGGAGTTGGACAGGGAGTACGCCTCGTCGACGAAGAGGACGCCGCCGATGGCCGAGTCGATCAGCTCATTGGCCTTCACGGCGGTCTGGCCGAGGTACTCGCCGACCAGGTCGGCCCGCTGTGCCTCCACCAGGTGGTCGCCGCCGAGCAGCCCGAGCGCGTAGAACACCCGACCCAGAATGCGGGCCACGGTGGTCTTGCCGGTGCCGGAGGGACCGGAGAAGACGAAGTGCCGCTTGGGCGGCTGCACCGGAAGGCCCTGCCCGGCGCGCAGCCGTGCCATGTTCAACTGCGCGGACAGCGCCTTGACCTGGCGCTTCACGGGTTCGAGGCCCACCATGCGTTCCAGCTCGGCGAGCGCCTCGTCGAGCAGCGCGGGATCGGTCGGCCCCGGCGGCAGCGGCCGCACCGGCACCACGGCCTTCTCGCGCACCATGTCGGTGTCCGGGGGCAGCGCGCCCGGCGGCATCAGCCCCGGCTCCGAGAGCTTCAGGTCCCGCCCCTCCGTGCCGAACAGCGGGTCGATGCCGTCGGGCCCCTCCATCACGTCCTGCCCGACCCCGGCGAGCGTGATCGCGGCCAGGTCGCCGACCTCGTCGTACCCGTCGCCCTCGGAGATCGCCGCGAGCCGCGCCGAGGTGTCCATGAAGGCGGGGTCGACCCGGTGCACCGCCCGGTACAGCGGCAGGGCGGCGGCGGAGCGTCCGGTGCCCTCGTGCGCCCGCGCCAGCCAGTACCGCAGCTCCTTGCGCTGCGGCTGCTCGCTGCGACAGCGCATCAGCGCCGAGGACAGCAGCGGCTCGGCCTGTCCGTACATCTCCAGGCGCACCCGGGCCATCCCGCCGAAGAGGCCGGCCTCGATGCCCAGCATCGCGTCGTGGATCAGCGGGTCGGTGTGCCGGACCAACTGCTCCCAGTCCTTGACCAGATAGGCCCGGCAGCCATGCAGGAAGCGCACCTGCGGGTCGGTGTCGACGGGCGGCAGGCCCGCCAACGACCGGTCCAGCTCGGGGACATGGCGCCCGTCGAGCCAGTGCGAGGCGTGCGCGAGCAGCAGGTCACGCGGGCTTTCGAGCACCGGCTGCACCCACCAGCCCAGCCAGTACCAGGAGTTGAGGGTGCGGCGGTGGCGGGTGCGCTGCTCCCCGAAGCGCTCCCGGTGCCGGAACATCCTCAGGAGCGCGGTCGTCGTGTCCACCCGGAGCGCGTGCAGTCCGAGCCAGCCGTCCGCCATGCCCGGGTCCATCCGCACCGCGGTGCGGAATTCCTCCTCCGCCTGCGGGTAGGCGCCCATCGTGTAGGCGTCCACCCCCCGCAGCCAGGCGAGGTCGGCCGGGGCCTCCGGGCCCTGCGTGCCGAAGTCCATCACGTCCCCCCACAAACCGTGCCCCCGATGGTCCTCCGCCGGGCCGGTGCCCGTCGGCAGCCTTCGTCGAACCGCTGTACCACGGACGGGAGTTGCGCCGGTGCGCAGAGCAGCCGTCCGAATATCGCACCGAGAGGCATCGTACCTGCGGGGGAGTGCCGGGCCGAAGGGTGCGGCACACCCCGTTCCGCGAGGTGGGAGCGTATGGGGCGCTCGCGGCGTGGTGACCGAGGGTGAGCGAAATACGCCCGACGGCGTCCGAAAACCGGTTCAGGGCAGAACGAAGCCCCCGATCACGGGGGAACAACCGGGGGCTTCGCGTCTGCGGGGCGACTTCGAACAGCCGCACATTCAGAACGTAAGACCTGTACGGCCAGTCGGTCAAGCCGAGTTGAGGCACTTAAGGAAGTTCCCCGGCGTGGGTCTTCACAAGTTCAGCACACTGCGGATGGTCCGTCACCGTGAGTCATTTTTCGCCCGGAGCTGCTGGTCACAGCAGGCCCGGAAAGCACCTCGTATCCCTCGGAACACTGCCGTACCAGAAGGTCCGCGAAGGGCCTTGAGGGGTCCTCCAGGAAATGCCGGCGCTCGGCGGAGACCCATTCGCCCCAGAACGCGTCCTGCGCCTCGCCGTCCCGTCGCCGCCCGCGCGACCACGCCTCCTCCCTGGGCAACTCCATCCACAGCAGTCGCGCGAGGTGCGGGCGCAGCGCGCGGCGGCCCGCGCCGACCCCCTCCAGGAGGACCACGGGCGCGGCCGGCAGCGCGCGGACCGGACCGAATGCGCGGGCGGTCCAGTCGTACGGGGTGTAGTGGGCCGTTTCGCCGCGCCCGAGCGGGGTCACCACCTGCTCCAGCAGTCGCCCGGTCCAGGCGAAGAACTCCTCGTGGGTCGCGATGTCGTCGAGGTGCAGTACGGGTGCGCCGCCCAGTTCCCCGGCCAGCAGCTCCGCGAAGGTGGTCTTGCCGGAACCGGCGTGGCCGTCGACGCCGACCAGACGGACGGGGCCGAGGGAGGGCGGCAGCCGGCGCAGGTGCGCGGCGAGGGCTCCGACGTCCCGGACGCCCGCGAGGGCTTCGGCGCCTTCCGCGCCGTCGCCGGCCGCGCTGTCTTCCGTGCTTTCCGTGTCTGCGGTGGCTTCTGTGTCTTCTGTGGCTTCGATATCTCGGATGGGGGATCCCGGGAGGGGTGGGTCGGGTGTGCTATTGGCGTATTTCTGAGAAAGGACTCTATACCGGGCGGCTTCTCGCGTCCGGGCCGCCGCGTTCCCGGTCCTGTCAATGGCGGTGACCAATATTGGTGGGCGCCGCGAGGCCCGAAGTGCTGGCAGAAGCCCGGGACGGCATCCATAGTTGGCGCACACCCGCGCATCGGACTTGCCCGCTTCGGATCGGACACCCCGGGGGTCACCCTTCCATGCCCAGAGCTGAACAGCCGTCCCGTAGAACCGTCTTGACCGTGGCGATGGCCGCGGCCGCCGCGGGCGGCGCGAGTCCGGCCGCCGCTGCGGACTCGTCCGCGCGCCCCGGCCGGGCCCGGCCGAAGGCGTCCTCGGCCGCCCCGTCGAAGGCGCCGTCGGGCCTGGTCGACAACCGCGCCTGGACCTCGTACTCCGACTGGCGCGCCGGTACGGCGAAGGGCACGCGGGCCGTGCCCGGCCACCGTCCCGGCCTGGTTGTCGCGACCCCGGCCGGTACCACGACGTACACCGACCCGCACACGAACCGGACCGCGCTGTGGGAGTACGCGACCTGGACCTCGCCGGTCCACCGGCTCGCGTTTCCCGCCACCGAGGCCGTCGCGTCCTGGAACGCGGACACCCCGGCCGGGACCTGGATCCAGGTCGAGCTGACCGGCACGTACTCGGACGGCACCGCCGCTCCCTGGTACGTGCTGGGCCGCTGGGCGGCCGGCGACCAGGACATCAGGCGGACCTCCGTCGACGACCAGAGCGACGGCAGGAGCAGCGTCTGGACCGACACCTTCGCCATCGACGACGCCGCCACGGGCCTGAGGCTGGACTCCTACCGGCTGCGGCTGACGCTGTACCGCACCCCGGGCACCAAGATCACGCCCACGGTCTGGCGGCTGGGCGTGATGGGCTCGGACGTCCCGGACCGTTTCACCGTGCCGGCCTCCACACCCGGCCTCGCCCAGGAACTGAAGGTCCCGCGCTACTCGCAGGAGACCCACGCGGGCCAGTACCCGCAGTACGACAACGGGGGCGAGGCCTGGTGCAGCCCCACCTCCTCGCAGATGATCATCGAGTACTGGGGCCGCAGACCGACGGCGGAGCAACTCGCCTGGGTGGACCCGGACTTCACGGACCCGCAGGTGTGCCACGCGGCCCGCTACACGTACGACTACCAGTACGGCGGCTGCGGCAACTGGCCCTTCAACTCCGCCTACGCGGCCACGTACAAGGACCTCCAGGGCGTGGTGACCCGGCTCGGCTCGCTCACCGAGCTGGAGACGCTGATCGCCGCCGGTATCCCGGCCATAACGTCGCAGTCGTTCCTCGCGTCGGAGCTGACGGGGGCCGGGTACGGCACCTCGGGCCACCTCATGACCGTCATCGGGTTCACCGCCGACGGTGACGTGATCGCGAACGACCCGGCGTCGCCCAGCGACAGCGCCGTGCGCCGTGTCTACCAGCGGCGCCAGTTCGAGAACATCTGGCTGCGCACGAAGCGGTACAACGCCGCCGGGAACGTGGCCTCGGGCAGCGGTGGCATCTGCTATCTCTACTTCCCGGCCCAGCTCACGGCGCGGCAGCACGCGGCCCTCGTGGCGGTGGGCGTCCGCTGAGGGCGGTGGGCGGGCGGCCCCGCGGAGGAGCCGCCCGCCCGCCCGGCTGACACCGGCCTGTGAGGAGAGGCACACTCCGCGGCGCAGCTGCGGCAGGGGCAGGCTTCCGACGGTGATCCAAGGGTTCCGCGTGACCAAGGTCTCCACCACGGAAAGCGTTTCCGGTGGCAAAGTGGTCGAGTCGGTGGGGAGCCGACGAGAGGCGGGGGAGTCCACCGCACCACTACGTCAGCGAGATGCCATGACCGCGACCTCCGCCACCGCCACCCGAGTCCGCGCCCGCACCGGCGGTCCCAAGGACGACGGCCCCAGGATCCTGGAGCACGTCGCGGGCTGGACCTTCGTCCTGGTGCTCGCCATGCTCGTCACGCAGCTCGGCCTGCTGTGAGCTGACCCGGGCGCTTCTGTCGACGATTCCCCGCCGTCCCCGGCGGACGTCCGCTTGGTCCCTCAGTGCCGAACGAGCCGCTGGTGCCTGTCTGCCATACTGCGGATGTCCCGTCGGCAGCCGGAGACCAGGATCGAAATTGAATAGTAGTCAACAGCGTGCGGTCGAGCCTCCACGCGCGCGCGGTACCGATCGCTCACTGGCGCGCCGCGCCGAACTCATCGTCATCGGGCGGAAGTTGTTCGCCGACACGTCCTACGACGCGCTGTCGATGGACGACATCGCGCGGCACGCGCATGTCGCCAAGGGGCTGATCTACTACTACTTCAAGTCCAAGCGCGGCTACTACCTCGCGATCATCGAGGACTCGGTGACCGAACTGGTCTCCCGTGCGGCGAGCGGCCTCGAACTCCCTCCGGCGCAGCGCGTGCACCGCACCATCGACGGCTATCTGCGCTACGCCGAGGGCAACCAGTCCGCGTACCGCACGATCATCAGCGGCGGAGTCGGCTTCGACGCCGAGGTGCACGCCATCCGGGACGGCGTGCGCGAGGTCATCGTCGAGACGATCGCCGAAGGCGCGTACGGGCGGCGCGAGATCGCGCCGCTGCCGCGAATGGCGCTGCTCGGCTGGCTCTACAGCGTCGAGGGGGCGACCCTCGACTGGATCGGCCACCAGGACCAGGCGCTGCCGCGCGAGACCATGCGCGAACTGCTGGTGAAGATGCTGGGCGGTGCCATGCGGGCCGTCGAGGAGCTGGACCCCACGTACGCCGCTCCGGCCCCCGCACGCCGGGACGCATGAGCGAGGGGCGGAAGTCGCCGGACTCCCGCCCCAAGTCATCGATTCACGCGGCTAGTTGATCGCCTTGATCAGCTCGCCGTTGGTGGTGTCACCGCTCAGCTCCCAGAAGAAGGTGCCTCCCAGGCCCTGCGCGTTCTTGTACGTCATCTTGGTCGAGATGGTCGACGGGGTGTCGTAACTCCACCAGTTGGTACCGCACTTGGCGTACGCCGTGCCGGCGACCGTACCCGTCGCCGGGCACTTCGTCTTGAGCACCTTGTAGTCCTCGATGCCCGCCTCGTACGTGCCCGCCGCCGCGCCGGTCGCCGTGCCGCCGGGCGCCGCCTGGGTGACGCCGGTCCAGCCGCGCCCGTAGAAGCCGATGCCCAGCAGCAGCTTCGAGGCCGGGACACCGAGACCCTTGAGCTTCGCGATCGTGGCGTCGGAGTAGTAACCGGCCCGCGGGATACCGGTGTACGAGGTCAGCGGCGAGTGCGGAGCCGTCGGTCCCGCCGCGTCCCAGGCGCCGAAGAAGTCGTACGTCATCGGGTTGTACCAGTCGACGTACTGCGCCGCACCCGCGTAGTTCGCCGCGTCGATCTTGCCGCCGCTGGTGGCGTCGGCCGTGATCGCCGAGGTGACGAGATTGCCGGTGCCGAACTTCGCGCGCAGCGCCGCCATCAGGTTCTTGTATGCGTCCCTGCCGCTGGTGTCACAGGAGAGGCCGCAGGAGTTGGGGTACTCCCAGTCGATGTCGATGCCGTCGAAGACATCGGCCCACTTGGAGTTCTCGACCAGGTCGTAGCAGGACTGGGCGAAGGCGGCCGGGTTCCTGGCGGCCTCACCGAATCCGCCGGACCAGGTCCAACCACCGAAGGACCAGAGGACCTTGAGGTTGGGGTGCTTCTTCTTCAGCTCGCGGAGCTGGTTGAAGTTGCCGCGCAGCGGCTGGTCCCAGGTGTCGGCGACGCCGTCCACGGACTCGGCGGCGGTGTACGTCCGGTCGGTCGCCGCGTACGCGTCGCCCATCGCGCACTTGCCGCCGGTCACGTTGCCGAAGGCGTAGTTGATGTGGGTGAGCTTGGCGCCCGAGCCGGAGGTCTCGATGTTCTTGACGTAGTACTTCCGGTCGTAGGTGCCCCATTCGGTGAAGTAGCCGACGACCTTGGAACCGGCCGCGGCTGCCTGGGCGGTGCCCGCCGGCGCCTCGGCCGCGGCCGGGGCGGGCTTGGCGGTGGCGGTTGTCGCGCCGGCCAGGAGACCCGCGCCGAGTACGGCACAACAGGCGGCGGACAGGAGCGCCCGGAAGGGGGCGCGGGGGAGGTGCGGTCTGCGCATCGGTGTCTCCTCGTGGGGGAGGGGAGGCCTGGGGGAGCGTGCTGGGACCTGCTGATCGTCCGCGCGTTCACGCCTGCTTGGCATGAACGCGGTGAGACGTGTGGGGAACCCTAGGAGGACTAGACCAGTGCGTCAATGGTTCGGACCAATTTCCCTTTCTTTTAGTAAGCGGTCGTTAACTGGTGACTGGATGCCTCCGATCGGGCATACTCACAGCGCCACCGCCGCTGATCAGCCCCTTCCGTGACCCGGGACGGCAGCATCGGCCGGAGCCAGTGAGACCCGCGGGAGCCATCCCACCCAGATGAGCGTCCGCCAGTGCCCGACAGGGAGGAGAGCGTCGCCATGCCCGACCGCGCCCCGCAGCCGGTGGACCGTCAACTGCCCACGGACGAGGCCCGGGAGCTGATCTCACTCGTGCGCGACATCGCGCAGCGAGAGATCGCCCCGCAGGCGGCGGAGCAGGAGGAAGCCGGACACTTCCCGCGCGACGTCTTCCGTCTGCTGTCCGAGTCCGGACTCCTCGGACTGCCCTACGACTCCGAGTACGGCGGCGGTGACCAGCCCTACGAGGTCTATCTCCAGGTGCTCGAAGAGCTCGCGGCCGCCCGCCTCACCATCGGCCTCGGCGTCAGCGTGCACTCCCTCGCCTGTCACGCCCTCGCGAACTACGGCACCAAGGAGCAGCGGGCCGAGCACCTGCCCGCGATGCTCGGCGGCGGTCTCCTCGGCGCGTACTGCCTCTCCGAGCCGTCCTCGGGCTCGGACGCCGCCTCCCTCCGTACGAAGGCCGTTCGGGACGCTGGGGATGCCTCCGGCTCCGGTGAAGCCGGGAGCGGGGGAGACTGGCTGATCACGGGCACCAAGGCGTGGATCACCCATGGCGGAGTGGCCGACTTCTACACCGTGCTCGCGCGCAGCGGCGGCGAGGGCGCCCGCGGCATCACGGCCTTCCTGGTGCCGGGTGACACGGCGGGGGTGAACGCCGCGCCGCCCGAGAAGAAGATGGGCATGAAGGGCTCGCCCACCGCGCAGGTCCACTTCGACGGCGTACGGGTGTCCGGTGACCGGCGGATCGGCGAGGAGGGCCAGGGCTTCGCGATCGCGCTGTCGGCGCTGGACTCCGGGCGGCTGGGCATCGCGGCCTGCGCGATCGGTGTCGCCCAGGCGGCCCTCGACCAGGCAGTGGCCTACGCCACCGGCAGGCAGCAGTTCGGACGGCCGATCTCGGACTTCCAGGGGCTGCGCTTCATGCTCGCGGACATGGCGACGCAGATCGAGGCGGGCCGGGCGCTCTACCTCGCCGCCGCCCGGCTGCGGGACGCGGGCCGCCCGTTCTCCAAGCAGGCGGCCATGGCCAAACTGCTGTGCACGGACGCCGCGATGAAGGTCACCACGGACGCCGTCCAGGTGCTCGGCGGGTACGGCTACACCGCCGACTTCCCCGTCGAGCGCTACCTGCGCGAGGCGAAGGTCCTCCAGATCGTCGAGGGCACCAATCAGATCCAGCGGATGGTCATCGCCCGTCACCTCGCGGGTCCGGAGTCACGCTGAACTGCCCGTGGCCGTACATGACCGAGGGCGCCACCAGTCGGACCCACTCCGGGTCGTGGCGCCCCGGCAGGGTGCGGCCGCGATCCGCCCAAGTGCGGATGAGGGCACGGTAGATGGGCGGATCCTGGAGCGGCGGCGCCTGCTGAAGGGGCTGCCGAACCGATTCTGCGGGCGCGGACGCGGGGATCCTGCGCCGACGCCCGGTCGGTGAATACGTGGGGGTCATGCCGGGGCAACGCCCGGGTGGGCGGGCAGGTCACCGGCCCCCCGAATCGAGAGTGAGTTCGCGGCGGGCCCGCGGAGGGCCACAGGTTGGCGCCACGACACCTGGCCCATGACGTTCGCCTGACGTACCGTCAATTCTGCCGCCGGGGGCCCACCCCTCCGGGCGACGTCAACTGCCGCGCGCCCAGGGAGGCCTGCCGTGCCCGACGACCGCCCCGTCGCCCTCGACGAGTACCCCGTGCACCAGGTGCCCCTGTCCATGAAGCATGTCGCGACCGGTGACCGGAACGCCTACGACCGCTGCATCTTCCACGTCTTCGACCACCGGGGGCGGATGCTCCTGATCGTGGGGCTCGGGGTGTATCCGAACCTCGGGGTGATCGACGCGTACGCCACCCTGCGGGACGGGAACCGTCTGCACGCGGTACGGGCGTCGGACGCACTCGGCGAGGACCGCATGAAGCTCGCCGTGGGACCACTGCGGATCACGGTCGAGGAACCGCTGCGGCGGCTGAGGCTCCAACTGGACGACGAGACCGTGCCGGCGTCACCGACGGGGTCGCTGCTGGGCTCCTCACCCGGCTCCGTCCAGCGCTCCCCGTCTGATTCCCCGCCGGATCCCGGGCCGGAGTCCCGCCCGGATCCCGGCCCGGTCTCTCCGCCGGACTCCCTCGCGTACGACCTCACCTGGACCGCCGACTTCCCCGCCCTCTGGGAGCCGCACCACATCCAGCGTCGCGGCGGCAGGCTCACGCTGGAAGGGCGCCGCTTCGTGCAGGCGGGCAGCGTGGAGGGGGTGATCCGCGTCGGCGGGAAGGAGACACCCGTCGTGGCGGGCGAGTGGACCGGCACCCGCGACCGCAGCTGGGGTGTCCGGCCCGTCCCCGGTGAGGAGGGCGGACGGCTGTCCGAGGAGAACCCGACCGAGGGCTTCCACTGGGTCTGGTGCCCGGTGCGCTTCGAGGACCGGTTCCTCATGGTCGTCATCCAGGAGGACGCCGACGGGCACCGCACCCTCAATGACGCGACCCTCGTGCGCGAGGGCCACCGAGACCTCCAACTCGGCTGGCCCCAGGCCGACATCAGCTACCGCCCCGGCACCCGCCACCCCAAGTCCGCCGTCATCCACCTCACGCGTCCGGCGGACCGCGGGCCCATGGAACTCGCCATGGAGGTGCTCACCTCCTCCCCGCTCGCCGTCGGCGCCGGCTATCCGCCCGCCACCGACTGGCAGCACGGCACCTGGCGCGGCCACGCCTGGACCGACCGCCGCGTCTACGACCTCTCCGACCCGGCGGCCCATCCCCGCGCCGCGTACGGGGTGATCGACCACGCCGCCCGCTTCACCCTCGACGGCCAGGTCGGTCACGGCATCTTCGAGCACGGTTCGTTCGGCCGCCACGATCCCAGCGGCTTCACCGGATTCGACGCGGTCGCCGACTGAGGGGGCGGCGAGATGGCCACGGCACCCCGCCCCCGTACGACGACCCGCGACGTCCAGGAGCTGACCGGACGGCTGACCGGCTGGCTCGCCGCCCGCCTCCCCGGTGCCACAGCGGTGAACGTGTCCGTCCCCGAGTCCAACGGCCTGTCCAGCGAGACCCTGCTCTTCGACATCGACCACCCCGAACCACCCCTGCGTGCCTGCGCGTTGAGGCTGGCGGCCGATCCGGCGGCGTACACGGTCTTCCCCGTCTACGACCTTCCCCGGCAGTACCGCACGATGCGCCTGGTCGCCGAGCACACCGATCTGCCCGTGCCGCGCGTGCTGTGGTTGGAGGAGGACGCCGGACCGCTCGGGGCGCCGTTCTTCGTCATGGAACGGGTCGCCGGACGCGTGCCACCGGACGTCATGCCCTACACGTACGAGGGGAACTGGCTGCACTCGGCGAGCGACGAGGAACGCGAGCACCTGGAGGCGGCGTCCGTCGGTCTCCTGGCCCGGCTGCACGACCAAGTGCCCCTGGAAAAGACGGACTTCCTTTCCTTCGAGGGCGAGGGCAGTCCACTGGCCCGTCATGTCGAGTCCCAACGCACCTACTACGCCTGGGTCGTTGACGGTCTGTCACGCTCGCCCCTCATCGAGACCGCCTTCGACCGGCTCGCCGACCTGTGGCCGCGCGAGGAGGGCGAGGCGGTCCTCAACTGGGGCGACGCGCGCATCGGGAACGTCATTTACGACGGTTTCGAACCCGCCGCCGTCCTCGACTGGGAGATGGCGGCGCGGGCCCCGCGTGAAGTCGACCTCGGCTGGACCGTCTACCTGCACCGCTTCTTCCAGGACCTCACCGTCGGCTTCGGGCAGCCGGGACTGCCCGCGTTCCTGCGCCGCGACCGGGTGGAGCGCCGCTACGCCGAACTCACCGGGCACACACCGCGGGACATGGACTTCTACACGCTGTACGCCGCCCTGCGCCACGCGATCGTGATGCTGCGTATTGCCTACCGGCAGGTGCACTTCGGCGAGATCGCCGTCCCCCGGGATCCGGACACACTGATCCTGCACCACGACAGCCTGCGAGCCATGGTGCAGGGCAGCTACTGGGATTGACCGGGCGTCAGCCGCGGAAGAGGCGAGGACGGTCAGGCGGCCAGGCGCCGCATCTCGGGAACCCGGATCGGGCGCGAGCTCGGACCACCGACGTGCGAGAACGGCTGGGTCCGCCAGTCGAGACCCTGAGGGAGCGTCAACAGCAGTGCCGTGTCCTGCTCCTGGAGTTCCGTGGTGTCGTCCGCGGGCCGTGCGTCGTCCGCGGCCCGGCCGGTGCCGGTGCAGACCGTGAGCCCGAACGGGTTCCACGGGGAGGCGCACAGCGCGTGCTCGGGCAGGACTTCCTCGTCCGCCAGCAGCGCGATGGGCTGCGCGCAGTCCGGGCAGATCACCCGGTACATCTCGAAGGTGTCGTACGCGTCGAACTCCTCACCGTCCAGGGCGTCCGATTCGACGCCCTCCGGCTCGGGGTCGACGACCGGCTGCTGCCGCTTGGGTGCGGTACGACCAGGGCGCTTAAGACTCTGCATGGGCTTCTCCCCCTCGGGTGGGCCGACAAGGCGCTGCGACCTCGACCACAGCAAGCACTTCCCGTCCCGTCTCTGCGGTAATCACGAGAACATCTCGGAGCCGGTTCCAAGTATGTGGCGTTCGTCACATGCCGCCCGCAGGTGCCCGGCCCGGCACTTTTGTCCCCGGCCGACTCACCGGTCGTACCCTGCCACATCACAAACCGGGTATGACCTGCGCCGCTCAGGTATCCGAGGGGATCAAGGGCCCTGTAGGTTCAGCGCCATGGAGGAGCTCGACCGACAGATCGTGCAGCTGCTCGTCGCGGACGGGCGGATGAGTTACACCGACCTGGGCAAGGCCACGGGCCTGTCCACGTCCGCCGTGCACCAGCGGGTGCGCCGGCTGGAGCAGCGCGGTGTCATCCGCGGCTACGCCGCCGTGGTCGACCCGGAGTCCGTCGGGCTGCCGCTGACCGCCTTCATCTCGGTGAAGCCGTTCGACCCCAGCGCCCCCGACGACATCGCGGAACGCCTGGCAGGCGTCCCCGAGATCGAGGCCTGCCACAGCGTCGCGGGCGACGAGAACTACATCCTCAAGGTGCGCGTCTCCACGCCGCACGAACTGGAGGAACTCCTCGCCCGGCTGCGCGGCCTCGCGGGAGTGTCCACGCGGACCACGGTCGTGCTGTCGACGCCGTACGAGTCGCGGCCGCCCCGGATCTGACGGCCCCGGCGATCTGACGGCCCCCGGCGCGGGGCGCGCGTCCGCAGGGGCGAGACTGTTCCCCATGAGTGAGAGCACCGCCTCGTCGGACACCGTGCTGCTGCGCGGTGGAGAAGTCCACAGCCCCGCCGACCCCTTCGCCACGGCGATGGTCGTCGAACGCGGGCAGATCGCCTGGGTCGGCTCCGAAGGCGCGGCCGACGCCTTCGCGGACGGGGTCACCGAGGTCGTGGACCTCGAAGGAGCGCTGGTCACCCCGGCGTTCACCGACGCACACGTGCACACGACCACGACCGGTCTCGCCCTCACCGGCCTGGACCTGTCCGACGCCCCCTCCCTGGAGGCGGCGCTCGCCCTCGTACGTGACTTCGCCGCCGTCGCTCCCGCCGGACAGGTACTCCTCGGGCACGGCTGGGACGCTTCCCGCTGGCCCGGTGGACGCCCCCCGACCCGCGCCGAACTCGACGGGGCGGCCGGCGGACGCCCGCTGTACCTCTCCCGCCGGGACGTGCACTCCGCCGTCGTCACCACCGCACTCCTGGACCTGGTCCCCGGGGTCACCGACCGCGCCGGATACCAGGACGGCCCGCTGACCCGCGACGCCCACCACGCCGTCCGCAAGGCCGCCCTCGGCGCCGTCACGGGGGAGCAGCGCACCAGGGCCCAGCGCGCCGCACTCGCCCACGCCGCCTCGCTCGGCATCGGCTCCCTCCACGAGTGCGCCGGCCCGGACATCTCCTCCGAGGACGACCTCACCGGCCTGCTGCGGCTCGCCGCCGAGGAGCCCGGCCCCAGGGTGGTCGGCTACTGGGCCGAACAGGACGTCGACAAGGCGCGTGCCCTGGGCGCGATCGGCGCCGCCGGTGACCTCTTCGTGGACGGGTCGCTCGGCTCGTACACCGCCTGCCTCGACCATCCGTACGCCGACGCCGACCACACCGGCGCCGCCTACCTCGACGCGGCGGCCGTCGCCGCCCATGTCGTCGCCTGTACCGAGGCGGGCCTTCAGGCGGGCTTCCACGCCATCGGGGACGCCGCGGTGGGGTCCGTGGTCGAAGGGGTGCGGTCCGCCGCCGAGAAGATCGGCCTGGCCCGCGTGCGCGCCGCCAGGCACCGCGTCGAGCACGCCGAGATGCTCACCCCCGAGACCATCGCGGGCTTCGCCGAACTGGGGCTCACCGCCTCCGTGCAGCCCGCCTTCGACGCGCTGTGGGGCGGTGAGGACGGCATGTACGCGAGCCGTCTGGGCGCTGAACGGGCCTGCACGCTCAACCCGTTCGCCGCCCTGCTGCGCGCCGGCGTGCCGCTCGCCTTCGGCTCCGACAGCCCCGTCACCCCCCTCGACCCCTGGGGCACCGTCCGAGCCGCCGCCTTCCACCGCACGGCCGAGCACCGGGTGTCCGTACGCGCCGCGTTCACGGCGCACACGCGCGGCGGCTGGCGTGCGGTCGGACGGGACGACGCCGGTGTCCTGGTGCCGGGGGCACCCGCGGACTACGCGGTGTGGCGCACCGAGGAACTCGTCGTGCAGGCCCCCGACGACCGGGTGGCGCGCTGGTCCACCGACCCGCGCTCCGGCACCCCCGGGCTGCCGGATCTGACCCCCGGGAACGATCTCCCCGTCTGCCTGCGCACCGTGGTGGGCGGCAGGACCGTATTCGTACGGCCTAACGAGTGATGTGCCGGGGTGGCGCGGCTCCGATCCGCGCCCGCCGCCCCGTCTCGCGACCTGCGAATCCTCCGCACCGACCAGCCCTTTGAGTGAAAACGCGCAGGTCAAACGGCTGTTGACAGTTGGCCGCAGGGGACGGGTAGGTTCGGCCGGGTCCACCACCGGACGTCCGACCGGGGTGCTTCCGCGCGGCCTCGAAGCGCCGCTGGGTCAGGGGTGACGCGCCGCACCGGCGCACCACCACTGGGAGCCAGGCCCAGCGCCCGCGCAACGAGAGGCGAAGGAAACGTTCCGACAAGTCGGCAGGTGTGACCCGGGTGGGGCCCGGACGTTCAGTAGACAACGGCTTTCGGTCGACCCGCAGCCAGCGGGTCCCTGGTCGGCCCGAAGGGCGCCGGGCCCCGATCCGCAGCACGCGCGCCGCGCCGCCCGGATTTCGTCCCGCCCGACTCTTGGCGAATCGACACCCCCGTACCGCCGCCGCGGCGTGGCGGCCCAGGCTGCGGCCACTATGGTGGACCTCTGCGTACGTACTCGAAGGGGCAGCAGTGAACGACGGCGACGGGACCCTGGCGGCGGAAACCCAGGGGAGACAGTTCGGCCCGCTCGGCACGGCCTTGGTGATCATCCCGACCTACAACGAGGCCGAGAACATCAAGAAGATCGTCAGCCGGGTGCGCACCGCTGTGCCCGAGGCGCACGTGCTGGTCGCGGACGACAACAGCCCCGACGGCACGGGCAAACTCGCCGACGAGCTGGCCGCCGGTGACGACCAGGTCCAGGTGCTGCACCGCAAGGGCAAGGAAGGCCTCGGCGCCGCCTATCTCGCGGGTTTCCGCTGGGGCATGGAGCACGGCTACGGCGTCCTCGTCGAGATGGACGCCGACGGCTCCCACCAGCCCGAGGAACTGCCCCGGCTGCTGACCGCCCTCAAGGGCGCCGACCTTGTGCTCGGCTCGCGCTGGGTGCCGGGCGGCCGGGTCGTGAACTGGCCCAAGTCCCGCGAGTTCATCTCGCGCGGCGGCAGCCTGTACTCCCGCGTGCTGCTCGACGTGCCGATCCGCGACGTCACGGGCGGCTACCGCGCCTTCCGCCGCGAGACCCTCGAAGGCCTCGGCCTCACCGAGGTCGCCTCCCAGGGGTACTGCTTCCAAGTCGACCTGGCCCGGCGCGCCGTCAAGGCCGGCTATCACGTCGTCGAGGTGCCGATCACCTTCGTGGAGCGGGAACTCGGTGACTCCAAGATGAGCCGCGACATCCTGGTGGAGGCCCTGTGGCGGGTCACCACGTGGGGCGTGGGGGAGCGGGTCGGGCGGATCACGGGGCGCAAGTCCCTCTGAGGCCCCGGGGACGCCTCGGGGATCCTCCGGGAGGCCCCGGGACCCTCCGGCGGGCGGTCCGACCGGCGTACGGCTGTGCCGCCCGCGCCGGTCGGGAGGCGTCCTGTCGGTCCCGCTGGCAGAAGCGTCCCGCCCGCCGGTTCCACAGGTGGTTTTTCGCCCTCTCTGCCCCCTCCGCCCCTTCCCGTCCCGTATCCGGGGGCTGCGCCCCCAGACCCCCGCTGTCGCGCTTCGCGCTCGTCCTCGAACGCCGGACGGGCTGACGCCGGGCCTGTTGATCATCCCCTTATCCCGTACTGAGCCGGGCCCAGGCACACTGGGAGCATGACGACTGGCGCTCCGACTCCCACGCACCCCGCCCGCCCCCGGCGCTCGAGGCTGCGCACCTTCCTGCCCCTCGGCGTCGCCGTGTGGCTGGTACTGGAGATCTGGCTGCTGACCGTGGTCGCGGGGGCGGCGAGCGGCTTCACGGTCCTCCTGCTGCTGATCGCGGGCTTCGTCCTCGGCTCCGTGGTCATCAAGCGGGCCGGGCGCCGCGCCTTCCGCAACCTCAGCGAGACGCTGCAACAGCAGCAGAGCGGGGTGGCGCCCACAGGCGGCACGGGCAGGAGCGACGGCAACGGCCTGATGATGCTCGGCGGCCTCTTCCTGATGATCCCCGGCCTGATCTCCGACGCCGTCGGCCTCCTCCTGCTGATCCCGCCGGTCCAGAAGGCCCTCGGCCGCTACGCGGAGCGCACCATCGAACGCAAGATCTCGGCGGCCGGCGCCGGCACGCTGGGCGACGCCTTCCAGCAGGCGCGTATGCACCGCCCCGACGGCAAGGTCGTCCAGGGCGAGGTCATCAGGGACGACGCGGGCCCGCAGGACTCCGGCCCGCGCCCGCCGCTGAACGGCTGATCGGCCGGCCGGCGCGCCCCGGGGTCCGGCGGCCCCGGGGCGCGCCGGAACACCTGGAACGGCCCGGGACGCACCGGACGCTCGAAGCCCCCGGAACAGGCCCCCGGAACGCACAAAGCCACGGACCCCGTACCTTCCGGTACGGCGCCCGCGGCTGCGTGCGTGCGTGGTATGCCGCTCAACCCCCTGAAGGGTTACGCGGACTTGCGGCTGTCCCGCGGATGAACCGCGATGTTCATCGCGCCGGAGCGCAGAACCGCCAGACGCTCCTCAAGGACCTCTTCGAGTTCCTCTCGGGTGCGTCGCTCCATCAGCATGTCCCAATGTGTACGCGCGGGCTTGGCCTTCTTTTCCTCAGGGCCGTCGCCGTCCACCAGGAGCGCCTGGGCCCCGCAGACCTTGCACTCCCACTCGGACGGGATCTCCGCCTCCACCGAGAAGGGCATCTCAAAACGATGTCCCTTCTCGCATGCGTACTCCACGGCCTGGCGCGGGGCCAGGTCGATGCCGCGGTCCGTCTCGTAGCTTGTCACCACGAGCCGCGTACCGCGAAGAGCTCGCTCACTCATGAATCGTGCCTCCCGGGCTTGTCGCCCACAGGACAGGTGTCGCTGTCGTCGTCATCCGGTCAACGTCCGGTCGGCGGTAAAGATTCCCGTTCCGGGTCATGCGTCGCCGTCTAGCCGCCCCTTGTTGTACCCACAGGCGCCCGCTTTGTCACATCTGCGGGCAGATGTCACCCGGCGTTTCAGTAACTTGACACGCAGTAACGGTACGCCTGGCAGGCCAAACGCGTACACTACCGGCCTTTGGCCTCCGGCGCTAAATCCTGTCCGGTACGGGATTTCCCGCGTCGCGTATCGCCTGCCGCACCGGCACCCTCGCGAGCAGCACGAATCCGATCGCGAAGAAGGCCACCAGCGAGATGATCGCGTCCCGATAACTTCCGGTCAGCTGGTAGGTGAGCCCGAACAACAGCGGCCCCAGCCAGCTCATGCCCCGGTCGCTCATCTCGTACGCCGAGAAGTACTCGGCCTCCTTGCCGCTCGGCACGAGGTGCGAGAACAGGGAGCGGGAAAGTGCCTGGCTGCCGCCCAGCACGAGCCCGATGCCGGCGGCCAGGACGAAGAACCAGACGGGCGCGCCGGCGGGGAGGAAATATCCGGCGGCGAGGGTGACGGTCCAGGCGACGAGTGAACCGAGGATCGTACGTTTCGCGCCGTATCTGCGCGCCAGACGGCCCATGCCCAGGGCGCCCCCGACCGCCAGCACCTGAACCAGCAGGACGGCGACGATCAGGGTCGACTGACCGAGGCCCAGCTCTTCCGATCCGTAGATCGACGCCTGCGAGATGACTGTCTGGATGCCGTCGTTGTAGACGAGGTAGGCGAGCAGGAAGGAGAGGGTGAGCGGTTTGCCGCGCATGTCGCGCACGGTGGCCGCCAGTTGGCGCCAGCCGGGTGTCGAGGCGGTCCCGGCGGGTGCGGTGCGGCGGTCGCGCAGGCGCTTGAGCGGTACGAGGGTGAAGGCGCCCCACCAGACGCCCGCCGAGGCGAGGCAGATGCGCACCGCCGTTGACTCCGAGACGCCGAAGCTGTCGTGGGCCGTGAACAGGAGGAGGTTCGCGACCAGGACGAGTGCGCCCGCCGCGTAGCCGAAGGCCCAGCCTCGGGAGGAGACCGCGTCACGCTCCTCGGGCGGGGCGATCTGCGGCAGGTAGGAGTTGTAGAGGACCATCGACACGGCCACCGAGGCGTTGGCGACGACGAGCAGCAGACCGCCCAGCAGATAGCGGTCGCCGGCCAGGAAGAACATGCCCGTGGTGGCCGCGGCGCCCACGTAGGCGGCGATCGCGAGCAGCGGCTTCTTGCGCCCCGTGCGGTCGGCGGCGGCGCCGGCCATCGGCATCACGACGATGGACAGGATGACGGACGCCGAGACCGCGTACGCGAAGAAGGAGCCGGCCCGGACCGGGATCCCCAGGGGATGGACGAAGCCGTCGGCGTCCGCCGCCGCCTTGGCCACCGACGTCAGGTAGGGGCCGAGGAACACGGTGAGCACGCTCGTCGAGTAGACGGAGCACGCCCAGTCGTACATGTACCAGCCGTGTTGCTCACGCCGCCGTTCGACGGCCTCGTCGGCCGCCTCCGCACGCACGGTGTCAGTGCCCACCCGTGCTCCTCGCTTCCCCGTGAACCAGCTGTGCCGCGGGGCTCAGACCCAGGTGCCCCGGTCCTCTAGAACCCCGCGCAGCGTGTCGATGTGATCGGTCATGATGCCATCGACTCCCAGGTCCAGGAGCCGGTGCATCCGATCGGCGTCGTTGACCGTCCAGACGTGGACCTGCAGCCCGCGCGCGTGGGCGGCGCGCAGGAAGCGCCGGTCGACCACGGGCACGCCCGACTGCGACACCGGTACCTGGGCGGCGACCGCCGAACTCCGCACCGCCGCCGGTATGCCGTACGAGCGCAGCCGGAGGCCCAGGACGCCCCGGGTGCCGTACGAGGTGGCCAGGCGCGGTCCGGCCAGGCGCTGGGCGCGGAAGACGCGCGCCTCGGAGAACGAGCCGACGCAGACGCGGTCCCAGGAGCGGGTGCGGCCGATCAGGTTGAGCAGGGGGTGGAGGGCGGGTTCCGCCTTGATGTCGACGTTCCAGCGCACCTCGGGGAAGGTTTCGAGCAGCTCCTCGAAGAGAGGCACCGGTTCCCTGCCCGCCACGCGCGCGTGGCGCACGTCCTCCCAGGGGAGGTCCGCGATCCGGCCCGCCCCGTCCGTCACCCGGTCCAGGGTGGAGTCGTGGAAGGCGACGAGCTTGCCGTCCGCCGTCGCGTGCACGTCCGTCTCGATGTAGCGGTAGCCCGTCTCCACCGCCCGCCGGAACTGGCTCAGGGTGTTCTCCAGGCCGTCCGCCGCGCCGCCGCGGTGGGCGAAGGCGATCGGGCCTGGGTGGTCGAGGTACGGGTGGCGTATCCGGGTGCTCACCCGGGAAGTATGGCGTCCTCCGGTTGACCGGTGGCAACGACCGTGCTGCCGCCCGGTGCCGTGGGAACGGCGAACACGCGCAGGAAGAGCTGCGCGAGCGGGCCGATCGAGAGCGCGTAGAGCACGGTCCCGACGCCGACCGTTCCGCCGAGGACGAAGCCGGTCACCACGACCGCCACCTCGACGGACGTCCGCATCAGCCGGATCGAGCGGCCCGTGCGCTGGTGCAGTCCCGTCATCAGGCCGTCGCGCGGTCCCGGACCGAAGCGCGCGCTGATGTAGAGGCCGGTCGCGGCGCCGTTCAGCACGATGCCCGCCACGAGCAGGGGTATCCGTACGGCCAGGGCGTGGGCGTCGGGGAGCAGGGCGAGCGCGCCGTCCATGGCGATGCCGACGACGAAGACGTTGGAGACCGTGCCCAGGCCCGGACGCTGGCGGAGCGGGATCCACAGGAGCAGTACCGCCGCGCCCACGAAGATCGACACCACGCCGATGGTCAGGCCGGTCCGCTCGGCGAGACCCTGGTGCAGCACGTTCCAGGGCTCCAGCCCGAGGCCCGACTCCACGAGGAGGGCCGAACTCACCCCGTACAGGGTCAGCCCGGCGTACAGCTGGACGAGTCGGCGCGGCAGCCTTCTTCCGGGCCTGGACCTGTGCTCCGGGCGTGTGGACAAGAGGAACCCCCTGTGGTGGTCGTGGCCTGACCCGTGGCACTCTGTGGCTTGAGAACTCATCCTATCCATGGCCAATTCAGGGAAGGTGGACTGGGATCATGACGCAGTGGACTTCGGCTGTGGGCGCCGCTCAGCTCGCCCGGCTCCTCAGCTCTCAGCAGGAGCGCCCCGCGGGGGCGGGCACCAAGCGCCCGCCCGCCTATCGCGCCCTCGCCGACGGCATCCGGCTGCTGGTGCTCGAAGGCCGGGTGCCGGTCGCCGCCCGGCTGCCCGCCGAGCGCGAACTCGCGCTGTCCCTGTCCGTCAGCCGTACGACGGTCGCCGCCGCCTATGAGGCGCTGCGGGCCGAGGGATTCCTGGAGTCCCGCCGGGGAGCGGGGAGCTGGACCGCCGTACCCGCGGGCAATCCGCTGCCCGCGCGCGGGCTCGAACCCCTGCCGCCCGAGGCCCTCGGATCCGTGATCGACCTCGGCTGCGCGGCGCTGCCCGCGCCCGAGCCGTGGCTCACCCGGGCCGTCCAGGGCGCCCTTGAGGAACTGCCGCCGTACGCGCACACCCACGGCGACTACCCCGCCGGGCTGCCCGCCCTGCGCTCGATGCTCGCCGAGCGGTACACCGCGCGCGGCATCCCGACCATGCCCGAACAGATCATGGTGACCACCGGGGCGATGGGCGCGATCGACGCGATCTGTCATCTCTTCGCGGGACGCGGCGAACGGATCGCCGTCGAGTCGCCGTCCTACGCCAACATCCTTCAGCTGATGCGCGCGGCCGGGGCCCGGCTGGTGCCCGTCGCGATGGCCGACGGGCTCGCCGGGTGGGACCTGGACCGCTGGCGGCAGGTCCTTCGGGACTCGGCGCCACGGCTCGGCTACGTCGTGGCCGACTTCCACAACCCGACCGGGGCCCTCGCCGACGAGGACCAGCGGCGGGTGCTGGTGGACGCGGCCCGGTCGGCGGGGACGGTGCTCGTCGTGGACGAGACGATGAGCGAACTCCACCTGGACGACGACGCCTCGGCCATGCCCCGTCCCGTCTGCGGCTTCGACCCCGCCGGGTCCACCGTCATCACCGTCGGCTCCGCCAGCAAGGCCTTCTGGGCGGGGATGCGGATCGGATGGGTACGGGCCGCCCCCGACGTGATCCGCAGTCTGGTCGCCGCGCGCGCGTACGCCGACCTGGGCACGCCCGTACTGGAACAGCTCGCCGTGAACTGGCTGCTCAGCACCGGGGGCTGGGAGCGGGCCGTGGAGATCCGGCGGACGCAGGCCCGGGAGAACCGGGACGCCCTGGTGGCCGCCGTACGGCGTGAGCTGCCCGAGTGGGAGTTCTCGGTGCCGCGCGGCGGGCTCACGCTGTGGGTGCGGACCGGCGGGCTGTCGGGGTCGCGGCTGGCCGAGATGGGTGAGCGGGTGGGGGTCCGCGTGCCGTCCGGGCCGCGGTTCGGTGTCGACGGTGCCTTCGAGGGGTATGTGCGCCTGCCGTTCACCGTCGGCGGCGCGGTGGCCGACGAGGCGGCGGTGCGGCTGGCCGCGGCGGCGCGGCTGGTGGAGACGGGTGCTGCCGGGGGGAGCGAGACGCCCCGCACGTTCGTGGCTTAGCGGAGGCCGGCTGCCGCCCCCGGGCTACGGCCTCATGGGTGGTGTCCTCATACGCCCGACGGGCTGATCTCCACGGGCAGCGGGTCCGCCTCCGCCGGAGCCGTCCGCTCCGGGAGCAGGTCCAGGACCGCCCTGCGGTGGGTCTCGCTGGTCGCGTCGTCGTAGGGGTCCGGGGTGGCCGGGACCTGGAGACGCAGGACGGGGCCGGTCCCCAGCCGGGCGTACCCGCGGCCCGGGGGCACGTCGCGGGTGGGAGTGGTGTGCGGGGGCGCCCCGAGCACCGCTTCGAGCTGGGCGGGGGACGCGGGACCGAGCACCACGCGTGCGCGGGTGTGCTGGCGGACGGCGTCGCTGAGGGAGTCGAGGCTCTCGAAGTGCTCGGCGACGACGACCGTGACCCCGGCCGCGCGGCCATGCCGCAGGGGGACCTGAAGGAGCGACTGGGGGTCGTTGCGGCCGTCCACGGCGGCGAAGTGCCCGAGGGCGCTCGGCCGGTCGAGCAGGATCCACAGCGGGTGCTTGATGTCGTCCGGCGCGGCCTGGCCGGCCTGCCGGGCGCGGTTCGCCGAGATGAGGCGCCGCTCCGTCTCGTGGGCGGCCCACTCCAGGCTGGCGAGCGCCCCGGCGAGCCCGCACTCGACGGCCAGGACCCCCTGGCGGCCGGTCAGGCACGCGTACTCGCCCGTCCCCGCGCCCTCGACGATCACGACGTCGCCGTACTGGAGGCACTGGAGGGCGATCGAGCGCAGCAGCGTGCTGGTGCCGCTGCCGGGCTCGCCCGCGACCAGCAGATGGGGTTCGGTCGAGCGGACACCGGTGCGCCAGACGACCGGGGGGACGTCGCGCTGCTCCTCGCCGTAGGTGAGCGGGAGCGTGCGCTGGACGTCGGCGGGGTCGGTGAAGCCGAGGACCGTCTCGCCCGGTGCGGTCACGAACCGCTGGGCGGCGATGTCCGTGGGAAGCGGCGGGAGGACCGTGATCGCCAGCTCGTTGCCTTCCTCGTCCCACTCGAAGTGGTACTCGCGGCCACGGCCCGACTTGGCGTGCAGCAGCTGCTCGATCCGCGCGCGGGAGTCCGCCTCGCCGTCGGTGAAGTACGCCGGGTAGCGCACGAGGAGCCGGCACACCCGACCGTCGTCGTCGAACTCGTACGACGCGAAGGCCTTCTCCCAGTCGCCGCCGTGCGCGTAGAGCGGGTCGGGGTCCTCCGCGGCGGAGAAGTACGGGACCAGGGCCTCGTACAGCGTCCGCAGGCGCTGGGTCTGCGACTCGTCGGGGCCGGTCGGCGCCGGTTCGACGCGTTCGCGGCCCGCCCAGGCTGCCGCCGCCATCAGCGAGATGGCGGCGAGCAGCGGTCCGTACGGCACCAGTGCCACGACCAGGACCACCGAGGCCACCAGGAACAGCAGTGGCCCGCGGCGGTCCTTGGGCGTTTCGGCCCACTTGCGCCGTCCGGCAGCCGCCAGCCGGCGCAGCCCACGAGTGATCGTGATCAGCGGGTGGAGGACATCGGTGGCACTGTCGGCTGCCGTCCGGGCCAGATCCCGGCTTCGGGCGATCTGCGCGCTGCCGTTGCTCAGAATGCGGGGGAGAGGGCGCCGGGCCACTGCTGTCTCCTGATGGTGCGTACGAGAAGGGGGGAGGGACGTCAGAACTTGATCCCGCCGAGGAGGCCCGCGAGGCTCTCCCCGCCGGCCTTGATGCTCGGGGCGATGGCGGTGCTCGCCATGTAGAACCCGAACAGGGCGGCCACCAGGGCATGCGACGCCTTGAGCCCGTCCTTCTTGAAGAAGAGGAAGACGATGATGCCGAGAAGGACGACGCCTGAGATGGACAGAATCATTTGAGCTCTCCTGGTTCGTGGGGACAGTCACCATGAGTTCTTCCAGGATCACAGCATGTATCCATACGATAAAAGGTGCAACTAGGTGAATTTCGCTGGATTTCACCCGAGTGGCGGAGCCGTTCGAGCCCTCTGAACAGGCCTTCGGCACCCCGCGCTCCGTTGTGATCTTCGCCGCGCGGGGTGCCGGTCAGGTGCCCCCGGAGCCAGTAGTCTGGCGATTCACCCGAACGGTTGCAGTGAGAGGCGGTCCGGCCGATGAGTGAAGCCCCCGACCCGGAGGTCGTGGAGCTGGCGACCAAGATCTTCGATCTGGCGCGCCGTGGCGAGACGGAGGCACTGGTGGCGTACGTCGACGCCGGCGTTCCGGCGAACCTCACCAACGACCGCGGTGACTCGCTCGTGATGCTCACCGCCTACCACGGTCACGCCGACGCGGTACGCGCCCTGCTGGAGCGCGGCGCCGAGGCGGACCGCATCAACGACCGCGGCCAGACTCCGCTCGCGGGGGCCGTCTTCAAGGGTGAGGAAGCGGTGATCCGGGCGCTCCTGGACGCCGGCGCCGATCCGGCCGCGGGCACCCCGTCGGCCGTCGACACGGCCCGGATGTTCGGCAAGGCCGAGCTGCTCGAGTTGTTCGGAGCGCACTGACTTGGCCGTCCTGACCAGGTAGAACGAAGAAAACGGGGGAGGCGGAGCGGGGCCGCCGGAAATGCGGTCGCGGCAGGAAGAACCGCTGGGTCATCATGACGTCGTGATTCACGGACGCGATGGCTGGGCAGGTGTTGCCGCACCGCGCGGGCCGTGAAGCGGCCCGCACGGGCCCACTGACGAGAGGCAGAGGAAGATGGTCTACAGCAAGCAAGAGACGGCGGGCGCTCCGACGTGTTGTCACGCGGCCAGGTAATGCAGGATCCCGGTTGCGTCGACGCTTGATGTGAGGCTGTTTCCCATGTTCGATCCGGTCATAGCGCCCAGCGGTACGCTGCTCGGCCTGCTCCAGAGGGGCCGCGGTGACGGCACGCTGCACGCGCTCACCGCACCGCGCGCCGAAGCGCTCGCGGCGCTCAACCAGTGTGTGCTCCGCGACCCACGCCACGACTGGCAGGTGGAGAACCGCTCCCTCTACTACGCCCGCCTCTACCTCGATCTGAGCGGTGAGCTCGACGAGATCGAGCGGCATCTCTTCGACGTCGAGGACGTCCTCGACGACTGCGAGTCCCGCACCGGGCTCGCCCTCGCGGTCCTCGGACACCTGGCCTCGTACGGCAGGCAGGACGCGCTGCGGCTGCTGCGCGAGTACGCCGCCTCCGGCGCCAACTGGGCCTGGGCCCTGGACGAACTGGCGCTGCGCGACGACGACGCCGGCCTGCGGGCCCTCGCCGCCCCCGTGCTCGCCCGGTTCGCGGCCGACGAGGAGGGTGAGGCCGCGCTCGCCGCCACCGTCCGCGACGCGTTCGAGCCACGGCCCTGGCGGCTGTGGGCCGACGACCCGCGCGAATCGATCGGCACGCGCGTGCGTGCCGCCCAGGAACAGGGCTCCTTCGACCGCTGGCAGCGCCAGATGCGACCGTCCGGGCCGCGTCCCGGCTGGAGCGTGCGCGCCGTGTTCGAGTGGGCCGAGCAAGGCATCGAACGGGGAGCCGCGCTGCACGTGCCGGCCGCCCGGTGTCTCAGCGCCGTCGCCGGACCCGAGGACCGGCCCGAGATCGTCGAGGCCGCTCGCGACGGCGGCGACGGAGCCCGCAGCACCGCTCTGCGCTATCTCGCCGACAGCAACGATCCGGACGCCCTCGACCTGATCGAGGAAGCGGCCGTCACCGGGTCGGCGGCCGTCGCCGAGGCCGCCGTGGACGCCTTCGAACGGATGCGGAGCGTCGCCGCCGTCGACCGGGCACGGAGCTGGGCCCACCGGCCCGACGCCCTGGGCGCCGCCGCAGGCCGGATCCTCGCCTGCCGGGGCGGCACCCGGGACAGCGAACTGGTGCTGGGCGCGCTGCGCGAAGCCGTACGGGGCGAGGGCCCCGACGCCCCGACACTGTGGACTCTCGTCGACGGCACCGGACGGCTCGGCATCATCTGCGCCGCCCCCGTCCTGCGCCACGTGTACCGCGAGACCGCCTCGTCCCATCTGCGCGGGCGCGCCGCCCGCGCACTCGCCGCCACCGATCCGTCCTTCCCCGCGGGGTTCGCCGTCGAGTGCCTGTGGGACTGCGAGGAGACCACCCGCGAGGTCGCCGCACGGCACGCCGAGACCGGTGACGCGCGCGTGGTGGACCAGCTGCGCAGGCTGGCGACGGATCCGGCCGAGGAGGCCGAAGTACAGACGGCGGTACGGAGCAGAATCGGGCCGGACATGCCCGCCGTATGAACGTCCGGTGACTCGTGAGCCGGGAAGTCGTGGACACGGACTGACCTGGACGGGTGCGGAGTTCAACGCTCATGGGACGTTCCCCGTACGGAAAGATCCACGTTGACGCGGGCACGTCCAGCGGGGCGAGAACACGGGTATGCGTGTCGTCATCGTGACCGAATCCTTTCCCCCCGATGTGAACGGCGTGGCCCACTGCGCGCTTCAGACCGCCCGGCACCTCGTCGATCGCGGTCACGTTCCCCTCGTCGTCGCCCCGGCCACCGCCGCCGGGAGCGGGCCCGACGCCACCGCGCCGTGCCCTGTCGTCCGTGTCCCCTCTCTTCCGCTCCCGGGTTACCCCCAGGTCCGCGTCGCACTCCCCAGCCGACGCGTCGCCGCGGCGATCACCGCACACCGCGCGGACATCGTTCACCTGGCCAGCCCCTTCATCCTCGGCGTCCGCGGCATGGCCGCGGCCGCCCGGCTCGGCATCCCCGCCGTGGCCGTCTACCAGACCGACCTCGCCGGGTACGCCCGCACCTACGTGGGCGCGGGAGAGGCCACCGCCTGGCGGCGCATCCGCTCCGTGCACGCCGCCGCCGACCGGACACTCGCCCCGTCGAGCGTCGCCCTGCACGACCTGGAGGCACACGGTGTGCCGCGGGTTCGGCTGTGGGCGCGCGGCGTGGACACCGAGCGGTTCCGCCCCGACCGCCGGGACGAGGCGATGCGCCGGGAACTGGCGCCGAACGGCGAGCTGATCGTCGGCTACGTCGGCCGGCTCGCCCCCGAGAAGCAGGTCGAACTGCTCGCCGGGGTCTGCGGTCTCGACGGCGTACGCCTCGTGATCGTCGGCGACGGGCCGAGCCAGGTGAGCCTTACCGAGCAGCTGCCCGGCGCCGTCTTCCTCGGGCGCCGCACGGGTGACGAACTCGCCCGGATCTTCGCCTCGCTGGACGTCTTCGCGCACACCGGCCCCTTCGAGACCTTCTGCCAGACCGTGCAGGAGGCCATGGCCAGCGGAGTGCCCGTCGTCGCGCCGGCCGCGGGCGGACCCCTCGACCTGGTGGCCCACGGGCGTACCGGATTCCTGGTGCCGCCGCGCGACGCCGACGCCGTACGCGACGCCGTGTCGGCCCTGGCCGTCGACCCGGGGCTGCGGGCCGCCTACGGCGCCGCCGCGCGCGACATGGTCGAGGGCCGTACCTGGGCCGCCGTCGGCGACCAGCTCATCGGACACTACGGCGAAGTGCTCGCCGCGAGGACGGTGATGGCGGCATGAGCCTGCGCATCGTACGGCTCGCCAACTTCGTCGCCCCCGCCTCCGGCGGCCTGCGCACCGCGCTGCGGGAGCTGGGCACCGGCTACCTGGCCGCGGGACACGAACCGGTGCTCATCGTCCCCGGAGAGCGCGCCACCGACCGGGAGACGGAACAGGGACGCGTCATCACGCTGCCCGGACCGGTACTCCCCGGCACCGGCGGCTACCGCGTGCTCACCGACAAGCGGCGGGTCACCCGGCTCCTTGAGTCGCTGGCCCCCGACCGCCTGGAGGTCTCCGACCGGACCACCCTGCGCTGGACCGGCGTCTGGGCGCGACGGGCCCGGGTGCCCGCCGTGATGGTCTCGCACGAGACCGCCGACGGGGTGCTGCGGACCTGGGGGCTCTCCGAGGGCATGGCCCGGCGCACCGCCGACGCCCTCAACGTCCGCACGGCACACACCTATTCGCGTGTCGTGTGCACGACGGAGTTCGCCGAGCGTGAGTTCGTCCGGATCGGCGCCCGCAATGTCGTACGCGCTCCGCTGGGCGTCGATCTGGAGGGGCGGGACCCCTCGCTCCGGGATCCCGCGGTGCGGGCCCGCTACGCGCGCGCGGACCAGGCCCTGCTGGTGATGTGCTCCAGGCTGTCCGTCGAGAAGCGGCCCGGTACGGCGCTGGACGGCCTTGAGGCCCTGCTGCGCCGCGGAGAGCGTGCCGTTCTCGTCGTCGCGGGGGACGGGCCGCTGCGGGCCCGGCTCGAACAGCGTGCCCGGGAACGGAGGCTCCCCGTCACCTTCCTGGGGCACCTCGCGGACCGAGCCGCGCTCGGCGCGCTCCAGGCCTCGGCCGACGTCTGCCTGGCTCCCGGGCCCGCCGAGACCTTCGGGCTCGCCGCCCTGGAGGCGATGGCCTGCGGCACACCCGTGGTGGCCAGTTCCCTGTCCGCCCTGCCGGAGGTCATCGGGTCCGCCGGGGCCACCGCCGCGGACAACGGGGAGTCCTTCGCGGACGCGGTGCGGCTGCTGCTGGGGCGTCCCGAGGGCGAGCGCCGGGAGGCGGCACGCGCGCGTGCCGAGTGTTTCGGATGGAACACCGCCGTCGAGGGCTTCCTCGCCGCGCACGACGCGGTGGTCGAGGTGCGGCCGCGCCTCCAGGAGGGCGTGGGATGAGACCGCTTCGTTTCGTCGCCCTCGGGGACTCGCTGACGGAAGGGGTGGGCGATCCCGTCGGCGACGTGTGGCGGGGGTGGGCCGAACTGCTCGCGCGAGGGCTCGCCCCGGCGGACGCACCCGCGGACTTCATCAACCTCGCGGTCAGCGGCGCCCAGACGCGGGACGTGCTGGAGCGCCAGACGCCCGAGGCGATGGCGCTCGGGGCCGACGTGGTCTCCGTCGTCATAGGCGTCAACGACACCCTGCGGTACACCTTCGACATCCATTCCGTGGCCGCGCGGCTCGACGAGGTGTACGCGGCGTTCCGGGCACAGGGAGCGGTGGTGATGACTGCCTGTCTGCCGGATCCCGGCTACATGCTGGGGCTGCCGGGCTCGCTCGCCCGGCCGCTGGCCCGGCGCCAGCGGGCCGTCAACGCGGTCGTGCACGCGCTGTCCGAGCGGCACGGGGCGCTGCATCTGCATGCCGCGGAGGAGGACTGGCTCAAGGACCGCGCGATGTGGAGCGCCGACAAACTGCACCCGGGGGAGCGGGGACACCGGGCGCTCGCGCTCCGGTTCCACGCGCTGCTCGGGGAGCGGGGCATCGCCACCGGGGTCCAGCCCTCGGCCGAGCCGGAGTTCCCGGCGCCCACGCGGTCGGCGAGTCTGTGGTGGCTGGCCACCGCGGGGACCGGGTGGGTCGCCAGGCGGTGCACGGACCTGCTGCCGCAGCTGCTCACCCTCGCCGCCGCCGAGGTACGCCACAAGGCGCGCGGCACCAGCGCGCGCCTGGACCTGAGCGCCTCGCACGCCGTGGCCGCCGCGCTGGCGGCCCTGACGGTGACCGAACAGCAGCCGGACGCGGCCTGAAAGGGCCAGGTCCGCTCCGGGCCCTCTCAGCGGCGTCGTACGGCCGTGAACCGGACCGGCGTGCCGGGGACGGCCTGCGCCGCCGCCGGGAGGTCGGCCGGACGGACCACGGCGACCACCGGGTACCCGCCGGTGGTCGGGTGGTCGGCCAGGAACACGACCGGCCGGCCGTCGGGCGGTACCTGGACGGCGCCGAGGACCATGCCCTCACTGGGGAGTTCGCCCGGGACCGCCCTCTCCAGTGAGGGCCCCTCCGTCCGCAGGCCGATGCGGTTGCTCGCCGCTGACACCCGGTAGGCGCGGGTGGTCAGGGTGCGCAGCGCCTGGGCCGTGAACCAGTCGTCGCGCGGGCCGAGTGTCACCCGTAGGACCAGTTCGGACGGCGGGCCGGGGTGCGGGACCACGTCCACGCGCGCGTGGACGGTGCCGGGACTGCCCATCGGCAGCACCATGCCGTCCGTGAGCGGCGGGGGGCCGAGGCCCGAGAGGAGGTCCGTGGAGCGGCTGCCGAGGACCGGCTCTACGGCTACCCCGCCGGAGACGGCGACGTAGCTGCGCAGTCCCGCGCGCGCGGTGCCGACATCCAGCGTCGCGCCCGCGGGAACGTGTACCGGCGCTCCCCAGGGGGCGGGGCGGCCGTCCACGGTGACCGGGCAGGGCGCGCCCGTCACGGCCGCGAGGAACGCCGAGCGCGGGCGCAGGGCACATCCGTTGAGCGTCGTCTCCAGTACGGCCGCCTCGGCGGCGTTCCCGACCAGGCGGTTGGCCAGCGCCGCCGCGGGCCCGTCCAGCGCGCCGGAGCGCGGTACTCCGAGGTGGGCGTGGCCGGGGCGGCCCTGGTCCTGGACGGTGGTCAGGACGCCGGCCCGTACGACGGACAGGGCCCGGTCCGTCATGAGCACCTCGCGGGTACGAAGCGGACCCGGGTGCCGGGGACCAGCAGCGCGGCCGGCACGCGCGCGTGGTCCCACAGCACGGCGTCCGTGGTCCCGATCAGCTGCCAGCCGCCCGGCGACGAACGCGGGTACACACCGGTGTAGGGACCGGCGAGCCCCACGGAACCGGCCGGGACCGTGGTCCGCGGTGTCGCCCTGCGGGGCACGTCGTAGGCGGAGGGCAGGCCCGTGAGGTAGCCGAACCCGGGCGCGAACCCGCAGAAGGCGACGCGGAACACGGCCGCCGAGTGGATCTCCGGCACCTCCCGCTCGGGGACGCCCCACAGGGCCGCGACGTCCGCCAGGTCGGGACCGTCGTACCGTACGGGGATCTCGACGGCCCGCTCCGCGCGCGCGGACAGCGCCGGGATGTCCCAGGAGGCGAGGCGGCCCGCCAGGCGCACCGGGTCGTCCAGGCCGTCCAGGAGGACGGTGCGGGCCGCGGGGACGATCTCGGCGACCGACAGCGAGCCGTCCGCGCGGCGGCGCAGCAGTTCGGCGTGCAGCGCCTGCGCCTCCTCGCCCGAGGAGACCTCGACGAGCAGGGCACGGTCGCCGACCGGCAGTGCCCTCATGCGAACGCCTCCACGCGGACGCCCGCGGCTTCGAGCCCGGCGCGGACCCGGCGGGCCATGTCGACCGCGCCCGGGGTGTCCCCGTGCAGGCAAAGGGAGCGGGCGCGGACCGCGACGTGCTCCCCGGAGTGCGAGGTCACGACCCCGAAGCGGGCCAGGCCCAGCGAGCGTTCGAGGACGGCGTCCGGGTCCGTGATCACCGCGCCGTCCTGGGTACGCGGAACCAGGGTGCCCTCCTCGGTGTACGCGCGGTCGGCGAACGCCTCGGTGACGGCGGGCAGGCCGGCCTGCTCGGCCAGTTTCAGGACACGGGAGGACGGGAGTCCGAGGACGGGCAGGGAGGGGTCCGCGAGCAGTACGCCCTCGACGACCGCCCCCGCCTGTTCCTCGTCGCGCACGACGCGGTTGTAGAGCGCGCCGTGCGGTTTCACGTATGACACGCGTGACCCCGCCGCCCGCGCGAAGACCTCGAGGGCGCCGATCTGGTAGGCCACTTCGGCCGCCAGCTCGTCGGGCGGCACATCCATCGCGCGCCGCCCGAAACCCGCCAGGTCTCGGTAGGAGACCTGGGCGCCGATCCGTACTCCGCGCTCGGCCGCCAGTGCGCACACCCGCCGCATGGTGGTCGCGTCCCCGGCGTGGAAACCGCAGGCCACATTGGCGCTGGTGACGACGGACAGCAGCTGTTCGTCGTCGGTCAGGCGCCAGCGGCCGAAGCCCTCGCCCAGGTCGGCGTTGAGATCGATCGGTGTCATCAGGTGCCGTCTCTCCTCCTGTTCAGGCCACTCGGTACTGCTCGTCACGGGTGTCCGTGAGGAACATCTGACCCGGTGCGTGCGTGATCGCGAAAGGTGGCCTGGACGCCATCACGGCCGCCTGAGGTGTCACTCCGCAGGCCCAGAACACCGGGATGTCGCCCGGTTCGGTGTCCACCTTGTCACCGAAGTCGGGCCGGCTGAGATCCCCGATGCCGAGCCCCGAGGGCTCGCCGCAGTGCACCGGGCTCCCGTGTACCGCGGGCAGCAGGCTGGTCTCCCGGATCGCCGCCGCCAGGTGCTCGGGCGGGACCGGGCGCATGGACACCACCATGGGACCGTGCAGCCGGCCCGCCGGACGGCACTGGCGGGCCGTCACGTACATGGAGACGTTGCGGCCCTGTTCCAGGTGGCGCATCGGGACTCCCGCCTGGCCCAGCGCCCACTCGAAGGTGAAACTGCACCCGATGAGGAACGAGACCAGGTCGCCGCGCCAGTGACCGAGCACGTCGGTCGGCTCGGCCACCAACTCGCCGTGCTCCCACACCCGGTAGCGCGGCAGGTCGGTGCGCAGGTCCGCGCCCGCGGCGAGCGGAGTGGTCCACGAGCCGGCGTCGGTGACGTCGAGGACCGGGCAGGGCTTGGGGTTGCGCTGACAGAAGAGCAGCATGTCGTAAGCCCAGTCGGCGGGCACCGAGATCAGGTTCGCCTGGGTGTGGCCCGCGGCGACTCCGGCGGTGGGACCCGACAGGCCCGAACGGAACCGCTCACGCGCCTTCTTGGGGGTCCACGCGTGCGCGTGGCTGTCGACGAGGTTCAACGGGAGGTCCCGGGGGGTGTCGATCACGGGGATCACAGCGGCCGTGGCTGTCACAGGAGTTCCTTTCCGCGGGTCTCGGGGAGTCCGATCAGCGCCAGTGCCGCCAGGGCGTATCCGATGGCACCGAAGACCAGTGCCCCGCCCACGCCCCAACTGTCCGCCAGGAAGCCGACGGTGGTGGGGAAGACGGCGCCCACGGCGCGGCCGGTGTTGTACGTGAAGCCCTGCCCCGTGCCGCGCACCGCCGTCGGGTACAGCTCGCTGAGGAAGGAACCGAAGCCGCTGAAGATGGCCGACATGCAGAAGCCGAGCGGGAAACCGAGCACGAGGACAAGGGTGTTGGCGCCGCTGGGGATGTTGGCGTAGGCGAGGATGCACACCGCCGAGAGGATCGCGAAGAGCAGGATGTTGCGCTTACGGCCCAGTCTGTCGGTGAGGTAACCGCCGGTGAGGTAGCCGATGAAGGCCCCGGAGATCAGGAACGTGAGGTAGCCGCCGGTGCCGACGACGGACAGTCCGCGCTCCGTCTTGAGGTAGGTGGGCACCCAGGTGGCCAGCGTGTAGTAGCCGCCCTGGACACCGGTCGACAGCAGCACCGCGAAGAACGTGATCCGCAGGAGCCCGGGACTACCGGCCGACGCGGGCTTGAAGATCGCCGTGAACGAGCCCTTCTCGGCGCTCTTCCTCCGCACGGCGGCCGCCTCCGGGGCGTCCTCCACCCGGCGCCGCACCCAGACGACGAGCAGGGCGGGCAGCGCGCCGGTCCAGAACATCACGCGCCAGGCCAGGTCGTCGTCGAGGAACTGGAAGACCACCGTGTAGACGATCACGGCGAGTCCCCAGCCGACGGCCCAGGAACTCTGGATCGCGCCGAGCGTGCGGCCACGGTGCCGGGGGCTCGCGTACTCGGCGACCAGGATCGCGCCGACCGCCCACTCGCCGCCGAACCCGAGCCCCTGGAGGGCGCGGAAGACCAGCAGGGTCTCGTAGTTGGGCGCGAAACCGCAGGCCACGGTGAAGACCGCGTAGGTGATGACGGTGATCATCAGGGCCTTGACGCGCCCGATCCGGTCCGCGACCACACCCGCGATGGCGCCGCCGATCGCCGAGACGACCAGCGTGACGGTGGTGAACAGGCCGGTCTGGCCGCTGTCGAGGCCGAAGTACGCCGCCAGCGCGACCATGCTCAGCGGCAGTGTGAAGTAGTCGTACGAGTCGAGGCCGTAGCCGCCGAACGCGCCGGCGAAGGCGCGGCGGCCACGCGGACCGAGAGCCTGGAACCAGGTGAACGGGCCGTCCTGAGTGGGGAGTTCGGCCGCGCCGGGCCGCTCTTCGGCGGTCAGGGACTGGGGTGGAGGGGTCGTGCTCATGGGCACCTCGCAGAGAGGGACGGAGGGTGCTTGGGCTGAGCCGTGCCGTGCGGGAAGCGTCTCGCGCCGGAGCCGTACGGGGTCGTACGACCGGCGTCTGACCCTCAAGGTAGAGGATCGTTGAACGATCCCTCAATACCCATGTTGTTTCGTTCTTGTATCTGCGATTGAATTCCGGACATGGCAGAGCTGAGCGGACTGGCCGACGACCGCGCCCTGTTGGGCCGTACCAGCACCGCGGAGCGGGTGGCGGACATCCTCAGGAGCCGGATCGCCGAGGGGTACTTCCCGCCCGGCACCCGGCTGTCCGAGGACAGCATCGGTGCGGCGCTCGGCGTCTCGCGCAACACGCTCCGCGAGGCGTTCCGGCTGCTCACGCACGAGCGCCTGCTCGTCCACGAACTCAACCGCGGGGTTTTCGTGCGGGTCCTGACCGTCGAGGACGTCGAGGACATCTACCGCACGCGCACCCTCGTCGAGTGCGCCGTGGTCCGGGGGCTCGGCGAACCGCCGTACGCCGTGGACGGCCTCGCGACAGCCGTGGCGAACGGGCAGCGGGCGGCGCGGGAAGAAGAGTGGACGGGGGTCTCGACCGCCAACATCCACTTCCACCGGGAGCTCGTCGCGCTCGCCGGAAGCGCCCGCACCGACGAGCTGATGCGCAGCGTCTTCGCCGAACTACGCCTCGCTTTCCACGTGGTGGACGACCCGCGGCGGCTGCACGAGCCCTACCTCGCGCGCAACCGCGAGATCCTCCAGACCCTCCAGAAGGGCGACCGGGACGGGGCCGAGCGGCTGCTCGCCGGCTACCTCGACGACTCGCTCCGGGGACTCTTGGCGGTGTACGGGCGGCGGGTGGCCGACGGGGCGCGGGGAACCGGCTGAGCGGCTGACCGGCTGAGCGGCTGACCGGCGGCGACGAGGCCGCCGCTGCTGGGATGGCCGCCGCCGTGTGACGGCCGGTCGCTTCTGCGTCGTTTCGACCGTTGTCAGACCGAGGACCTAGTCTGTGCACCGTGACTTCGCCTGCATCGACGGACAGCGTTCCGCCCCAGCTCAGCGCGGGGCCGCGCCCTGCCCCGGGCCCGGCCGCCGACGAGGGTCTGGCGCGGCGGCTCCGCGCGCTCGCCTGCACGGCGCCGCTGCACGACCTCGACGTGCGCAAGGCGAATCTCGCCGGTGAGTACTCGGTCTACGGCATGGCGGAGGTGGCCCTCGCCGCCATCGACCTCGTCACGCTGAACATGGACTTCGACACGGGCGCCGACCACGATCAGATAGTGGCCAGGCTCATCCCGCGCATCGCCGCCCAGGCCCCGCGCCGTCCCGTGGCCGAGCACGAGCGCGTCGCCCGCTGGGTCCTGGAGAACCTGATCAACGTCGGCAGCGTCGACCGCGGCTTCCGGGCCGTATACGGCACCTTCGCGCCCGACGGCTCCTACGTACGCCGTGACTACGACTTCAAGCTGATCGAGGAGGTGCCCGGGTACGGCGGAAGTGTGTACCTCCGTACGACGGACGAAGCGGTCAACGTGCTCGTCGGCGCCCTCGACACCGACGTCACCAGCGCCCAGATCGCCGCCGAGGTCAAGCTTGAGGTGCTGATCAGCCGCGGCCGACTGGCCGACGCGCAGCTCGCCGCCGAGCAGGCCAGGTACCGGACCGTGCAGTACGCGGAGACGCTCCGCCGGGCGCTGGACGCGACCCGGCGCAACGTGCGCGCGGTGGACTGGCTCCAGACCGTGCCCGACCTGATCGCGGAGGCGCTCGACCACGTCGCCGACCGGTACCGCCACGAGAACGCGATCCTCACCAACATCCGCAAGGCGCGCGACGAGTCCGAGGACCCCGAGCAGAAAAGGCGTGCCGCCGAGCTCGTGGACATCGTCAAGGACTGCATCCGCAGGCACACGCAGCTCCAGTCCCGGCTTCTGGAGGCCGGGCCGCTGTTCCGTGCCGAGCAGGACCGGCAGGCCTTCGGCACACCCATGACGACCTCGGGCATAGATCTCTACGGGCATCTCGTCGCCCCCGTGCTGCCGTTGCCCGTGGAGAAGGCGCTGCGGGTGACGGACGCGTTCTTCGCGCGCGGGACAGGGCTGCGCACGCCGATGGCGGTGAGGGTCGGCGACCTCGTCGACATGCTGCTGACGCCTCCCCTGGAGCGGGAGCATCTGGGCGCCGAGATGCCCGAGCCCGACCTGATCGCCACACCGGACGACAGCCGGTTCAGCGAGGAACAACTGGCGAGCGCCATGGAGCTCCTCGATCTGCCGGCCGACGCCCCGCGACGGTTGTCCGGCCTGCTCGCGGACGCCCGGCGCCGGGATCCCGAACTGCCCTACCTCGTCGCACTGCTGGCCGTGCACGCGGCCAGCCCGCCGGTCGGTACGGCCTACCGGCAGGGCGAGGGGAAGCTGCTGTTCGCGGTGGACGACGGCGCGGAGCTCGACGATCCGGAGTTCGGCGGGGCGGACCTCATCGTCGGCATGGCCCTGCTGGACACGGTGGGGATGGCGGCGGGCAGGACGGAGGCGGCGTGAGGTCTTTCGGAATGTACTTCGGGGCGTCGTTCCGACTGCCGGGCGGGGTGCCGTCGCGGTCGCCGCTCGGGGTGCTGTCGCCGGCGTCGTGCGGGGTGTTGTCGCCGACGTCGTCCGGAGTGCCGTCCGGGGCTCGGTCGGCAGGTGCCGGCGGTGCCCGCACCCGTCCGGTGCGCCGGTCGTGGTCGGGTGGCCTCTGCCCAGCCGCCCGCCCTCTCGTCGATCAGACCAAGGAGTTCCAACCGTGACCGAGCACGCCGAGTGGAGTGACCCCGAGGCCGTCGTCGCGCCGCCGACCGCCGCCGTCACCCCGGCCGACGCGGCCGACGCCGCGCGGCTCGTCGCCTTCGGGCTCCAGCCCAAGCTTCAGCCCGCGCGCGACCAGGAATACGCCGAACTGCTGCGCCGGTACCGCGAGGACCCGCCCTTCGCCCGGCTCGCGGACGCCGTGGCCACCGGGCTTGGTCTTGTCGTCCTGGAGGTGTCCCCGCGCGCGGGGATGGCCGTGACCGCCGCCGAGGACTCCGTGTTCGCCGTCCGCATGGGCGACTACGCACGGCGGGCCTCGGCGGACTCCGGGGACCGGTTCCTGCACGGGCTCGCCCATCTCGCCGTCGCCGCCATGTCGTTCCCCCGCCCCGAGGACCTCGCGGACGACGGATACATCGGGCGGGTCTCGGTCAACGGAGTCGACGCGTTCGTCCGGCAGGCCTGCCGTCGGCTGGAGGAGCGGGCCGAGGAGCAGGGGCAGAACACCGACCCGGCGACGGACACCCCGGGACTCGAGGCGGCCTGGCGGATCTGGGCGCGGCGCAGCTCCACCGGGGCCACCAAGGACGCGCGAAGACTGGCCGGTTCCACCACCGGCATCGTCGCCAAGGCCGTCGCGTTCCTCACCGACTCCGGGTTCCTCCAGCGCACCGGGGACGACTCCGGGGGGACGTACCGGACGACCGCCCGTTATCAGCTCCAGGTCCGCGACATGGCAGGCAGTGCCGCGATGGCCGAGCTCATCGAGCTGGGCGTCGTCCCCGTGACCGACGGCACCGCGAGTCTGCTGCCCGCCGAGGACACCGACGACGTGGAGCTGGCCGTCGGGGCGGGGCTGCCGTTCCACTCCGGAGCGGGTGGCTGAACGGCGGCGTGCTCTGCGACGCCGGGGCGGCGGCCGCACCGGGTCCGCTCAGCCGCACCGGCCCGCCGGCCATACCGGTCCGCTCAACCGCACCGGCCGGCTCGGCCCTCGACGAGCGAGTCACCGTAAGACCTGGTCACGGCAAGACAGACCTGGTCACCGTACGACCGAGTCACGAACCGACCGAACTACCGACCGAACCACTGACCGCCTCGACTTCCCTTACGACTACGAGAGTTCGCCGCCATGTACGAGCTGTCCCGGGTCCGCCTCTACTCCATCGGGCCTGCCGGTGCGCGCTATGCCGACACCGTGCTTGACCTGCGAGGAGTGGGTCAGCCGGTGCCCGACCCCGCGCCCACGCAGGCGGAGTTCTTCGAGGAGGAGCCGGTCGGGCCGCCCCGCCGCCCGGCCCCCGCGGGCGTGCTCTTCCTGGAGAACGGCGGCGGGAAGTCGGTGCTGCTCAAGCTGATCTTCTCGGTGATGCTGCCGGGACACCGCAACACCCTGGGCGGCGCCAGCTCCGGTGTGCTGCGCAAGTTCCTGCTCGCCGACGACTGCGGGCATGTCGCGCTGGAGTGGCAGCACACGCTGACCGGTGAGTGCGTGGTGGTCGGCAAGGTGAGCGAGTGGCGCGGGCGGCAGGTCTCCAACGACCCGCGCAAGTTCGCCGAGGCCTGGTACTCCTTCCGGCCAGGGCCGGGACTGAGCCTGGACAACCTGCCGGTCGCCGAGGCCACCACCGTACGGCCGCCCGTGGAAGGCGCGTCCGGGGCGCAGGGACGACGGCGCACCATGAAGGGTTTCCGGGACGCGATGACCGAGGCGGGCAAGGCGTACCCGCACCTCGAAGTGCACTGGGAGGAGATCCACGACCGCTGGAACGAACACCTCGGGGATCTGGGCCTGGACCCCGAACTCTTCCGCTACCAGCGCGAGATGAACGCCGACGAGGGCGAGGCCGCCGGTCTCTTCGCCGTCAAGAAGGACTCCGACTTCACGGACCTGCTGCTGCGGGCCGTCACCGACACCCGGGACACGGACGGACTCGCCGATCTGGTCGGCGGGTTCGGCAACAAGCTGGGACGCCGAGCCGAACTCATCGCCGAACGGGACTTCACGGCAGGGTCGGTGGACCTGCTCGGCCGGATCGTGGAAGCCGCCGAGGCACGGGCACGCGCACGTGACGTCCACGCGGGCGCCGAGCGGCGTACCCGGACGCTGGCCAGGCGACTGTCCGCGCGTGGCGTGGGCGAGCGCGGCCGGGCCGGCGAGCTGGCGCAGGGCGTCACCGGCGCCGCGCACACCGTCACCGAGGCCGAGGGCGCCCGCTCCACCAGCGCGCTGATCGCCGCCGAACTCGCCTACCGGCACGCCTCGTTGGCGCTCGCCGGCGCGGAGAAGGCCGCGGCGGCGCAGAAGCGTGAGCTGGCCGACGCGCGCACGCTGCACTCGGCCTGGCAGGCCGCCGAGGCCGTACTGCGGCATCGCTCCGCCGCCGACCGCTCCGCGCGCGTGGCCGACGCGATCCGCGAGGCCGAGCGGGACGCCGCGCCCGCCCTCGCCGCACGGGCCAAGGCCGCCGTCGACCTCGTACGGGCCCTGCACCGTGCGGCCGACGGCGCCGAGGCGCTCGCCAACGAGGAGGAGGAGCGGTCCGCCGGGCTCCAGGAGGTCGGCGAGAGGGCCCACGCGGACGCGACCGCCGCCGCGACCGCCGCGCAGCGCGCCCGCAGTGAGATCGGGCACCTGCGGCAGCGCCTGAGCGAGGTCGAGCAGGAGACCACCGAGGCGGTGCGGGCCGGCTGGCTCGACGACAGCGCCCCCGACGCCGACCCGGCGCGGGCCGCGCTCGCCGCGAGCGACGCCGAGAAGACCGCTGTCGCGGCCTGGGACACCGCCCGCGAAGCCTCGCGGCGCGCTTCGGACCACGCCCGCGAGGCGGCTTCCGTGGCGTCCCGCGCGGAGTTGACCGCGGCCCGCGCGGCGGACGCGGCGACGGCGGCCGAGCGCTCCTACGACGCCGAGCGCGGCACCGCTGAGGGCTTGGCGGGGGAGGAGCGGCTCGCGGAGCTGCTGAGCCTGCCGGGCGCTTCCGGTGGGGGGAGAGGCGGGGTACCGGTTCCCAGGGCGGGAGCGGAGGGTTCCCCGGGGCGCGGGGCGGGCGGCGACTCCGACCGTGTCGGCGACGACGCCCGCGGCGGTCCCCGTACAGGGCGGATCCGCTCGGGCGCCGGCGACGCCCCGACCGCGGTCGATGGGTACGGCAAGGACGGCGGCGCGGCATCGGCCCGCTCAGCACGCGGAGCGGACGACGCCGGCAGAGCGGAGGGTGTCGGCCGAGCTGACGGGGCCGACAGGGCGGGCGGGGCTCATGGCGAGACCTGGCCGGAGGGTGAAGGCGCCCTGGCCCCCGAGCAGTTGGACCACTACGCCGACGAACTGCGTGAGCTGCTCGACGACGGGGTGGCCGCCGCCGAGCGTCAGCTGTTCGACCTGCGGACCGCCGCCGCCGACGACGCCCGGATCCTCGGGGCGCTCGGAGACGGCGGGCTGCTGCCGCCCGGCCCGGACGTGCTCGCCACCGTCGAGTACCTCGGCGAGCACGGGATTCCCGCGCTGCCCGGCTGGCGCTACCTCGCCCAGGCAGTCGACCCCGTCGACCACGCGCGGGTGCTGGCCGCCCGGCCCGAACTGGTCGACGGTGTGATCATCACCGACCCGGCCACCCACGCCCGGGCCCGCGAGGCGCTCGACGACGCCGCCCTGCTGCCCAGGTCCGCCGTCGCCGTCGGCACCGCCGCCGCGCTGCTCGCCCCGACTCCGGCGCCCGGCACGGGCGACGGAGACGTCTTCCTCGTACCGCCGAACCCGGCCATGCACGACGAACACGCCGCCGACGAGGAGCGCCAGGCACTGCGCACGCGCGCGACGCGGCGCGACGAGGAGATCCGCGAGCTGGCGGGGCGGCTCGCCAAGGACCGTGAGCTGGCGGCACGGCTCGCGTCCTGGCGCACCGGATGCCCCGCGGGACGACTCGTCGAACTGGCCACGACCGCCCGCGAGGCACGCGCGTTCGCCGAGGAGGCCGAGGCCGAGCTGACGGAGGCCCGCGCCGCGCGGGCCGAGGCGGACGAGGCGGCGGCCGAGGCGGCCCTCGTCCGGGACGAGCGGCAGGAGGCCGCCCAGCGTGCCCGGCGCGCCGCCGACGCGCTCGCCGGCCTCGCCTTCCGACTGCGCGAGCGGGCCGGCTGGCAGGTCAAGGTACGCGAACTCGCCGACGAGGCGACGGAGTCGGAGGCTCGCGCCCAGCTCTGTCTGGAACGCGCCCGCGCCGCCGACGAGGACCGGCGCGGCGCCCAGCGCGCCGCGGACGACGCCCGCCGCACGGCCCGCGCGCTGCGTGCCGAGCGCGCCGAGATCGCCGGCGCCCCCGACGACGTACCGCAGGACGAGCCGACGGCCGCGAAGTCGTCCCTGCCCGCCCTGCGCGAGGCCTACCGGGCGGCATCACAGCTCTACGAGAAGGTCGGCGTCGGCGCCGACCTCCGCGCCGAACAGGCGCGCGCCGAGAGCGAGGAGAGCGCGGCGCTCGCCGAGTGGGACCGGCTCAGCAACAAGGTGCGTACGCGCGCATCGCAGCTCCTGGAGTCGCCGGACGGTTCCGACGGGCCGTCCCGGCAGGCCGCGGCCGCCCGTGCCGAGGAGCTCGTGCAGCTCCTGGAGACCCGGATGTCGACCGCGAGCGAGCAGCTCGGGCGGCTGCGCGGCGAGGCCGAGCGGCACGCCCCCGAGGACGGCACGTCGCACACCGAGCTGTCGCAGGACCTGGTCCCGCGCGACGCCGAGCACGCGCAACTGCTGCTGCGCACGGCCACCGGTGAACTCGCCTCCCGTACAGAGGCGTTGAGCCAGGCACGGGAGGCCCACGCCGAACTCCTCGACGCCCACCGGGCCGCCGAGGACGCGGCCGGCGGTTTCGACGAGACCGCCGCCCTGCTCAGGGACCTGCTGCGTGAGCACTCCGAGGAGGAGCACGAGGAGACCGAGCCCTACCCCGGCAGCCTGGAGGAGGCCCGGCACTCCGCCGCCGAGGCCCGCCGCTCGCTGCGCGGCTGCGCCGCCGACCTCTCCGCCGCCGAGGCCGCCGTACGAGAGGCGAGCGACATCCTCGTACGGCATGCCAACTCCACACGCTACGAGCAGGTACGCACCCCGGCGCGGCAGCAGATCCGCGAACTGCCCGCGTCCGCGCTGCCGGAGCACGCCCAGAAGTGGGCGGACGCCTTCGCCCCCCGACTGCGGGTGCTGACGGACGAGTTGGAGCAGCTGGAGCGCAACCGGGACTCGATCGTGGACCGGCTGCGGGGGCTCGTCGAGTCGGCGCTCGCCACGCTGCGGTCCGCGCAGCGGCTGTCGCGGCTGCCGGAGGGGCTCGGCGAGTGGTCCGGGCAGGAGTTCCTGCGCATCCGGTTCGAGGAGCCCGACCAGGCCACGCTCGCCGAGCGGCTCGGCGAGGTCGTCGACGAGGCCACCCGGGCGGCCGTCAAGAAGAACTCGGACATGCGCCGCGACGGCATGTCACTGCTGCTGCGCGGCGTGAGCGCCGCGCTTCAGCCCAAGGGCGTCGCCGTCGAGATCCTCAAGCCGGACGCGGTGCTGCGCGCCGAGCGCGTTCCCGTCGGGCAGATGGGCGACGTGTTCTCCGGCGGCCAACTGCTCACCGCCGCCATCGCGCTGTACTGCACGATGGCCGCGCTGCGCAGCAACGACCGGGGCCGCGACAAGCACCGGCACGCGGGCACGCTGTTCCTGGACAACCCCATCGGGCGCGCCAACGCGACGTACCTGCTGGAGCTCCAGCGAGCCGTGTCGGACGCGCTCGGAGTCCAACTCCTGTACACGACAGGGCTGTTCGACACGACCGCGCTCGCCGAGTTCCCGCTCGTCATCCGCCTGCGCAACGACGCCGACCTGCGAGCCGGGCTGAAGTACATCAGCGTGGAGGAGCACCTGCGGCCGGGACTGCCGCGAGCGGCTGCCGACGAGGAGTCCGGACACAGTGAGATCACCGCTACGCGGATGTTCAAGCGCCCGGCGCCTCAGGGGACTTGAGCCGGGCCCGCTGAGGGGGACCGGACGTCCTCCTTCAGCAGGTCCGCGCACTTCTCGCCGATCATCATCGTGGTGATGCACGGGTTGACGGAGATGAGGTCCGGCATCACCGAGCCGTCCGCCACTCGCAGGCCCTCGATCCCCTTGACCCGCAGCCGTGCGTCGAGCGGGGCCGAGGTGTCGTCGTCCGCGCCCATCTTCACCGTGCAGGACGGGTGGTAGACGGTGTTGTGGGTCCGGTGGATGTAGTCGAGGAGCTCGTCGTCGGTGCGGACGTCGGGGCCGGGGGCCAGTTCGGCGCCCGTCCAGCCGCTCAGCGCGGGCTGCGACGCGATCCTCCGCGCCAGTTTCAGGCCGTACGTCATCACCCGGACGTCGTGCTCGTGGGTGAAGTAGCGCGGATCGACCTTGGGCTTGTCCCGGTAGTCGCGGGTGCGCAGCCGTACGGTGCCGCGTGACTTGGCGCGCGTGACGTTCGGGGTGAGGCAGAAGGCGTTCTCGGACGTCGGGTAGCCCCAGCGCGCGGTGTTCATGTCGAACGGCACCGAGCCGTAGTGGAACATCAGGTCCGGGCGGTCCAGGCCCGGTTCGGTGTCGTAGAAGATGCCCGCCTCCCACCACTGGCTGGACGTGGTCGTCATCGGCTGCTTCGCGTCCCACATGATGACGCCCTCGGGGTGGTCCTGGAGGTTCTCGCCGACGCCCGCCGAGTCCACCAGCACCTCGACGCCGACCTCACGCAGGTGCTCGGCCGGTCCGATGCCCGACAGCATCAGCAGCTTCGGGGTGTCTATGGCGCCGCAGGACACGATCACCTCGCGGCGGGCGCGCACTGTACGGGTGTGGATCAGGTCCGGGTCCAGGTACTCGGCGCCGACACAGCGGCGGCCGTCGAGGACGAGCTTCTTGGCGCGAACTCCGGTGCGCACCTCCAGATTGGGCCGCTTGCCGATGACCGGGTGGAGGTAGGCCACCGACGAGGACTGGCGGATGTTGTTCTCGTCGGAGTTGATCTGGAACCAGTTGGCGCCGCGGACCACGGTCCTGCCGGTGTTGAAGCCGGTGGTGGGAATGCCCGCCTGCGCGCACGCCTCCAACAGGGCCGCGCCGCACGGGTCTTCGCCCTTCAGCGTGCGCAGCTTCACCGGGCCGGTGCGGCCGTGGTGGTCGCCGGGAGCGTCGTTCGACTCCAACCGCCGGTAGAGCGGGAAGAGTTCGGCGGCGCTCCAGCCCGTACAGCCCGCCGCCGCCCAGCCGTCGAGGTCTTCGGCGGGTGCCCAGAAGGCGATGCAGGAGTTGTGCGAGGAGCAGCCGCCGAGCACCTTGGCGCGGGCGTGCCGCATGAAGCTGTTTCCGCTGGCCTGCGGCTCGATCGGGTAGTCCCAGTCGTAGCCGGACTCAAGGAGGCCCATCCAGCGCTCCAGTTTCAGCACGTCGTCGTCGCCGACGTCGCTCGGTCCCGCCTCCAGCACGCACACCGTGACGGACGGGTCCTCGGAGAGCCTGGCCGCGACCACGTTGCCGGCGGTTCCGCCACCGACCACGACATAGTCGAACTCATCTGCGTTCATGGGGAGTTGACCTCCTTGAGTCGGACGCTTACTCGGTCGCTGTCACCTTCGGGGCACACACTCGACGGCCGCGTCGGAGACGGGCGGGGCAGCGGCGGGCGGGGCGACGGCGGGCCGCGTCAGCTGGTGCTCGGCGAGCACTCCGGTCCGGTGCCGCTGCACGAACCAGTAGTAGGCGAAGCCGCCCCCCATCGCGATGCCGACGAAGAGCACGGCGCCCCAGCGCAGGTACCAGTGGAAGGGGGCTGTCGCGTTGTAGACCGCCTCGCGCGGCCAGAGCAGGTTGATCGTCATGGCCGTGCCCCACAGCACCGCGACGATGTTGACGAGCAGTCCCCAGCGGCCGAGCGAGAACTTGCCGTCGCCGGCGGGCTGCCACTGCCCGCGCAGCCGGGCGACCAGCATGGGCACGGTGACCCCGAGATACGCGAGGTAGATCATGATGATGCCGATGCTGGTGACCACGGTGAAGATCTGCGGCTGGCGGATGTTGACCACCAGGATCGCCAGCGCCAGGACGCCGATGATCACCGCGGGCAGCACCGGCGTCTGGAACCGCGGGTTGACCTTGGCCAGTCTGGAGGCGGCGGGCAGGTTGTTGTCACGGGCCATCGCGAAGGCCAGCCGGATCGCCGCCGTGTGGACGGCGAGGGCGCACACGGTGACCGCGATGAACACGCACCACAGCATGGCCTTGCCCGCGTCCTCACCGAGCACGTCGAGGACGATGTACTGCAGGCCGTCCGTGGACAGTTGCTCGCCCTTCAGGCTGGAGACGCTCATCAGGGCGAACAGCAGGACGAGTCCGCCGAGCACGAACGAGGCGATGATGGCGCGGAGGATGGCGCGCGGCGCGTTGCGCGAGGGGTCGACGGACTCCTCGCCGAGCGACGCGGCCGTGTCGAAGCCGTACATCACGTACGCGGACGCGAGCGACGCGATCAGGAACGCGCCGAAGTAGCCGCCCGGCATGCCCGCACCCGTGCCGTTCGTCTCCATGACGACCTGCGGACCGCGCGTGATGTGCACCGCGAACAGGATGATCAGTACGACGGTCGCGATCAACTCGATGAAGACGCCCGCCGTGTTGATCCTGGCCATCAGCTTCACACCGAGGGCGTTCACCAGGGTGGTGAAGACGATGAGCACGGAGGCCAGCAGGACGGCGTTGGTGGCGACGTCGTACTTGCCCGTGCCGTCGCCCACGACCTGGAACACGGACGAGATCTGAGGAAGCGTCAGCTGATACGCGAGGGCCACCGCGGCGATCGACACGATCGAGGCGACCAGCATCGTCCATCCCGCGAGCCAGCCGATGTGCGGGTTGCCCACCTTCTTGGCCCAGTTGTAGACGGAACCGGCCACGGGATAGCGGGCGGCGAGTTCGGCGAAGCACAGCGCGACCATGAACTGGCCGACGAAGACCATCGGCCACGACCACCAGTAGGCGGGTCCGCCGCTGCCGTAGCCGAAGTAGAACAACTGGAAGGTGCCGGTGAGGATGGAGATGTAGCTGATGCCGGCGGCGAAGGTGTGGAAGTTGCCGAGCGTGCGCTTGAGTTCGGGCTTGTACCCGAACTCCGCCAGTTCCGAGTCGTCGTGACTGTGTTTCTCGGGTGGCTGAGCCGTGGTGGTCATGAGCGGCCTCCTGGAAAGGGGGAGTTCTCCCGGACGGGAGGGGAGTGCGGCTCGTGCGGGGTCGTTGGTGCGCGGGTGCGGGTTGGTGGCGCTGAGCGGTGAGTGCTGGATCGTACGCCGGTCAGCGGGTGCGGGGCCCTACGGTGGATCAACGGATTCCGACGTGAGCGACTTTCCGGGGGCGGGGACGGCCGCCGATGACTGCCATGACCGACGCCCGTCGCGGATCGACCCCGGATCGACCCCGGATCGAACCTGGGACGATCCCCGAACGACCTCCGAAGGACTCCCGAAGGACTCCCGAACGACCCGCGACAAGTCCGGTGCGAGTCCGCCACCAATGGCTCCCACGCGGGCGGAGCTAGTCGAACCACCCCTGAGGGCCCGGATTCGTCGTGCGCCAGATGTGCTTCGTCTCGCGGTACTCGGCGAGACCCGCGGGCCCGAGTTCCCGTCCGAACCCGGACTGCTTGTAGCCGCCCCACTCGGCCTGCGGGACGTAGGGGTGGTAGTCGTTGATCCACACGGTGCCGATGCGCAGCGCGGCGGCGACCCGCTGGGCCTTCGCCTCGTCGGAGGTGAAGACGCCGCCCGCGAGCCCGTAGACGGTGGCGTTCGCCAGCCGTACCGCCTCCGCCTCGTCGGTGAACCGCTCCACGGTCAGGACGGGCCCGAAGGACTCCTCCTGGACGACGGACATCCCGACGGAGCACTCGTCCAGCACGGTCGGCGGATAGTAGAAGCCCTCCGGGTGCGGGGGGTCGGCGGGCCGCTCCCCGCCACAGCGCAGCACCGCGCCCTCCTCCAGGCCCTTGGCGACATACGCCTCCACCTTGGCCCGGTGCGCCGCCGAGATCAGCGGGCCGGTCTGCGCCTGCTCGTCGAACGGCCCGCCCAGCCTGATGAGTTGGGCCCGGCGCACGACCTCGTCGACGAGACGGTCGTGCAGCGCGTCCTCCACCAGGAGCCGGGCGCCGGCCGAACACACCTGTCCGGAGTGCAGGAAGACGGCGGTCAGCGTCATGTCGACCGCCGTCTCGAAGTCGGCGTCCGCGAAGACGATGTTGGGGTTCTTGCCGCCGAGTTCGAGGGCGACCTTCTTCACCGTCCCGGCCGCCGCGGCCATCAGCCTGCGGCCGGTCTGGAGGCCGCCGGTGAAGGACACCAGGTCCACGTCCGGATGGTCGCCGAGCGGTGCGCCCGCCTCGGGCCCGGCACCGAGGATCAGATTGCCCGCGCCCGCCGGCAGCCCCGCCTCCGCCAGGAGACGCATCAGATGGATCGCGGTGTGCGGGGTCAGCTCGCTCGGCTTGAGGACGAAGGTGTTGCCCGCCGCGATCGCCGGCGCGACCTTCCACGCCGTCTGGAGCAGCGGATAGTTCCACGGGGTGATCAGCGCGCAGACCCCGACCGGCTCGTACACGATCCGGCTGTCGACACCCGCCGAACCCGTCTCCACGACCCGGCCCGTCTCGCTCGCCACCAGCTTCCCGAAGTAGCGGAAGCAGTTCACGATGTCGTCGATGTCGTACTCGCTCTCCACCAGGCGTTTGCCGGTGTCCAGTGACTCCGCGCGAGCCAGTGCCTCCTTGTCGCGTACGAGGAGGTCGGCGACCCGCAGCAGCAGGTCGCCGCGCTCGTTCGCGGAGGATCGCGGCCAGGGGCCCTCGTCGAAGGCGCGGCGGGCGGCGGCGATCGCGTCGGCCGTGTCCTGGCCACCCGCCTCGTCCACCTCGGCCACCAGCGAACCGTCGGCCGGGCAACGGATCTCACGGGTCCGTTTCTCCCTGGCACTCGTCCACGCGCCGTCGATGTAGAGATCAGCCATCCATGCCTCCCAGCATGCCTATGAGCCACTCGTGGAAGATCCCGATGTGGTGCTCGGTGGGTACCAGGACCCCGCCCCGCCGGTAGACACGCGACGCCATCGCGGGCTGCGTACGTTCGCAGGCCTCGAAGTCCTGGGTGTTGACCCGGTGGAAGAGTTCCACGGACTTCGACACGTCGGCGCCCGACGCGACGACCTCGGGAGCGTAGAGCCAGTCGCACTCCACGACCGTGCGGTCCTCGGCGAGGGGGAACATGCGGTGCAGGATGACATGGTCCGGGACGAGATTGATGAAAACAGTCGGTTTGACGGTTATCGCATAGTAACGGCGGTCCTGGTCGTCCGCCACCGCCGGCAGCTTGCCGAAACCCTCGCTGCCGTCGACCGTGAAACCCTTGATGTCCTCGCCGAACTCGGCGCCGTGGCCGACGTAGGACTGGGCGGCGTAGCCCTCGGTGAACTCCGGCAGTACGTCGGTGAGTTCGGGGTGGATCGTCGCGCAGTGGTAGCACTCCATAAAGTTCTCGACGATCAGCTTCCAGTTCGCCTTCACGTCGTAGGTGATGCGCCTGCCCAGAGCGAGGTTCTCGGTGCCGTAGTGCTCGATGGCCGCCGCGTCGCCGAGCCGCTCCACGGCCGCGCCCATCACCGTCTCCTCGAAGGAGGCCGGCTCGTCGGCCAGGCACACCCAGGCGTAGCCGAGCCACTCCCGCAGGGCGACCTTGACCAGGCCGTACTCGGTGCGGTCGACGTCCGGCATCTTCACCAGGTTCGGCGCCGCGATCAGCCTGCCGTCGAGGTCGTACGTCCAGGCGTGGTACGGGCACTGGAGGTTGCGGCGCACCTCGCCCGCCTCCTCCGTGCACAGCCGTGCCCCGCGGTGGCGGCAGACGTTGAGGAACGCGCGCAGCTCACCGGTGCGCGAACGGGTGACCAGGACGCTCTCACGGCCGACCTGGACGGTGCGGAAGGCGCCGGGCCTGCCCAGGTCGGCGGAGCGGACGGCGCAGAACCACATCGACTCGAACAGTCGCTCCTGCTCGCGCCGGAAGATCTCCGGGTCGGTGTAGTAGCGGCCCGGCAGCGTCGAGATGAGACTCGGGGAGAGGGGGATCGTCGTCACGGGCGTACTCCTCAGGCGGGCGCGGCGGCGAGGCGGTGGGGGTCGAAGAGGTCGATCGGGTGTGCGGTGGCGCCGTTCAGGGCCAGGTCGGCGAGGATCTCGCCGACGACCGGCACGAACTTGAAGCCGTGCCCGGAGAACCCGCAGGCCACCGTGACGGAGTCCGGGTGCGCGGGGTGCCTGGCGATGACGAAGTGCTCGTCGGGACTGTTGGAGTACATGCAGGTGGCGGCCTTGAGGAAGGTGCCGGGCAGATCGGGGATGCACCGGGACATGTGGGCCGCCATGTCCCGGATCTCGTCCTCGTGCACGGTCCGGTCGATGTTCTCCGGAGTGCACTCCACGCCCTTGCGGAAGAAGGCGACCTTCGCGCCGCGGCCCGGTCCGTCGATGGCGGGGAAGCCGTAGACCTGGACCCCGGACGCGTCCTCCCAGATGTAGATGGGGTGGTTCTCCGGGACGAACGGCCCGACCCCCGCTTTCGGCTCGAACCAGTACATGACCTGCCGCTCGATCGTGAACGGCACGCCCAGATCGGTGAGCAGCTGCGGCGCCCACGCCCCCGGGCAGATCACCAACTGGCCCGCCGTGTAGGTGTTCTCGGCCGTGTGGACACGGACCCCGTCCCGGTACGGCTCCCAGCGCGTCATCGGCTCCTCGAAACGCAGGTCGGCGCCCTGGCGGGTGGCGAGCTGGAGGTGCGCGGCGACGGTGTTCTCGGGGCGGACGAACCCGGCGCGCGCCTCGTACAGCGCCACCTCGTCGTCCTGCGGGTGGAGCGTCGGGAAGCGGCGGCGGATGTCGGCCGCGTCGAGGATCTCGTGCGGGAGGTCCCACTGCTCGGCGGAGCGCAGCGAACCCGCGAAGGCCAGCGAGTCGGGAGGGCCGATCATCACGCCGCCGCAGAGCGTCGCGATGTCCCGGCCGGTGGCCCGCTCCACCTCGTCGTACAGCTCGTAGGCGCGCAGCAGCAGAGGCACGTACGCCGGATCCTCGAAGTAGGACTGCCGCGTGATCCGCGAACCGCCGTGGCTGGAGCCCCGGTTGTGGACCGGGCCGAACTTCTCCAGGCCGAGCACGCGGGCGCCGCGCGCGGAGAGGTGATGGGCGGCGGCGCTGCCCATACCGCCGAGACCGATCACGATCACGTCATAGGTCGGGGCCACAGCAAGCCTCCTGATGGTGTGTCAGCGGCGGATGCGGGTCATCTTCGGGTCGAACAGCGGCTCGTCGGCGACGGTCGCGCGGATCTTCTCCCCGAAGTACTCGATGTGCACGCCCGCACCGGCCGGCAACACCGGCAGCCAGGCGTACGCGACGCAGCGGCCCAGCGTGTAGCCGTACGAGGCGCTGGTCACGTAGCCGGCCGGGGCGCCGTCGACATGGACCGGCTCCTTGCCGAGGACGACGGCGGATGGATCGTCGAGGAGAAGCGGGGTGAGCCTGCGCGTGGGCTCGCTCCGAGAGATCCCCCGCAGCGCCTCCTGGCCGACGAACCCGTCCTTGTCCATGCGGACGGCGAAACCGACGCCCGCCTCGTACGGGTTGTGCTCGTCGGTCATGTCGACGCCCCAGGCGCGGTAACCCTTCTCCAGGCGAAGGGAGTTGAACGCAGAACGCCCGGCCGCGACCACCCCGTGCTCCCGGCCCGCCTCCCACAGCGTGTCCCAGAGCCTCAGCCCGAGGTCGGCGCTGGTGTACAACTCCCATCCCAGCTCGCCGACGTACGACAGGCGCATCGCCGTCACCGGGACATGCCCGACGTGGGCCTCCTTGGCGCGGAAGTAGCCGAAGCCCTCGTGCGAGAAGTCGTCGCGGGTCAACGGCTGGACGAGGTCGCGGGCGAGCGGGCCCCAGACGCCTATGCAACAGGTGCCCGAGGTGATGTCCCGGACGTGCACGTCGTCCGGCGCGTGCCGGTTCAACCAGTCCAGATCGGCGGGGGAGTTGGCGCCCACCTGGAAGCGGTCGACGGCCAGCCGCGCGACGGTGAGGTCGGAGCGCACGCCCCCCGTCTCGTCCAGCAGCAGGGTGTACGTGACCGCGCCGGGCTTCTTGCGGAGGTTGTTGCTGGTCATGCGCTGGAGGAAGCCGAGCGCGCCGGGACCGGTGACTTCGAGGCGGCGCAGCGGAGTCATGTCGAACAGGGCGACCCTCTCGCGGGTCGCCTTCGCCTCGGCCGCAGCGATGGGCGACCAGTAGCGGGCCGACCAGGCATCACGCTCGGGGACCGGGGCGAGCGCGTCGACGAGCGGGGCGTTCGCCTCGTACCAGTGCGGACGCTCCCAGCCGCCGCCCTCCAGGAACCGGGCGCCGAGTTCCCGCTGCCTCGCGTAGAACGGACTGACACGCAGCGGACGGGGCTGCTCCATCGGCTGGAGCGGGTGCAGGACGTCGTACACCTCGACGAACTGCCGCGAACCGCGCTCGCGGACGTACGACGGTGAGCGCTGCGCCTCCTCGAACCGCGTCAACTCGCATTCGTGCAGGTCGATGGAGGCGCGTCCGTCGACCATCCACTCGGCGACCGCCTTCGCGACCCCCGCGGAGTGGGTGACCCAGACGGCCTCCGCCAGCCAGAAGCCGCGGAGTTGCCGTGACTCGCCGAGGAGCGGCATGCCGTCGGGCGTGAAGGAGAAGACGCCGTTGAAGCCCTCCTCGATCTCCGTGTCGCGCAGCGCCGGGATCAGCTCGCGGCAGTCCTCCCAACTCGGCGCCCAGTCCTCGTCGGTGAAGGGGAACGAGGACGGCATCTCCATGTCGTTCGCGCGCGCCTCGTCGTAGGGGAGGATCGCGAACGGGTCCACGGGGAGGGGTTTGTGGGCGTAGCTGCCGATGCCGACACGGTCGTGGTGCTCGCGGAAGTAGAGGTCCCGGTCCTGGTGGCGCAGGATCGGCTTCGAGGCCTCCGCCCGCGCCCTGGCCAGTTCGGGGAGCCGCTTCGTCCTCGCGTACTGGTGGGCCAGTGGTTGCAGCGGTACGTCGACTCCGGCCATGCGGCCGATGACCGGGCCCCAGAAACCGGCGGCGGAGACGACGTGGTCGGCGGGGAAGGTGCCGCGGTCGGTGACGACGGCGGTGACCCGGCCGTTCTCCCGCTCGATGCCGGTGACCGTGTGGCGGTCCAGGAAGCGGGCGCCCTTCTCGGTGGCCCGTGCTTGCTGGGCGTGAGCTGCGAGGACGGCGCGGGCCAGCCCGTCGTCGGGTGTGTGGAAGCCGCCGAGAACGACCGACTCGTCGATGAGCGGCCAGAGTTCCTTGCAGCGGGCCGCGCTGACGATCTCGCCGCGCACTCCCCACGAAGTGGCGTAACCGGCCCTGCGATGCAGGTCGGCCAGCCGCTCCGGGGTGGTCGCCAGCTCCAGTCCGCCGACCTGGTCGAAGCAGGAAACCCCGTCCACCGCGAGGGAGTTGAACTTCTCGACCGTGTATCGGGCGAACGCCGTGAGCGTCTTCGACGGACTCGTCTGGAACACCAGACCCGGCGCGTGTGAGGTGGAGCCGCCCGGCGCGGGCAGCGGCCCCTGTTCGAGCACGGTGATGTCTCTCCAGCCGCGGGCGGTCAGCTCGTCGGCGAGCGAACAGCCCACGATGCCGGCGCCCACGATGACCACACGGGGACGGGATTCGGTCGTGCTGGACATGCCCCTCCTTGCCGGGGTACGGAGCGGACGCGCTCAACCAGTGGAATTGCTCTGCTGTTGCGCAATGCACGATGGGTTGCGTGATGAGGAACATATTGAGAACGCCGTCATGGGGTCGTCAAGAGGCGGGGGTTAACCCTTGGCAAAAGGAACGGAGGGTGCGAAACGTGGCTGACACACAGGGGTGCGGAGCAGGGTGATTCCGGGCTCCGGACCCTCCGGTGTCCCGGTGTCCCGGTGTCCCGGTGTCCCGGTGTCTTGGTGCCGCGCGCCGTGCGCCGGCGGCGAGACGCTCACCGTCGCCCGGTGTCCGCCGCAGCCGGCGTCAGAAGCCGTAACCCATCCGGCGAGAGAGTTCTCCCGCGGCGGCGACCGTGCGCTTGGCGAGGTCCGGCAGTCGCTCCGAGTCCAGCCGGTACACCGGCCCGGAGGTGCTGATGGCGCCGATGACCTTGCCGTCGTGGGCGCGCACCGGGGCGGCCACCGCCGCCAGGCCCAGCTCCAGCTCCTCGATCGCGAACGCGTAGCCCTGCTCGACGACCGCCTCCAGTTCGGAGCGCAGCGCGGCCGTGCCGGTGATGGTGCGCTCGGTGAACCGCCGCAGCGGGCGGGCCAGCAGCCCCTCGCGCAAGGTGGGCGGAAGGTGCGCGAGGAGGACCTTCCCGCTGGAGGTGGCGTGCAGGGGTGTGCGTCTGCCCAGCCAGTTCTGCGCGGTGACGGAGGCGGCGCCGCGGGCCTGCATGATGTTGACCGCCGCGTCGTCGTCGAGGACCGCTATGTTCACGGTCTCGCCCAGCTCGTCGGCCAGTTCGCGGCAGACCGGAACGCCCTCCTGCGAGATGTCCAGCCGCACGGCCGCCGCCCCCGCGAGGCGCAGGACGGCGGCCCCCAGGTAGTACTTCCCGCGGTCCTTCGCCTGCGCCACGAGACCGCGGTTCTCCAGGACGCCGAGCAGCCGGAAGGCGGTCGACTTGTGCACGTCCAGCTCGTCGGCGATCTCGGTGACACCCGCCTCGCCGAGCCGCGCGAGGATCTCCAGCACGCTCACGGCGCGGTCCACCGACTGGACGGCACTGCCCGCCGCCCTGCTCTGTTTCTCCGCCGTCGCCCCCTGGGCCCCGGTCCGCTCGGTCGGCTCAGACTTCTGAGTGCGGGTCATGACTCAACTCTCACCACCTGGCGGCCCTGTTTGAGCCGCATCGGCGGGAAGCCCTTGACTTGACGGGACCCCCGCGCGGATTCTGTTGCGCATAGCGCTCCCTCGTGCGCCATGCGAAACATCATGTTACCGAAGCGTCCGGAACCCGACAGGGCTCGAAGACGAGCACCTCAGCGCGGTTCCCGGACCAACTGGACCTGAGCGGCCGGACGACGTGTCCGGACCGAGAGGGGGGCCCATGATTCCCGTCTGCCGCCTCGAAGACCTCCCCGTGGGCGAATCCGTCCGTATCGAGAGCACGCCGCCCATCGCCGTGTTCAACGCCGACGGCGAGCTGTACGCCATCGACGACACCTGCACCCACCAGGACGCCTCGCTCTCCGAGGGCTGGCTGGAGGGCTGTCTCGTCGAATGCCCGCTGCACGCCGCGGCATTCGATCTCCGCACGGGGCAGCCGACGTGCCTGCCCGCCCGCCGTCCCGTCCGCACCCATCGCGTCACCGTCGACGACGGCGTCATCCACGTCCACCTGGCCGCGGAGGAGGGCACCGCCGCATGACGTACGAGCCCGCCTCCGACGATGAGCGGATCACTCCCGAAGGACCACCCGGCCCCCACTCGGCCCGGCGTGCCGCCGACGGGGCCCACTCGGCCCGGCGTGCGGCTGACGGGGCCAACCCCGCCCGGCCTGCCGCCGATGGGTCCCACACCGCCCCGCGTGCCGGCGACGCTGCAGGCCTCGCCCGTGGTGTACCTGGTGTCCCGGTACCAGGGCGCGTCTCATGAGAACCGTGACCGTCGTCGGCGCCTCCCTCTCCGGCCTGTACGCGGCTCGTGAACTGCGAGCCCAGGGTTTCGACGGACGACTGGTGATCGTCGGGGACGAACCCCACCGGCCCTACGACCGACCGCCCCTGTCCAAGGACTTCCTCACCGGCCGCGCCGCCGAGGACCAACTCGCCCTCGCCGACGACGAGGAGAGCGCCGGACTCGACGCCGAGTGGCTTCTCGGCGTACGTGCCCGCGGGCTCGACCCCCGCGCCCGCACCGTCCTCCTCGACGACGGCCGCACCGTCTCCACCGACGGTTTGGTCATCGCCACCGGCGCGTCCGCCCGCCGTCTCCCGGGCGACGGCCTCGCCGGCGTCCACACGCTGCACACCCTCGACGACGCCCGTGCCCTGCGCGCGGAACTCACCCGGGGCCCCGTCCAAGTCGTCGTCATCGGGGGCGGCTTCATCGGCGCCGAGACCGCCTCCTCGTGCACCGTGCTCGGCCACGACGTCACGGTCGTCGAGGCCGCCCCGCTGCCCCTCGTTCCCCAACTCGGCCCCGACATGGCCGCCGTGTGTGCCGCCCTGCACCGCCGGGGCGGCGCCCGCCTTCTCACCGGCATCGGTGTGGAGAGCCTGCGGGGGAGCGGCGCCACGCTGTCGCACGCCGACCCCGCCGCGGCCCCGCGCCGTGACTCCACCGCCGGGCGGAAGACCGACGAGGGGGGCGAGTCACGGCGTACGGTCACCGGCGTGCGGCTCGCCGACGGCCGGACCCTTCCCGCGGACGTCGTGATCGTGGGCATAGGGGCCGGCCCGAACACCGGCTGGCTCGCGGGCTCGACGCTCGCCCTGCGTGACGGCGTGGTGTGCGACGACGGCTGTGTGACCGGGCTTCCACAGGTGGTCGCTGTCGGGGACGTCGCCCGCGTCGGTGGAACGCGCGCCGAGCACTGGACCTCCGCCACCGAACAACCCCGCGTCGCCGTACGCAACCTGCTCGCCGGACGCACCGTGGACACCGCGCGGGCGTTGCCCTACTTCTGGTCCGACCAGTACGGCGCACGCATCCAGTTCGCGGGCCGACGACACCCGGCCGACACCGTCCGTATCGCGGAGGGCGCCCTTGATGACGGCGCACCTGCCGAGGGCGGCTTCCTGGCCCACTACGAACGCGATGGCCGTACGACAGCCGTCCTCTCGGTCGACCGCCCACGCCCGTTCACGCGAGCACGCCGCGAACTCGCCCGTGACGCCGGCCCGGTGGAACCGGCGGCACGGTGACGACCTGAGCGGCCAGTTGGCGGCACGGCGACCCGCCGAGCGGCACCGTGACCCAACGAGCGGCACCGTGACCCAACGAGCGGCCACCGTACGACTCGCCCCGGTGGTCCGCGCCGCGGGCGTGGGCGGCGCGCGCCTAGGAGTGCGACAGCCGGCCGGCTCCGCCCTGCCTGCGTATCCGCTCCTGGGCACGCTGGTCCGTGCGCGCGTGCCGCCGCGCCTTGCGCCGCTCGCGCCGCAGCGCCCGCGCGGTGCTGCTCGGTACCGACACCACTCCGTTGCGCTGGTTCCACACCTGGCGGGTCACCCACACGTCGAGGGCCGCCCAGGTGGCAACGACCGTGCTGGCGACGCTGCTCAGGACCATCGGGAAGGCCAGCCATGAACCCGCGAGGGTGGACAGGAAGGCCACCATGGCCTGGATCAGGGTCACGGAGATGATGAGGAGCGCCCGCACGGCCGCCGTGCGCACCGGGTCGGGCAGCCGTCGCCTGGTCGCGGGCTCCTCGACCCACAACGGCCGGTAGTACACCCGCTCTTCGCGGTCCTCCGCCTCCGGAACCCGCCTCTCCGCCGCGCCGTGACGCTGTGCGGTGCCCTGCGTGTTCGCCGCGCCGTACTCCCGTGAGGTGCCCCGCGGGTCCGCCGCGTGGCGCCGTCCTTCCGTATGGCCGGACGTCTCCCTCGCACCGCTGTGCGGCTGGCTCCGCGTCGGGCCGTGCCCGCCCGGCTCCTCCGCGCGGCTGTGCCTCTCCGCGGTCCTGTCCAGCCCGTCCGTGTGGCCGCGCCCAGCCACCGCCACGCCCTGCCCGTCCACTTCGCCGTACCCGCCCGTCGCCCCGTGTCGCCCGTCCAACCGATCGTGCCCGTCCGCCGGGATGCCGTGATCCGGTGCCTGTCTGGCTGGTTGTACCGCCTCGAGCTCCGCAACGCTGGTCCCCGGCGCCCCGCTCCGCTCCGCCGTGCCCATCAACCCGTCACTCCCCACCGCCCAGCAGACCTGTCGCACCGGTGTCAGCTGACTCCGGCTCCCCTTTGGCTGCCCGGCTTGCGCTGTATTACGCCGCCTGGGTGCGGCATACGGCTCCTGTGGCCGATTCCACCCCCGTCTCCCGTACAGAAAGACGAACAACGTGCACCGAAGATTCCCAAGAAGCGAAGAATTCCGGCCAACTGGCGATGTCCACCTCTCCGATGCGATCCGGCCCCGATGCCGGATTCAGGGAGGCAATCTCCCTCAATGAACGGACAACTCCCCATGTTTCGTTCCCTGGATGAGGTGGGCGCTCCTGGACAGGTCTTCGAGTTCCCCGTGCGTCGGTAGTAGGCTCACGCCGTTTATTGACGCACATGTGTACCCCCGGGCCGGAGGGGGTCGAGCTGGGGGAGGCCATGCGCTTTCGCGGGAAGTCCATCCGCCGGAAGATCGTGGCGCTGCTCCTGGTGCCGCTGGTTTCCTTGACCGCGATCTGGGCGTTCGCGACGGTCCTCACCGGGCGTGAGGCCAACAACCTGTTCAAGGTGTCGGACGTCGTGGAGAAGATCGGCTATCCCACCGAGGACGCCGTCCGCGTCCTCCAGCAGGAACGCCGTCAGACTCTCGTCTATCTGGCCGATCCCCGTGCCTCCGACGCCCTCGCGGCCCTCAGGCGCAGCCGTACCGCCACCGACGACGCCGTCGGGAAGGTCCGCGAGAACGCCAGGAACGGGGAAGTACGCGAGGACATGGGCGCGGGCACGTCCGAGCGCCTCACCACGATCCTCGACGCGTTCGACGGAATCGACTCGCTGCGCCGGAGCGTCGAGGAGGGCACCGTCAACCGGTCCCAGTCGCTCGACCTCTACAACCGGCTGATCGACCCCTGCTATGTCCTGATGACCAACATCCATCTGCTCAACAACGTGGAGATGGACAAGCAGGGCCGCGCCCTGGTCAACCTCGCCCGGGCCCGTGAACTCCTCTCCCGCGAGGATGCCCTCCTCGGCTCCGCACTCGTCGCCGGCCGCATCACCCAGGACGAGATCCGCGACGCCTCCGACCTGATGGCCCAGCGCTCCCTGATGTACGAGTTGAGCCTGCCGCTGCTGCCCTCCTCGGACCGCGAGCGTTTCGAGCGCTACTGGAAGAACGCCGACACCGCGCCCCTGCGCGTCGCCGAGCAGGCCGTCGTCACCTCCGAGCCGGGATCGCCCAGCGGCGTCACCGCGAAGAGCTGGGACACCGCGGCCGGACACGTCCTCGGCGAACTCGGCACGCTCAACGACCAGGCGACCGACCGCTATCAGGACCGGGTCCACCCCGTCGCCATGGGCGTCATCCTCAAGGCGGCCATCGCGGGAGTCCTCGGCCTCATCGCCGTGCTCTTCTCGCTCTTCATGTCGGTGCGCATCGGCCGCGGCCTCATCCGTGACCTGCGCCGGCTGCGCCTGGAGGCCCACGACGCGTCCGGCGTCCGGCTGCCCAGCGTCATGCGCCGACTGTCCGCGGGCGAAGAGGTCGACATCGAGACCGAGGTGCCGCGGCTGGAGTACGACAGGAACGAGATCGGCGAGGTCGGCCAAGCCCTCAACACCCTCCAGCGCGCCGCCGTCGAGGCAGCCGTCAAACAGTCCGAACTGCGCGACGGCGTCTCCGAGGTCTTCGTCAACCTCGCCCGCCGCAGCCAGGTCCTGCTGCACAAGCAGCTCACCCTGCTCGACACCATGGAGCGCAGGACCGACGACACCGACGAACTCGCCGACCTGTTCCGCCTCGACCACCTGACCACGCGCATGCGCCGGCACGCCGAGGGGCTGGTCATCCTCTCCGGGGCCGCCCCGTCCCGGCAGTGGCGCAAGCCGGTTCAGCTCATGGACATCGTCCGTGCCGCCGTCGCCGAGGTCGAGGACTACGAGCGCATCGAGGTACGCCGACTGCCCCGGGTCGCCGTCACGGGCCCGGCGGTCGCCGACCTCACGCACCTCGTAGCCGAACTCCTGGAGAACGCCACGGTGTTCTCGCCCCCTCACACCGCGGTCCAGGTCCTCGGGGAGCGCGTCGCGAACGGCTTCACACTGGAGATCCACGACCGCGGTCTGGGCATGGCGGCCGAGACACTCCTCGACGCCAACCTGCGGCTCGCCGAGACCCCGGAGTTCGAGCTCTCCGACACCGACCGGCTCGGCCTCTTCGTGGTCAGCCGCCTCGCGCAGCGGCAGAACGTCCGTGTCTCCCTCCAGCCCTCCCCGTACGGGGGCACCACCGCGGTCGTCTTCATCCCGGACGCGCTGCTCACCGACGAGGTCCCCGACACCAACGGCATCGGCTTCCGCCTCGACCGGGTGCTGCCCACCAGGGAGGGCGAGGTCGAAGCGGATCTCAAGACCGCGTCCTCCCAGCTCCCGGCCCGCCTCCCCGGCCTGCCCGCGTCGATCCTGGACGGGCCTGTCGAACTGGAGGCACCGGTCGACCTGGACACCCTCAGCGGTTTCCCCGGCGCCCTGAGCGACGACGACACCGAGGGCGGCGGTCTGTTCCGGCCGCGCCGCTCCATCACCGGTGTCACGGGCGAACAGCACCAGCAGGCCCGCGACAGCCGGGGCGAGCCCGCCCGAGCCGGTGACGCCGGCCAGCCGGACGGCCCCGTGCCGCTGCCCCGGCGTAGGGCCCCCAAGCTCGTCAGCTCCCACGGTCGGCCGGTGGCCGAGACACGATCGCGCCGCGACGAGGCCGCCGGGGGAGCGGCAGAGGATTCCGAGCCCGACAGGGGCCTGGAGCCTGCGGCGGGCCCGCAGTCGGGGGAGCGACGCGGTGTGGCGGAGCCCGACGCCACGCAGCCGCTCGCGGCCCGGCGTGTCGAGCGCGCTGAAACCTCGGCGCGGCGCGGCAACCCCGATCTCCCCGACCGCCGAGGCGGCGAACTCCCGGACTCCCGCGGTCTCACCAGGGCCCCCGGGCCCCGCGAGGCTTCCGGCCGCCGCCAGGCACCCGAGATCCGGGGGGCCGCCGAGCTTCGAGAGGCCCCCGCACTGCCCCAACGCGGCCGTCGCGCCGCCTCGGCACCCGGCCCGGGCGACCCGGCTTCCGGGACCGTCCCGCGCCCCGAGGCCGCGACGGCGGGGGACGAACAGGGCGCGGGGCCACTGCCCCGCCGCGTCCGGCAGGCCAATCTGGCCCCGCAACTGAAGAACGACCCCGAGCGGCGCACCGACCGCGACTGGGCCCGTACCGGCAACGGCGCGGACCCCGCCGAACGCGACGCCGACGAGGTACGCAGCAGGATGGCCTCGCTCCAGCGCGGCTGGCAGCGTGGCCGCGAGGAGAACGCCGGGGGCGACGAGCCCCACGACGGCACAGCACCAGGAACGAAAAAGGGGGACGGTCGATGACCGCACCGAAGGCCGACGGGCCCACCGCGAACGGCAACACGTCGGGGGAGCTGAACTGGCTTCTCGACGATCTGGTGGACCGCGTCGCCAGCATCCGCCAGGCGATCGTGCTCTCCGGCGACGGACTTCCCACGGGGGTCTCCAAGGACCTGCCCCGGGAGGACAGCGAGCACCTGGCCGCCGTCGCCTCCGGCTTCCACAGCCTGGCCAAGGGCGTCGGCCGTCACTTCGAAGCCGGCAGCGTCCGCCAGACGGTGGTGGAACTGGACGAGGTCTTCCTCTTCGTCACCGCCGCGGGCGACGGCAGCTGCCTGGCCGTCCTCTCGGACGCCGACTCGGACGTCGGGCAGGTCGCGTACGAAATGACCCTCCTGGTCAAGCGCGTCGGCGTACATCTGGCCGCCGCCCCACGCACCGATCTGCCCGCGGGTGGGTAGTGAGGTGACATGAGCGTGAGCGGGAGCGGAGACGGTCAGGAAAGACCCCACTGGTTCGACGACGAGGCCGGACCGGTGGTCCGTCCGTACGCCATGACACGCGGCCGCACCACCAGTCCGGCCCAACACCGCCTCGACCTGATCGCGGTCGTCGTGGCGGAGTCGTACGCCGACGATCCGGAGGCGGACCAGTCGCTGTCCCCGGAACACGTGGACATCGTCGAACTCTGCCGCGACGCCCCTCAGTCGGTCGCCGAACTCGCCGCCGAACTCGACCTTCCCGTCGGGGTGGTACGGGTCCTCATCGGGGACCTCGTGGAGGAGGAGATGGTCCACGTGACACGTCCCGTACCCCCCGCCGAGCTGCCGGACGAGAGTATTCTGCGCGATGTGATCAACGGCCTCCGGGCGCTCTGAGCAGGGCGGAAGCGGGGAACAGACGTGACAGGCTGGCAGTTCTGGGTCGACCGAGGCGGCACCTTCACCGACATCGTCGCGCGGCGCCCCGACGGCAGCCTCCTCACCCACAAACTGCTGTCCGACAACCCCGCCAGATACACCGACGCGGCGGTCGCCGGGGTACGGGAGCTCCTCGAGGAGGGCGCGGAGATCGACGCCGTCCGGATGGGCACCACCGTCGCCACCAACGCCCTGCTCGAACGCAAGGGCGAGCGAACTCTCCTCGTCATCACCCGAGGCTTCCGCGACGCCCTGCGCATCGCCTACCAGAACCGCCCACGCATCTTCGCCCGCGCGATCGAACTGCCGGAACTGCTGTACGAGCGGGTCGTCGAGGTAGACGAACGGATCGCCGCGGACGGTACCGTCCTGCGCGCCCCCGACCTGGACACCCTCGCGGGCGCCCTCCAGGAGGCGTACGACTCCGGGATCCGCGCCGTGGCCGTCGTCTGCATGCACAGCCACCTCCACCCGGCCCACGAAAAGGCGGTCGGTGAGCTGGCTGCCCGCACCGGCTTCCCGCAGATCTCGCTCTCCAGCGAGGTCAGCCCGCTGATGAGGCTCGTCCCGCGCGGAGACACCGCCGTGGTCGACGCCTACCTGTCGCCCGTGCTGCGCCGCTACGTCCAGCACGTCGCCGACGAACTCCAGGGCGTCCGCCTGATGTTCATGCAGTCCAACGGAGGTCTCGCCGAAGCCGGCCAGTTCCGCGGCAAGGACGCCGTCCTGTCCGGGCCGGCGGGCGGCATCGTCGGCATGGCCCGGATGTCGCAGCTCGCCGGCTTCGACCGCGTCATCGGCTTCGACATGGGCGGCACCTCCACGGACGTGTCGCACTTCGCCGGGGAGTACGAGCGGGTCTTCACCACCCGGCTCGCCGGGGTCCGGCTGCGCTCGCCGATGCTGGACATCCACACCGTCGCCGCGGGCGGCGGCTCCCTGCTCCACTTCGACGGCTCCCGCTACCGCGTGGGCCCTGATTCGGCCGGCGCCGAGCCCGGCCCCGCCTGCTACCGCGGCGGCGGCCCGCTCACCGTCACCGACGCCAACGTCGCCCTCGGCAGGATCCAGCCGGCCCACTTCCCGCGCGTGTTCGGCCCGGACGGCGACCAGCCGCTCGACGACGCGATCGTCCGTGACCGCTTCGCCGCGCTCGCCGACGAGATCCGTGAGCGGACCGGAGACGACCGCACCCCCGAGCAGGTCGCCGAGGGCTTCCTCCAGATCGCCGTGGCCAACATCGCCAACGCCGTCAAGCGGATCTCGGTCCAGAAGGGCCACGACATCACCCGGTACGCGCTGACCACCTTCGGCGGCGCCGGCGGCCAGCACGCGTGCATGGTCGCGGACTCGCTCGGCATCCGCACCGTCCTCGTGCCGCCCATGGCCGGTGTGCTGTCCGCCCTCGGAATCGGACTCGCCGACACGACGGCCATGCGCGAACAGTCCGTGGAGATGCCCCTGGAGGCCTCCACGATGCCCGCCGTCCTGAAGACCGCGGACGACCTGGAGGGCGCGGCCCGCGCCGAACTCCTCGCTGAGGAGGTGCCCGAGGGCCGCATCCGGATCACCCGGCGGGCCCAACTCCGCTACGACGGCACGGACACGGCTCTCACCGTCGAGCTCACCGAGCCCGGCACCATGACCCACGCCTTCGAAGAACGCCATCGCGCCACCTACTCCTTCACCCTCGACCGTCCGGTCGTCGTGGAAGCCCTCTCCGTGGAAGCCACCGGTCTCACCGAACCCCCCGATCTCTCCGCCCTCGCCGTCCTCGAAAACCCCTCCGCCGAACCGGAGACGGCCGCCCTCCACACCGGCGGCGCCTGGCGCGACGTACCCCTGCACCGCCGCGCGGAACTCCCGCCCGGCCAAACGGTCACCGGGCCCGCGGTCATCACCGAGGCCGGCTCGACGACCGTCGTCGACGACGGCTGGCGGGCCGCGACGACCGGCGACGGGCATCTGGTCATGGAACGCGCGGCGATTACGCAGAGTTCCGAAATCGGTACGGAAGCGGACCCCGTTCTCCTTGAGGTCTTCAACAACCTCTTCATGTCGATCGCCGAGCAGATGGGCGCCCGCCTGGAGTCCACCGCCCAGTCGGTCAACATCAAGGAGCGGCTGGACTTCTCCTGCGCCCTCTTCGCCCCCGACGGCAGCCTGGTGGCCAACGCCCCGCACATCCCCGTGCACCTCGGCTCGATGGGCACCAGCGTCAAGGAGGTCATCGGGCGGCGCGGTGACGGGATGCGCCCGGGAGACACCTACGCCGTCAACGACCCCTACCACGGCGGCACCCACCTCCCCGACGTCACCGTGATCACCCCGGTGTTCGACACGGAGAGTGAGCGGATTCTGTTCTACGTCGCCTCGCGCGGCCACCACGCCGAGATCGGCGGCATCGCGCCGGGCTCCATGCCTGCGAACAGCCGCACCATCGACGAGGAGGGCATCCTCTTCGACAACTGGCTGCTCGCCGAGAACGGCCGATTCCGCGAGAACGAGACCCTGGCCCTGCTCACCGAGGCGCCCCATCCCTCGCGCAATCCGCGGACCAACCTCGCCGACCTGCGCGCCCAGATCGCCGCCAACCAGAAGGGCGCCGACGAGGTCGCCCGCATGATCGACAACTTCGGCCTCGACGTCGTACAGGCGTACATGAAGCACGTCCAGGACAACGCGGAGGAAGCGGTACGGCGGGTGATCGACACTCTGCCGGACGGCGAGTTCGCCTACGAGACCGACTCCGGGGCCGTCATCCGGGTCCGCGTCGGCGTGGACCGTGCCAAGCGCGCCGCCACCATCGACTTCACCGGTACGTCCGCGCAGCTCGGCACCAACTTCAACGCGCCCTTCGCGGTGGTCAACGCCGCTGTCCTGTACGTGTTCCGCACCCTGGTCGACGACGACATCCCGCTCAACGACGGCTGTCTGCGCCCGCTGGACATCGTGGTGCCGTCGGGCTCGATGCTCTCGCCCGAGAGGCCCGCCGCCGTCGTCGCGGGCAACGTCGAGACGTCCCAGGCGATCACCGGAGCCCTGTACGGCGCGCTGGGCGTGCAGGCCGAGGGATCCGGCACCATGAACAACGTCACCTTCGGCAACGAGCGGCACCAGTACTACGAGACCGTGGCCTCCGGTTCCGGCGCGGGCGACGGCTTCCCCGGCGCGTCCGCCGTCCAGACCCACATGACCAACTCACGGCTCACCGACCCCGAGGTACTGGAGTGGCGGCTGCCGGTACGGCTCGACGAGTTCGCCGTCCGCCGCGGAAGCGGTGGCGCCGGGCGCTGGAGCGGCGGGGACGGCGTGGTACGCCGTATCCGGTTCCAGGAGCCCATGACCGTGTCCACGCTCTCCCAGCACCGCCGGGTGCCGCCCTACGGCATGGCGGGCGGCGAGACCGGCGCGCTCGGTGCCAACCGGGTGGAGCGCGCCGACGGAACGGTCACCGAACTTGGCGGAAGTGACACGACGGACGTCGGCCCCGGCGACGTACTCGTCATCGAAACCCCCGGCGGCGGTGGCTACGGCCCACCGCCGCTCGACCCCCCATCAAGCAGGAGAAGAGACCGATGATCTTCGGGCGTTCTGAGCGCGGCAAGCCTCCGGTCGAGCCCGTCACCCTCAAGATCCTCGTGGCCGGTGGATTCGGCGCGGGCAAGACGACCCTCGTCGGCGCGGTCAGCGAGATCAAGCCACTGCGTACCGAGGAGGTGCTCACCGAGGCGGGCCGCCCCGTCGACGACACCAGCGGTGTGGAGGGCAAGCACACCACCACCGTCGCCATGGACTTCGGCCGCATCACCCTCCGCGAGGACCTGGTCCTCTACCTCTTCGGAACGCCGGGGCAGAACCGCTTCTGGTTCCTGTGGGACGAGCTCGCCACCGGTTCGCTCGGTGCCGTCGTGCTCGCCGACACCCGACGCCTGGAGGACTGCTTCGCGGCCGTCGACTACTTCGAACGGCGCGCCATACCCTTCGTCGTCGGCGTCAACTGCTTCGAGGGCGCCGCCCAGTACCCCGCCGAAACCGTCCGCCAGGCCCTCGACCTCGACCCCGACGTGCCCGTCGTCCTCTGCGACGCGAGGGACCGGGACTCCGCCAAGGAGGTCCTCATCGGCGTCGTCGAGCACGCCATGGCGTCCGCTTCCGGCCGGCGTCAGCCCGTCACGACCTGACCCCCGGCAACCGGGCACCGCCGGCCGCCCACAGGCACGGCCCGTACCCCCGCCGACCGGGGTACGGGCCGTGGTCGTGCACGCGCGCGTGGCCCACGGGAAACGCACGCGCGCGTGGAGCCCTGTTTCAGCTCGGGTCGTCCTCGTGCCAGCCGAAGCTCTTCTCCACCGCCTTGCGCCAGTTGTGGTACTCGCGGTCACGCACCGAGGCCTCCATGGAGGGCGTCCACTCGACGTCCTTGCGCCAGTGCGACTTCAGCTCGTCGAGGTCGTTCCACACGCCGGTCGCGAGTCCGGCCGCGTAGGCGGCGCCCAGACACGTCGTCTCGGAGACCTTCGGGCGGATCACCGGCACCCCTAGGACATCCGCCTGGTGCTGCATCAGCAGACCGTTCCTGGTCATGCCGCCGTCGACCTTCAGGGTGGTGATCCGCACCCCGGAGTCCTGGTACATCGCGTCGACCACCTCACGCGTCTGCCAGCTCGTCGCCTCCAGGACCGCGCGGGCCAGGTGCGCCTTCGTGACGTACCGCGTGAGCCCGGTGACCACACCCCGCGCGTCGGAGCGCCAGTAGGGCGCGAACAGGCCGGAGAACGCGGGCACGATGTACGCGCCGCCGTTGTCGTCGACGCTCGCCGCCAGTGTCTCGATCTCGTCGGCGTCCCGGATGATGCCGAGCTGGTCGCGGAACCACTGCACCAACGCGCCGGTGATCGCGATCGATCCCTCGAGGCAGTAGACCGGCGCCTCGGATCCGATCTTGTACCCCATGGTCGTCAGCAGCCCGTTCTTCGAGGGAACGGGCCGGTTCCCAGTGTTGAGCAGCAGGAAACTGCCGGTGCCGTACGTGTTCTTCGCCGTACCCACGTCGTAGCAGGCCTGCCCGAACACCGCGGCCTGCTGGTCGCCCAGCGCCGACGCGACGGGAACCCCCGCGAGCTGGCCCACCGCCGTGCCGTACACCTCCGCCGACGACCTGATCTCGGGGAGGATCGACTCGGGGATGTTCATCGCGGAGAGGATGGACCGGTCCCACTGGAGTGTCTCCAGGTTCATGAGCATGGTGCGACCGGCGTTGGTGACGTCCGTGACGTGCCGCCCGCCGTCCGTTCCGCCGGTCAGGTTCCAGATCAGCCAGGAGTCGATGGTGCCGAAGGCGATCTCACCGCGTTCGGCACGCGCGCGCAGCCCCGGCACGTTGTCGAGGAGCCAGGCGGCCTTGGGCCCGGAGAAGTAGCTGGCCAGCGGAAGCCCGGTCTGTTCGCGGAACCGGTCCTGCCCGTCCGTGCCGCCGAGTCGGCCGCAGAGGGCGGACGTACGGGTGTCCTGCCAGACGATCGCGTTGTGCACGGGTTTGCCGGTGGCGCGGTCCCAGAGGACCGTCGTCTCACGCTGGTTGGTGATCCCGAGGGCGCTCAACTGGTCCGCGCGCAGCCCCGCTTTGGCGATCGCACCGGCGACCACCGCCTGCACCTTCGACCAGATCTCGGTGGCGTCGTGCTCCACCCAGCCGGGCTTGGGGAAGATCTGGCGGTGTTCGCGCTGGTCGACGGCGACGATCGCTCCGCCGTGGTCGAAGACGATGCAGCGGCTGGAGGTGGTGCCCTGGTCGATTGCGGCGACGTACTTCTCGGCATGGTCCGTCATGACGTCCCCTTCGTCAGAATGCTGCGTTGTAGATCAGGGCCCCGATGACGGCGCCGACGATCGGTCCTGCCACCGGGACCCAGGAGTAACCCCACTCCGAGGTGCCCTTGTTGGGAATCGGCAGCAGTGCGTGCGTGAGCCGCGGCCCCAGGTCGCGGGCCGGGTTGATGGCGTACCCCGTGGGGCCGCCGAGCGAGAGGCCGATGCCGACGACGAGGAGGGCGATGAGCAGGACGGGCAGGCCCGCGTCCCCGATGCCCGCCACATGCTTGTCGCCGCCGACCATGGCGAGAATGGGCAGCATCAGGGCGACGGTCGCGATGATCTCGGTGATCAGGTTCTGCACCGGGTTGTTGATCTCGGGCCGGGTCGAGAAGATCCCGAGGGTCTCGATCGACTCCTCCTCCTCGGCGTTGAGGTTGAACTGGCCGAGGTAGAGCAGCCAGCACAGCACGGCGCCGATGATGGCTCCGGCGAACTGTCCGAGGACGTAGAAGGGCACGTCCTCCCACTTCGTGGAGCCCTCGACGGCGAACCCGACGGTGACCGCCGGGTTGAGATGGCCGCCCGAGAGCGGCGCGGCGGTGTACGCGCCGGCGAGCACGCCGAAGCCCCAACCGAAAGCGATGACCACCCATCCCGCGCCCCGCGCCTTGGACCCTTTGAGGGTGACCGCGGCGCACACGCCCGCGCCGAACAGGATCAGAATGGCGGTGCCGATGAACTCGCCCACAAAGATGTCCGCGTTGCTCATGGCGGCTCCTAGGCCTGGCCCGGGGCGATCGGCTCCGGACCACCGTGCGGGATGCGTTACCCACGTTTCCCATGGCTGTTTCAGCCGAGGGCAAGGAGGTCCCGTTCCCCGCCCGGTATCCGTGATGAGCGTGCCGTCGCAGTGGGATCGCCGTGGGGATGGCCCAGGTCACAGGTCGCAGACCCGAGCGCCGCGGTGCGTGAAGACGCCTGAATGCGGCGATACCGACTGACACCCGGAAGTGTTCACCGGCGTCCAGAGGCCGTCAAGGTCGAGGACAGCAACGGTTGGAGGCGTGCCGGGGACGGTACCGGGGGACCGGTCCTGGCCGAAAATGGTCGGCTGCGGGCGGTTGGCGTTCGCTTGGGGCGGTGCGTTTCCGTGCGTTCTCGGCCGGGTGCCGGGTGCCGGGTGCCGGGTGCCGTTGAGCGGGCAGCGGGCAGCGGGCAGCGGGCAGCGGGGAGCCGGGGGCTGTCGCCGTACGGCCGACAAGTCGGGGAATCGACTTGTCAGTTCGTCAGTCGGTCGCTCCCGGCGCGGTCGACCCATCCGAACCCGGCATCAGGCGGCGCCGCCCCCGTCCCACGACGGATCTCATGGCCCGGCAGTCCCGCTCGCCCCAGCACCCAACTCGCCCCGCTCAGAGCCTTCGCGGCCTGCTTCAGCGGTGCCAGGCAGGCGGCGGCCTGTCGGTGGTCGCTCACGCTGCCGGGTACGCATACCACCGTGGCCAGCGACAGTGTGATCGTCCGGCCGCCGACCGTCCAGGGTGTGTCGAGCACCGAGACGGCCAGCGGATCGAGAGTGTCCGGGTCCGCGAGGACCAGGAAGTCGTCCCCGCCGATGTGCCCCACCCGTGTCCCCCCGTACGCCGCGTGCTGGAGAGCCTGGCCCACAGCCCGGATCAGATCGTCGCCCGCCGCGAACCCCGCCCCGTCGTTGACCTGTTTGAAGTGATCGACGTCCAGCCAGCTCAGCGCGAACATCCTGCCGTCCGCGATCCGCCGGTCCACCTCGTCCGTGATGGCGTCCGAACCGGGCAGCCGCGTCAGCGGATTGAGCCTCGCGGCCTCCTCGACCCGGCTCTCGGACAGGGCCCGGACGAGATCCGCCAGACGTACGACGCCCACGCACCGCCCGTACCGGTCGACGACCGCGACATCGTCGGACGTGCGGTCCCGGTCCCCGTCCGCCACCACGTCGAGGACCTCCCAGGCGGTGGCGTCGACCCCGACCGTACGAGGCGGATCGCCGAGCTTCGCGGCCGGTCTGTCGGCGTACAGCGCGTGCCCGTAGCGTCCCGACATCGACAGCAGGAACCGGGACCGGTGCACCGACCGGACCGGAACCCCCGAGTCGTCCACGAGTAGCACCCCGGACACGTCGGACGATCCGGTGAGCAGCGCCCGCACCTGCCCCGCGGAGGCCGTGGCGGGCAGCAGCGCGGCGGGCCGCACGAACTGGCGTACGGGCGGACCCGACCGAGGCGTCTCGAAGGCACCGGGGGAGAGGGCCGGAACGTATACCTCCGTCGCGGGCAGCCGTGCGGGCGGTGCGAACAGATCGCCCTGGGCCAGTTGGGCGCCCGCCGACACCGCCGCGGCGCACTGGGACTCGGTCTCCACCCCCTCGACGGACAGCAGCGCGCCCAACTCCTCGCACAGCGTCCGCATGGCCCGTACCGCCGCGGGCCGGGAGAGCAGGGACGCATCGAGTTTCATCAGCTCGGGCGCGAGATCGGTGAGCAGCCGCAGGGGTACGTCACCGTCGCCCACCCCGTCCGCGCAGATCCGGAAACCCTCGCCGCGCAATGCGGAAACCGCGTCCAGGAGGGCGTGTTGCGGCACGTGTGTGTACGGCGGGCCGACATCGACCGTCACCTCCCACGGCCGGCGTCCGGTCTCGCGCACCGCGTCACGCAGTGCCGCGAGCCCGCCGAGGTCGGCAAGGGTCCCGGCGAACACGTTGACGTGCAGTGGCAGCAGGGTCTCCTTGCGGGCCGCCGCACGGATCGCCAACGCGGCCAGCCGACCGTCGAGTTCGGGGTCCCGGCGGGCCTGCGCCAGGATGTCACCGGCTTCCGGGCGGGCGAGTATCTCCAGAGCGGCGACTCCTCCGGTCGTCAGATTGACGACCGGTTGAAAGGCGAAGCGGAGCGTATCCGACAAGGAGGGCACAGCAGCATAATGGCGCCCCCGGCGCACACCCAGGCGCGATTCACGCGCTGTTCACGCGGGAATTCCAGCTCGTCACAGTGGGTACGGGCGCGGACGGGGTCACCGCACGGCGACGACCGACGAACCGTGCCCGAACAGCCCCTGGTTCGCTGTGATCCCCACCCGGGCCCCCGCGACCTGCCGGTCACCGGCGGTGCCCCGCAGCTGCCAGGTCAACTCGCACACCTGGGCGATGGCCTGCGCGGGAACCGCCTCCCCGAAGGAGGCGAGACCGCCGCTCACGTTCACCGGTATGCGCCCGCCCAGCGCCGTGGCACCCTCCCGCAGCAGCTTCGCGGCGCCGCCCTCCGCGCACAGCCCCAGGTCCTCGTACCACTGCAGCTCCAGGGCGGTGGACAGGTCGTACACCTCGGCGAGGGAGAGGTCCTCGGGGCCGATGCCCGCCTCCTCGTACGCCGCCCGCGCGATGGACGTACGGAAGGTGCCGGCCGCGGGCTCCACCGCGGCCGCCGAGTCCGTGGCGATGTCCGGAAGATCGAGCACGGTGTTGGGATAGCGGGGCGTCACCGTGGACACGGCGCGGATCCGCACGGGATCCGCGACGCCGTGGCGCCGCGCGAAGGCCATGCTGGACAGCACGACGGCCGCGCCGCCGTCGGAGGTGGCACAGATGTCGAGCAGCCGCAGCGGGTCGGCGACGACAGCGGAGTCGGCCACCTCCTCGGCGGTGACCCTCTTCCGGTACCTGGCGTTCGGATTCAGCACCCCCAATGCGGCGTTCTTCACCTTGACCTGTGCGAAGTCCTCAAGGGTGTCCCCGTGGACGGCCATCCGCCGCCGCGCGTACAGCCCGAAGTACGTCGGATTGGTCGCCCCCAGGACGCGGAACCTCAGCCAGTCCGGATCGTCCGGCCGGTCTCCGCCCGCCGGGCGGAAGAACCCCTTGGGCGCCGCATCGGCGCCCACCACGAGGACGACCTCCGCGAGACCTGAAAGTATCTGCGCCCGCGCCGTGTTGACGGCCTGCGCCCCCGAAGCGCACGCCGCGTAAACACTCGCGACCCGCGCGCCCTGCCAGCCGAGCGCCTTCGCGAACGTCGCCCCGGCCACATACCCTGGATAGCCGCCGCGCACGGTGTCCGCGCCCACGATCGAGCCGATGTCCCGCCACTCCAGACCGGCGTCGGCGAGCGCCGCGCGCGCCGCCGCCACCCCGTACTCGACGAAGCCGCGCCCCCACTTTCCCCATGGGTGCATGCCCGCGCCGAGCACCGCCACCTCACCGCTCATGCCGTCACCCCCGTACGCCTTGAGCCCCTCACGCCGTCGGCTCCGTCGGCCGCCAACGCCATGTCGTCCACGTCGTCTCCTCGTCCTCGTTCAGCACACCGGGGACGACCTCCACCTCCATGCCCACCGTCAGGTCGGAGGCGGTGATCCCGGGAACCGACTGTCCGAGGACCACGATCCGCTCGCGTTCCAGCTCCACAGCGATCAACGCGTAGGGTTCCCACGAGAGTTCCGGGTCGCTCACATACGGTGACGGAGGCCGGTACCGACTGTCGGTGTAGGACCAGATGGTGCCTCGCCGAGACAACGGCACTTCGGACAGCTCGCCGCCCGCGCAGCCCGGGTTGCGGCAGAAAGCGTCCTCGCGGGGAAAGAAGACCGAGGCGCATGCCGAGCAGTGCGTACCGAGCAGACGGAAGTCGTGGCCCTCTCCGGTGGACCATCCGGCGACCACTGGTGTGCGTGAACGCGACAAGACCCCTCCAGGGCAGTGGATCTGACGGAACGTCAGGAGTGTGCCACGGGCGACGTGAAATGGGCAGGCGTCGAGGAGAACCACAGGGGCGTCCCGGGCGTCGGAGTATCGGTAGGGACGGCCGGGGCCCACGGGGGTGGTTCCGGCCGCTCCTCGCGACCCGGGGCGCACCAACTGCCGTGCCGACAGCGTCGGTCCGTCCACCCTCGACAGGCAGCGAGCACCAAAAGGCCTCCCCTGGGGATGCCCCTCGGGTGATCCGATACAGTCCGCGGCGTGTCAGCATCCGCAACCCCGCACCCACCCGCCGACTTCGCGCCGGACTCGCACTGTTCGAGTTGTGGAGCGCCCTACGAAGACGGCGTCTCCGGCTGGCCCCGCACCTGCGACGTCTGTGCCGCCGTGGCCTACCGCAACCCCCTGCCGGTCGCCGTGGCCATCCAGCCCGTGTACGACGCCGAAGGCACCTCCCTGGTCGTGATCACCCGGACCATCGCCCCCGCGCGCGGGGGCATCGCGCTGCCCGGCGGGTTCATCGACCACCGGGAGGACTGGCGGCACGCCGTCGTGAGGGAACTCAAGGAGGAGACGGGCATCGACGCGGCGGGCCGAGAGGTACGGCTCGCCGACGCGATGAGCTCCCCGGCCGGACACCTGCTGCTCTTCGGACTCCTGCCGGAACGCCCCGCCGCCGAACTTCCGCCGTCCGCCGCCACCGACGAGACAACGGGCTGGCACCTGTTGCGCAGACCGGCCGAACTCGCCTTCCCGCTGCACACCCTGGCGGCGCAGGCCTGGTTCGACGGGCGGTACTGAGCCGGCCCGCCGAAGGCACGTGTCGCGGGCGCTCAGCGAGCCGCTACGGCGTCCTGAGCCCCCGCACCCGCACCGGATACGCCGGCTCGCTCAGCCCGCCCTCACCGTCCCGTCGTACGACGACCTGACGCCCTTCCCAGCGCGCCACATAACGCTCGACCTCCGGCTCGTCCCACCCGTCGCCCGTGTCCGGCACGACGAGTCCGCCCCCGACCCGCCCCCGCGCGGGGGCCCACACCTCAAGCTCCAGTTCGCCGTCGGAACCCCGAACGGGCACCACGGCACCCGCACGCGCCAACACCGGAATCCGTGACAAGGGGGCGTCGATCAGCACCTGGGCCGGCCCTTCGTAGGCCTCCTCGGTCACCGTGTCGTACCAACGCCCTCGCGGCAGCTGCACCGCACGCCGGTCCGCCCCGTGGTCGAGCACCGGCGCCACCAGCAGAGAGTCGCCGAGCAGGAAGGCGTCCTCACAGTCGCGCAGCGCCCGGTCCTCGGGCGTGCCCCACCACACGGGCCGCACATACGGTGCGCCGGTACGGCGGGCCAGATGCGCCAGGGTCATGAAGTACGGGAGCAGCCGCCGCCGTTCGACCAGCGCCACGCGCGCGTGCTCCACGATGTCGTCACCGAACGTCCAAGGCTCCCTGCGCCCCGCCCGCGAACTCGCGTGCGTACGGAACAGCGGCAGATACGCGCCGAGCTGGAACCACCGCAGATACAGCTCGGGCGAAGGACTCCCGTCGAAACCGCCCACGTCGGGCCCCGAGTACGGCACCCCGCACAACCCCAGCCCCAGGACGAGCGACAACGACGCCCGCAGCCCCGGCCAGCCGGTGGCCACATCCCCGGACCAGGTCCCTCCGTAGCGCTGCATTCCCGCCCACCCGGAGCGCGAGAGGATGAACGGCCGCTCCTGAGGCACAAGTTCACGCAGTCCCTCGAAACCGGCCCGCGCCATGCCCAGCGCGTACACGTTGTGCGCCTCCCGGTGATCGCCACCGCGCTCCTCCAGGGAGTGCCGTGCCGAACGCGGCAGCGTCGACTCCCCGAAGGCCGTGAACGACATCGGCTCGTTCATGTCGTGCCAGAACCCGGCGAACCCCTGCGCGAGCCGCTCCTCGTAGAGCCCGCCCCACCACCGCCGCACGCGCGCGTGGGTGAAGTCCGGATAGACCGACTCGCCGGTCCACACGACGCCGCGTACGAGCCGCCCCGAGGCATCGCGGACGAAGGCGTCCTCGGCGACGCCGCTGTCGTACACCCCGTTGCCGCGCTCCGCCCTGACCGCCGCGTTGACGATCGACACCAGCCGGACACCGTCGCGGCGCAGATCCTCCGCGAGCTCCGGCAGCTTCGGGAACTGCTCCCGGTCGACCGTGAACACCTGGTGCGCGTCGTAGTGGTCGATGTCCAGGTGAACGGCGTCGAGCGGAAGCCCGCGCTCCTGGTAACCCGCGACGACCCGACGCACCTCGCGCTCACTCCCGAAACCCCACCGCGCGTGATGGTGCCCCAGCGCCCACGCCGGCGGCAACGCGGGCGCCCCGGTGAGCGAGACCCAGGTGTGCAGCACGCGCGCGGGGGTGCCCACCATCACCCAACAGCGCAGCGGGCCACCGTCCACGCGCAGCTCGCACGACCCGGTCCTGTCGTGCCCGGAGCCGGCACCCTCCTCACCCTCGCGCAACGACACCACGCCGTCCCACGAGGTGTCGTGGAAGACGAGATGCGTCGCCGCGTCGGCGACCACCAACTGCACGGGCATGGTGATGTACAGGGGATCGTCGCCAGGCACGAAGGCCCGCCCGGGATCCGTGTTCCACAGCCGGTACGTCCCCTCGCGCAGCCGGGGACCCGCCGCACGCCCGCCCAGGCCGAAGAACCTCGCGTCGGCGGCCACCTCCGAGCGCTGCATCCAGCGCGCCGTACCACCGTCGACCGGCTCCCACCAACGGGGCGGCAGATCGCGGCGCAGCATCACGCCACCGGGGGTGAGTACCTCGACGGCTCCGTGCCGCGACACGACGACCGTCGCGCGCTCCGCGACCACCCGCCAACCGCCGTCCTTGTCCGGCTCCAGGACGGCCCGCGGGTCCGGCTCCGGGCAACGGCCGGCGAGCGCGTACGACGGCTCGGGTTCCGCCCCGTCCCAACCCCAGAAGACCGCGCCGTTCACCGCGACCATGATCCGCAGCTCGGAGCGGGCGAACCGGACGACTCCACCGCCCGGACCCGGTTCGACGCCTCGCACCGGCCCCGGCACCCGCGCGCGTTCGGCGCCCCGCTGGGGCAGCCCGACGGCATCGGCACGCTTCCTGCGCCAAGCGGCGCGCACGGTACGCAACCCCTGGGCCGCTCCCGCCGAACCGACCACCTTCACCGAACGCACCAGGTCACGACCGTTCATGCTGCTCAGCCTGCCATTGACAGGGCCATAAGTGTGAGTCGTTCAACTGCCGTTCACCCGTGGTCAGAGCAGATCTTCACTTCGGCGACCGAGTGCCACGAACCCTGGTGCCGAATTCGATCACGTGGCATCGTCCATGGCAGCCGCGTGACGCGCACACCCCAGCTCGTGCGCGACAGACGCCCACGACGCGCACAGCCGGGAGCCGCCCCATGACCACCTCCAACCCCACACCGCTCTGGCAGCCCACCGCGGAACGCGTCGGCCGGGCGCGGATCACGAAGTTCCAGTCCTGGGCGGCCGAGCGGCACGGAGCCCCGTCCGAGGGCGGCTACGCGGCACTGCACCGCTGGTCCGTGGACGAACTGGACACCTTCTGGAAAGCCGTCACCGAATGGTTCGACGTACGGTTTTCGACCCCCTACGCGCGCGTGCTCGGCGACCGCTCCATGCCCGGCACGGAGTGGTTCCCCGGGGCCACCCTCAACTACGCCGAACACGCCCTGCGCGCGGCCGACACCCGTTCGGACGAACCAGCGCTCCTGTACGTGGACGAGACCCATGAGCCGACCCCGGTCAGCTGGTCAGAGCTGCGGCGCCAGGTCGGCTCCCTGGCAGCCGAACTGCGCACGCTGGGCGTACGCCCGGGAGACCGGGTCTGCGGCTACGTCCCGAACGTTCCGCAGGCCGTGACCGCCCTCCTCGCGACAGCCGCCGTAGGGGGCGTGTGGACGTCCTGCGCCCCCGACTTCGGCGCCCGCGGCGTCCTCGACCGCTTCCAGCAGGTCGAACCCGTCGTGCTCTTCACGGTCGACGGCTACCGCTATGGAGGCAAGCAGCACGACCGCCGCGACACCGTGGCCGAACTGCGCCGCGAACTGCCGACTCTGCGCGCGGTCGTACACATTCCCCTGCTGGGTTCCGACGCTCCGCAGGGCACTCTGGAATGGTCCGCCCTGACCTCCGCCGACGTGGAACCGGTCTTCGAACAGGTCCCCTTCGACCACCCCTTGTGGGTGCTCTACTCCTCCGGCACGACCGGCCTCCCCAAGGCGATCGTCCAGTCCCAGGGCGGCATCCTCGTCGAACACCTCAAGCAGCTCGGTCTGCACTGCGACCTCGGCCCCGAAGACCGCTTCTTCTGGTACACGTCCACGGGCTGGATGATGTGGAACTTCCTGGTCTCCGGGCTCCTCACGGGCACCACGATCGTCCTGTACGACGGCAGCCCCGGCTACCCCGACACCGGCGCCCAGTGGCGTATCGCCGAACGCACGGAAGCGACACTCTTCGGCACGTCCGCCGCGTACGTCATGGCGTGCCGCAAGGCGGGCGTCCGTCCTTCCCACGACTTCGACCTCGCGCGCGTGCAGTGCGTCGCCACCACCGGCTCGCCCCTGCCGCCGGACGGGTTCCGCTATCTCCACGACGAGGTCCGCGACGACCTGTGGATCGCCTCCGTCAGCGGTGGCACCGACGTGTGCTCCTGCTTCGCCGGCGCCGTACCGACGTTGCCGGTGTACGTCGGAGAACTCCAGGCACCCGGCCTCGGCACCGACCTCCAGTCCTGGGATCCCAGCGGTAAGCCCCTCGTCGACGAGGTCGGTGAACTCGTGGTCACCAACCCGATGCCGTCCATGCCCATCCGCTTCTGGAACGACCCCGACGGCAGCCGCTACCACGACAGCTACTTCGACACCTACCCCGGCGTGTGGCGCCACGGTGACTGGATCACCGTCACCTCGCGCGGCTCCGTCGTCATCCACGGCCGCTCGGACTCCACGCTCAACCGTCAGGGCGTACGCATGGGTTCGGCGGACATCTACGAAGCCGTCGAGCGCCTTCCCGAGATCAAGGAATCGCTCGTCATCGGCATCGAACAACCCGACGGCGGCTACTGGATGCCCCTCTTCGTGCACCTCGCCCCCGGCGCCGCACTCGATGACGCCCTTCTGACCCGCATCAAACAGACCATCCGCGAGCAGCTCTCACCCCGTCATGTTCCGGACGAGGTCATCGAAGTCCCCGGCGTCCCCCACACCCTCACAGGCAAGCGCATCGAGGTCCCGATCAAACGCCTGCTGCAAGGTGCCCCCCTGGAGAAAGCCGTCAACCTCGGCTCCGTGGACAACGTGGAACTGCTGCGCTTCTACGAGGACCTGGCGAAGGACCGCGCCTGACCAGGCCACACGAGCGCCCGGCCCTCGACGACACGTCACCCGCGACGCCAGGAGAGTCCTCACCGGCCGACGTTGTCAGTGCCGCCCGTTACTGTGAGTGAGCATTGATCGACTGCGCACAGGGGGAAACATGGCGCACACCCAGCACCAGACCATGCGACGCGTCCTGCGCCGCGAAATCGCGGGCACCATCGGCCTGTTGACCGACGAGCAGGACTTCACAGCGATGCGGTGCTATCGCACGTTCACCTTCGACGACCACACCACCTACCTCGAACAAGTGGAAGCCCTGCTGAGGACACTCGCCGCGCAGGGCGGCCACACCACGGTGGCGCTCTTCGACCCCGAGGAGTACGCCGAGTTCTGCGCCGACAGCGGCCTGGAGCCCGACGCCCCGTCCAGCCGCACCCGCTTCACAGCCGAACTGGCGTCGACGGGCCCCACTGTCATGTACGAGGGACAGCCCCTCGGCGAACTCGTCCCCGACCTGGTCGACGAGGCCGTCCGCCGGGCGACCTGGGAGTACGCGACCACTGTCCTGGCCCGCATCGGCAACTGCGCCTCCTGCGGCGAGGACATCGGGCGCGCGTCCTTCGCCCGCGCCTCCCACCTGCTCGCCCGCATCCTCGACACTGCGGGATCCGGCGACCTCCATCTCGTGTGCAGCGTCTCGGCAGCGCCCGAAACGCTCGTCGCCGTACTCCGAGCCATCAACGACGCGGGCAGCGTCCACCTCGACGAATCGGAAGCCCTCGAATTCAGCACCGTCCTGGCACTCGGCATCGCCACTCGGAGCGTCGGCGGGCTCGTCATGCGCACCACCGCCCCCGACACGACCGACCGCGTCTACGGATGGCGACTCCGCGGCGAGAACCTGGAACCCCTCACCGCGGCAGAGGTCTTCGACGCCTACTGCACCGACATCGATTCCGGAGACCTGGTCTCGCCCGAATCAGGAGTCGACTACTGCGCGCCGCCGGACCTCGGCGAAAGGGGCGGAATGACGGGTCACACGCACTGAAGCCGAAGGGGCGCCCCACCGGCAGGTGGAGCGCCCCTGGGCACCAGCAGATCGACGTGTTGTCGGGCTACTCGCCGGACAGCACCGCCTGCGCTGCCGTGCGTGCCTCTTCGGCGGTGTCCGCCGCACGTGCGGCGGCAGCGGCACGCTCACACTGCGCCATCGTGTACTTGGCGAGCGTCGCCCGGACGTAGGGAATCGACGCGGCACCCATCGACAGGGAGGTGATCCCCAGACCGGTCAGCACACATGCGAGCAGCGGGTCCGACGCGGCCTCACCGCAGACGCCACAGCTCTTGCCTTCGGCCTTCGCCGCCTCGGCGGACAGCGCGACGAGGTCGAGGAGCGCGGGCTGCCACGGGTCCTGCAGACGCGACACCGCACCCACCTGCCGGTCGGCGGCGAAGGTGTACTGCGCCAGGTCGTTGGTCCCCAGGGACAGGAACTCGACTTCCTGAAGGATCGACCGAGCCCGCAGCGCGGCCGACGGGATCTCGACCATCGCGCCGAACTTCGCCTGGAGCCCGGCCGCACGGCACGCGTCCGCGAAGGCCCTGGCGTCGGTGCGGTCCGCGACCATCGGCGCCATGACCTCGAGGTAGACCGGCAGCCCCTGGGAAGCCTTGGCGAGGGCGGTCAGCTGGGTACGGAGCACATCGGGGTGGTCGAGCAGCGAGCGAAGACCACGCACACCCAGCGCCGGGTTCGGCTCGTCCGCCGGGGTGAGGAAGTCGAGCGGCTTGTCCGCACCCGCGTCCAGCACACGCACCACGACACGGCCCTCGGGAAACGCCTCGAGAACCTGTCGGTACGCCTCTACCTGCTTCTCCTCGGACGGCGCCTGCTTGCTGTCGTCCAGGAAGAGGAACTCGGTCCGGAACAGACCGACACCCTCAGCTCCGGCCTCCAGTGCGGCGGGCACATCGGCCGGGCCGCCGACATTGGCCAGCAGCGGCACCTTGTGCCCGTCCGACGTGGTGCCGGGGCCGCTGGAGGCGGACAGCGCGGCCTTGCGCTGAGCCGCGGAAGCCTCCAACTGGGCCTTCTTCTCGGCGCTCGGTTCCACGAAGATCTCGCCGGTGCTGCCGTCCACGGCGATGACCGTGCCCTCGGTGAGCTCCCCGGCACCGGGCAGCGCGACCACGGCCGGAACGCCGAGTGCCCGCGCCAGGATCGCGCTGTGGCTGGTCGGGCCGCCCTCCTCGGTGACGAACCCGAGCACCAGAGTGGGGTCGAGCAACGCGGTGTCAGCCGGAGCGAGGTCACGAGCGATCAGGACGTACGGCTCGTCGCTGTCCGGGACACCGGGCATGGGCACCCCGAGGAGCCGGGCGACGATGCGGTTCCGTACGTCGTCGAGGTCGGCCACCCGGCCGGCGAGGTATTCGCCGGCTCCGGCCAGAAGCGCACGGTAGGCGGCGAACGCGTCGTAGACCGCGCGCTCGGCCGTGCTGCCGACAGCGATCCGCCGTTCCACATCCGCCATGAGCTCGGGGTCCTCGGCCATCATGGCCTGCGCCTCGAGCACCCCCTGAGCCTCGCCCCCCGCCAGATTGCCGCGCGCAATCAGGTCCGCAGCCACAGCCTCGACGGCCTTGTGGGCACGCCCCTGCTCGCGCTCCGCGTCCTCCGTCGGGATCTGCTTGGCCGGCGGTTCCAGGACGGCCGTTCCCATGTGCCGAACCTCGCCGATCGCCACACCGTGGCTCACGCCGACGCCTCGCAGCGTTGTCTCCATCTCACCCGTCTCCGATAGTGCGGCGGATCGCGCCGCCGCGGTGGTTGTCGTGCTCGTCGGCCACGAGGGCGTAGATGTCACTGCCAGCCGAAGAGCGCGTCTCCGGCCTTGACATCGCCATCCTCGCGGACGTCGGAGAGGGACTCGGCGGTGGCCTCGAGTGCCACGACAGGGCACACGGGGGACTTGCCGGCCGCCTCGACGGCAGCGGGGTTCCAGCGCACGACGGCCTGACCGCGCGTCACGGTGTCCCCCTTGTTGACGAGCAGCTCGAAGCCCTCGCCGTTGAGCTGCACGGTGTCGATACCGAGGTGCGTGAGCACACCATGGCCTTCGCTGTCGACGACGACGAAAGCATGCGGGTGCAGCGAGACGATCACTCCGTCGACGGGAGAGACGGCCTCCGAGGGCTCACGCACGGGGTCGATCGCCATTCCGGGGCCGACCATGGCCCCGGAGAAGACGGGATCCGGAACCGCGGCGAGTCCGATGGCGCGTCCTGCAAGAGGGGACGTCACGGTGGTCATGGGAAGCCTCCCGGGGGTGGAGATATATACGGGCCGTCACTGCCTGTCCCGGACGGCGCACTGCTCAGCAGCGTATGTCATATGAAGTGCAGGTTCCCTGCGAGCGGACCCGGTTGGCGGGCGTCGAGCACAGCGGAATCGATTTGCGCCCGCTCCGGCGCCGCATGTAGAGTCGTACACCTGCTTAGGGCCGGGGGACGCGATCAACTGTCCTCGCCCGGCAGCATCCAACTTGTCAGATCCAATCTCTGGGTCTGGTTCTGCATGTCCGCAGAACCGTGGTCAGAGAGACGAAAATTCACTGATAGTGTTTGGAACACCGAAGGGAAGCGCCCAGAGGAAAGCCCGAGAGTCTCTCGGGTGAGTACAAAGGAAGCGTCCGTTCCTTGAGAACTCAACAGCGTGCCAAAAATCAACGCCAAGTTTGTTGATACCCCGTCTCCGGCCATACGGTCGG
>NZ_JBIVKZ010000021.1:0-196074 GCF_044751025.1 Streptomyces sp. NPDC088747
GAATACAAGGACGACCTCGTCCTGTGCGTCCACAACTTCTCCCGCTTCGCCCAACCCACCGAACTCGACCTCAGCGCCTTCAACGGCAGGCATCCCGTCGAGCTGATCGGCGGGGTCCGCTTCCCCGCCATCGGTGAACTCCCCTATCTGCTGACCCTCGCGGGCCACGGCTTCTACTGGTTCCGGCTCCGCCGCGCGGTGGCCCCCAGCATCATCAGGCGTGCCTGACCGCGCCCCGTTCATCCCGGCCAAGTGCCCCGCAAAGACCGCCTGTCCCTGAAAGGACGTGTCGCCATGCAGCAGACCGCGCCGCACCGTCCGAGCGGCCTCGGCCCCGCTCCGCTGCTCACCTCGCTCGCCGAGCTGCTGCGCGCATGGCTGCCACGGCAGCGCTGGTTCGCGGGCAAGGGCCGCCCCGTCACGGATCTGACGCTGGTGTCGACGACCGAGCTGTACCCGGGGTGCCTGCACCTCCTGGTCCGCACCGAACACTTCGCGCTGCCCGCCCACGGCGGCACCGCCGCTCCGCCGCCGGACGACTGCTACCAGCTGCTCCTGGGCGTGGGGAAGGCCCTGCCGCCCAGCCTGGCGCACGCCGTCATCGGGCGCCCGAGCGCGGGTCCGCTCGCCGATCTGGTCGTGTACGACGCCCTCCACGACCCCAAGGCGGCGGGGATGCTGCTGGAGCGGCTGCGCACGCCGGGAACCGCCGGCCCCCTGCGGTTCGAACGCGACCCGCGGGTCGAGGTGCCCGGCGGGCTCACCCCGCGCCTCCTGGACGCCGAACAGTCCAACTCCTCGCTGGTGTACGGGGATTCGTTCATCCTCAAGGTCTTCCGCCGCGTCCAGAGCGGCATCAACCCGGACCTGGAGGTCCCGTCGGCGCTCGCCAGGCAGGGCTGCACCCGGGTCCCCGCCCCCGCCGCCTGGATCCGGACCTCGCACCCGCGCGAGGCCACGCTCGGAGTGCTCCAGCCGTTCCTGCGCGAGGCCGACGACGGCTGGACCCTGGCGCTCCAGTCCCTCACCTCGGGACGGGAGTTCACCGACGAGGCGTACGAACTGGGGCGCGCCACCGCGGAGGTGCATCTCGCCCTGGCCACCGCCTTCCCCGTCGACGCGCCGAGCCGACGCCAGAACCGGCGGCTCGCGGAGGGCATGACCGAGCGGCTCGACGCCGCCGCGCGCTCCGTGCCCGAACTGCGGCCGTACGCGTCCGGGCTGCGGTCCGCCTTCGACACGCTCGCCGCCCTCGACCCGGCGGTCCGTCCCGCCCAGCGCATCCACGGTGACCTGCACCTCGGACAGGTACTGCGGGCCGGCCGGGAGTGGTCGGTCATCGACTTCGAGGGTGAGCCGGCCCGCCCGCTCGCCGAGCGCCGCCGCGTGCAGTCGCCCATACGGGATGTCGCGGGCATGCTGCGCTCCTTCGACTATGCCGCCCGGTCCCGCCACCCGTGGCGTCCGCAGTGGGCGCTTCGGTGCCGGGAGTCCTTCTGCGCCGGTTACGCCGCCGAGGCGGCATGGGACCCGCGCGACGAGCTTGAACTGCTGCGCGCCTACGAGACCGACCGGGCCGTGTACGAAGTGCTGTACGAGGCCCGGCACCGCCCCGACTGGCTGCCCGTGCCCATGGCCGCGGTCGAACGACTCGCGGAAGGCGGCTGAGATGCGCAGGGCGACGATCCCCACCGATGTTCCCCATCCCCTTGAGGAGGCTGAAGCCGTGACAGTCCGCACCGCATCGGTCGGCGTTCGGCCGGCCCCTTCGCTCGACGCGTCGATCGACGTCTCACTGGACCCGACCGACCGGGCACGCCTGTTGTCGGGCGCCCACCACGATCCGCACGCGCTGCTCGGCGCGCACCCGGTCGCGGACGGCGTCCTGTTCCGCGCGCTGCGCCCGCACGCCCAGGCCGTGGCCGTGCTGGTGAACGGGCAGCGCAGTGAGCTGGAGGACATCGGTGACGGGCTCTTCTCCGGCGTACTGCCGCTCGACACGATCCCCGAGTACACGCTGTCGGTCACGTACTCGGGCGCGGAGCTCGAGGTCCAGGACCCGTACCGCTTCCTGCCCGCGCTCGGCAGACTCGATCTGCATCTGATCCACGAAGGGCGCCACGAGGAACTGTGGAGGGCCCTGGGCGCCCACCCGATGATCCACGAAGGGGTCGCCGGCACCCGCTTCACCGTGTGGGCGCCGAACGCCCAAGGGGTCAGGGTCTGCGGGGAGTTCTGCCACTGGGACGGCTCCGCGGGATTTCCGATGCGCTCGCTCGGCGCCAGTGGGGTGTGGGAGCTCTTCCTCCCCGGGATGGGCGAGGGTGAGCTCTACAAGTTCGACATCACCCGGCCCGACGGCTCCCGGACCCTGCGCGCGGACCCGATGGCCCGGCGCACCGAGGTCCCGCCCAACACGTCATCGATCGTCACGGCGTCGTCCCATACGTGGGAGGACACCGACTGGATGGCGGACCGGGGCTCACGTGCGGTGCACGAGGCGCCGTTCTCGGTCTACGAGATCCACCTCGCCTCCTGGCGACCAGGCCTGACGTACCGTCAACTCGCGGAGCAGCTCCCCGCGTACGTCTCCGACCTCGGCTTCACCCACGTGCAGTTCATGGCGGTGGCGGAGCATCCCTTCGGCGGGTCGTGGGGCTACCAGGTCACCGGCTTCTACGCCCCGACCGCCCGCCTCGGCACCCCCGACGACTTCAAGTACCTCGTCGACGCCCTGCACCGGGCCGGCATCGGCGTCCTCATGGACTGGGTCCCCGCGCACTTCCCGCGCGACGACTGGGCATTGGCCGAGTTCGACGGACGCCCCCTCTACGAGCACGAGGACCCGCTGCGCGCCGCCCACCCCGACTGGGGCACCCTCGAGTTCGACTACGGACGCCGCGAGGTCCGCAACTTCCTCGTCGCCAACGCCACCTACTGGTGCGAGGAGTTCCACATCGACGGCCTGCGCGTCGACGCCGTCGCCTCCATGCTCTACCTCGACTACTCCCGCGAAGCCGGCCAGTGGACCCCCAACGAACACGGCGGGCGCGACAACCCGGACGCCGTCGCCTTCCTCCAGGAGATGAACGCCACCGTCTACCGCCGCAACCCCGGCGTCGTCACCATCGCCGAGGAGTCCACCGCCTGGGACGGTGTCACCCGCCCGACCTCGGAGGGCGGCCTCGGCTTCGGGCTGAAGTGGAACATGGGCTGGATGCACGACTCACTCGAGTACGTGCAGCACGAGCCGATCCACCGCAAGTACCACCACAACGAGATGACGTTCTCGATGATGTACGCCTACAGCGAGAACTACGTCCTGCCGATCTCGCACGACGAGGTCGTGCACGGCAAGCGCTCGCTCGTCTCCAAGATGCCCGGCGACTGGTGGCAGCAGCGCGCCACCCTGCGCGCCTACCTCGCCTTCATGTGGGCCCACCCCGGCAAGCAACTCCTCTTCATGGGGCAGGAGTTCGCCCAGGGCGATGAGTGGGACGAAGCGCACGGACCCGACTGGTGGCTCCTCGACCCCGCCTACGGCGCCGAGCCCGGCCACCGGGGCGTCCAGGATCTCGTCCGTGATCTGAACGCCGTCTACCGCGACGAGGCCGCCCTCTGGGAACGCGACACCGACCCGTCCGGCTTCACCTGGATCGTCGGCGACGCCGCCGACGACAACGTCTTCGCCTTCATGCGCCACGCCGCCGACGGCACCCCGCTTCTCGCCGTCACCCACTTCTCCCCCGCGGTCCGCCACGACTACCTCATCGGCGTTCCCGAGGACATCCCCACCTGGCAGGAAGTCCTCAACACCGACTCCCTGCGCTACGGCGGCAGCGACGTCACCAACCCCGACCCGCTCAAAGCCGAACCCCACCCCACCCACGGCCGGCCCGCGGGCATCCGGCTCACCCTCCCACCGCTCGCCACCATCTGGCTCCGCCCCGCGTAGGGCATGCCCCTACACCCAGGGCGGCGGGCCCTCGGGAACGAGCTGGTGGACATCGAAGAGAACCGCCGACTCGACACCGAGGGCCGGACCGCCCATTCCCGCGGCCCAGGTGAGGAACGGCCGGGGTTCGAAGGCACCGGCGCCGAGGCCCTTGGTGTACTCGGCGTGGGCCTCCAGCGAGGCGATCCCCCGCTCCAAGGCGTCGCCCGTGACGTCCACGGCGTGGGTGGGCCGCTCGGGGCCCGCGAAGCACACCATGCGAATCCCGTTCCAGGGTTCGAGCCCCTCTTCGGCCAGTTCCGGGAAGATCCATCGGTTGCCCGCGTCCCGTGCCGCGTCCAGGGTGGCCAGGCCCACCGCACGGTGGTCCGCCTGGTTGGTGAGGCCGCCGATCATACGTACGGTGAACGCGCCCGACACCACGATCTCGGGCCGGAGACGGCGCATCGCCCGCACGATCTCACGCCGCAGGGCGGGCCCGTACTCGACGACGCCGTCGCGGTGATCGAGGAACTCGACCGTGTCGACGCCGACCTCACGGGCCCCGGCCCGCTCCTCCGCCTCCCGCAGCGGCGCCGCCCGGTCCGGGTGCAGGCTGTCGATGCCGGCTTCGCCACGGGTCGCCAGCAGGTAGGTGACGCTCTTGCCCTGCGCGGTCCAGCGGGCGACGGCGCACGCGGTGCCGTACTCGATGTCGTCCGGGTGGGCGGCCACGGCCAGACATCGCTGCCAGTCCTCCGGGAGTGCGGGAAGCGAGGGGTCGCCCGCGGCGCCCGGTTTGTCCTGTGTGGGATTCATGCACCAGATGATGACGTGACACACGCCGTCGCCGACAGAGGCGCGAGGAGGCCCTTTCCGCACGCCGGTGCACGCCACACCGAACCCCGCGCGGTCGGCCCCGGGTGAATCGCCGCGTGAATGCCCGCGTGAGCACCGCTGCCGCTTTCGCGCCAATGACCACCCCCCTGGTTCCAGCCCTCCGCGTCGTGATGAAGTTGGTGCGCTCACACCGCAAAGGAGATCTCTCGTGACCGGCGCTTCTCTTCCCTGGACCCATTCACCAGTCAAGGTCGGGCTCGTCGGCGCCGGGCCATGGGCGCGCGGCGTGCACGCGCGCGTGCTCGCCGCCGGACCCGAGACGCAGCTGACCGCGGTGTGGGCGCGCCGCGCCGAGGCGGCCCAGGAGACGGCCGCGCCCTACGGAGCCGAGGTCGTCGCGAGCTTCGAGGAGCTGCTCGACACCTGCGAAGCGGTCGCCTTCGCGGTTCCACCCTTCGTCCAGGCGGAACTCGCCTGTCGTGCCGCCGCGGCCGGCAAGGCGCTGCTGCTGGAGAAGCCGCTCGCGATGGACCTGCCGTCCGCGCAACGTCTCGTGGACGCCGTCGACACGGCGGGCGTCGTCTCCCAGGTCGTCCTGACGAGTCGTTACAACCCGGCCACCCGGCGGTTCCTGGCGGCGGCCCGGAGCGTCGAGGCCGTTGGAGCCCGGGCGTGCATGGTGACCGGCGCCTTCCTCGGCGGCGAGTTCGCGACGCCCTGGCGCCTCGAACACGGGGCGCTGCTGGACCTCGGACCGCACGTTCTCGACCTGCTCGACGCGGCGATGGGGCCCATCGTGCGGGTGCGCGGCACCGGAGACCCTCGCCGTTGGATCGAGCTCACCTGCGAACACGCGAGCGGTGCGGTGAGCCAGGCCTCGCTGTCGGGATCGGTGAACGTCGAGAACGGCATCACCCGGATCGAGCTGTTCGGCCCGCATCCCGAGCTCGTGTACGACGGCGCCGACATCGACCACGAGGAGAGCCTGCCCGTGCTGCGCCGGGAGTTCGCCACCGCCGTACGCACGGGCAAGTCAGGTGAGCTCGACGTGCACCGCGGACTCCACCTTCAGACCCTGATGGCCCAGGCGATGGAGGGATAGGCGGCAGCCGGGCTCACAGGGCGACGCCGTTCAGGCGAAAGGGCGCGCGGGGACGAGTGGTCGCCTCGGCGGCTGTCGACAAGACACCTGTGAGACTGCCCCGGATCGCTCCCATGCTCGCCACCCCCGGCGTCCTGCCGCCCGCCGCGCAGGACGATCGGTGGGCGTACGAGACCAAGCACGACGGCCAGCGTGCCGTGATCTATCTGCCCGGGGACGGCAGCGTCGTACTGCGTGCGCGGTCGGGGGAGGACATCACGACCGCGTACCCGGAACTCGGTGCGCTGGGCGGCGCCCTCGGCGAGACGCCGGCGATCCTGGACGGTGAGGTGCTGGTCCTGGACGAGCAGGGCCGCGGCGACTTCCAGCTCCTGCAGTCCCGTATGGGGCTGGCCCGGTCCCCCGCCAAGGCCGCCCAGCGCGCGGCGCGGACACCCGCGCACCTCGTCCTCTTCGACGTCATGCGGCTGCGGGACGACCTGACCTCACTCGCGTACGTCCGGCGGCGGCGGGCGCTGGAGGGGCTCGCTCTCAGCGGGCCGTTCTGGTCGACGCCGACCGCGCTCGTCGGACACGGGGACCTGGCTCTGCGGGCGACGAGCGAGAGCGGCCTGGAGGGGCTGGTGTGCAAGCGGCTGGACTCGGTGTACGAGCCGGGGGTGCGCTCACGCGCCTGGATCAAGATTCGCAACGTACGGGCCGTCGATGTCATCGTCGGCGGCTGGGTTCCCGGCCGAGGGCGGCTGTCCGGGCTGCCCGGCGCCGTGCTCGTGGGGATGCGTCACGCGGGGCGGCTGCGCTATGCCGGGAGTGTGGGGACCGGCTGGAGCGAGGCCGAGCGGTCGGAACTCGCCGGGCTGCTGCGAGCCGCCGAGACCGACACCTGTCCTTTCGACGGCGTCCCCCCGGTGAGCGGTGCCCGCTGGGTGTCGCCCCGGCTCGTCGGCGAGGTCCGCTACAGCACCTTCACGAGAGCCGGGCTGCTGCGACAGCCTTCGTGGCTGCGCCTCCGGCCCGACCTGGCTCCCAAGGACTCGGCGGCTGATCTTCCCTGAGGGCGGCGTCCGGGCTCACACCCGGTCCGAACCCTCCGGGCCGGTGCCGCCGCTGTCGCGACCGGAGCCGGCGCCCCAGCGCCGCCGGTTCTGGTCGTCGGCGTGCTTGCTCCCCGAAGCGTGCATCTGGGTCGGCTTGAGCCGCTCGCTCTCGTTCGCGGCGTGCGGCACCTCGTCCGGTTCCCGCCGTTCCCGCATCTCATGGGTCGGACCGGACGGAGGAAGAGTGGGCTGTTCTTCCGGTGTGGGCCGCGGCGGCTCCTGGCCCCGCACCTTGATGCCCAGCCGGACGGCCCAGATGAGGCCGGCGACGATGATGAGCCCCCCGATGAAAGCCGCGCCCGCCTTCATCGTCCCGCTCGCCGCAATGAGTTCGTAGCTCGCCGTGTTCATTTTGCTCGGGTACCCGCAATAGCGGTGAAAAATCCGCGGAGTACTCCGTTCGGCGACGCACGATCAGCCATATTCCGTCGAAATTCCGTCGAACGCTCTTATTCGCCGAAAGCGCTGTCTCTACCAGGGCCGGTGCGCGACCGCTCCGAACATCGTCACCGACATGTGCAGCGCTCCCCGCTCGGCGGCCTCCGTGATGTCCAGGTACAGGAGGTCGCGCTGTGCCTCGGTGATGAGTTCGCGGCGTACGGCGGAGTCGCCCAGCATGCGGATCAGTGGCCAGGCCACGGAGGTGTGGTCCTGGAGGAGCGCCTGTGATCCGCGGTCGTCGATCACCAGTCCGGCGGCCGTCAGCCGGCCGACCAGTTTGCGTCCGGAGTAGGGATCCGCCGCCGCGTCCAGCGCGCCCGAGGTGATCGCCGCGACGATCTCGGGGTCGCCGGGGTGCAGGATCGTGGTCGCCCAGTCGGTGTCGAGGAGAGCGACACGGCCGCCGGGGCGCAGCACCCGCGCGATCTCGGCGACGGCCTTCTCCGGCTCCAGGAGGTGCTGGAGGACCCGCTCGCACCACACGATGTCGACCGAGGAGTCGGGCAGGTGCAGGGTGAGCGCGTCGCCGTCCACGAAACGGGCCTGGCTGCCGGTCTCGACCGCGCGCTGCTCGGCGACCATACGGAGCCCGGCGTTCGGCTCGATGCCCAGCACCTCGCCGTACGGGGCGACGGCGGCCGCCAGTGCCTGGGTCTGCGATCCGGTGCCCGCGCCGATGTCGATCGCACGCTCGCCGGGGCGGGCGGCGACCGCGGTGTGCGCCCACGCGCGCAACCGCCCGACGCCGTCGTTCGTGTCCTGGGCGTCCAGGGCCGCCACCAGCCGTGCGACGCTCTCGACGGTGATGTTGCGCGCGTGGAAGTCCGAGGTAGGTCTTGTGTCCCCCATGGCGGTCACTCTATGACCAATCCGGGGAGCTCCGCGGTCAGATCGTGTAACGCCTCAGAGCCGGTGTGGCCGTGGCCAGCACGAGCGTGGCGGCGATCACCAGCAGCCCGCCGCCCACGACGGCGGCCCGGGCCCCGAAGAGCGAGCCCGCGGTGCCGTGCAGGACGTCGGCGAGACGGGGGCCGCCCGCGACGACGACGGTGAACACGCCCTGCATACGGCCGCGCATCTCGTCGGTCGCGGCGGAGAGCAGGATCGCCCCGCGGAAGACCATGGACACCATGTCGGCGACTCCGGCCGCGGCGAGGAAGGCCACCGCCGCCCAGAGACTGGTGCTCAGCCCGAACCCGGTGATGGCGGCTCCCCAGGCCACCACCGCGGCGATGACCATCAGTCCGTGCCGGCGGATCCGGGAGAACGTGCCCGAGGACAGGCCGCCGAGCACCGCGCCGATGGGGATCGCCGCGAAGAGCAGGCCGAGCGCGAGGCCTTCGCCGTAGGGAGCGAACGTCTGGGCCGCGAGTTGCGGGAAGAGGGCGCGGGGCATGCCGAAGACCATGGCGATGATGTCGGCGAGGAAGGACAGCAGCAGCACCTTGTGCCCGGCGATGTAACGGAAACCGGCGGCGACCTCACGCCATCCGGCCCGCTTGGACGCCGCGGCCGACAGCGGCGGCAGCGCGGGAAGCCGTACGACCGCCCACACGGTGACGCACAGGGCGACGGCGTCGATCAGGTAGAGCTCGGCCAGGCCGATGACGGGGATGAGCGCGCCGGCCAGCAGTGGTCCGGCGACCAGGCCCGTCTGCATGACGGTGGAGCCGAGCGCGTTGGCCGCGGGCAGTTCGTCCTTGGGAACGAGGCGGGCGATGGAGGCCTGGCGGGCCGGGGAGTTCAGGCCGAAGAACGCCTGCTGGAGAGCGAGCAGCACCATCAGCACGAGCACCGAGCCGAGTCCGGTGGCGGCCTGTACCCAGAAGAGGACGGACGTGACGGCCATGCCGGTGTTGGTGACGAGGAGCAGTTTGCGCCGGTCCACGCTGTCGGCGATCGCGCCGCCCCACAGGGCGAAGACCACCAGGGGCAGCAGGCCGGCGATGCTCGCGTAGCCGACCCAGGCCGAGGAGCCGGTGATGTCGTAGATCTGCTTGGGCACGGCGACCGCGGTGAGCTGGCTGCCGACGGCCGTGACGATGGTCGAGGACCACAGGCGGCGGAACGCCGGGCGTCGCAGCGGCCGGGTGTCCATCGCCCAGCGGCGCCATCCGCTTCTGTCCGCGGGCACCGGTCCCGGTGTCCGGTCGTCCGCCGCGGGATCGCTGTCCGTGTCGCTCTTGCTGGTGTCCACGCTCGTCCTGGTTGCTCGTTACATCTTTTTCCTTGCAGGGATCACTATGACCGAGCGGAAGGCGTGTTCGCCGACGGGGTTCGGCCTCGGACGCCCTGCCCCGGTGGTGTGCGGTGGGGTCAGGCTTCCGCGATCAGCATCGCGCCCATGGCGAGCATCGTCGTGGCGACCAGGCCGTCCAGCACGCGCCAGGACGACGGCCGGGCCAGGAAGCGGCTGAGCAGCCGGGCCCCGAACCCGAGCGCGGCGAACCAGCAGAGGCTGGCCAGCACCGCTCCGAGACCGAAGGTCCAGCGTGCCGGGCCGCGGTCGGCGGCGAGGGAGCCGACCAGGAACACGGTGTCCAGGTAGACGTGCGGATTGAGCCAGGTCAGCGCCAGACAGGTGAGCAGGACGCGGCGCCGTGAGCCCGTCGGTGTGGCCGCCGCCTCCAGGGCCGAGGGGCGCAGCACCCGTCGCGCGGCGAGGAATCCGTAGCAGACCAGGAACGTGCCGCCGATCAGACCTACCGCGGTGAGCGCCGCGGGCCAGGCCACGACCACGGCGCCGACCCCGCCGACGCCCAGGGCTATGAGGGCCGCGTCGGACAGCGCGCAGATCCCGACCACGGCGAGTACGGCGTCGCGGCGGATCCCCTGGCGCAGGACGAAGGCGTTCTGCGCGCCGATGGCGACGATGAGGGAGAGACCGGTGCCGAATCCGGCGGCCGCGGTGGTCAGTGCGTGTGTCATGACACCGACGCTAGAAAGCAGATCGTCAAGAGTACAGCTAAAGATTCTTACGTATCATTAGCACGTGTGATGACAGAACTCCCTTTCGATCAGGTCCGCACCCTCCTCTCAGTGGTCGACGAGGGCACTTTCGACGCTGCGGCGGGCGCGCTCCATGTGACGCCGTCGGCGGTCAGTCAGCGGGTCAAGGCGCTGGAGCAGCGCACCGGCCGGGTCCTGCTGACGCGGACGAAGCCGGTGCGCCCGACCGAGTCGGGTGAGGTCGTCGTGCGCTTCGCGCGCCAACTGGCCCGGCTGGAGCTCGACGCGCGTGCCGAGCTGGGTATGACGGGCTCGGGCGGGCCGACACGGTTGTCGATCGCGGTGAACGCCGACTCGCTGGCGACCTGGTTCCTGCCCGCGCTCACCCGGGTGCCGCGAGAGCTCGGGATCTGCTTCGAGCTGCGCCGGGAGGACGAGGACCACACGGCCGCGCTGCTGCGCGAGGGCGTGGTGATGGCGGCGGTGACCTCGTCGCCAGACCCGGTGCCGGGCTGTTCCGTCCGTGCCCTCGGCCGAATGCGGTACCTGCCGACGGCGAGCCCGGGGTTCGCCGAGCGTTGGCTCGGCGCCGGGACGGGCGCGGATCCGCTCGGCCTGATCGCCGATGCCCCGGTGGTGGTCTTCGACCGGAACGACGACTTCCAGGACGACTTCGTCCGCGGCCTGCCGGGCGCGTCCGGCGCGAGCGCGCTGCGCAACCTCGTGCCCACGTCGGAGGGGTTCGTCGCCGCCGTCGCCGCCGGAGTGGGCTGGGGGATGGTGCCCGAGGTGCAGGCCGAACCCCTGCTGCGCACCGGGCAGTTGATCGACCTGGCGCCGGACCGGGGCGTGGAGGTTCCGCTGTTCTGGCAGCAGTGGAAGCTCGACTTCCCCGCGCTCGCCGCGGTGGCCGAGACCGTGGCCGCCGTCGCCGCCGAGACGCTCACGTTCCGGTGACTCCGCGCCGACCCCGATTTCTGAATCACTCGCTTCCGAGCGGCTCCTGAACTCGCGTGCAGCCGGTATCTTCGCGCTGGGCACAACAGACCTCGGCCGCCGGAAGCGACCGGCGCGACCCGTGCCCGGGTGAGCGTCGAGGTGCGGTCAGGGGCCTGTCAGGCGCATTCTTGCTGTGACACCTCCCTGGCAGCGGGCGGACGAGGGCAGACCGATGAGTGGGAGCGCCGAGCGTGCGGGCCAGGCGCTGGACAGCCTGCCCGCCCTGCTGAGCGGGGCAGTGGCGGACGCGGTACGGGCGGCCCGCGGCTTCGCGGGAGGCGTCTACCTGCGTTCGAGCACCCCCGGCCTGCTGCGGATGGCCGTGCTCGCGGGCCTCCCCGGTCAGCTGTTCCGCCCCTGGTGGCGGATGCACGTGGACCTGCCGTTCCCCGTCGCCGACGTCCACCGGCTCGGCGAGGAGGTACTGCTCACCGATGCCACGGAAACGATGCGCCGCTACCCGCAGCTGGCGGCCGGACTGCCGTTCTCGTTCGGTTCCCTGTACGTCCCCGTCGTGGGCGCCTCGACGTCCTTCGGCGTGCTGACGGTGCTGCGCCCCTCGGCCACGGACGCGACCGAGGTGCTGCCGGACCGTGACCGGATGACGGCCGTGGCGGAGGAGCTGGGGGCCGCGCTGGCGGCGCTGGACAAGGACTGGCCCGGAGTCGTCATGTGGGACGACGAGCCGCTGTGCGTGCAGGCGCCCGCCGACGGTCCCTCCGCACGGTGCGTCGGAGGGTTCACCTGGAATCTCTCCGACGGCACGCTCACCGTGGACGACGCACTGTGGGAGCTCCTCGGCACCACCCCCGGCGACTTCGCCGGCACACCGGAGGCCCTGGCCGGCAGGCTCTCCCGGGAGGATCCGCGTCCGCTGCTCACCGCCCTGCGGGAGACCGCCGCCGGCCGGCCGCCCTCCATGCCGCTGCCGGTGCGCACCCGCGACGCCGGGCTGCGGCTGCTGGCACTGTGGACCTCGGGCGCGGCGCCCGGTCCTCCGTTCCGGGTGAGCGGTGTGCTCGTCGATCCGGGTCCGGGACCGGCCGCGGACCGAGCGGCGGATCTCCTGCCGGAGGGGGTGTTCGCACTCGACCGGCTCGGGCTGATCATCTACGCCAACCCGCACGCCGCCGAGCTGCTCGGCCGGACGCGGGCGGAGCTGCTGGGGCGGCCGCTGTGGGAGGCCGTTCCCTGGCTGGACCGGCCGTCGTACCTGGATCATGTGCGCGGTGCCCTGCTGTCACCGGATCCGGTGCACTTCCAGGTCAGACGCCCGCACGGGAACAGTCCCGGGCAGACACCGGGGCGGCACGGCGGTGAGTGGCTCACGATGTCCGTCTACGCCGGACCGGGCACCCTGACCTGCAAGCTCGTGCCCATGGGGCGGGTGGTGGACGCGGCGGGGGCCGACCCGTTCGAGGCGACGGAAGCGGCGGACGAGGCCGACGAGTCGGCGGACGGCACCCCCACGACGGCGGCGCTGTACCGACCCATCGTCCTGGCGATCGCGCTGACCGAGGCGGTGACGGCACGTCAGGTGTCCGAAGTGGTGATGCGCGAGCTGCTGCCCGCGTTCGGCGGACGCAGGCTCGCCATCTATCTGCTCCAGGACCGGCGTATGTACCTGGCCTGGGAGACCGGCTTCCCCGAGGGCTTCCTCGCCCCCTTCGACGGAGTCGGCCTCGACACCAGGCTGCCCGGTGTCGAGACGCTCACCAGCGGCCGTCCGCTCTTCTACGAGTCGATGCAGCAGCTCGTGGCGGCCTACCCCGGCATCGCACTGGACGCCGAGGAGGGCGCCCGCGCCTTCCTGCCGCTGATCGCCTCGGGGCGCCCGGTCGGCTCCTGCATCCTCGGTTTCGACCGTTCCCGCGCCTTCAGCACCGAGGAACGTACGGTGCTGACGGCGCTCGCCGGACTGATCGCCCAGGCCCTGGAGCGGGCCCGGCGCTACGACAACGAGGCGGCGCTCGCGCGCGGACTCCAGGAGGCGCTGCTCCCGCACCGCCTCTCCGCACACCCCCTGGTGACCACCGCCGGACGCTACCTGCCCGGCACCCTGGGCATGGACGTGGGCGGCGACTGGTACGACGTCGTGGAGGCGGGCGACGGGCTGGCCCTGGTCATCGGCGACGTCCAGGGACACGGCGTACAGGCCGCCGCGACCATGGGCCAACTGCGCAGCGCGGTAAGGGCGTTCGCGCTGAGCGACCGGTCACCGGACGAGGTGATGAGCGGCACCAACCGACTCCTCATCGACCTCGATCCGGGCCAGTTCGCGAGCTGTTGCTACGTCCGGCTGGATCCGGTCACGGGTGTCGCGCGGGCCGCCAGGGCGGGGCATCCGCAGCCGCTGCTGCGCCACCCCGACGGCCGTACGGAGGTCCTGGACCTGCCCGGCGGAGTGGTCCTCGGAGTGGATCCGCAGGCCCATTACCCGGTGACCGAACTGCTGCTGGAGCCCAGCGCGGTGCTGGCCCTCTACACGGACGGCCTGGTCGAGCGGCCCGGCACCGACATAGACGAGGGCGTGGAGTCCCTCCGCGCGACCCTGTCCCGGGCGTCCGTGCGGCGCGGCCGGGCGGGCGGGCCCTCCGTGTCCGCCGCGGCCGACCTGCTCACCGCGGAGGCCCGCCAGGCCACCGAGCGCCCGGACGACATCGCCCTCCTGCTCACCACGCTCCGGGCCGCGGGCGAGGGTGGCAGATAGGCCGGAGCGCGCCCGTCAGTGGGCCGTGTCGAGCCGGGCCCGCTGGTCCGCTGGCCCGCTGGTCCGCTGGTCCGCTGGTCCGCTGGTCCGCTGGTCCGCTGGTCCGCCGAGAGTTCCAGGTCCAGGGCCGCCAGGTTCTCCTCCGGTTGCGCCACGGAGGACGCCCCGGCCAGCGGTATCACCGGCAGCGGCCCGCCGATCTGCCAGGCGAGCACCACCTGGTTCACACTCGCGCCGGTCTCCCGCGCCACGTCCCGGAGCACGGCCAGCCTGGTTGGCGTTCCCGGGTGGTCGTGGTCGGAGGGGAACGGCTTGTCCTGTCACGTCTCCGACGGCGGCCCGGGTGGCGGGACGGGCGGTTTTGCTGGTTGCGTACCGCGGCGGGACGGGCGATGAGGCCGCGCTGCCCGCTGACTACCGCAAGATCCTGGCGATCGTGCGGGCTGCCGACGGCCCCGTGCAGGTCAGGGCCGTCGGCGAGGAGTTGGGCCTTGAGGTGACGGTGCGCGGGAAGCTGAAACCGTTGCGGGCGAAGATGACCAAGCTCTTAAGAGAGTCCCCTGCCTCGACGCTTCCTCAGAACCAGGCCTGTGCGGGGTCATTCACCGTGCAGCCAGAGAGATGCATGTATCCGCTGCTGGTGGACAGGCAATCCCCGTCGTATTGGTTTTGGAAAGCGATGCCGTTGGAATATCGGAGCACGTACCAGCTCGCTAGGGTGCTGGCATCGCAAGCACCTCCTACGATGGTGTCGCCTCCGAGAATGTTGTAGGAGAGACAGTCTCCCGTTGCTACGTTCTGCAGCTGCCTGGTGTTGTCGGCCCACACGTGGACTCGCCACTGCTGCCACGGGCCGCCGTTGCAGGGGTAGCTCCGCACTCCATCCGCTCTGTTGTAGTCGAGACACCCATCGTTGGCCCGGTTGCGGAAGGTCTGGATGGGATCGGCTTGAGGGGCTGCCGACGCTGTGCCGACAGTAGTGCTGGCGATCAGGCAGAACGCGGCCACCGCGCCCATGCGGCGCAAGGTGCGAAACATCCGGTAAATCTCCCAGGTGAGAAGCAAGTCCGTCTCGCGGATCGGACTCGGACGAGCGGCTCGGAAGTTCGAGCCGCTGCGAATTCTTCTGATTCCGAGGAGGAGCGTCACTGGTTTCGAACTCCTTCGAAACGACGGACGCGGGCAGGCAGTGGGCCTCATGGTCGGGGGTCGTCCGGGCATCCGCGGTTGCTCCCGGTGGGCGCGTTTCGTGGGCGGCATCTTCCTCTCCCTCTGGCGGTTCGGGGAGCATGCTGGTGAGCTGGTTCTTCCAGGCGTACAGCGCGCCCTGGGCAGCCTGGGTTGTCACGCACGCGTCGCCGTGGTGGGTCGTGGTGTCGACGTAGGTGACAACGCCCGAAGGACGTGCGCCGCCTGTACGGGATCTGACCCGTCGGCCGGCAGGCATGAGCGGTGATCTTCGGGATACTCGCAGGCCATGAGCATTCTGGCAGCAATCCGCAGGACAGACCGGCAGCTGGCCATAAAGCTCGCCGCCGACACCCCGCCCGTCCTGCACCGGACACTGTCAGCGGTGGAAGAGGCCGCGGAGAGCACGAAACTGTGGTGCGGCGCAGCGGCGGTGATGGCCGCGGCCGGTGGGTGGCGCGGCCGGACGGCGGCGACAGCGGGAGTGTCGGCCATGGTGCTGGCGCAGATGGTCTCCAATGGGCTGTGCAAACCGCTCGCCGACCGGGAGCGGCCCCCCGAGCAGTGGTTCCCGCACGACGAGACCAAGGACCGGCCCGAGTCGTCGTCGTTTCCTTCCGGGCACACGGCGGCCGCCATTGCGTTCACCGCGGCCACCGCATCGGCCTGGCCTGCTGCCGGGGCGGTTTGTGCGGTGCCTGCCGCCCTGGTGGCCGTGGAGCGGGTGCAGTCCGGCGCCCACTATCCCAGCGACGTCGCCGCCGGCGCCGCCATCGGTCTGGCCGCCGCCATGCTGGTGCGCCGCGCGCCGCGGCTCGTGCTGCGCTGGTGGAGCTGACTGGCAAGGTCCCGCATGACGGTGAACACCTCCGCCCGGTGCGGCTGAACCACACCGATTGACACTTGGCACATCGTTCGCAGAAGGAACAGGCGCCGGCGCCGCGCTGCAACCGGGGCAGGGTGTTCACCCAGACCACGGTGGCGATGCCCTTCACGTCGGCGGTGAGTGCCTGGCGGCGGTTGTCGAGAAGGTGCTCCTCCTCTCCCGCCAGGCCGATATGCAGCCGTGGGAAGCGCTCCGAGGGGGTGCAGTGGTGGCGCTGCCAGAGCGGGAACGTGCGGCCGTTGGTGGCGCGGGCTCCCTCCCAGACGCGGTGCCCGGCGTATCGCCCGTGGTCCCAGACCTCCTTCGCGAGGCGGGCCTGGGACATGGTGCCGTTTCGGAAAACCTCCTCGTCGGAGCAGGCACGGCCCGCTCCGGACAGTCTTCCCTACGTGCCACGGCGCTTGCCGAACAGTGCCTGGCGCAGGGTCATGTGGATCATCTGTCCGAAGCGATGCTCAACCTCGTGGCCATCAGCCGCCAAGAGACTCGGGACTTCCCCGATTGGGGAAGTCCCGCTCCATCGCAGGGATCCCATGTGGTGAGTCGGTCGTCCGGCTGGTTGTCAGTGGGTCCTGCCACGATGTGCCGCATGCTGAGTCGTGAGGAATTCACGGAAGCCGCGCGCGCGAGCGGGGTTTCACAGGGTGCCGTCGATGAGATTCTGCGGTGCCTGCGGCCGTGCGTAGTGATCAACAGGGACAAAGTGGGTGAGCCGGTCGGCAGGTGGGAGCACGAGGAAGAGGAAGAGATGGTGGTCTTTCTCGACTGTGCCGCTCTTCCGCACCGGCACCTGGACCTGGGGCTCGGGCTTCCCGGTTCGGGTTCTCTGGTGCTGGAGCCCGCGGCGTCACCGCGGTGGCTCCCGGGTTCCTACGCCGACGAGTTGACGGATTCAGAGGAGAGCGGGGAGCTGCACGCCTACGCGGCGTGGACGCTCGCGGAGTGGTACACGTACATCGAGGACAGAGAGCATCCCGCGACGATGCATCCCGCCCTTGAGGAAGCGATGGCGGAGTACCGGCGGTGTCACGGTCCCATGGAGCTGTTGGATAAAGGCTATTTTGCTCCCGACAGATCCCTGCAGCTCGGAGGTGCGATGCTCGTCTTCGCATCTGCGGGTCCGTTGGAGCTCGAAATGATCGATCTCGACGACGACTGGGACTGGAAATTCACTGACGAGGTGGTGCGGAAGGCGTCTTTCTGGAGACTCTTCGCCCATCTCCACCATGACAGCGGCTTCGAGTACCTGTGGCTGGTCCACCGCGAGGACACCGCTATGGAGCGCTACGACGAGATCGAGTGGATGACACATCTCGAATAACACCGCAGCACCAGCCCCTTACTGCTTCACTCCAGCCAGGCCAATCACCTGATATCGACTCAGGAGCTACTCACGCAATCCAACCGGCCGTTATCAAAGCTCCACGTCCCGACCGACACATCCACGTCGAAAAATCATCGCCGTCAAACCGATACAGCTCAACAGGTCTACGTAGCCGGGCGCGCCCTGAACGAAGAAGCGGGTCGGGAAGCCCTCGGGTGTCTGGACGCGATGCTATCGCCTACGCCTTCCCCATGAAGATTTGCCGCCCGGGTCCCGTGTCTGGGATCTTGTCCAGGCGGCGATCTCAAGCAACGCGCTCAGCCGTCGGCGCCACTCGCATCGGCCCCAACCCAGGCCTACTGATGGAGCCATGGCCAAGCCGCGAGCAGCAGATCTTCGGACTGTCCGTGGCCATACGAAGAAGGAGAAATAGCATGAACACCGAAAAAATTATGGCTCGACGCCTTACGGCCGAGGAGGTTTCAGAATTGGACCTCCAGCAGGAGATCTTCGTCTCGGCAGATCTGGACGATCTTTCTCTCGACTGCTACGCTCCGGCTTTCCTCACGAAGCCGGGAAAGTATTTCGATGGAGGATCCTTCATCGCAAGGACAATTTTCGGTAAGGAAATTCATGTTCTTCCGAACAATTCCGAAGAGCATGGGATATGGATTGCCGACGAAGCTGGGGAAGAAATCGAGGTCCTTCAGAGCGCCGGCGTCCTCCTGAACCTCGCTCTCTTCGTGCCCGACGGGAACAAGGAATCTCTGGAGTCGCTCTACACCGCCGCAAGAGAAGCATTCGGCGCGGGAATCGTTCAGCGCTGGAACGAGGAAGTCGTGGCGGTGCCGGACGTCAAGGTCGACCTGTTCGAAGAGCCGGCCCGCGGGCGGAAGAGCACGAGCGGCCAGAACCGCGACCGCCGCGCCTTGGACATCTACCCCACCCGAGTGCGGTTCATGGAGCCCAGCGCCGGCTGGAAGTTCATCGTCGAACCGCACCAGGAAGCCATCGACGACACGCCGACAATCTGAGCTGACAGCAGCCCGGAGAAGGTACGCCGACAGCTGCGATCTCTCACAGTCCGAATTCTGCACGCCCGGTGGTCGCCGCGCAGGCGGGGGTGTTCCGTCGGCGCGGCCCCCCTTCCGCTCTATGTGACGGTGGTCCCCGCGCAGGCGGGGATGTTCCAGTCGGGCATGCGGACCTGGCCACCGCGGCGCCCCCTGCGCGGGCGGGGGTGTTCCCTGCAGGTATGACGACGCCCTTCGAGATTGGTCACCCGCGGCAGCGTCAACTCCTGGACCCCGGCAGGCCAGATGACGCTGCGAGGCTCGGTGAACTGGCAATACGCCAGCACCGCCCGGTTGACCATGATCGTCACAGTTGGATCATGCCCTCAGCCAGGCATGACGCCTCATCCGCTATCACGTACCAACTCGTCAGGCGTCGGCGAGGAGGGGGTCGTACGGGGTGTTCGTGCGGCGGCCCGCCATGAAGGAGACGAAGTCGCCCACGAAGGCGCTCCGGATGTAGGCGCCGTCGGTGGTGGTGAGGTCGCGGTGGAAGGCGGTGCGGAAGAGGGTTCGGTATTCGTGCGCGTCGATGCTCCCGTTGCCGTCCTTGTCGGTGGCGTCGAAGAGGACCTCGGCCACGCGGATGAGCGCGGGGCCGGCGAGGGAGGGGACTGCGGTGGCGTACTCCTCGGCGCTGACGCGGCCGTCGCCGTCCGTGTCGAGAGCGGCCTGGAGCTCGCGCCACCAGGCGGCGAAGGCGTCGTAGAGCCGGGTCTCCTCGGGTTCGTCCAGGTCGAGGCGGGTGGCGAGTTCGCGTGCCATGGCGGCGAGGTCAGGCCAGTCGAGGTGTCCGTCGCCGGTCTGGTCCAGCACTCGGCGGAAGAACTCCTCCGCCGCGCGTCGGTTCTCTTCTGTGCCCGCCGAAGGGACCGGGTCGGGGAGGGTGTCGGCGCTCAGTGGTGTGAGGAGGCGGAGCAGGGCCGATGCCCGCTTCATGCGGGCGCGCAGGGCGGTTACGGTGCGGGCGCGAGGGTCGTCGCTGTCGGGTGAGAGCGAGAGGGCTTCGATGATGCTTTCGGCGTTGATCCAGCCCCTGGGCAGGAATCGGGCGAGCCCGGCGGCGAGGTAGGCGCCTTGCATGAGGGTGGGGGCGCCGGGCATCTCGGGCAGGCCGGCCCGGCGCCGGTAGGGCTCGGGGAGTGAGGCGACAGTGATCGCGCCGAGGAGCGGGCCGGCGACAGCGCGGCCGGCCGCCCACAGTGTCGGCGCGCCGTCGAGCAGCGCAGGGGCGGGCAGGTGGTCGAAGAGCCGGTAGAGAATGATGCGGGCCGCCTCGGTGTTCTCCAGCTCGTTTTCGACGACCCGGTCGAAGTATCGCCAGAAGTCGTGCAGTTCCTCGGGGAGTTCCGCCGCGTCGCCGTCGAGCGCGGCGAGGTAACCGCGGTACTCGGCGTACATCCGCTCCATCGTGTCCTGGTCGAGCGGCTGGCCGCTCAGCCGGCACATCGTGACAGCGCTCTCGAAGAGGGTGGCGACCACCCAGGCGCGGGTCGCGCGGTCCATCGCGTCGTAGGCGCGGCCTTTGGAGTCGGAGCCGCTCATGCGGGCGTGCAGCCGGTTGAGTCGGGCGGCCTCCCGTTCGCGTACCGCCGGGTCGGTGCCGAACATGCGCCGCAAGCTGAGGAAGGTGTTGCGCAGTCGGCGCCAAGGGTGGGCGACGAAAGTGGAGTTGTCGACGAGGGCGGCGCCGATCTGCGGGTGAGCGGCCTCCAGTACGGTGGCGCGGATCACGGCCAGAGCCCAGCGCGGATCGTCGAAAGAGACACTGAACTGCGATTTCGGGCCGAACAGTGAGAACTCGTCGGCCGTACCCGTGGTTTCGGTGGTCATGCTGGGTCTCCGTTCGTCCAGGCGGGCACGCCGCCGAAGCGGCGGTCTCGATGCCGGTAGGTGTTCAGGCAGGCGAGGAAGTCGGGGACCCGGAAGTCCGGCCAGAGCGCGTCGGGGAAAACCCACTCGGCGTAGGCGACCTGCCAGAGCATGAAGTTGGAAATGCGCTGCTCACCGGAGGTGCGGATGACCAGATCCACATCGGGGGTGTCAGGGAAAGGCAGGTGGTCCGCGAAGAGCTTCTCGGTCACCCCCTCGGCGGGCGTCCCGCTACGGATCAGCGACCTTGCCGCCTCGACGATGTCCCGGCGCCCGCCATGATCGAAGGCGACGGTCAGCGTCATGCCCCGGTTGTCAGCGGTCAGTGCCGCCAAGTCGCCGAAGTCCTGGGCGAGTTCACGGGGGATGCGCGGGTCGGTGACCCCGAGGAAACGGCAGCGGATGCCGCGCGCGAGCAGCAGCGGCGCATGCTTGCGCACAACCCGGCGCACCAGACGCATCAGGAATTCGACCTCGGGGCCAGGGCGGTTCCAGTTCTCGGTGGAGAAGGCGTACAGGCTGAGCCACTCCACACCGGCGGCCCGGGCCGCCTCGATGACGTCGATGACGGCGGTCTCCGCGGCCCGGTGACCCGCCGTACGGGGAAGCGAACGCCGCTGCGCCCAACGGCCGTTGCCGTCCATCACGCAGGCCACGTGCCGCGGCCCCATACGCGCCCCCCTGTTCCGTAGCTGCCCGCCGGGTCCGCCAGCGCGCTGTCGCTCGCCCGGCCAGTCCTCCGTCACCGCGCGTGCGCGCGGCACGCCGTGATCCGTCACGCCCCACCCCGTCCGGAGCGGCACGCCCAGAGCAGCACGACCGGCCGAACCGCGCTCGGTCACGCCCACCCAGCCCCGCCGCTCCCGCCTCGGCCGCGCCCCACCGGCGCGTTCCCTTCCGGGAGTCTGACAGCGCGAAAGGGCCCTGACCTGCCGAACGAAGAGCCGTCATCCTTGACTCGTACGATCGAATCCGTCCGAGTACCAGAGCGGTGAACTCACGCACAGGTCCTTGTCACAGCTCCAGTCGATGCGGGTCGGGGCGTGACCGCATCCGAGAATCCGCGAACTCGCGGGCTTCCGAACGGGCTTGGTCCAAGATCCGTAGCGGCGAGAGCGGTCGCGGCGGGGCGAGCGTCGCCTGACCGCCCTCCGTGCCCGGGTCCCGCAAGGCCGGCGAGCCGGGCCGGGCGTGCTTGGAGGAGGTTCCCGCAGACCGTCGGGCGCCGACCCGGAATGGGTCGGCCAGCACGGCCTGGAGATCGTCATGGCGGTGTCTCCGAGTTCCTGTCCTCACCGGGAACCGGCGGGCAAGCGGATCACCGTGACCCTCACCCCTGACGACGACCCCCGCGGGGACTCCGCCGACCGTCAGACCATGTGATCTGTACTGGGCAATACCCCGACCACAAACCCGACCTCGGCAGGTCTCAGCACCGCGCACCCCGCCAGGCCGGCGGGCCGTTGGCCCTGCATGACGTACACGCCGACCAGATCACGGGAGAGACACGGGCCAGGAAACCGGTCACCCGTCGGCTGAGGGGTCAGGATCGGGCGCCTCGCGGATGACCTTCGCGGAGAGGCCCTCGGGGTTGTCGGTGTAGCTGGTGCCGGGGGCCAGCGGCCGGGCGCCGAGCTTGGTGGCGATGACGATCTCGTCGCCGATGCCGCGGCTGCGGCGCCACCGGCCGAGCAGTGTCTCGCTCTGACCGCCCTGGCCGCCGTCGGCCCAGAACATGTAGTTGTCGGACGTGTCGATGAAGTTGCCGTCGGCCTCGACTTAGCGGTCCAGTACGGCGAAGGAGGTCTTCTCGTCCGTCAGCGAGCCGAACAGCATGGCGCCGAGCGCGAGCACGCTCACCTCACGGCGGGTACTCGGGTCGGTGCCGATCGTGCGGACTTCATGGGGTTCCCGTCCCGTTCGAGCCCGGCAGATCCGCGGGCTCGAACGGGAGTCTGGAACTTGAGGAGCACTTGAAGTCAAGTGCTCGCGTGCTTCGGGCCGGAGCCTAAGGCCCGTCGTCTCACGCCGCGGGGCCCTTGAAGGGGCCTTCGAGAGCCGCCCACTGCAACAGCATGATGGTCTTCGCGTCGGCGATCTCGCCGGTACGGATCATCTCCAGGGCCCGCCGGAAGGGCAGTTCGACGATCTCGATGTCCTCGCCCTCCTCGTCGAGACCACCGCTTTCGTGCGTACGGGTCGAGGGGCCGTAGGAGGCGGCGTAGAAGCTGACCCGCTCGGTGACCGACCCCGGACTCATGTAGACGTCGAAGACGTGCTGGACCTCGCCGACGGTGTGCCCGGTCTCCTCGATGACCTCGCGGCGTACGGCGACCTCGGGGCGCTCGTCCTCCTCGTCGAGCACCCCGCCCGGGGTCTCCACCAGCATCCCGTCGGGGTGGCCGTTGACGTAGACGGGGTAGCGGAACTGCCTGGTCAGCAGGACGGTTTCGCGCTCGGTGTCGTAGAGCAGGAGGGTGGCGCCGTTGCCCCGGTCGTGCGTCTCGCGCTCCTGGGTGCTCCAGGTGCCGTCGGCGTGCTGGAGGTCGAAGGTCGTGGTGCGGGTCACGTACCAATGGCTGGACAGGAGTGTCACGTCCCGGATCTTCACCCTGGGGTTGCCGGTCAGGTCGCGGCCGGTGCGGTCGAGTCCGGTGCGGCCCCGGCGGTCGGGAGTGTCGATGCCGGCGGTCATCGGACGCGGTCCGGGCGGGAGTGGAAAGGGTTGTTCACGCCCACTGTCTACCATCACGACCTCACCACAGAACCCACAGTCGGGGATCCCCCGTCTAGGCTCACGGCATGGAACAGACGGAGATCATCCTGCGAGCCATCGGCGTCCTCACCGAGACCAACGCGATGGTCCGCAGGATCGCGCAGTCCGATGACGATGCCGAGGTCGAGTCGACCGAGACCCAGCTCGGCGCGCTCGTGACGGAAGTTTTCCCCAGGGTCGAAGTGCCCTCCGACGCCGGGCCCGCCGAGGCCGGGCAGGCCGTCGCCGACGCCTACCTGCCCGCCACCATCTCGCTGGTGGGCGCCTTCGCGTTCCTCTTCTCCGAACTCGCCGACGTCCACGACTCCGGACGCACCGACGTCAAGACGGCCGACCTGCTCCAGGATCTCGCGCTGCGGATGTCCAGGGCCGACAACGCGTAGGAGTCACTCACCGGTGGTCAGCCGGACCACGTTCGACAGCTCCCCGTGGCGGAAGGCGCGGACGCGGTAGGAGGCCTCCTTCTCGGTGGGCAGGGTGATCAGTCCCGTGGAGTTGACGTCGGGATCGAGGACCACGAGGGGCTCGTACTCGGAACCTCCCCGGGTACGGGCCTCCAGGAGGAAGCCCGCTTCGTCGGAGGCGTGGTCGGTCCAGGTGAACAGGATGCCGTTCGCATGCTTGACCACGGCCTTGAATCCGGTGGGCGCTCCCGCACCGGACCCGGCGAGGGGGCGGCCCGGGACGACGCGTCCCGGGTCCTTGCGGGCGGGGAGCCAGGTGTGACTGGAGTCCTCGTCCGCTTTCGTCATCCCGCCCTGCGGCAGGGCGACGGTCAGGGGAGCCGAGACGGGGCCGTCGAAGGCGCGGAGGCGGTAGAAGAAGGTCGTGTGCGGCATGAGATCGGGGTGCCGGTAGGTCCGCACGCCGGCCGGCAGGTACTGGAGGACGGTCCATGGACCCGACTCCTCGGTGGCGAACTCCAGGCCGTGACCAGCCGGTTGTGGCTCTTCCTCCCGCCAGCTCAGATCGATGTCCGTGGGAGTGGTGAGAGAGGCGCGCAGTCCGGGTTCGTCGCCCGCCCGCTGCGGCACGGAGCAGGCCGACAGTGCCAGCAGGAGTACTGCCGGCACCGCGACGTGTACGGGTATCCGCATGCGGAAGCCGCTACTTGCGCCAGAACTTGACGTTGCTCCACACGACGGTCGCCGGTCCCGCCCCGCTGCTGGTGCGGTAGGCGCCGAACTTGTCGTAGAAGCTTCCGGAGGGGCTGGCGTAGGTGTGCTGGAGCGAGCCGTTGATGTAGGTGCGGTGCGAAGTGCCCACCTGGTGGACCGTGTTGACGCGGACGGTCGCTCCGACGGTGCCCGCGTTGGAGAGCGTGGTGCCTCCGTGGACGGCGTAGAGCCGGCCGCCGCGCTCGACCGCGAGCATGAAGTACGGTCCGGCCGCCGACTCGTTGAAGGTCTGCTTGAGGCTGATCCGGGTGCCGCTGAGGCTCGCGACCCTGAAGTAGCCCTCGAACTGCCGGGTTCCGCCGGTGTACGTGGCGTACCGGCGTTCGGCCCGCTGGTCCCCGCTCGCGGTGGAGCAGGTGAGCGTGAACGTCAGGCCGTCGACCTGACCGCACCCCCGCTCCTGGACCGTGTACGTGGGCGAGACCGATGTCCAGCCGCCGGGTTCCACTTCCGCGAAGGCGCCGGGTGCGGCCAGCAGCGACGAGGTGCACACCGCGCCGGCCACACCGAGTGTTCGAAGACGTGTGAGCATCCGGGCTCCTTGAGTGGGGGGTACCGTCGTTCACGTGAGTGAACAACGGTCCTGTCTTTGAACGGTTGACCAGGAAGGTAGGACTGGACCAACCGTTCGTCAAGGGGCCCGGTCAGCGGCGGGCGGGGTCACCTCTTCTGCTCGACGCGCACCCAGTCGATCTCGGCCTGCACTCCCCCGGCCGCGACCTTGTCCACGCTCGACTGCGGCAGGCCCCAGTACGGCGTGGTGACCTGGTTCCAGCCCGCCGGGTAGGCGCCGCCCAGGGCGAGGTTGAGGATGACGTACTGGTTGTGGCCGAAGACCCACTGGCCACGGGTCGACTCCAGCTTGTTGCGGGTCGTCTCCTGGACGAGCACGTCGTCGACGTAGAAGCGCATGCCTGTCGGCGTCCACTCCACCGCGTAGTTGTGCCACTGGTCGGCACGGCCGCCGTTGGGATAGGTCTGGCGGGCGCCGATGTTGCCGTCGGCGGAGTAACCCGGTCCGTGCAGCGCGGTGCTGGTCCAGTCCGCGTAGCCGATGTTCTCCAGGATGTCGGTCTCGCCGGACGCGGGCCACGAGACGTTCGGGTCGTCGACGTTGCTGCCGAGCAGCCAGAAGGCGGGCCAGAAGCCGTCACCGACCGGCATCCTGATGCGGGCGCTGACCCTGCCGTACGTGAAGTCGAACTTGGTGTTGGTGTCGACGCGCCCGGAGGTGAAGTCGAAGGTCCCGGCCGGCGTCGACGTGCAGTCGTTGCAGTACCTCGACTTCAGCAGGAGGCTGCCGTTCTGGGTGGCGATGTTGTTCGGGGAGTCGACGTAGGCCTGGGACTCGCCGTTGACCGGGCCCATCTCGTAACCGGTGCGCACGACCCGCCACTTGGAGCGGTCCAGGCTCGCCGTGGTGAAGTCGTCGAAGAACGCGGTCTGGTAGGTGCCCGGCTGCTCCCCGGGCAGGGCGGGGTAGGCGGCCGAGGCGCTGCCTCCGGTGCCCCAGACCTGGAACTCGTAGAGGGAGTAGCCGAACTGGGCGGTCGCGGGTGCCGGGTTGTAGAAGGAGCGGCGCTCCTTGCCGAGCATCCGCACATAGCGTCCGGTCGCGGGCTGCGGAAGCGTGACCGTGTCGCGGCGGCCCACCGCGTCCCCCGGGGACTTGACGTCGGCCCGGCGGGCGGCGACCTCCGCGGCTGACGGCTGGTACACAGTGCGCCAGTTCGCGTTGTCGTCGGAGACCTGGAGCTGGTAGTCGACCGCGTAGGCCGCCTCCCAGTACAGGTCGACGGAGCTGATGGTCGAGGTGGCGCCCAGGTCGACGGAGACCCAGCGGTTGGCGTTCCAGTCGCTGGCCCAGCGGCTCTGGTCGGCCTTCAGGTCGGCGGGCCAGCCGCCGTCGGTGACGAAGGCGGGTGAGTTGCCCGCGTGCTGGTAGAGGTTGGAGTAGGCGGGGTGGTTGAGGGCGAGGTTCGTGCGGGTCGTGGAGGCCGGGGCGGGCACGCCGCCGTAGACCTTGAAGGCGAACAGCGAGTACCCATAGGGAGTGGCGCGTTCGACGCCACGCAGCCGTACGTAGCGGCCGGTGGTCTCCTGCGGGTAGGTGTGCGCCGTGACCGATCCTCCGGTGCCCGCGGTCTCGGTGTAGAAGGGGGTCCAGTCGGTGCCGTTCCTGGACACCTCCAGGACGTACCTCTTGCCGTAGGCCGCCTCCCAGTCCAGGACGACGCGGTCGATGCGGAGGGTGGCTCCGAGGTCGACGCGGATCCAGGCGTCGTCGGCGAACGGGCTGGACCAGCGGGTTGAGGCGTTGTTGTCGAAGGCGAGACCCGGGGCGGTGCCGGCGTTCTCGCTTCCCGAGGCGGTGACCGACGCGGGGTTCAGGGTGTAGGCGGCAGCGGCCTGGTCGGCGTCCCAGGCCGCCACGGCCGCGACGGCCGCGACGGATTCCGCCGCCGGGCCGGCGAAGGCCTGGCCCGCCGCCAGCAGGGACAGCGCGGACAGGGTGGCCAGTGCGGTCATGAACGTGCGGGGGGTACGGGATGGCATGCGGCTCTCCTAAGGGAGTTGGGGGTGCCAGTGCTCCGTGCGGGTGTGCGGTGGTGCGTCAGGCCGACGTCCTGTGGTGCCGGGGAACTCGGACGTGAGCGTGCTCCGGTGCGGCCGGTGGTCTCCGCCCGGCGGTTCGGCGGTGGCTAGGCTGCCGGCGCCGACCTGCGCGTGATCATTTCCGTGGGGAGGACGACGGGAGCGGTCGGGATCTCCTCGCCCGCCAGGCGGGCGAGGAGCATGCGTGCGGCCGTCTCCCCCATCTCCCGCATGGGCTGACGGACCGTGCTGAGGGAGGGCTCGGTGTGCGGGGCCATCGGGATGTCGTCGAAGCCGATCACGGCGACGTCCTCCGGCACGCGGAGCCCTGCGTCCCGCAGGGCTCCCATGACGCCGACCGCCGCGAGGTCGTTGTGCGCGAAGACCGCGTCGAACTCCCGCCCCGCGGCGAGCAGTCGGCGCACGACCCGGCGTCCGTCGGTCTCGGTGAAGTCGCCCTCGACGACCAGGTCGACCTCGACACCGTGCTCGCCGCAGGTGGCGCGGAACCCGGCGAGCCGGTCGCGTACGCAGCCGAACCGCGCGGGCCCGGTGAGCACCAGCGGTCTGCGGCGGCCGTCCGCCAGCAGGTGGCGGGCGGCCGAGGCCCCGCCCTCGAAGTTGGTGGCCGTGACGGACGGGAACTCGGGATGGTGCCCGCGGTCGTCGATGAGGACGACGGGCAGGCCCTCGCGGTGCAGCGCCGTGAGCATGTCGAGGGTGTTCTCCGGCTCCACCACGAGCAGCCCGTCGAAGGCACGCGCCGACACCTGACTGGTGAAGCGCGTGACGGACTCGGTGCCCCGGTTGCAGGTGAACAGCAGCAGGCCGAAGTCGGCGGCCTCCACGGTGTCCACGACGCCCTGGAGCACCTCGCCCATCCACGGCCAGGTCAGCGAGGGCACCAGCATGCCGACGGTCCTGCTGTTGCCCCGGGCCAGGCCGACCGCGCCCGAACTGGGCACGTAGCCCATGCGGTTGATGACCTCGCGGACCCGGGCGGCCGTCGACGCGTCGACCTCGCCCCGGGTGTTGAGCACCCGGGAGACGGTCGTCTTGCTCACGCCGGCCGCATGGGCCACATCCGCGATGGTCACAGCCATGACTGCCTCCCGGAACACGGGGATCGCGCCTTCGCGCCCAGGTCCGACACCGGTACCGGAACCGGTTCCGGCGCTGGGCGGCGAGTCAACCGGACTGGCATGTTGCCGTCAATACTTCACGCCAGAACCACTGCGGACGGACCCCGACACGGCCGCTGCTTACGGGACTTGAACGTGCCGAAGGCGATGGTGGGGACGTCACCGGCAGGAAGCGTCGGTTGTCGGAAAACAGCAGGTCCCGGTCGGCCCGGTCCGGGGTGCGGTCAGAAACGCGGTCAGGAGTGCGGGACCACCGCCACCGGGCAGGGCGCGTGGTGCATCACGGCATGGGCCACCGAGCCGATCCGCGACCCCACCGCAGAACGCTCGGCGCGGCGCTGGACCACCATCAACTGGGTTCGCCCGGCCAGCGAGAGCAGCACCTGTCCGGCGCTGCCCATCTCGACGTACTCCGTCACGGGCACCTCGGGGAACCGCTCGCGCCAGGGCTCAACCGCCTCGGCGAGAGCCTTCTTCTCCGCCGGCTCCATGCCCCCGGCCTCGTCGAGCAGCTTCAGCGAGCCGGGGCTGTAGGCGAACACCGGCGGCAGGCTCCACGCGCGGACGACCCGTACGGAGGCGCCACGGGCCGCAGCCGTCTCGAACGCGAACCGGAGACCGGCGGCGCTGTCGTCCGGGGCGCCCTGCTGTCCGACGACGATCTCGCGGCCGGCCGCCTCGGACTCGGGACGGTCATCGGCGCGGACCAGCACCACCGGACCGGCCGCCTCGGCGATCACCTGCTGTCCCACCGAGCCGATCAGAAAACCGACGATCGCTCCGTGTCCGCGCGAACCGAGGACCAGCGCCTCGGCGTCGGCCGTCGCGGCGACCAGTGAATCGACGGGGCCGCCGTCCAGGACCTCGGCGGAGACGGACAGGTCCGCGTGCTGCTCGGTCGCCGAGCGCGCGGACGCCAGCGGCAGGGCCTGCGCCCAGTTCTCCTGTTCCGCGGCGTCCGGTCCGCCGACGGCCTCCGACGGACCGTGCCAGGCGTACACGATCCGCAGGGGCAGTCCGCGCCGGACGGCTTCCCTGGCCGCCCACGCCACGGCGGCCCGGCTCTCGTCCGATCCGTCCACGCCCACGGTGATCGGGTCCGTCATGCGTCCGCCTCTCTGTCGCCGGCTCGCACATCCCGCCGGCCTCTCCGTCATCACCGGGCTCCTGAGCCACATTTTCCCTCGTGGGAGCCCCGTCCAGTCCTCCCCGACCCTAACGGCCCGGCGTTTCGCCGCTGTAGAGCGCTCTCTGGCATGGCGTGCCGGACCGAGGAATGGGCGTCGGCGGCGGCCCCGAGGGCTGGACGAAGCCCGTCATTCGCGCACCTCTTGAATGCGATCGACGTCCGGCGGGAGGATCGCCTGAACCCAAACAGGCATGAAATCCCGCACAATACCGCCCAGTTGACGATTCATTAAGCAACAACATTCGGGACTCCGGTCACAACTCTTGACGCCTGGTTCACACGGATGAAGCATGCATCGGCAAGAGAGCGCTCCCCGCACCTTCCATCGTTCACTTCCTGAACCAGGAGAGTTGCCCCCCATGCCCTCTGCCTTCACAGATTCCCCGGACTCCGGCCGGTCCCCCGCTCGCAGGTCCGTTCTCGGAGCCATGGCCGCCGCCGCGGCCGCACCCGCTCTGGCCGGCCTGTCCGCCTCGTCGGCCGACGCCGCACCCGCCAAGCCGCTGGCCCTGCCGGGCGGCGGCGACCTCGGCCCGAACGTCATCGTCTTCGACCCCTCGACCCCGGGCATCCAGGCCAGACTGGACGAGGTGTTCCGGCAGCAGGAGTCGGCCCAGTTCGGCACGGGCCGCTACCAGTTCCTCTTCAAGCCGGGTACCTACAACGGACTCAACGCCCAACTCGGTTTCTACACCTCGATCTCGGGCCTCGGTCTGTCCCCGGACAACACGACGATCAACGGCGACATCACCGTCGACGCGGGCTGGTTCGCGGGCAACGCCACGCAGAACTTCTGGCGTTCGGCGGAGAACCTCGCGATCGTCCCGGTCAACGGCACCAACCGCTGGGCCGTCGCCCAGGCCGCGCCCTTCCGTCGTATGCACGTCAGAGGCGGTCTCAACCTCTCCCCCAACGGGTACGGCTGGGCCAGCGGCGGTTACATCGCCGACAGCCGGATCGACGGCTCGGTCGGGCCGTACTCGCAGCAGCAGTGGTACACCCGCGACAGCTTCGTGGGCGGCTGGCTCAACGCGGTCTGGAACATGGTGTTCTCGGGCGTCGAGGGCGCCCCCGCGCAGAGCTTCCCGAACCCGCCGTACACCACGCTCGCCACCACACCGATCTCCCGCGAGAAGCCGTTCCTGTACCTCAACGGCAGCGAGTACCGCGTCTTCCTGCCGGAGAAGCGCGTCAACGCGCGCGGCACCACCTGGGGCAGCGGTACCCCCCGCGGTACGTCACTCCCCCTGACCCAGTTCTACGTGGCCAGGCCCGGCGTCTCCGCCGCCACTCTCAACGAGGCGCTCACCCAGGGCCTCCACCTCATCCTGACGCCGGGGATCTACCACCTCGACCGGCCGATCCAGGTCAACCGCGCCAACACCGTGGTCCTCGGGCTCGGTTACGCCACGCTGATCCCGGACAACGGCGTCACCGCGCTCAAGGTCGCCGACGTAGACGGGGTACGCCTGGCGGGTTTCCTCATCGACGCGGGGCCCGTCAACTCGGCCACCCTGCTGGAGGTCGGGCCCACGGGAGCCTCGGCGAACCACTCCGTCAACCCGACCACCGTGCAGGACGTCTTCATCCGGATCGGCGGCGCGGGCGCAGGCAAGGCCACCACCAGCATGGTGATCAACAGCCGCAACACGATCATCGACCACACCTGGGTCTGGCGCGCCGACCACGGTGCCGGAGTCGGCTGGGAGACCAACCGGGCCGACTACGGCGTCCGCGTCAACGGCAACGACGTGCTGGCCACCGGGCTGTTCGTCGAGCACTTCAACAAGTACGACGTCCAGTGGTACGGCCAGGGCGGCCGCACCATCTTCTTCCAGAACGAGAAGGCGTACGACGCTCCGAACCAGGCCGCCATCCAGAACGGCTCGATCAAGGGGTTCGCGGCCTACAAGGTCGCCGACTCCGTGACCACGCACGAGGGTTGGGGCCTGGGCAGCTACTGCTACTACAACGTGAATCCGTCGATCCTCCAGCACCACGGATTCGCGGCGCCGAACACGCCGGGCGTGAAGTTCCACAATCTGCTCGTCGTCTCGCTGGGCGGCCAGGGGCAGTACGAGCGCGTCATCAACGACACGGGTTCGCCGACCTCGGGAACCACCACCGTGCCCTCCACGGTGGTCTCCTACCCCTGACCGCGCCGTCCGCGGAGCCTGGCCTCAGCTCAGCACGAGGTCAGGCTCCCGAGGTCGACCGCGTCGGCCATCGCCGCCATCCCCTTGTCATTGGGGTGCAGGTGATCGCCGTTGTCGAAGAACGGCGAGATCCTCTCGTGGTCGTAGGGGCTGCGAAGGATCCTGTCGAAGTCGGTGACGGCATCCAGCTCGCCGCTGTTCCTGACGAACTGGTTGACCTCCAGTCGTACGGACTCCGCCGCCGCGTCCCACTCCGACCAGCCCTTGAAAGGGCCGATGGTGGAACCGACGACACACCTGCCCGCCGCATGGGCCTGACCGATGATCTTCCGATAGCCGTCGATCATGTCCTGGGCGGTGACGCCCGAATGGGCCTTGATGTCGTTGACGCCCTCGAACAGGAAGACCGTGCGGACGCCGGGCTGGGAGAGCACATCGCGGTGCAGCCGGTTCAGCGCGCTCTGCCCGGCGCCGTCCGCCAGCACCTTGTTCCCGGATATCCCCTCGTTGGCGACGCCCTTGACGGGGGTGTCCGCCGCCTGGAGCCGGCGGGAGAGGTAGTCGGGCCAGCGCCGGTTCAGGTCGGTGCTGGACTGCCAGCCGTCGGTGATGGAGTCGCCGAGTGCCACCAGTGCGCCGACGGACGCGGAGGTCTCCACGTCGACGGCGTCCAGCCAGTACCAGGAGCCCATCGGGTCGGTCCAGTTGGCGGCGCCCTCCTCCGCCGCGTGGTCGCCCGCGGTGGCGTAGTTCGTCCGCATCGCCATGCCGTGACCGGTCGTCGGCCCCTTGGCACCGGTCACGTACAGGCTGATGACCAGGTTCGCCTGGGCGGCCAGCCTCCCCGGCAGCGGATCGCTGAGCACGGTCGCACCGGCCGGGACGGTGACCGACCGGGAGCCGCCGAAGGACAACTGCCGGTTGGATCCGCGGACCAGCTCCGCACCCTCCTTCTGGATCCCCGCGTACGCGTTCTCGAAGGTCACCGGGTTCTCGCCGAAGGCGTTGGACAGCCGTATCCGCAGGTTCGTGCCGCCGACGCTGGTGCGCACGATCAGCCGGTAACTGCGGTCGGCCGGCCCCTCGCTCTGCCGGTCGGCGCTCGCCCCCCAGGTGACCACGGAGTGCCTGCCCTCCGCGGCGGCCGGAGTCGCGGTGGCGTGCGGCACGGACACCCGCTGTGCCGCCGACGCGGAGGTCAGAGGTCCGCAGACCGCCATGACCAGCGCCGCGACGGCGCCCACGGCCAGGCGCCGGTAGGACGTGGCCCTCATCCCAGGTTCCGCAGCGTGACGGACTCACCGGACTTGAGGCTGATCCGGCGCGAAGTGCCCCCCGCGACCACGGTCGTGGCACGGCCGCCGACGCTCCGCAGCTTCAGCCGTGTGACCTTGCCGTTCTTCCAGCTGAGGTCGGCCACGAAGCCGCCGCGGACACCGACGCCGGACACCGATCCCGACGCCGCCCAGGCCGCGGGCAGCGCGGGCAGCGGCTCGATGTGTCCCGGGCGCGAGTAGAGGAGCATCTCGATGACCGCCGCGGCGGTGCCGAAGTTGGCCTCGATCTGGAAGATGCCCCGGCCTTTCTCGACCTCGTAGATGTCGAAGAGGTTCATCGCGCTGCCGTTGCCGCCGTCCACCGACGGCTTGAGGTTGGTGACGATCAACTGGTACGCCTTGTCGGCGTTCTTCAGCCGCGCCCAGCACAGACCGCGCCAGGCGTTCGCCCAGCCGAAGCTGTTCATGCCGCGCGCGGTGAGCAGGGCGGTGGCGCCGTCCAGGATGTCCTTCGGCGTGGAGTCGTCGGGGCGGATCCGGTCGCCGGGGAACAGGTTGATGAGCGGGGAAAGGTGCCGGTGCGTGGTCTCGCCGAGGTTGTCGGGCGACATCCACTCCTCCAGCCAGCCGGTGGTGGGGCTGACGACGGGAAGGTAGAGGCGCTCGCGCAGACCGTCGACGGTCTTCCGGTAGGCGGCGTCCCTGCCCAGCGACTCGGAGGCGGTGTGGAAGTTCCCGAAGAGGCCCCACACCAGTTCCTGGGCGTAGGTGAGGCCCTTGGCGTCCTGCGGGCCGTGCTCGGGCGACCAGTCGCTGTCGTCGACCAGGACCTCGCGCTCGGCCCCGGACGCGTCGGTGACGGTCGTGGTGACGAGGCGGGCCTCCCAGAACTCGACGGCTCCCTTGAGCAGGGGGTAGATCTTCTTGAGGTAGGCACGGTCCTGGGTGTACTCGTAGTGCTCGAACAGGTTCTGGCAGAGCCAGGCGTTGCCGGCCGGGTGCCACCACCAGCCGCTTCCGCCATAGGGGTTGGTGGAGAAGGCGACGCCCCAGCCGGCGACCTTGCCGGTGGAGTTGCGGAACCTGTTGGCGGGGTCGTTGAACAGCCGCTGCGTGACGTCCGTCCAGTCGGGCAGCTGCGTGACGCAGTAGTCCGTATAGGCGTCGAAACACTCGGACAGGCCTGCCCGGTCGGCCATCCAGTAGTTCATCTGGATGTTGATGTCAGTGTGGTAGTCCGCCATCCAGTCCGGGTCGTTGCCGTCCAGCCACGGGCCCTGGAGGCCCATCGGAAGGCTGCCGCGTGATCCGGAGATCATCAGGTAGCGGCTGAACTGGAGGTATGCGGCCTCCAGTTCCGGGTCAGGGACGTCGTCGCGGTAACGCGCCCGCACCCGCTCCCAGGTGTCGAGCTCGCGCTGCGCGGCGGACGACGTACCGAGGTCGATGTCCAACTGCCCGAACAGGGGGCGGAAGTCGGCGACATGGGTGTGCAGCAGCGTGCTCGCCGAGTGACGGGCCGCGTTCAGGACCTTGGTCCTGGCCAGCCGCTGCGGGTCCACCGAGGGATCGCGGTACTTCGCGGCGGCGTCGGGCGCGTAGTTGGTACCGCCGCTGAACACGACCGTGAGGTCCTTGCAGCCGCTGAAGGAGATCGACGTACCGTCCACGCGGACCCGGCCGGTCCCGCTGTACGCGGTGATGGCGGCGCCGTACTTCAGGCCGTTGGCGAACGCGGCGCCGAACGACGCGTACCGTCCCGTGCTGTTGGCGGTGGTGGTCTCGCCGTGGGTGCCGGCGAGGGACACCGTGCCGGTGTAACCGCCGCCGCCGTGCTGGGAGAAGTGCAGGACGATGGCGTCGTCGGGTCGGCTGGCGAAGACCTGGCGGCGGTAGGTGACGCCGGAGATCTCGTACGACGTGCTGATCAGGCCCTGGGCCAGGTCGAGCGTGCGGCGGTAGTCGTTGACGTTGCCCAGGTCGTGGTCGGGGATCGCGACGGTGAGATGGGCCAGCAGGGTCAAGGAGCCGAAGTCGGCGCGGCCGTAGGGGAACTGGCCGTCGCTCTCCAGCTTGTCGTTGAGGCCACCGGTCCACAGGGTGGCGTCACTGATCATCAGCAGTTCGCTGGAGGGGTCGTTGCTCGCGAGCGCGCCGAGCCGCCCGTTCCCGACCGGAAGACCCTGCTCGATCATCGAGTCGGCGGATCCGGGCGCCTGCCACCACAACTGGTTCTTCGCGGCGGCGGCCTCGGACAGCAGGGGCGACTCGGTGGGACGCAGCGGCGCCGCCGAGGCGGTGAAGGCGGGCAGCCCGCCCAGTGCGGTGGCCGCGCCGGCAGCGGCGGCGATGGCGAGAAAGCCCCTTCTGCTGGGCTTGTCGTCGCGGGATTCGGTGTGCTGGATGTCCACGGTTGTGCACTCCCTATCCGGGGGGAACGGCTCGTGCGGGAACGGCTGTGGAGAGGTGGAGGGAAGGGCCGTTACGGCCCGGCTCGTGTACGTGGGGGGCGGACCGCGGGTTTTCGGCCGGTTCCCGCGGGGCCCGGGTCGTCTCACCGGACCCCGCGGGAAGTGGAACAGCGCCTGTCTCAGAGGGACTTCGGTACGACGATCCTGTCGATGTCCGGTGCGTATCCGGTGCCGCTGTCGAAGGTGATCGTGTTCGTGCCCGCCTTCAGCGCCAGTTGGACGCTGACGGTCTCGGCGGTGCTCCAGTCGCCCGTGGAGGGGAACTTCTGGCCGCTGCCGTTGCCGCTGTTGGAGGAGACGTTCACCGAGCGGGCGTCGCCGCTGACGTAGGCGACCCTGACGGTGTAGATCCCGTCCTTCTTCACGGTGACGTCGTTGAACGTCACCTTGCCGCCGCCGTAGAGGTTGCCCACCTTCTTGCCGCCGGAGCAGGCGTCGCATCCGGCGACGGAGGCGTTGCCGGAGAGGGTGTTGGCCGCGTCCTCGGCCTCGTAGGCCGTCGTCGCCAGCGTCGTTCCCCCGGGCTTGACGGTGAACAGCCGCGAGCCGTGCGCGGGCAGCGTCGAGGTGATCCTGTTCTTGTGGGTTCCGAGGTTCGACCTGTTCCACAGGTCGCGCACGGAGGCGTTGCCGGTGAAGCCGAAGGAGGCCCAGTCGGCGGTGACGGAGGCCGGCGAGTCACCCAGGTTGAACAGCGCGACGGTGTAGCTGCCGTCGGCGTTCCTGGTGCCCCAGACCTGCTGGTCGTTGACCGAGGTGACCGGCCGCGCGACGGGCGAAGCACTCTGGTCGACCGCGATGACCTCCTTGTTGGTCAGCAGGGAGACGCCGTAGCTGTCCAGCTTGGTGAGGTCGTCACCGGTGTAGAGAGGCGACTTGCTGATGGCCCACAGGGTCATGTAGCTCTGCCGCTCGGCCTTGGTGAGGCCGTCCATCTCGCCGTTGCCGACGTCGAGGGCGTCGAGGTCGTTCCAGCCGCCGGGGCCCGCCTTGTTGCTCCACGCCGGGGCGTCGTCCCATCGGTCGTCGACCGAGTTCTCCCAGGTGACCAGGGTGTTGCAGTAGCACTCGATGTCGGTGTCGATGCGCCAGCCGTTGGAGTACTTCTTCCAGTCGGCGGCGTAGTTCACGTCGAGCGACCAGGACAGTTCGAGGTGGACCGGGCGACCGGCGGTGGCGATGGCCTTCTGCCAGGCGGCGACGTCCGCGACGTTGTTGTAGTTGTCACCGGACTTGAACGAACCCGGGCCCACGCCGTCCAGCTTGAGGAAGTCGTAACCCCAGTCGGCGAACTGCTGTGCCTGGGAGTCGATGTACTTCTGCGCGCAGGGGTCCGAGAAGTCGATCTTGTACGCGCTGTCCCAGCCGTTGGTGGTGCGCAGGTCGCTGTAGACGATGTCCGCCGTGGTGCAGCCGTCGGCGTTCCAGATCGGCGTCTTGCCGTCGTTGTACGCACCCTTCTCCAGACCGACCGGCAGGTAGATGCCGGCCTTGAGACCCAGGGCGTGGATGCGGTCGGCGACCGACTTCATGCCGCTGGGGAAGCGCACCGGGTCGGACTTCTGCCGCCCGTACTGGTCGAACCCGGACTTCCAGTCCTTGTCCATCCACCAGCCGGCGTCGATGTTGACGTGGTCGTAGCCGTACGCCTTCAGCTTCGAGGAGAGGGCCTTCGCCTGCTTGAGGACGTTCGCCTCGGTGAGGTAGCTGTAGTCGCCGTCCGGGTTGAGGCCCGGGTACTTGGACGACTGCATGCTCCAACTCGACCAGCCCATGTAGGGCTTGGCGGCCAGGGCGGTGCTGGTGGCGGCGGGGGCCGCGGTCGGGGTGTCCGCCTGGGCCGCCGGGACGGCCGTCGCGACACCCGCGGTGAGGGCGACGACGAGTGCGGCTCTGGTGGCACGGCGGCCGGAGCGCGAGAGGGCTCCGGGCAGGGCGAAGTACGAGGATGACCGCATGGGTCGGACCTCCAGGTAAGGGGATGGTGTCAGCGGGACGGTTGGGACACGGGGCGGCTCAAGCCCCTGCGTTCCGGCGGTTCAGCCCTTGCCGGAGCCGATGGTGAGTCCGCTGATGAACTGGCGCTGGAGCGCGAAGTACACCAGCAGCGTGGGGATCGCGGTCATCAGCGCACCGGCCGCGATCAGGTTGGGGTTGGTGAAGTACGCGCCCTGGAGGTTGGCCAGGGCGGAGGTGATCGGGCGCTTGTCGCCGGTCTCGATCAGGGCGAGCGGCCAGAAGAAGTCGTTGTAGATCCAGATCGACTCCAGCGTCGCGAGGGCCGCGAAGGCCGGCCGGCACAGCGGCAGGATGATCTGGAAGAACTGCCGCCAGACGGGGGCGCCGTCGACGAGCGCCGCCTCGGAGATCTCCTTCGGGATGGTCTTCATGTAGTTGCTGAGCACGAAGGTGCAGAACCCGCACTGGTAGGCGATGTGGATGAAGACGATGCCCCAGAGCGAGTTGTAGAGGAGCAGCGAGTCGGTCATCCAGTACGGCAGCGGGACCAGCAGGTACAGCTTGTAGAGCGGGGTGATGAGGACCTGGGCCGGCAGCAGGTTGCCCGCGGTGAACAGCATCAGCAGGACGATGTTCCAGCGGAAGTCGAAGCGGGAGACGAAGAAGGCGACCGCGGCCGAGAACAGCAGGGTGCCCAGGACAGCCGGGACGGTGATGAGGACCGAGTTCCAGAAGAAGTGCGGCATCCCGGACTGTTCCCAGGCGTCCGTGAAGTTGCCCAGGCTCAGACTGTGCGGCCAGGAGAGATAGCCGTTCTTCGCGGTGTCCGAGTAAGGGCGCAGCGATGTGTACACCGCCCACAGGAGCGGGACGAGCCAGAGCAGGGCGATGGTGCCGAGCATCAGGTGGCGGCCGGTCTGGCGACGGGGCCTGGAGGGTCCGTCGCCCGGGTGCGGTGGGCGCCGGGGCCGCGTCGGGGAGGCCGGACTCCGCAGGGTCGTGGTCACTGGTCCTCCTTGCGGATGGTCTGGACGAGGAAGGTTCCGATGGCCGCGAGGGAGACCAGGAGCAGGACGACCGCGAGGGCGGATCCGTAACCGATGTGGCTGGACTCGCCGATGATGTTGTCGGTGATGAGGAGGGAGAGCAGTTCCATGCCGGGTTTGCTGCCGACGCCGCCGCCGAGGACGTACACGATGTCGAAGGCCCGCAGGGACTCCATGACCGTGACGACCAGGATGATGATGTTGACCGGTTTGAGGGCCGGGAAGACCACGCGCAGGAAGGTCTGGCGGCCGTTGGCGCCGTCGAGCGCGGCGGCTTCCTTGAGCGCGGGGTCGAAGCCCTTCAGGCCGGCCAGGTAGAGGATCATGATGTAGCCGGTGTGCCGCCAGGCCGAAGCGACCAGTACGGCCCACAGGTTGAGGTCGGGGTTGCCGAGCCAGTCGATGTGGTGACCGGAACCGGCGGCGTTCAGTATGCCGTTGAGGAGCCCGGTGTCGGGGTTGTAGATGATCTCCCAGATGAAGCCGACGACGGCCAGCGAGAGCACCATCGGCAGGAAGATCGCGGTCTGGTAGATCCTGGTGAAGCGGATCTTCCGGTCCAGTTGGTAGGCGAGGAAGATGCCGAACGGCGTGGGCAGCAGGGCCGTGAACAGCAGCCAGATCACGTTGTGCCGCACCGCGGGCCAGAACGGCGGGTAGTTGGTGAGGATCTCCCGGTAGTTCGCCAGGCCGATCCAGTGGATGTCGGCCGGTTCGATGCCGTCCCAGGTGGTGAAGGACAGCGCCAGCGAGGCCAGTGCGGGCAGCCAGACGAAGAAGAGGAGAGCGGCGAGGGGGATGCCGATGATGACGGTCAGGAAGATCCGGTCACCGCGCCCCAGACTGCGGGCGCGCTTGCGGACGGTGCGGGGCGAGAGCGGGGACGACACGGTGCTGGAGACCTTTCCGGTCCTGGTCAGGCCGTGAAGTAGCGCGAGCGCTGCGACTCGATCTTCTTCAGGGTCTCGGCGCCGTCGTCGGGGTGGCTGAGCCACTCGGTCAGGCCGGGCAGTACGACGGTGGAGATGAAGCCGGGGTCGCTGTCGCGGTCGGCGAACTGGCTGATGTTCTTCGCGGAGCCGATGAGTTCGGCGGACTTCTTCTGGAGGGCGTTGTACGAGGTGGTGGCGGTCTTCTCGTTGACGCCGAGGTTGCTCGGGTCGACGCCCCCGTACAGTTCCTCGGCCTGCGCGCCGCCGAGGAACTCCAGGAACTTCCTGGCGCCGTCGTCGTTCTTCGGGCTGCGGCTGAGCATGAACCCGTCGGTGGGGGCCTCGACGGCGTCCTGTCCGTGGGCGGAGTCGATCTCAGGGAAGGGGAAGAAGTCGAGGTCGCCGCGGACCGTCTCGTCGGTGATCTGCTGGCCCAGGAAGAGGCCGGTCACCGACATGCCGGACTTCTTGTCCAGCAGGGACTGCGCGGCGTCCTGCCAGGAGCGGCCGCCACCGCTCGGCTGGTAGTAGGGGCTCAGCTCACGCCAGGTGTCGAGGACGGCGAAGGCGCGCTTGTCGGTCCAGGAGGTCTCGCCGCGCAGCAGCGACATGTGGAAGTCGTAGCCGTTGGCCCGGAGGTCGATGTAGTCGAAGGCGCCGAGGATGCTCCAGGTGTCGCCGCCGCCGTAACCGGAGGTGACCGGGGAGAGGCCGTCCGCCTTCATCTTCTTGGCGAGGGCGACGAACTCGCTCCATTTTCCGGGGACTTCGTAGCCGCGCTCCTCGAACACGCTCTTGCGGTAGAAGACCGCCCACGGGTAGTTGTACAGCGGAACGAAGTAGTACTTGCCGTCCTCGCCCTTCGAGAGCTGCTTGGCGGCGTCGCTGAAACCGCCGCCTATCTTGTCCCAGACGTCGTCGATCGGGGTGGCCAGGTTCTTCTTGGCGAAGTACTGCATGCGGTAGCCGGCGAACCAGGTGAAGACGTCGTCCGGGGTGCCCTGGAGATACGTGGTGATGCTCTTCTGGAAGGTGTCGTGGTCGACGGTGTTCGTCTTGACCTTCAGTCCGCTCTTCTCGGTGAAGGCGTCGGTGACGGTGGCGTAGGCCTTCTTCGGGGTGGCGTCGGCGCCGTTGGACCCGAAGGTGACCGTCTTCGGGTCGGCTCCCGGTCCCCCACCGCACGCGGTGAGAACGGGCGCGGCCAGGGCGGCGGCCCCGAGCCCCATCAGGCCACCGGTCACTCGGCGGCGGCTGGGTCCGCGCGCAGCCAAGGGGTTGCGGCTCTGCTGCGTCATCGTTGCTCCTCGGGCAGGTCGGTGCGATTCGGCGCTCAGCGGTGGCGCCAGTACGTAGTCGGTTCGTGTCAGTACGTAGTCGGTGCGCGCCGCCCGGATCCAGCGCATGTCGGTGCGTGCCGGCGCGGATCCGCGGTGTCGGTGCGTGGCGGTGCGTGTCAGTGGTGGGTTTCGGTGCGGCCGGGTGGGCCGGTCGTCACGTGTCGGCTCGGATGAAGGACTGGATGGCGGTGGCCGCGGCCCCGCGCGCCCACTCCTCGAAGGGCAGCGGGCGGGTCTGTACGTCACACCGCGCGGCCGACCCGAAGGCCGCCGCCCCGAAGGCGTCCCGGATCTGTTCGGCGAACAGGTCGTACGCCGCCAGCCCCTCGCCGGAGATGATCACCCGCTCGGGGCCGAGCAGGTTGGCCACGGTCGCGATGCCGCGGCCGATCGCCTCTCCGGCCCGCGCGTACACCTCCCGCGCGCCGGGGTTCCCGTCATGGGCGAGGTCCAGGGCCTCGGCGGCGTCGGCGACCTGGACGCCGGTCACCTCGCGCACTCGCGCGACGATCGCGGAGTCCGAGGCGATCGACTCCACACAGCCCCGGTTGCCGCAGTGGCAGAGGGGGCCGGCCGGGTCGATGGCCACGTGCCCGATCTCCCCGGCGACGCCGTGCGCCCCGGACACGACCTGCCCGTGCACCACGAGACCGCAGCCGATACCGGCTCCGACGGTGACCAGCGCGAAGGCGGACAGGCCGACCCCCGCGCCGAACCACTGCTCGGCGACGGTCAGCGCCCGGACGTCGTTGTCGACGGTGACCGGCAGGCCTGTCGTCATCCGGGCCAGATCGGCGAGGGGCACGTCGCGCCAGTCGAGGAAGGGTGAGTACCGCACCACGCCCGCCGCGCGGTCCACGTCGCCGGAGACCGCGATCCCCAGGCCCTGCACCTGGACCCCGAAGCCGTCGGCCTCCGTCAGGAGTTCCTGGACCAGCGCCGCGATGGAGGCCAGCACCGCCTTGGGGTCACGGGAGGTGAGGGGCACATGCCGGGCGACCCGGATGCGGCAGCACAGGTCGGTGAGCACGGCGATGAGTTCGTCGCCCGTCACCTTGATCCCGATGAACAGGGCCCTGCCCCCGTCCACCAGCACCGGGTTGGCGGGCCTGCCGAGCGAGGACTGCCTCGCGTCGTCCACCTCCTCCTGGAGGTAGCCGGCCTCGATCAGGGGGCGGACCGCCTTGGTGACCGCCGCCGCGGACAGCTGGGTCCGTCCCGCGATCTCCGACCGCGTGAGCGGGCCATGGGACAGCACGGTGGTGAAGATCTGGGAGACGGCCGGCGTGTGACCCGGGAACGCCTCTGTTCGACTGGTCGAGCGCATGGCCGGAACCTAAGTCCCTTATTTTCTGCTGTCAATAAAAGAAGCAGGATTATCTTGTGAGGCTTCCATGAGGTAGCCATCACCTGCAAAAGACAGATCTGGACAAGGTGTTGACACATGATCGAAGGTCAAGGTTGGCTTTCGACCATCTCGTGGCACCACTGGAACGTGAGGACCCCTGTCGATGATCTCCTTCGCCCCGGACACCGGGGTCTGGCTGCTGGCCACACCGAACACGTCGTACGCGTTGCGGATCGACGAGACCGGGGCCCCCTGCCATCTCGCGTGGGGTCCGCGGCTGACGCTCGCGGAGGCGGAGTCACTCGTCGTGCCGCCTGCTCCGGCGGTGAGCAGCTTCGAGGGGGTGCCTCCGGTCGGGGAGGAGCTTCCCGTGGACGGCGGCACGCGCTACGGGCCCCCGTCCCTCCAGGTCCGGTTCGCGGACGGATCGCGCGCCTTCGAGTGGCTGTCCACCGGCAGCCGGGTCACGGACGACGAGCTGGCGCTGTCCTTCCGCGACCGTCACTACCCGCTGCATGTGACGCTCCACTACCGCGTGCGGGCCGACACGGACGTCGTCGAACGCTGGACCGTCGTCCACAACGCCGGTGACGAGTCCGTCACGTTGCCGCGCACCGACTCGGCGGCCTGGACGCTGCCCCCGCTGCGGGACTACCGACTCAGCCACGTCACCGGCCAGTGGTCCGCCGAGAGTCAGTTGCGCCGCGATCGACTGCCGTACGGCGAGACGGTGTTGACCAGCCGCCGTGGTATCACGAGCCATCACGCCAACCCCTGGGTGATGCTCGACGCGGGCGAGGCCACCGAGGAGCACGGCCGGGTGTGGAGTGCCGCCCTTGCCTGGAGCGGGAGTTGGCGGATCACCGCGCAGCGCACCCCGGACGGCCGGGCCGGATTCACCGGCGGCATCGGCCACGACGGTACGAGTGTGCCCCTCGCGCCGGGCGAGGAGTTCACCACTCCCCCGTTCGCCGGCCTGTTCACCGACGGCGGGTTCGGCGCGGCCAGTCGCGCGTGGCACGCGTACACCCTCGCCCATGTCCTGCCGCGGGCCGACGAGATCGCGCCGCTGCTCTACAACTCCTGGGAGGCGACGGGCTTCGATGTCGACGAGGTCAGCCAGAAGGCGCTCGCCGAGCGGGCGGCGGAGCTCGGCGTCGAGCTGTACGTCGTCGACGACGGCTGGTTCGGGGCGCGCCGCAGCGATCACGCGGGGCTCGGCGACTGGACGCCCTCGGCCGACCGCTTCCCCGACGGGCTGACCCCGCTGGTGGAGACGGTGCACCGGCTGGGGATGAGGTTCGGGCTGTGGGTGGAGCCGGAGATGGTCAACCCTGACAGCGACCTCTACCGCCAACACCCGGACTGGGTCCTGCACTTCCCCGACCGCCCGCGCTCCGAGCTGCGCAACCAGCTCGTCCTGAACTTCGCCCGCCGCGACGTCGCGGACTGGGCGTACGGCTGGCTGACCCGGCTGGTCGGCGACCACGGCATCGACTTCCTCAAGTGGGACATGAACCGGGCGTTCAGCGAGGCCGGTTGGCCGGGCGAGCCCGACGGCGCCGACCGCCTCGGACCCCGGTACGTGCGCAACCTGTACGACGTCATCGACCGTCTCCGCGCGGATCACCCCGCGTTGCGGATCGAGGCGTGCAGTGGTGGCGGCGGGCGGGTCGACCTGGGCATCCTCGGCCGTACGGACCAGGCGTGGGCGTCGGACAACACCGACGCGGCCGACCGGATGGGCATCCAGCACGGCTACGGCCAGGTCTATCCCGCGCGCACGATGGGTGCGTGGGTGACGGACGTGCCGAACCAGCTCACCGGCCGGACGGTTCCGCTGCGTTTCCGTTTCCATGTGGCGATGGCCGGAGCGCTGGGCGTCGGGGGCGATCTCACCCGCTGGTCCGAGGAGGAGCTGCGGGAGGGCGCGGCCCTGGTGGCCGAGTACAAGCAGGTCCGCCATCTCGTGCAGCACGGCAGGCTCGACCGTCTGGCACCGCCGGCCGAGGACGCCGTCTCGGTGGTGCAGTACACCGCGGCGGACGCCTCGGAGACCCTGCTCCTCGCCTACCGGCGCGTCTCCCGCCACGGCGCCCCCCAACTGCCGGTCCGCCCACGCGGCCTGACCCCCGGCGCCCGCTACCGCGACACCCGCACCGGCACCGTCCACCACGCCGCCGTACTCGGCGAATACGGCCTGGCCATCCCGCTGCCCCCGGGCGACTGGTCCAGCACCATGCTGCACCTGGTGCGGGAAGGTGAGGCCTGACGCCTGCCGGCGGCGGGAGAGGCGGCACGGCACCGCCACCGGCGGGTCTGACGCCCGCCGGTGCCGCGGGGACGGACGGCTGACGCCGGTGGGTGCCGCGGGGTGTCGCTGGGTCCGGAAGTCTGACGCCGGCCGGGTGTCGCTGGGGGCCGAAGCCCGACGCCAGTCGGTGCCGTGGGGCAGAAAAGTCAGTACCGCTGAGCCTTGGCAAGCCGAGCCGTCAGTTTCGGCTTCAACGGCTTCGTGCTGATGGCGACCGGCTCGGCCCGCTCGCCGGGGTCGAGATCCTCCGCCCCCACGAACCGGGTCTCCACGACCTTGCCGTCCGAGTCCTCGAAGTCGACCTGCACGGCGTAGGAGGCCTGCTGGTCCGTCTTGTTGGTAATGGCGACGAGCACGGCGAGGAGTCCGCCGGTCTGGGCCGTGGGCACTCCGGTGATGGCCACGTCGGAGGTGGCGTTGCCGCTGCCCCGGACGTCCTTGAGTTCCTCCTCGGCCACCTCACCGGCCCGCGCCGTGTCGGCGTCGACCGAGGCCAGGAAACCGGAGGCGCGGGCGGACGCGGAGGAGGCCGCCGCGGAGGCGGAGGCGCGGGCGGAGTCGACGGCCGAGGCGGCCTCCGAGGCCAGGGCGGACGGCGCGGTCCCCGTGAAGGAGGACGCGTTCGGCGCGGAGGGACGCGCGCTGGCGGACGCGCCACCGTCACTGTCACTGTCCGTGCCGCACGAGACGAGTGCGGCACCGCACGCGAGCGTGGCCAGCAGGGCGCCGGCGATCTCGCGTGAGCGGCCAGGCCGGCCGGTGCCGTGGGGGGTGCGTCTGGTCATGGGGCTCGTCCTCTTCCTGCCGTACGGACTCCCTCATGCTCCGTGCCGACGCCCGGCGGCGCGAACGGCGTGGGCCTATCGGAGTACCCCCTCACCGCGGCCCGGTCGCCGGGACAGCCGACTTGGACCAGACCAATTTTGTGTGAACCGTTGACATGTACGCGGCTCGGCGCAATCGTGAGAGCGCTCTCAGAATTACCGGAGGCGCCCCGTCCGAAGGAGGAAGAGCGTGTTCAGAAGACTCAGATGGCGGTCCCTGGCGGTGGCCACCACCACCCTCGCCGCCGCCCTGTTGACGTTCGGAGCCCCGTCCGGGGCCGAGGCCGCCGTCCCGGCGACCATCCCGCTCAAGTTCACGAACAACTCGGGCCGCAGCGGCCCGGTCTACATCTACAACCTCGGAACACTGCTGACGACCGGACAACAGGGCTGGGCCGACGCGAACGGCACCTTCCACGCCTGGCCTGCCGGCGGCAATCCGCCGACCCCCGCACCGGACGCCTCGATCGCCGGTCCCGCCAGCGGCCAGTCGGTGACGATCCGGCTCCCCAAGTTCTCCGGCCGGGTCTACTTCTCGTACGGGCAGAAGCTCGACTTCCGGCTGACGACCGGCGGTCTGGTGCAGCCGGCCGTGCAGAACCCGAGCGACCCCAATCGCAACATCCTCTTCAACTGGTCCGAGTACACGCTCAACGACGCCGGGCTGTGGCTCAACAGCACCCAGGTGGACATGTTCTCGGCCCCCTACGCCGTCGGAGTCCAGCTCGCCGACGGGACGGTGAAGACCACCGGCCACCTCAAGGCGGGCGGGTACAACGCGGTCATCAACGGCCTGCGCGGTCAGTCCGGCGGCTGGGCGAACCTGCTCCAGACGCGGTCCGACGGCACCGTCCTGCGAGCGCTCGCCCCCGGCCACGCCGTCGGATCGGGCGTGCTGTCCGGCACCGTCATGGACGACTACATCAACCGCGTGTGGGCGAGATACAGTTCCGCGACGCTGACGGTGACACCCTTCGTCGACCAGCCCAACACCAAGTACTTCGGGCGGGTCTCGGGGAACGTCATGAACTTCACCAACAGCTCCGGAGCGGTCGTCACCAGCTTCCAGAAGCCGGACGCCGACAGCATCTTCGGCTGCCACAAGCTCCTCGACGCCCCCAACGACCTGGTGCGCGGCCCGATTTCCCGCACCCTGTGCGCGGGCTTCAACCGCTCGACCCTCCTGGTCAACGCCAACCAGCCGGACACCGGCTCGGCGAACTTCTACAAGGACTCGGTGACCAACCACTACGCCCGTCTGATCCACGCGCAGATGGCGGACGGCAAGGCCTACGCGTTCGCCTTCGACGACGTGGGCGCCCACGAGTCGCTGGTGCACGACGGCAATCCGCAGCAGGCCTACATCACGCTGGATCCACTCAGCTGACGAGGTCTCACCGCTGACAGGGCCTCACTTCCGGGCGGCCGGTGCGAGCATGCTCGCGTCGGCCGCCCTCCGCCGTTCCGGCTCAGACCGCGGAGGTGCTCCGGTTCACCAGGTCGCGCCAGCCGGACTCCAGGCGCTCAATGGGCATCCCGCACTGGCGGGTCAGGTGGTGGATGCGCGCGGGGTCCAGATACCCCATCAGCGTCTGCGCGATCAGGTCCGTGTCCGCCTCCGGGACGGCCGACCGCAGCAGCATCGTCACGTGCATCAGCCGGACGCGGTACGGCGCGGAGCTGAAGCGGTGACCGGCGTCCGGTTCGGCCGCGAGATACAGGTCGAGCTGCTCGGACGTCTGACGCAGCGAGGCGCAGCCGAAGGCGTGCAGACGCTCCACCGGTGAGGCGCCGGGGCCCAACGGCGCCGGACCACTCAGGAATCCGGCCTGGAACCGCTGTTCGGTGTGGTCCAGGAGCGCCGTCAGCAGGCCGGTGCGGTCGCCGAACCGCCTGAAGACGGTCCCCTTGCCCACCGCCGCCGCGCAGGCCACGTCCTCCATGGTCACGTTGGCCGCCCCACGCTCCTCCACCAGCCGGGCGGCGGCCTCCAGCAGACGAGCGCGGTTGCGCGCCGCGTCCGCGCGCAGCTGCGGCGCGTCCCGGGGCGTGAGCTCCATCAGGACCGGCTCGTCGGACGGTTCCTGTCCCTTCGGAAAAGGCGGCAGTGGAGTGGACATGGGGCCAGCGTAACGGCACGGGAGGGCAACTGGACTACGGTCCACTTCAGTGCTACAACTTTAAACGGACCTCGGTCCGCTTTATTGCAGCAATGTTTCAGCTCCGGGAGATATCCATGTCCGTACACATCCTCGCGCTCGTCGGCAGCCTGCGCGCCGGCTCCCACAACCGCCAGCTCGCCGAGGCGGCCGTCAAGCTCGCGCCCGAGGGCGCGGAGGTGGAGGTTTTCGAGGGCCTGGCCGAGATCCCCTTCTACAACGAGGACATCGACGTCGAGGGCGACGTGCCCGCCGCCGCGGCCCGGCTGCGTGAGGCCGCGGCCCGCACCGACGCCTTCCTGCTGTTCTCGCCGGAGTACAACGGCACGATTCCGGCCGTGCTGAAGAACGCCATCGACTGGCTGTCCCGCCCCTACGGCGCCAGCGGCTTCAGCGGCAAGCCGACCGTCGTGGTCGGCACCGCGTACGGCCAGTTCGGCGGCGTGTGGGCGCAGGACGAGGCCCGCAAGGCCGTGGGCATCGCCGGCGGCACCGTCCTTGAGGACATCAAGCTCTCCGTCCCCGGCTCCGTGGTCCGCTTCGCCGAGACCCACCCGGTCGACGACGCCGAGGTCGCCGCGCAGCTGACCGAGGTCATCGACCGCATCTTCGGGCACGTCAGCGCGCCCAGCGCCGTCTGATCAACTCCCCGCGGGGCCGGTCCGGTTCACCCGGGCCGGCCCTTCGTGTCGTTCCAGGTGGCCCAGATCCTGGCGGAACGGCACCCTCCGGGACAGGATGCCCGCATGAAGGGTGATCTCTTTTCCAGCGACCACATGGTGCAGCCCGCTCACGCGCCGGGCATGACCATCCAGAACACCAAGACGATCAAGTACGCCGTCAACGGCGACATGTTCGCGCGCCAGGGCGCGATGATCGCCTACCGGGGGAATCTCCAGTTCGAACGCAAGGGCCAGGGCGTCGGCGGCATGCTCAAGCGGGCCGTCACCGGCGAGGGGCTGCCGCTGATGACCGTCCGCGGCCAGGGCGAGGCCTGGTTCGCGCACGAGGCGCAGAGCTGTTTCATCGTCGACATCGAGCCGGGCGACGTCTTCACCGTCAACGGGCGCAACGTGCTGTGCTTCGACGCCTCGGTGTCCTACGAGATAAAGACCGTGAAGGGCGCGGGCATGTCCGGCGGCGGCCTCTTCAACAGCGTCTTCACCGGACAGGGCAGAATCGGCCTGATGTGCGAGGGAAGTCCGCTGGTCATCCCCGTGTCGCCGCAGCAGCCGGTGTTCGTCGACACGGACGCCATCGTCGGCTGGACCGCCAACCTGCACACCTCCCTGCACCGTTCGCAGTCGATCGGCTCGATGATCCGCGGCGGCTCCGGTGAGGCCGTGCAGCTCAAGCTGGAGGGCGAGGGGTACGTCGTCGTACGGCCCAGCGAGGTGACACCGCAGAAGGCGCAGCAGCACTGAGACCGGGACCGCGAAGGGTGCCCCGCCGGTGCGGGGCACCCTCCTGTTCGCGCGCTCCCCGTGTCCGCAGCTCCGACGCACGCCCATGAAACGCCGGTCGACGAGGCGCTCGTACGGGAGTTGTCGGCCCACGTCACCTCGGCCGGCGCCGTCAACGCCCTCTACGGCTCGGCGACGACATGGCCGTACGTTTCCCCCGCGCCCCGGAGGGCGCCGGTGGCGGGGAGAAGGAACGGCGGTGGCGCCGCTCCTCGCCCCGCCGCTTCCGCTGCCCATCCCCGAGATCCTCGCGACCGGCGTCCCCGGCGCGGGGTACCCGTGGCCCTGGAGTGTGCTCCGCCGGCTGGAGGGCGAGCTCCCGGTCCCCGGCGGTCTCACCGACGCGGGCGGGTGCGCCGCCGACCTGCCGACCTCGGGGGATTCGTCGCCGCTCCGCGAGGGGCCGACCCGCCCGAGGGACCGCCCGCCTACCGGGGCGGGCCGCCATCGTCCGCGGACGCCGAGCACGTGATCCGCGAGGTCCTCGACGATCCGGGGCTCACCGACCGACACATGGAACACACATTCGATTAAGGAGTACGCTGGACGCATGTCCACGCACCTCCAGGGCTCGCTCTTCGACCAGACCGACGAACTCCGCCTCACCCCGTTGAGGGGGACGCGCCGCACCGCGCTGGGCGACGGCGCCTGGATCGATCTGCTGCCCGGGTGGCTCACCGGGGCCGACGCCCTCTTCGCACGGCTCGTCGACGAGGTGCCGTGGCGTGCCGAGCGGCGGCAGATGTACGAGCAGGTGGTGGACGTACCGAGACTGCTCGCGTACTACGGCGACGGCGCCCCGTTGCCGCATCCGGTCCTGGACGAGGCGCGGGACGCGCTGTCCGCGCACTATGCCGAGGAGCTCGGTGAGCCGTTCGCCACGGCCGGGCTCTGCTACTACCGCGACGGCCGTGACAGCGTGGCCTGGCACGGGGACCGGATCGGGCGGGGTGCGCGCGAGGACACCATGGTCGCGATCCTCTCCGTTGGCGCGCCGCGCGATCTGCTGCTGCGCCCGCGCGGCGGCGGGAATGTCGTGCGGCGCCCGCTGGGGCACGGCGACCTGATCGTGATGGGCGGTTCCTGCCAGCGCACCTGGGAGCACGCCGTCCCCAAGTCGGCGCGCGCGGCGGGACCACGGATCAGCGTCCAGTTCCGCCCGCGAGGGGTGAACTGAACGGCCGGTCGCTCACACCGGGCGGGTCAGGTGGGCCTGCACGGTCGGGCCGTACCGGTCGACGATGTCCTCGATCGCGGTCGCGCGCAGGCTGGTGCCGCGGGCGATGCCGTACATGACGCCGAGGCCGAGCAGGGTGCTGACGGCGAGTTCGGCACGCAGGCCCGCGTCGGGGCCGGTGAGGCGTTCGGTGAGGCGATCGCTGACCTGGGTGCGGAAGTTGGCGCGCAGTATGTCGCCCTGTTCGCCCTGGAGCGGCGCGAAGACGATGCGCAGGACGGGGTCGGCGCCCCGCTCCGTCTGCCCGATCAGGAGCTGTCGGACCATGTGCCGGCCGAGGTCCTCCAGCGGCGCGTCCAGCAGCGTGGTGGCGTCGGTCTCGAAGGACATCACGCGCGCGAAGAGCGCGTCCTTGTTGCCGAAGTACTTGAGGATCAGCGGCGGGCTCACCCCGGCCCGGTCGGCGACCGCCTTGAGCGTGATGTCCGCGTGGGCGCGGCGGGCCAGCAGATGACGGGCCGCGCGGAGGATGGCCGCCTTCGTCGCCTCGGCGTCGCGGCGCGGCGCGGCGGTGGCGGCCGTCGCGAGAACGGGGGGCGGGGTGGTCACGGTGCTCAGGCTCCTTCGAGTGCCTCGTCGCGGGACGCCGCCGTACGGTCGCGAGCCTGTCCGGCGTCCTGGGAGGCGGGATCGGCGGGTATGGCGAGCGCCGCTGCACAGGCCACCAGGGCGACGGTACCCGCCATGGCGAAGGCCAGGAGATAGCCGTGCAGCGTCGCGATGGAGACGCCGCCGACGAGGCTGGTGTGGTGCACGAGTACCGCGGCGACGGCGGCGCTGCACACGGCCTGCCCGATGGTTCGCATCAGGACGTTGACACCGTTGGCGGAGGCGGTCTGCCCGGCGGGCACGGCACGGATGATGAGGGTGGGCAGGGCCGAGTAGGCGAAGGTCGTTCCGGTCGACACCACCGTGGCGCCCAGGATGATCACCCACAGGTCGCGGCTGTCCGCGATGCGCACGGCATATCCGAGGGCGATGATCGCGGCGCCGATGGCCAGCGTCACGCGCGGGCCCCGGGACACCGAGATGCGCGCCGAGACGGGCGAGAGCAGCAGCATCGTCACACCGCTGGGCAGCAGGCACAGGCCGGTCGCCACGATCGAGAGGCCGAGCCCGTAGCCGGTGGCCTCGGGCGCCTGCACGAGCTGCGCGGTGACCAGGGTGTTGGCGTAGAAGGAGAAGCCGGTCAGGAGCGCGGCCAAGTGCGGCAGCGCGACCCGCGGGCGGGTGGCCAGTCGCAGGTCGACCAGCGGCCCTCGGGCACGCAGCTGGTGCACCCACCACAGGGTCAGGACGACCGCGCAGGCCGCGAACAGCCCGAGGATCCTGGGGCTGCCCCAGCCCCACTGGCCGCCCTGCGACACCCCCAGGAGCAGGCAGACGAGGCCCGCGGCCAGTCCCAGCGCGCCCGGCACGTCGAATCGGCCCGGCTCGCGGACGGGCGACTCACGCACCGCCCACCAGGCGACGGCGAGCGCGGCGGCACCGAGCGCGGTCGTCACCCAGAACATGACGTGCCAGTTGGCGTACTGGACGATCAGCGCGGCGAGCGGCAGGCCGAGGGCGGCGCCGATGCCCAGGGTGGAGCTCATCATCGCCACGGCGGAACCCGTGCGCTCCGGCGGCAGTTCGTCGCGCAGGATGCTGATCGACAGCGGTACGACGGCGGCGGCAGCGCCCTGGAGCGCACGGGCCGCAATCAGTACGCCGATGTCGGAGGTGAGGGCGCAGACGAGCGAGCCCAGCGTCATCAGACCGAAGGCGATCAGCAGCACGCGCCGCTTGCCGTACATGTCCCCGGCCCTGCCCAGTACGGGAGTGAGCACCGCGCCGGACAGCAGGGTCGCCGTCACCATCCAGGAGACGGTGCCCGCCGAGGCGCCCGTCAGTCGTGGCAGGTCGGGCAGCAGCGGCACGACCACCGTCTGCGTGACCGCCATGAGGATCCCGCCGAACGCCAGCACAGGGACCGTCAATCGCTCACGCAAGGCCGCCACAGGTACTCCAGAAGTCCACGAAAAATGGGTGAATAGCAATTCACCATAGCTAGTGAATTGCTATTCACCCAAGGAAAGTCTTCGCAAACGGCTACCGGCGTGAGCGGGCCTGCACGGTACGGGCCAGCCGCGGGCCCAGCCAGCGCTTGAACCTGCGCAGTGCTTCCAGCTGCCCGGCGGCGCGGTCGATCCGGTAGTAGAGCTGCGGCGGAACGTACGGCAGCAGCGGCGAGTGGCGCTGCCCGAGCAGGGCGAACATCTGTGCCGGCGGGAGGTGGATGTAGCGCGGGAGGTTCTCGTACCACTGGGCGCTGTGGCGGGCCGCGCTCTGGATCGACAGGAGCGCCGCCCGACGCTCGCGCTCGTAGTGGGCGAGCGCCGCGTCCAGGTCCGGGATCTGGCGCAGCGCCCCGGCGAGCGACAGGGCGTCCTCAAGGGCGAGGGTGGTGCCCGCGCCGATCGAGTAGTGCGTGGTGTGGGCCGCGTCGCCCATCAGGACCAGATTGCCGCGTCGCCAGGTGCGGTTGGTCAGCGTGCGGAAGTTCAGCCATTGCGCACTGCCGTCGTTCTGCGCCCGCCCGATGAGCCCGTGTCCGTCCAGCAGGTCGGCGAAGAGCTTTTCGAGCAGTGCCAGGCCGTCGCCCTCGCTCGCGGTGTCCAGCCCCAGACCGGCCCAGGTCTCGGGCGAGCACTCGACGACACAGGTGCTGTGCTCTCCGCTGAACGGGTAGGCGTAGCACCAGATCCAGCCGTGCTCCGTCTCCACGAAGGAGAAGGTGAAGGAGTCGAGGACCCTGGTGGTGCCGAGCCAGAGATAGGTGTTGCGGCCCAGTTCGACCGCGCTGCCGAAGTGGTCGGCGTGGCACTCGCGCAGCGCGCTGTTGACCCCGTCGGCAGCGACGACGAGATCGGCGTCGGGCAGCCGGTCCGCGGTCACCTCGTGCCCGAAGTCGACGCGCACGCCGAGGGACCGGGCCCGTTCGGCGAGTAGGTCGAGCAGCTGGTGGCGGCCGATACCGAAGCCCTCGTCGCCGGGATGCACGGTCGCCTGCCCGCCCACCTGGGCGACACCCTCGCTCCAGCGGACCGAGTTCTCACTGACGGCGAGCGCGGACTCGGGGTCCCCCTCACGGAGCTTGTCGAGCAGGCCCGCCCAGTACGTCACACCCCAGCCGTAGGTCGACCCGGCCGGATTCCGTTCGAGGACGGTGATGTCGTGGGACGGGTTCTGGCGCTTCATCAGGATCGAGAAGTACAGGCCGGCGGGTCCGCCACCGACGCACGCGATCTTCACGCGCACTCCCTTTGTTGCACAAAGCGGTCAATTGACTGCGCAGCGTAACAGGGACCTTCGCGTCGGCCTGTTCGGATCACGGTCGCCCCGCATTCGACGATTTCTCCCACTCTCCGACGAACCGATAGGCATACGAGTCGTTCAACAGGGTCCGACACAGGAGGACTTCGTATGCGGGAACTCACCCGTCGCCGCGCCCTCGGTGCTGCCGCCACCCTGGCCGCCGTGGCCGCGTCCCAGCCCCGCGCCGCCTCCGCGGCCTCCGCCGCCGGACACGACCACGGCGGGCCGGAGACCTTCGACGAAATCTTCCGGGGCCGTCGCATCACGGGCGGCCCGGCCGCCGGGAGCGGGCACCAACACGGCGCCGGATACGCCGTGTTCATCGACGGCGTGGAACTCCACGTGATGCGCAACGCCGACGGCAGCTGGATCAGCGTCGTCAGCCACTACGACCCGGTCGCCACTCCGCGCGCCGCCGCCCGCGCCGCCGTCGTGGAACTGCAAGGGGCCCCGCTCGTCCCGTTCGACGCCGGCCGACCCGCCCCCGAGCAGACCGTGGAGTCCCGCACATGACCGTCCGCAAGAACCAGGCGAGCCTGACTTCCGAGGAGAAGCGGCGTTTCACCGACGCGCTGGTGGGGCTCAAGCGCGGTGGCCGCTACGACGACTTCGTCATGACGCACAACGCCTTCATAGTCGGCGACACGGACGACGGCGAGCGGACCGGCCACCGCTCACCGTCCTTCCTGCCCTGGCACCGCAGATTCCTCATCGAGTTCGAGAAGGCGCTCCAGTCCGTGGACGCCTCCGTCGCGCTGCCGTACTGGGACTGGAGCACCGACCGCTCTCCCCGTGCCGCCCTGTGGGCGCCCGACTTCCTCGGCGGCACCGGGCGCGACCGGGACGGCCAGGTGATGGACGGCCCCTTCGCGGCCTCGGCCGGCGACTGGCCGATCAACGTGCGTGTCGACAGCCGTACGTACCTGCGCAGGTCGCTCGGCGGCAGCGACCGGGAACTTCCCACCCGGGCGGAGGTGGAGTCCGTGCTCGCGATGCCGACGTACGACATGGCGCCGTGGAACAGCTCCTCCGACGGCTTCCGCAACCACCTGGAAGGCTGGCGGGGCGTCAACCTGCACAACCGCGTCCATGTCTGGGTCGGCGGCCAGATGGCCACCGGGGTCTCCCCCAACGACCCGGTGTTCTGGCTCCACCACGCCTACCTCGACAAACTGTGGACCGAGTGGCAGCGGCTGCATCCCGGCTCCGGGTATCTGCCGGTCAGCGGGACCCCGGACGTCGTCGACCTCGACGAGACCATGAAGCCGTGGAACGACGTGCGGCCCGCGGAACTGCTGGACCACACGGCGTACTACACGTTCGACACGGCCTGACGATCCGGGCGTGGCTCCGAGGCGGCGGGGTCCGGGGGCTACGCGTCCGCCGGCTGGGCCGCGGCGCAGTCGGGGTGTCCCCAGCCGGAGCCGTTCTTGGCGATGGGCTCGCCCGCCGCGTAGGGGCGGCCGCACATGCAGCGGCCGGGGAACTTCGCCTTGATGGTGCGGGCGGGGCCCTTGCCCTGCCGCGCGGTCTTCGCGGGGGCACGCCGACGCGCGGCGGCGGCCGGTACGGCGTCGGGGGCGGCCGGCGGCTGCGGGGAACCGAGGTCGCTGCCGGCCGGCTCCTGGACGATCGCCGCCTGGCTCGCGGCGCGGTCCGCGAAGTCGTTCAGGCGGTCGCCGTCGACCTGGTGCGCGGGGACGTAGCGGAACTCCACGGAGCGGCCGGTGAGGAGTTCGTCGATGCGGGCGACCAGTTCCTGGTTGGCGACGGGCTTTCCGGCGGCCGTCTTCCAGCCCTTGCGCTTCCAGCCGGGCAGCCAGGTAGTGACCGCCTTCATCGCGTACTGGGAGTCCATCCGGATCTCCAGCGGGACGTCCGCGGCCATCGCCGTCAACAGGCGCTCCAGCGCGGTGAGTTCGGCGACGTTGTTCGTCGCCGTACCCAGTGGTCCGGCCTCCCATCGGGTGGGGGTCTCGTCCCCGTCGGCCACGACCCAGGCCCATCCGGCGGGTCCCGGGTTTCCCTTCGAGGCTCCGTCACAGGCGGCCACAACGCGTTCAGGCATGCGCCCGATGATGTCACGGTCCGACGGCCGCTCCGGTACCGGGTCGCAGGCCGCCACCGGCGATGAGCCGCTGCCCGAGCGGGGTGGCCGTGTGCAGGACGCACTTGCCGTCACGGCGGCTGGCCACGAGCCCGCCGTCGCGCAGCACGCCGATCTGGTAGCTGGCGCTGGGCAGCCCGATCCCCACGGCCGCGGCCACCTCCGAGGTGGTCCGGGCGTACCGGCCCGCCACCTCGGCCAGTACGGCGCTGCGGGTCCGGCCCAGCAGGCGTTCAAGGCCGTCGCCCGCGGCGCGCGCGACGGTGAGGGGCGCCTTCCTGACCGGGTAGACGAGCACCGGATCCAGGCCGGGATCGGCGAGCGCGGTCGGCCGGCGCCAGCAGAAGAAGGAGGGGACGAGGAGCAGGCCGCGTCCCTCCAGATGGAGATCGCGCTCGACGGGGTACTCCACCTCGAGCACGGGCGGCTTCCAGCGCGCCAGCGGACGCAGGCCGTCGAGCAGCGCCCGGGTGCCGCCGTCGAGGAGGTCCCGGGAGCGCAGGTCGACGTCGTTCGCGACCGCGGTGCGGATGTGCGGCCAGTACGGCTCCAGGAGGGCGCGGAAATAGATCCCGAGAGCGTTCGCGAGGGATCTCAGCGGGTCGCCGCCCGGTCTGCCGAGCGAGCCCGCCCACTCCGGAACGGGGCGGGCGTCGGCCAGCCGGGTCAGGTCACGCACCAGCCGGGTGCGCGGGGTGCGCCGCAACTGGTCGAGGCCGGCCGGCAGGTCGCCGCCGGTGACCGGGGGCGTGAGGAAGTCCGGGATGTAGCCGGCCGCGGGGATCAGCGTCCGCAGCGGGCGTAACGCCCGGCCCGCGATCGCGTCCTTGGAGAGCCGGTCGCGGGCCGCGCGGCGCCAGTGGCCGAAGTCGAGCGGTCCCTGTCCGGTCTCCAGCCGGCAGACGCTGCAGACCAGTTCCCACAGCGGATCCGGCTGCCGTGCCACACGGATGTTCTGGAGGTCGTGCGACGTGAAGTGAATGCGGAGCATGCGGTCACTCGCGATTCCTGTGGGGGGTCGGTCACCCGGAGGTGCGGTGGCCACAGGAAGGGACGAGCAACCGCGTCCGCACGGTTGCCCGCAGGAGGGGCGGTTTCAGGACACGTCGGTCAACTTGGGCATGTCGCCTTCGGTGGTGTCGAGGTCGATGACGGAGAACGACGCGCCCTGCGGGTCGGTGACCGCCGCGAACCGGCCGAAGGGGCTGCTCATGGGCCCGAAGCGCAGAACGGCGCCGAGTTCGGTCGCCTTCGCCACCGCCGCGTCGCAGTCGTCGACGGCGAAGTACACGTTGACGTAGCTGGGGACCTCGGGCGGGAAGTCGTCCGTCATCTTCATCCGGCCAAGGACCGTTTCCTCGCCGACGTCGAAGGTCCGGAAGTCGTACTCGTCCCCCTCCATCTGCTTCGCCCTGAACGGGAAGACGGCGGGGAGGAACGCGTCGGTCTTCTCGGGTTCGCGGGTGAAGACCTCGGCCCAGGCGTATGTGCCGGGCACGGAGGTCGCCTCGAAGCCCTCGTGGACGCCTGCCTGCCAGACACCGAAGACGGCGCCGCTGGGCTCCCTGGCCAGCGTCATCGTGCCGAAGTCACTGACCTGCATCGGGTCCATCAGGACGGTGCCGCCGTTGTCCCGGATCCGCTGGGCGGTGGCCGCGGCGTCGGGCGAGGCGAAGTACAGGCACCAGGCGGACTGGCCCTCCTGTCCGGGCATCGGCGGGACGACGGCGGCCACCGCCTTGCCGTCCTTGTAGGCCTGCGTGTAGTTGCCGAACTCGCTGGACGACTCGCCGAACGTCCAGCCGAGCACGTCGCCGTAGAAGCTCTTGGCTCCCTCGACATCGCTGAACATCGCGTCCGCCCAGCAGGGCGTTCCCTCAGGTTGTACGGCCATGACGTCGACCTTCTCCGGTTGGGTGGCTGATTCCTGGTTCCTGGTCGGTTCCTGGTTTCACGCTAGTCAGCACCGGCTCGGGCCGCGCGCCGAGCGGGATGTTCCGGACGAAACGGAGAGTGACGTTGGTGGGACCGCAGGACCGGGCGTTTCGAGAGGGCCGTTGTGCTCGTGAACGACCTGCCGCCCCGTACACCGGTGGTCCGGTGGAGCGGCGCGGGGAGGACGTCGACGCCTCACTCGCGCGGCCGGCCGGGCTGCGGCTGCCCCCGGGGGCGGGCGTCGGCGAACTGTTCGATGACGTCCTGGTCCGCCTCGACGCCCGTCGGGCGGAGGACGACGTCGTGGTGCTCGCCGCCCGTTTCCGTCGCCGGGACCCGGCGTGGGCGCGCCGGGCCGCCGGAATCGACCGGCGTGAGCGGTTTCCCCCGTACGACGTCGGCGTCCGCCCCTCCGGCTTTCCGCTGTCCGAAACCGCTCTCCCGCGGCGGACGCCCCGCGCCAAGCGGCCGAGGTGTTCCGCCACCCTGTTCCGAGCCGTCCGGTGTCCACTTCGTGCCGTACGTGGGCCGCTCGCCCTGCCCGCGCCGAGCGGCGGCGGACATGCCGGGCACGGGTCCGTGCGGCGGTGAACGATCCCCGCACCGCACGAGCCCGCGCCGGCACTCCCCCCGGGCGGCTCCCCCTTGAACCGTGGGCAGTTCCTGTTCTACCTTCGCCACATGGTCGGGGCATCAACGCCCGCTCACCAGCGGCACAACGCGGGGGCGGCAGCGGGGCCGGGTGGTGGGGAATGCGTCCGCACCTCGCGCTGATCGAGGACGATCCCGACTTCGCACTGATGTGCCGTACGTATCTGACACGCGAGGGCTTCACCGTGGCGTGGGCCATCGACGCGCGGGCCGGGAAGGCCGTGATGTACGACGGCGGTGTCGATCTGGTCGTCCTCGATCTGGGACTGCCCGACGGCAGTGGCCTGGAACTGCTGCGGTCGCTCCGCTCCACCAGCCGTCTCCCGGTGATCGTCGTCTCCGGGCGGGGAGAGGAGGCGGACCGGGTCGCGGGGCTGGAGATCGGCGCCGACGACTACCTGGTCAAACCCTTCTCCCAGCGGGAACTGGTGGCCCGCATCCGGGCCGTGCTGCGCCGTTCGCAGCCGCCCGAGGCGCCGACGGTCCTGGAGGTCGGGCCGCTGCGCGTCGACACGGCGGCCCGGCGCGCCGACATCGCGGGCGTGCCGCTGGCGCTGCGGCCCAAGGAGTACGCCCTGCTGGAGCTGCTGGCCCGCTCCCCCGGCCGGGTCTTCTCCGCCGAACAGCTCCTGGAGCAGATCTGGGGAGCGTCCTGGCAGCATCCGGCGACCGTCGTCGAGCACGTCTACCGGCTGCGCGGCAGACTCGCCGGCCTGCCCACCGCCGCTCCGCGTATCACCACGGTGCGCGGCTTCGGCTACCGACTCGACCCCTGAGGGCGGCCATGGACGCGAGCACCCCGCACGCCACGCCCGACTTCCGGCTGCTGTTCGACGCGACGCTCTCCCCGTTGCTCGTGCTGGCGCCCGACTTCACGATCGTGGAGGTCAACCGCGCCTATCTGACGGCCACTCGCACCGGGCGGAGCATCGTCGGGCGCGTCATCTTCGACGTGTTCCCCGACAACCCGGGCGACCCGTCCGCCGACGGCGTCGCGAACCTGCGGCGCTCGCTGCGCACGGTGGTGGCCACCGGACGTACGGACACCATGGCGCTCCAGCGCTACGACATCCCCACCGGCGAGGCGGGCGAGTTCGTCGAGCGGTACTGGAGTCCCGTGAACACGCCGGTGCTGGACGGCGACGGGCGGGTCACGCACATCATCCACCGGGTCGAGGACGTGACGGACTTCGTGCGGTTGCGCAAGGCCGGGCAGGAGCAGGAACGGGCCGCCGCCGACGCCCGGACGCGCGCCCAGGGCATGGAGATCGACCTCTTCGTGCGCGCCCGGGAGATCCGCGAGGTGAACGAGCAGCTCAGCCGCGCAAACACCGATCTCGACGCGACGGGAGCGACCCTGCGGGAGGAGCAGCGGGCCAAGGACCGGTTCATCGCGACCCTCTCGCACGAGCTGCGCAATCCGCTGGCCGCCGCCACGGCGGCGGCCGAGCTGCTGGCGCTCGATCTACCGGACGGCAACCCGGCGTTGTCGGTCTTGGAACGGCAACTCGCCACGCTGGTACGGATGAGCAACGACCTCCTCGACGGAACGCGCGCGGTGACCGGCCGCATGGAGCTGGTGCGCGGACGGACGGATCTCCGCTCGGTCGTCCACAGTGCCTGCGCGGACATGCGTGGACTGTTCGGCCACGAGAACCGCACGCTCGACGTCGAGCTGCCCGACGACCCGGTGCCCGTCGACGGAGACCGGCTGCGCCTGGCCCAGGTACTGACCAACCTGCTGTCCAACGCGCTCAAGTACACCCTCCCGGGAGGCAGTACGCGGGTGCGGCTGTCGACCTCGGACGGGCGGGCGCGGCTCACCGTCGAGGACGACGGGATCGGCTTCGCACCGGCCCAGTCCGAGGAACTGTTCGGCGTCTTCATGCGGGCGGCTCCCGCGGGTCCCAACACCCCGGAGGGTCTCGGGCTCGGGCTCTCGGTCGTCCGGACGATCGTCGAACTCCACGGCGGCCGGATCACCGCGTACAGCGACGGCCCGGGAACCGGCGCGTCGTTCGACGCGCTGCTCCCCCTCGCCCGCCCGGAAACCCCGGAACCACGTCCTTCGGCGCCGGCCCGCGTCGCGCCGCGGCAACTGGCCATCCTGATCGTCGAGGACAACACGGACCTGGCCAACACCTACCGCGCCCTGCTGGAGCGGCAGGGGCACCACGTCACGGTCGTGCACACCGGTGGGGACGCGCTGCTGGCCACCGAGGCCGGGCTCTTCGACGTCGTCCTGTGCGATCTCGGCCTGCCGGACATCGACGGCTACGCGGTCGCCCGCGCGGTGCGCTCCCGGCCGCACGGCGACAAGGTGCGTCTCATCGCGGTCTCCGGGTTCAGCCGGGGCTCCGACCGCGGCGAGTCCCGGGCGGCCGGGTTCGACGCGCACATGGCGAAGCCGCTGCCGCTCACGGAACTGCTGGAGCTTCTCCCGGGAGCCGCCGAGAGCTGAGTGCCGCGCCTACTCCGCTCTCAACTTGCTTGTCAGTAACGTGAGTTGTGACCAAGTGGTGTCTTCCGCCGGGCGTCGGGCTGTGTTTGCCTGGGGATCCTTTCGATGGGCGGGGCGGGGGTTGCCGTATGCGCGGACGGTGGATCGTCGGTGCGCTGCTGGCCGGGCTGCTGCTCGGCGCCTGCGGCGATCCGGAGTCGGACCCCGCGGCGCCACCGCCCGCCCGCGCGACGCCGGAGACCTCGGCGACACCCACCCCGACGACACGCCTGCGCCCCGCCACCTCGCCGGACGCCACCGGCACCGGCACCGGCACCGGCACCGGCCCGGTGAAGTCCGCGAACTCCCCCGCGAAACCACCCACGGTGCTCTACCTCGGGGACTCGCTCGCGATGGAGAACCAGGACGTGCTCGGCGATCTGCTGCGCGACCGGCTGGACGCGCGAAACACGAGCGCCCCGTACTCGGGCACCACTCCGTGCGACTACCTGGAGGGCACCGCGGAGGACTCACTCGTGCCGCCCGCGGACAAGGCCGCCGCCCTGGTGCGCTCGCTGCGACCGGACTTCGTGGTGCTCCAGTTCTGGGGCAACTCCTGGGGCTACACGCCGTGCATGGACGGCATCACGTACGACGGGGCGAGGAAGACCTACTTCGCGCGGTACGAGGCCGACATGAAGCGGCTGGCCGGGCAGATCGCGGACGCGGGCGGCGCGCGGACGCCCCGCATCGTGTGGGTGCTCCAAGGCCCCGACCCGATCACCCCCGAGCGGTACGCGCCGTCAACGCGCTGTACGAGGAACGGGCGGGAGCCACCGCCGAGTTGGTCGCCGACGCCGGCCGGACCGTGAGCCCGGCGTCGGCCCGCGACACATGGGTCCAGTACCTGCCGTGCACGGCGTACGAGCACGAGCATCCGGCCTACTGCACCCAGCCGGACCGCGACCGCACCACGCTGCACCGCGACGACGACTACCTGCACTTCTGCCTGGCGCCCACCACGTCCACGCCGAAGCCGTGCCCGGTCCGCTCGCCCGGGATCCTGCGCCTCACCCGTGAGATCACCCGGGTGATCGCCGGGCAGACCGGCTGACGGTCCCCGCTCGCCCGGCACCGCGCCGCCTGCCGGGTGTAGTCGACCACGGGATGGGAAGTAAGCGCCTGCCCATCACTCGGCCACCGAGGAGGACCCGCGCCGATGGCGTCGTCCGAAAGACCGCTCGACCATCGCTACCGGGGCGAGCACCCGATACGCACCCTCGTCTACCTGTTCAGGGCCGACCGACGGCGGCTCGCCGTGGCGTTCCTCGTCTTCACGGTCAAGCACAGTCCGGTGTGGCTGCTGCCTTTGATCACCGCGTCCATCATCGACACCGTCGTCCAGCGTCAACCGGTCGGCCGGGTGTGGCTGAGCGCCGGGGCCATCCTGTTCATCCTGCTGGTCAACATCCCCCTGCACCTGCTCTACGTGCGCCTGCTCTACGGCAGCGTGCGCCGCATGGGCACCGATCTGCGGTCGGCCCTCTGCACGCGGATGCAACAACTGTCCATCGGCTACCACTCGCGGGTCAGCGCGGGCGTCCTCCAGGCCAAGGTCATCCGGGATGTGGAGACCGTCGAGCAGGGAGTGCAGCAGACCGCCGAGAACGGGCTCGGCGCACTCACCGTGCTGACCGGCGGTCTGGTCATCATCGCCGTCCGCACACCGGAGTTCCTGCCCGTCTTCCTCTGCGTCGTCCCGGTCGCCGCGCTGCTCGTGGCGCGGCTGCGGACCCGACTGCGTTCGCAGAACGAGGACTTCCGGCACGAGGTCGAGCATCTGTCCACGCGGGTGACGGAGATGACCCGGCTCATCTCCGTCACCCGGGCGCACGGTCTTGAGGGCAAGGCGCTGCGCCGCATGGACGGCACCCTGCGGCAGGTGCTCAGCTCGGGGCTGCGCCTTGACCTCCTCAACGGGCGGTTCGCCTCGCTGGCCTGGGTGTTCCTGAACGTCGTCGGCGTGCTCTTCCTCACCGGCGCGGCGCTGGTGTCGTACTACGGGTACTGGGGTGTCACGCCCGGCGACGTCGTCATGCTCAGCGCGTTCCTGACGACGCTCACCAACTCCACGACGACGCTGGCCGCGCTGGCACCGGTGATCACGAAGGGCCTGGAGTCCGTGCGGTCCATCGGCGAGGTCCTCCAGGCACCCGAACTGGAGGACAACGAGGGGAAGTCGGAGGTGACGTCGGTGCGCGGTGCCGTCACCTTCGAGGGGGTGGGGCACGCGTACGACGAGAACCGGTCCGCCGTACGGGACTTCGACCTGGCCGTCTCCCCCGGCGAGACCGTCGCCCTGGTCGGCGCGTCGGGGGCCGGGAAGTCCACTGTGCTCAATCTCGTGATCGGCTTCATCCGCCCGACGTCGGGCCGGCTGCTGCTCGACGGCACGGACATGGCCACGCTGGACCTGCGTACCTACCGGCGTTTCGTCTCCGTCGTGCCGCAGGAGTCGATCCTCTTCGACGGCACGGTCCGGGAGAACGTCGCGTACGGCATGGACGACGCCGGGGACGCGGCCGTGCGGGAGGCGTTGCGCGACGCCAACGCGCTGGAGTTCGTGGACCGGCTGCCGCAGGGGCTCGACACCGTGGTGGGCGAGCACGGGGCGCGGCTCTCCGGAGGACAGCGGCAGCGACTCGCGATCGCGCGGGCGCTGATCCGCGATCCCCGGGTGCTCATCCTGGACGAGGCGACCTCCGCCCTGGACACCCGCTCGGAGGCTCTCGTCCAGCAGGCGCTGGCCCGGCTGCTGCGTGGCCGCACCACGTTCGTGGTGGCGCACCGGCTGTCCACCGTCCGTGGCGCGGACCGCATCGTCGTGATGGGGGACGGGATGATCCAGGAGATCGGCACGCACGAGGAGTTGTTGCGACGGGGCGGCGCGTACACGGCTCTGCACAGCGGTCAGCTCGCCTGATCCTCGGGCCGGCTCGCCCTGCCCCCGGAAGGCGAGGCGGGCCGGGCACCGTGCGGAACCGTCTGGCCGGGCGCTGTGCGGAACCGTGCGGGGGTCGCCGGCCCGCTACTCGCCCGCGTACGCCTTCTCCAGGGCCGCGATGTCGAGCTTGCCCATCTTGAGCATCGCCTGGGTCGCGCGGGCAGCCTTCTCGGGGTCCAGGTCCATGATCATGTCGGTGAGCCGCACCGGGACGACCTGCCAGGAGAGGCCGAACCTGTCCTTGAGCCAGCCGCACGGGCCGGTCTCGCCGCCCTCGGCCAGCTTGTTCCAGTGGAAGTCCACCTCGTCCTGGTCCGCGCAGTCGATCTGGAAGGAGATGGCCTCGTCGAACTTGAACTGCGGGCCGCCGTTCAGAGCGACGAACCTCTGGCCGTTGGCCACGAACTCCACGGTCAGCACGGAGTCGGCGGGACCGGGCCCCGCCTGCGTGTAGCGGCTGATCCGGCCGAACTCGGAGTTCTTGAAGACCGAGACGTAGTAGTGCGCGGCCTCCTCGGCCTGACCGTCGAACCACAGACAGGTGGTGAAACCGTCGGCGGGCATGAGTACCTCCTGGGGCGGGAAACGTCGTCAGTCGATTGACTGATCCTCGCCCGGAAACTCATCGGTGGCCTGGCGGGCGCGGGGTCTCCTTCGACGTCCGCGCCCAGGACCGTACGACGACCGGGGCGCCGTCCTCGGACGGGAGGACGGCGCGGGGCTACTCGGGACGAGGGGGGAGGGACGCCCGGAGTGCCTCCTTGTCCACCTTTCCCGAGGCCGTGTGGGGCAGGGAGGCGGCCACCGAGTAGGACCCGGGGGCGTAATGCGAACCGAGGGCGTCGACCACCTGGCGGGTCAGCTCGTCCGTGTCGAGGTCCGACTCGTCGTACGGAACGACCACCACGTGTACGGACTCGCCGAACTCGGGGGCGGGCACGCCGAGGGCCGCTGCGTCCCTGACGGTGGGCAGGGAGATGAGGAGGTCGTCGAGGAGTCGGGAGTAGACGCAGTCGGCGGTGCGGCCCGTCACGATGACGTCCTTCACCCGGTCCACCAGGTACAGGTAGCCGTCGTGGTCCCGGTAGGCCAGGTCACCCGTGCGCAGCCACCCGTCCCTGAGTGCCTCGGCGGTCCGCTCCGGCTCGCGCCAGTACTCGCGCATCACCATGGAGCCGCGGACGTGCACCTCACCGATCTGCCCCGTGCGGACCACGTCGCCGTACTCGTCGCGCACTTCGACGGCCACGCCGGGCGCGGGACGGCCGCAGCTGGCCAGGAGCTCCGGCCTGCCCGGCTCGTGTTCGTGCGGCAGCAGTTGCGCGATCACGCCGCACTCGGTCGAGGCGTAGAACTGCCACAGCCGGCACGAGAAGCGGTCCATCGCCGCGCGGAGGCGGTCGGGCGCCGCGCCCGCGCCGACGTAGTAGATCGTCCGGAGCTCGGGAAAACCGCCGTGGCTGTCGGGGTGGTCGAGCATCTCGTACAGCGTCGCGGGAGTCACCATCATCCCGGTGATCTTCTGCTCGCCCATCAGGGACAGCGTCTCCCCCACGTCGGAGCCTTCCGTCAGGACGAGAGGCTGTCGCGAGAGCAGGGCGTGCAGCGCGGCGTGGTGGCCGCTGGAGTGGGTCAGCGAGGTGCACAGCAGCAGCCGGGGGTCGGCCGACTCCGTGTCGGCGACCGCCTTCGAGACGGCGACGACGTTCTCGTAGTAGCCGGGGCCGTGGATCACCAGTTTCGGTGGGCCCGTGGTGGCGCCGGTGGAGAGCATGGTGGCCAGGAGGCGGCCGTCCGCGGCGTCCTCGATGCCGAGCGGGGTCGCGTTCGCGCTCACCGACAGCCAGTCGGCGGCGACGGTGGACGGGCCCAGGGCGAAGACCTCGCGAAGCGGTGCCTCCCTCAGCAGACTTTCGGTTCGCTCCTCGAAGACCGGGTCGAAGACGAGCACTTCGACATCCGCCCGGCGCACGTACGCCTCCAACTCCCGCGTGCCGGGCTCGGGGGGAACGAACACCAGCCGTCCCCCGAGGAAGTGGACCGCGAGCTTGAGCATCACCGTCTCGGGTGTGTTGACCGTGAACAGGGCCACCCCGGTGCCCGGCCCGACCCCGGCCCGTCGCAGGGCTGCGGCGAAGCGCAACACCGTCTCACGCACCCGGGACCCGCTGATCCTCCGCTCGCCGTGGACGATCGCCTCGTGATCTCCCCGCGCCGCCAACTGGTTGAGGACATCTACGGAGTAATTCTCACTGCCGTCGGTTGATGACACGTTTTCCTCTCGGGGTTGCACGTCGCACAGCGGTTCCCCGTCTTGCATGTCAACACGGAGGGGTCCGACGGTCGTTACGACTGGAAACGGGTCGCGGAGTGCGACGGTTCACTCCGCCACGCGCAACCCCCTTGTCACGCAACCTTGTTCGACTGCGAAGCATTCGTGTGTGGGCCACGGATGAGCGGCGCCCGAGCCCGGGGGCGGGTACGCCCGATACGCACAAGGAAACTTACCGTGTGCGGTTGTTCAACTCCCCTGTACGTCAGACCCGTTGACGCCCCGCCTGCTCGTCACTACCTTCCGAGAGCGCTCTCATCCCTGTCCGAAGCCGCCTCCGACCCTCCGCTTCACCGGCGTCCTCCCCTCGACGACGGACAACGGCCCACGACAGGGCACGGAGGCATCCCCCTGAAAGGGAGGCCCCATGACTCCCCTGCCAAGATTCCGCTTACTCGCACGGCCGGCCACGGTGCTCGCCCTGGCGCTGCTCGCGGCCCTCGTCCCGCAGTCGGCGTCCGCTCTCGGCACCGGCGCGGCGGCGACCGTCTGCAACAAGTACTGCGACGCCCGTGATCCGGCCCTCGCCCCTGCCGACCGGACCGCGGTCACGGCGTCCGTCCACGGACGGTCGGTCGCTCTCCACTTCGACGACTCCGACGCGATGGGCTGGGCGTCCATCGGCAACGGCAGTCCGGGCGACGAGGTGTGGCTCGACCGTTCCTTCGACGGCGGCCGCACCTGGGGTTCGGACAGCAGACTCGGCAACACCGCGATCCCGGCGGGCCGACGCGACTGGCGCACGCTCATGTACAACGTCGACAACTGGAGCGGGCACGGTGTCGGCGCCCTGCGCGCCTGCGGCAAGGCCGGGGACCGCACCGAGATCGCGTGCACCCCCTGGGCCCGCACCACCTGGAACGCGGGCGACCGGCGCACTGCGGCGGCCACCGGCCTGATGACCTCCTACAACTACGCCACCGGCCTGTTCGACACCACCGGCTGGTGGAACTCCGCCAACGCCCTCAACGCCCTCGTCGACAACATCCGGGTGTCGGGCATGGCCAGTTACTCGTACGCGATCTCCCGCACCTACGACCTGAACCTGAACGCGCGCGACGGGCAGTTCCGCAACGAGTACATCGACGACACCGGCTGGTGGGGGCTCGCCTGGATCGCCGCGTACGACCTGACCGGTGACAGCCGCTACCTCGACACCGCCCGCGCCGACGCCGACCACATGGCCGCTTACTGGGACAACACCTGTGGCGGCGGGGTGTGGTGGAGCACCGCGAGGACGTACAAGAACGCCATCGCCAACTCGCTCTACATCCAGCTCAGCGCCGCCCTGCACAACCGCGTCGCGGGCGACACGACGTATCTCAACCGGGCCCGCGCCGGCTGGTCCTGGTTCCAGGGCACCGGCATGGTCAACGGCTCGAACCTGGTCAACGACGGCGTCGACCTGTCCACCTGCCGCAACAACGGCCAGGCGGTCTGGTCGTACAACCAGGGCGTCCTGCTCGGCGCTCTCACCGAACTGAACCGGGCGACCGGCGACAGCGCGCTGCTGACCCGCGCACGGCAGATCGCCGACGCGGCGACCACCACGTCCTCGCTCCACACCGCCGAGGGCATCCTGCGCGACCCCTGCGAGAGCGGCGACTGCGGCGGCGACGGACCGTCGTTCAAGGGCGCGCACGTGCGCGGTCTCGGCAAGCTCAACGCCGCGCTGGCGGACCATCCCTACACCGCCTACCTGAACCGCCAGGCGAACCGTGCCCACGCGAGCGACCGCAACTCCCTCGACCAGTACGGACTGCGCTGGTCGGGCCCGGTCGACACGGTGGACGCGGCGCGACAGCACAGCGCACTCGATCTGCTCAACGCCGCCTCCTGACAGAGGAGTTCACCGCACCACGACAACGTTGTCCGCCCATGGCGCACGTTCCCGCGTGCGCCGCCGAAACCCTGGAGCGATCCCCATGTCGATCCTGTTCCCCGACCCCGCCGCCCGACGCGCGCGGGCGAGAGAGACCTGGCGGCGTGTCACCACGGCCGCCGCCTCGCTCGCACTCGCCGTCACCGGCCTCCTGGCCTTCGGCGCACCTCCCGCCGACGCCGCCGCGGCCGCCTGGACCCCCAAGCCCGCGCCGATGACGACCCCGTGGACCAACCAGGTCCCGGTCGACAGCCCGCTGCCGGAGTACCCGCGGCCACAGCTCACCCGGCCCGACTGGGCCAACCTCAACGGCATCTGGGACTTCGCCGTGACCTCCCGCGACGCCGGGCAGCCCGCGACGTTCGGCGAACAGATCCGGGTGCCGTTCGCGCCGGAGTCCTCGCTCTCCGGCATTCAGCGCAGGATCACCGAGAACGACAAGCTCTGGTACAAGCGCACCTTCACGGTGCCCGCGGGCTGGAACGGTCGCCGCGTCCAGCTCAACTTCGGTGCCTCCGACTGGGAGACCACGGTCTGGGTCAACGGACAGGCGGCCGGCGCCGTCCACCGCGGAGGCTACGACGCGTTCTCGTACGACATCACCCCGCTGCTGAACGGCGGCACCAACACCATCGTCATCTCCGCCCACGACCCCACGCAGACCGGCGGTCAGGGAGTCGGCAAGCAGCGCATCCAGGACGTCACCCCGCACGCCGGGAACAGCATCTTCTACACCGCCTCGTCCGGCATCTGGCAGACCGTCTGGCTGGAGCCGACCGCCGCCGCGCACATCACCCGGCTCGACATGGTTCCGAACCTCCAGGACAACACCCTGCGGGTGACGGTGCGCGGAGCCGACGGCGCGAGCGTCAGGGTCAACGTCTCCAGCGGCGGCACGCAGGTCGGCACCGCGACGGGCACCGGGGGCCAGCAGATCACCGTGCCGGTGCCGGGCGCCCGCCTGTGGACACCGGAGGACCCGTTCCTGTACGACGTGACGGCCGAGCTCACCGGCAGCGCGGGCGCCGACAGGGTCGGCTCGTACGCGGGTATGCGGTCCGTCTCGGTGCAGGACGTGGGCGGCGTACGACGGCCGGTGCTCAACGGCTCGTTCGTGTTCCAGACCGGCACCCTGGACCAGGGGTACTGGCCCGACGGCATCTACACCGCCCCCACCGACGCCGCCCTCCGGTTCGACCTGCAGAAGCACAAGGACCTCGGCTTCAACATGGTCCGCAAGCACATCAAGGTCGAGCCGCAGCGCTGGTTCTACTGGGCGGACCGGCTGGGACTCCTGGTGTGGCAGGACATGCCCTCCATGGACACCGGCAAGAGCCCGTCCGGCGCCGCCCGCACCCAGTGGGAGAACGAGTACCGTGCCATCATCGACCAGCACCGCAGCTCACCCTCACTGATCATGTGGGTCGACCAGAACGAGGGCTGGGGCCAGTACGACCAGGCCCGCATCGCGGACATGGTCAAGGCGTACGACCCCTCGCGGCTCGTCAACAACATGAGCGGCGTCAACTGCTGCGGCTCCCAGGACGGCGGCAACGGCGACGTGGTCGACAACCACAACTACGTCGGTCCCGGGAACACCCCGACGGAGTCCGTACGAGCCTCCGTGCTCGGTGAGTACGGAGGCCTGGGCTTCCGCGTCTCCGGCCACGAGTGGTACCCGGGCGGCGGGTTCAGCTACGAGGACCAGCCGACGCTGTCCGCCCTCAACGACCGTACCGTCGGACTGCTCGACGGCATGCGGGAGAACTCCATGCCCGCGGGCGGCCTGTCGGCGGCGGTCTACACCCAGATCACCGACGTGGAGAACGAGGCCAACGGCCTGCTCACCTACGACCGTCAGGTCGTCAAGGTCGACGAGGCGCGCGTCCGCGCCGCCAACCAGGCGCTCATCGCGGCGTCCCGCACGGTCGCCCCGCCGGTCAGGCTGACTCCGGAGCAGTACGTCTCGATCAGGGTCACCACGCCGAGCTACACCGACCGCTACCTGCGGCACGTCGACGGGCTGGCCACCACCGAGGTGGTGAACTCCGCCAGTTCGGCCCTGCTGAAGGCGGACGCCACCTGGAAGGTGAAGCCGGGTCTCGCCAACCGGCTCTGCTACTCCTTCGAGTCCCGCAACTACCCCGGCGAGTATCTGCGTCACCGCGACTTCCGGGTCAGGCGCGACGCGAACGACAACACCGCGGTCTACCGGGACGACGCGACCTGGTGCCCGGTGCAGGGCAGCGGAGGCATCCGGCTGTCGGCCGCGGCCTACCCCCGCCAGTACCTGAGGCACATCAACGCCGAAGCCTGGCTGGCCCAGCAGGGCGGCACGCACACCTGGGACAACCCGGCCGGCTTCGTGCCGGACACCACGTGGGCGATCTCGGCACCCTGGGCTCCCTGACCGCGCCCACCCGGCGCGGCAGCGACCCGTCACGGCGGCCGTCCTCCACGGGCGGCCGCCCCTCCCCTCCTCGCACGGCCCTGCAGAGAGGCGGCACGTCATGTCGGCACGCACCCACCCCCTCCTCGGCGGACTCCTGGCCCTGTTCCTGGCACTGACCGGCCTCGTCGCCCTCCCCGGCCCCGCCCGTGCCGCGACGCCGGTCTGCGCGCTGGCCTGCGACGGCCTCGACCCCTCGAAGGCCCAGCAGGACGCGTTCCCGGTGCCGGACAGGAACATCAACGGCAGGATCCTGCGGCTGCACGTCTCCGACCCGGACAACATGGCCTGGGCGAGCATCGACAACGGCGTGGCCGGTGACGCGGTCTGGCTGGACCGGTCCTGGGACCGCGGCGCCACCTGGGAGGGCCTGCTCGGCAGGGCGACCGTCCCCGGCTCGTGGACCGGCACCCGCACCCTCATGCACAACATCGGCGATCCGGTCGGGCACCGGCGCGGCTGGATCCGCGCCTGTGGCGACGCCGCCGCGGTGACCTGCACCGACTGGGTGTACCCGCGGGTGTGCGACGGCACGTCCTGCGACGGCGCCGACCCCGCTACCGCGGCGGGCGACGAGACACCCGTACCGCCGACCACCCTCTTCGGGCGCACCATCAGCCTGCACGTGGACCAGCGGGGCGGCACGGCCTGGGGTGCCGTCACGGGCGGCGGCGCGGGCGACGAGATCTGGCTGGACCGCTCCTGGGACGGCGGCGCGAGTCACCCCGAGGGCTCCTCCCTCGGCCGTACGAGCGTGTCCGCCGGGTCGGCCTCGGCCAGGACCCCGATGTCCGTCACCCGGGACCCGCGTGGGCTGCTGTACGGCGGGGCGGTCCGCGCGTGCGGCCGTGAGGCCGCGCACCAGGAGGGCAGTTGCACGGCCTGGGCCAGGCCCGCACCGACCCGGGCGCGCGCCGCGGCGGACGCGCTGATGGCGTCGTACCGGACCGACGAGGGCTGGTGGCGCAGCAGTTGGTGGAACTCGGCCGTCGCGCTCACCTCGATCGTCGACTTCGCCCGGCAGAGCGGGCGGCACGACTACGACTGGGCGATCACCCGCACCTTCGAGCAGAACCGCGGTGTCTTCCCCGCCGGAGCGCGCGGTTCGGATCCCGTCGAGGGCCACTTCATCAGCCGCGCCATCGACGACGCGGAGTGGTGGGCGGTGGCCTGGCTTGCGGCGTACGACCACACCGGGCAGCGGCGCTACCTGGACGAGGCCGTCACCATCACCGAGTACGTGCACCAGTACTGGGACACCGGAACCTGCGGCGGCGGTGTGTGGTGGGACCGGGAGCGCACGTACAAGAACGCCGTGACCAACGGCCTGTACCTGTGGCTCACCACGTCGTTGCACCAGCGGATCGCCGGGGACACCGTGTGGGGCGCACGGGCGACCACGGCGGCCGACTGGTACCTCGCCCGCGGCCTGATCAACTCCTCGGGGCTGGTCAACGACGGCCTCACCTCCGGATGCGCCAACAACGGCCAGACGGTGTGGAGTTACAACCAGGGACTCGCCATCGGCGCCTTCACCGAACTGTGGCGGTCCACCGGCAGCGGCCGGTACCTGGACACGGCGAAACGCCTGGCCGACGCCGCGATCTCCTCACCCGCACTGACCCGTGACGGCGTGCTGACCGAGTCCTGCGACCTCGGAACGGCGTCCTGCGACGACAACCAGAAGCAGTTCAAGGGCATCTTCATGCGGCACTTCGCCGACCTGGCGTCCGCCACCGGCTCGACCGCCTACCGGGCGTACGTCGCACGGCAGGCCGACTCGATCTGGACCGCCGACCGCGACCCGCTCAACCGCCTCGGCCAGCGCTGGTCCGGCACCGGCACCAACCCCTCGGACTGGCGGACCCAGGCAAGCGCACTGGAGGCACTGACGGCCGCGGAGCGTCTGTCGGCTACGGGCTGACAGACCTCAGGCCGACAGGCCCCGGGCTGACCGGCCCCGGGTGCGGCTCACCGTCGCTGTCTGCCCCTGGCGAATCTGCTGTCGGCCGAGATGTGCGGTCTCCTGGCGTTCCGGGTCGGAGAGTGGGGATCGCGGCGACGAGAGCCGCGCCACGACGAGGAGGAACGATGACTCCACTCATGACCGGCTGGGAGCCGGGCCGCGCAGCGCGGGCGGAGGAGGGCGAGACGCCGGCGACCCGCTTCGACGACCATCTGGCCGCGCAGTTGCTCGCGCAGCGGATCGTCCTGCTCGGCACGCAGGTCGACGAGGTCTCCGCGAACCGGGTCTGCGCCCAACTGCTGCTGCTGTCCGCGGAGGACTCGCGGACCGACATCAGTCTCTACATCAACAGTCCGGGCGGATCGGTGACCGCGGGCCTGGCGATCTACGACACGATGCGGCTGATCCCGAACGACGTGTCCACGCTCGCCATGGGGTTCGCGGCCAGCATGGGGCAGTTCCTGCTGAGCGTCGGCTCGCCCGGCAAACGCTTCGCGCTGCCGAACGCGCGGATCATGATGCACCAGCCCTCGGCCGGTATCGGCGGAACCACCGCGGACATCGAGATCCAGGCGCGGAACCTGGAGTTCACGAAGCAGGCCATCGAGCGGATCACCGCGGAGCACACCGGCCAGAGCCAGGAGACGATCTCCCGCGACGGCGACCGCGACCGTTGGTTCACGGCCGAGCAGGCGAAGGACTACGGCATGGTCGACCGGGTCGTGGAGTCGCTCGACGACGTCCGGCCGGCCGCGTCACGACGACGGATGGGACTCTGACATGGGCAGTTACACGATTCCGAACGTCGTCGAGCGGACCCCGCAGGGCGAGCGCTCGTACGACGTCTTCAGCCGGCTGCTGTCCGAGCGGATCATCTTCCTCGGTACGGAGATCGACGACGGGGTCGCCAACGTCGTCATCGCGCAGCTCCTCCACCTGGAGTCGTCGAGCCCGGAGAACGAGATCGCGATCTACATCAACTCGCCCGGGGGATCGTTCACTTCACTCATGGCGATCTACGACACGATGACGTTCGTCCAGGCGCCCATCTCGACGTTCTGTGTCGGGCAGGCGGCGTCCACGGCGGCGGTGCTGCTCGCCGGCGGCGATCCCGGGCGGCGCTTCGTGCTGGAGCACGCGCGCGTGCTGCTCGGGCAGCCGGCGAGCGGCGGACGGCAGGGCACGGTCTCCGACCTCACCCTCCAGGCGAAGGAGATGCTCCGCATCCGCTCGCAGGTCGAGGAGGTCCTCTCCCGGCACACGGGTCATGAGGCCACGACGCTGCGCGCGGACATGGACCGCGACAAGATCTTCACGGCGCGGGAGGCCGTGGCGTACGGGCTCGCGGACGAGGTGCTGAGCCGGCGGTTCGCGGTGGTCTGACCCCGGGGGCGAGCGGCCACCGCGGGCCGGTCAGGCGGCGAGGCACATGCCGTCGTACCTCGAAGGGGTGCCGGCGCGGCTCCGTCCGGGCCCGACCTGGGCGAGGCGCGTGAGCTCGTCCTGGGCGAGCGAGAGCAGGTCCCCGAGGCCCAGGCCGAGGGCACGGGCGGCGGCCGCGAGGACTTCGGAGGAAGCCTCCTTGCGGCCGCGCTCCAGCTCCGAGAGGTACGGCATGGAGATCCGGGCCGCGTCGGCCACGTCCTTGAGCGTGCGCTCCTGGGCGAGCCGCTCGCGCCGCAGTACGTCACCCACCAGGTCGCGCCAGAGCGGCTCCCGGTGCGCTGGGGCCGGCGGCGACTGGCGGGGCGCGAGGACCGGCCGGGCCCGCTGCGGCACACGCGCCGGGGCTGAGGCCGGTGTCTGGGCCGGGGCCGGCGTCGCCGGCGGGCGCAGGGGGATGACGCGGGCTTCGTTCGGCGCTCGGTTGCTCACCTCCTCAGCCTAGAAGCGCTGAGCCGCATGGGAAGGCCCCCGCGTTCCGCTCTCGGGGGAATCGCGCGCCGCCGGTCCCCCGTCGGCGCGCGCTGCTGTCCCCGTCGGCGCGCGCTACTGTCCCACCCGTCCGTCGATCCGTTCGCGCAGGAAATCCGCGTGGCCGTTGTGCCTGGCGTACTCCTCGATCATGTGCACCAGGACCCAACGGAGCTCGACGGGTTCGTCGCCGTCCGTGCCGCTGATCGCGAGATGCGGGGCGCCCGCCACGAAGCGCTCGGCGAAGGAGACCTCGGCACGCCAGGTGTCCCAGGCCTCGGCGACGGCCTCGGGGTTGCCCGTCGCGCCGTCGAAGTCGCCGTCCGGATCGTCGTCGGTGCGGTAGTGCCGGGGTACGTCCTGTCCGGCCATCACCTGGCGGAACCAGTACTGTTCGACCCCGGCCAGATGCCGCACCAGTCCGAGCAGCGACAGGTTCGACGGCTCGGCCGTCCGCCGGGCCATCTCCTCCGCGTCGAGCCCGGCGCACTTCAGCTCCAGGGTGAGCCGCTGGTCCCGCAAATGCCCGACGAGCGTGGGCCGCTCCCCCACGAACCCCTGGTCGGACCGTGGGTCGTCCTGGGGACGCACGAATCTGTCCCGCCACCCGAAGTTCCGTTCCGGCTGGTCGTTACCGGGCTCTGACTCCGCGATGTCGGCCATGCCCATGAGCATCCGGCGCGGGCGAGAGATCCGCCACCGTATTCGCCGTATACACGGTCGGCGGAACACTCCAGCCGCTCACCGAAGCGGTCGACCTGCCTTCACAGTCCCGGGATGGCCGCGGCCTCGGTCACCAGCGAACCGGTCGTCGTCTCGGTCGTCGCCGCGGAGGACGCGTCGTCGGGTGCGGCGGACGAGGACGAGTCCGACGGTGTCGTCGGAGGCTCCGAGGACGGGGGCGGCGAGTCCGACTCGGACTCCGGCGGCGAAGAGGACGGCGCCGATGACGACGAGGAGGGTGCCGAGGGTGTCGAGGAGGACGGCGACGACCTCGCGCACAGGTCGGGCGAGCCGCTCGGCGTCGTACCGGGCGGCGCGGAGACGCACGACGACCGGGAGTCCGGCGCCGAGGACGAGTCGCTCTCCGACGGGAACGGCAGGCGCTCGGGCGGCTCGGTCTTCTCGTCGCGGTCGCCGGTGTCGCCCTTGTGCCGGGCGATCCACTCGTCGCTGTCGGGGTCGAAGATGACGAACACGTTGATGACCGTCGTCGAGGGCGCCACCACCACGACGTTCTGCGAGCGGTACGACGGCCACGAGTCGCCGGTCTGCTTGGGGGTGGTCTTCAGCGGGACCGGCTCCCCCAGCGGGTTGCCGCAGGCGCAGCGGACCCGGGGCAGGCCGTGGTCGTCGACGAGAACGGCGGTGCCCGCCTGGAGGACGGCCTGGTAGCTGGTGGCGGCCCCGTCGCGGTAGCCGTGATTGGTGACCCGGGTGTCGTAGCCCAGCTGTACCGGGGTGAGCGCGCGCAGATAGCCGGGGATCTGCGAGGTCCGCAGGCCCACGACCGAGGCGAACGCGGTGTTCTTCGCCGGATCCTCCTGGAGGAACCTGATCTGCTTCTCCACGTCACAGCTGGAGACGTTGCGGGTGCCGCCGTAGAGGCCGGGGGCCGAACCGTCCACGCCGCGCGTCACGTTGGCGGATTCCGACGGCGCGGACGTGGGGGTTTCATCGGACGGGGTGGAACTGTCGTTCGCCGTCGAGTCCGTGAACGGGTCGGGTCCCGACTTGCCCGCGGCCTGGAGGAAGACCTCTCCCCCGCTCGCGGAGGTCTCGCTGTCGCCGTCGCCGCGGGTGAAGACCAGGCCGAGGACGACGGCGGCCACCACGACGCCGGTGAGCAGCGCGACGCGCGGTGCCGATCTCCACCAGGGCCGGTCGGGGCCCTTGCCCTGCCTGTCCGGGCCGCCGGGCTCGGAGGGTCCGCCCGCCTCGGAGGATCCGCCGGGTCCGTGGGGCCCGGAGGGACCGCCCGTGCCACCACCCGTGCTGCTGCCGCCCGTCCCGCTCGGCGGCCCGGAGGGCACCTGGCCGCTCGGCCGGGTCGGACTCGGTTCGGAGGGGCCCGGCTGGGACGGGCCCGACAAGGGGCCGGAGGGCGGGCCGGTGGGGCGGCCTGAGGACGGCGGTTCGACGCTCACGAGCTCTTCTTCCCGGTGTAGGAATCCCGCGGCACTTCTCACGCTTTGTATGGCTTTCATACACAACGAGCCCATTGTGTGCTCCGGTCCCGCACCCTTCGCAAGCCGACGCGGTCGGCCCCTCCCGGCGGGCGGACCGCGTCGGCGCTGCTTAGCGTGACAGCGTGAGCACCAGAACCCCGTCCGACCAGGCAGTTGTCCGCTCCGGTGGCCGGACGGCCGCCCGCCACGGCTGGCTCCAGGCCCTCCTGACCGTGCTGGCAGGTCTGATCGTCATGGCAGTGGTGGCCGCGCTCGGACTGTGGGCGGCCGGTGCGGCCGACCTGCCCGACAACGCGTTCTGGCGGGTGGTCGCGGCCACCGTCGTCACGGCCGTGGGCGGCACCATCGAGCTCTCGGGCGACGCCGGAGCGATCGCCGGCACACAGGCGGGCCTGACGGTGATCCCCCTGTCCGTCACCCTCGCCGGCGCGCTGGTGTTCGCCGCCGGATTCCTGCGCCCACTGCGCCACCGGGCCGTCGCCGGAACCACCGAACTGGCCGGATGGGCCGGCCGCGTCGCCCTGCTGTGGCTGCTCGCGCTCATCGGCGTCGCGCTGCTCGCCCGGCAGGACTTCCGCGTCTCCCTCGGCGACGGAACGATCGGTGACCTCGGCGATCTCTTCGGCGCCACACCCGAGGTCGGTTTCAGGACCGACATGCCGCCGACGCTCGTCTTCGGCGTGCTGTGGCTCGCGGGCGTCCTCGTCCTCGCCCTGCTGGTCTCCCGCGCGGCCCCGCTGCCGCCCCGGCTGCTGCGCTTCCAGGAGTCGGTGCGTCCGGCCGCGTACGCCATGGTCGCGCTGCTGCTCGCCTACGTCGTCCTGGGTGTCGTCATCGCCCTGGTGACGGCGGTGACGCGCGGGCACGCCACCGAGACGTTCGCCGTGATCCTCCTGGGTCTGCCGAACCTCGTCTGGCTCGCCCTCACGCTGGGGCTCGGCGCCACCTGGACCGGGCGGGTCGACGGGCCCTTCGGGCTGCCGATGCCGGATCTCCTCGACGAGGTGCTGCGCACGCCGGACATCTCCACGCTCAACCTGCGCACCCTCGCCGAGCACGACGGCAGGGTGTGGTGGCTGCTGGTCGTCGACGCGGTGCTGCTTCTGGCGGCCGCGTTCCTGATGGCCGCCCGCTCGCCCGCCCGGATGCGGCTGTGGCAGCACGCCGTGCACATGGCGGTCGCGCTCACGCTGACCGTCCTCATGATCTGCCTCGTGGGCCGGATCTCCGCGAACTACGGCCTGTCGATCCTCGGCATCGGCGACCTCGGCGACGGCCTGAGCGGTGAGCTCTTCCTGCGGCCCGAACTGTGGACGGCGCTCGGGTTCGCCGTGCTGTGGGGGCTGGTCACCGGGTTCCTCGGCGGTCTGCTGGCCAAGCGCGTCCACCGGCGGGGCCGGGTCGGCACCGAGGAACCCGGGGTCCGGGCCGGCTAGCCGCAGTAGGTGTCGCGGGCCGGCCGCTCCCCCGTGGCCAGGTAGTGCGAGACGGTCCGGTCGCCGCACTCGTTGCCGTTGGCGAGATAGGCGTCGTGGCCGGTGGAGTTCACGGTGACCATGGTGGCGCGCCCGCCCAGGGCGTGCCGGAGCTTGAGGGCGCCGCTGAGCGGAGTGGCCACATCGCGTTCGTTCTGGATGAGCAGAATGTTGGAGGGGCCGCGGTCGGTGATGCGTACCGGGGGCTCCTTCGGCGGGAACGGCCAGGCGGCGCAGACCATCGCGTTCCTGGGCATGCCCGCGGTCAGCGGGTACTTCGCCCGGCTCCGGGCGACTCCCTCCTCGTACACGGCGGCGGACCTGGGCCAGGCGACGTCGTTGCAGAGGGTCCAGGCGCCGACCGCGGTGACGTTCTGGAGGACCGGATCCGGCGGCCCGGCGGGGGCCGGGGGTACGGTGCCCCGGCGCGCGGCGAGGATCAGTTGGGCCAGGCCCGGGAAGCGGCTGGGCGCGTAGAGGCTGTCCAGCATGGTCTGGCGCAGCACGTTGCCGTTCAGCTCCTGCGGGTTGGCACCGGGCCAGGGGATCGGTTCGCGGTCCAGCTTCGCGGCGAGGTCCAGGAAGAGCGGCCGTACCTCTCGCGCCGTGTCGGCCAGCCGGTCCGGATTGCCGGGCGCGGAGGCCCACTTGGCGAACTCGGGGAAGGTGTCCTCGACGCCCTGCTCGTGGCCGGCGAGCCAGGCGCGGGCGACCCGGGTGTGGTCGGGGTCGTCGTTGCTGTCCAGCACGAGGCGGTCGGTGCGCCGCGGGAACAACTGGCTGTAGACGGCGCCGACATACGTCCCGTACGAGACACCCCAGGCGGAGAGTCTCCGTTCGCCGAGTGCCGCTCGGACGCGGTCGATGTCGCGGGCGTTGTCGGCGGTGCTGAGGTGCCGGATCAGTTCGCCGCCGTTGCGCGCGCAGGCATCCGACAGTCGCTGTGCGGTGGTCAGGTTCTTGGTGATCGATCCGTCGGGGGCGGGCCAGGGACGCAGTTCGGAGGTGGCGAGGTCGGCGTGGTCGAGGCCGCAGGTGACGGGGGCGGAGCGGCCGACGCCGCGGGGGTCGAACCCGATCAGGTCGTAGGCGTCGCGTACTTCCTGAGGCAGCTTCTGGCCTTTGCCCGAGGGGTTGTTGAGGCTGGACCCGCCGGGCCCGCCGGGGATCAGCAGCAGGGCACCGCGCCGGGCCCGCGGGTTCTCGCTGGGGATCCGGGACACGGCGATGCCGATCTTGGGGCCGCCGGGGTCGGCGTGGTCGAGCGGTACCTCGACGGTCGCGCACTGTTGCCGGGGATCGAGCCCGCTCCCCTCGCACTTCGCCCAGTCGAGCGGCGCGGCCGCACCGGCGGTCGATGCCGACGCGCTGAGCGGTGCGGTGAGACTCAGTACGAAGGCGGAGGCGGCGAGCAGGGCGGCGTTTCGCTTGGTCTTCGTCATACGGACGAGCTTCGCCGACCCTCCTCCGCGGTCACATCCTGCCAACCGGCCTGTGCGCAGGGGGGTTTGCCCCACCGCATGCCGTATCGGTGCTCATCGGGCCGGGAACACCGGCCGGGCCCAGACCGGCGGCTGTGGGGGCGGGCCGAACTCGGGGGCGCCGAGGGCCCGTCCGTCCACCTGGGTCGGCGCGTGCCCGGCGGCCGTCGCTCCGGTCGCGGCGACCCGCAGCGCCGCGACGAACGCGAGGCAGGAGTCGTACCGGCCGTCGGGGCTCTTCGCCAGGGCCTTCGCGAGGACGGCGTCGACGGGGGCGGCGATGTCGGGCCGTTTCTCGGTCAGCGGCGGCGGTTCGTCGTACTGGTGGGCCCACAACAGCGCCATGTCGTCGTCGCGTTGGAAGGGCGGGCGCCCCGCCATCGTCTCGTAGACGACGCAGGCGAGGCTGTAGACGTCGCAGCGGCCGTCGACCGGCTTGCCCGAGATCTGCTCGGGGGCCACGTAGTCGAGGGTGCCGACGAACTGGCCGACGCTCGTGAACCCGGTCAGCGACAGCGACTTCTTCGTCAGGCCGAAGTCCGTGAGGTACACGTGCTCGGGGTGGTCGCTGTCGGTGCCCTGGGCGACCAGGATGTTGCCGGGTTTCACGTCCCGGTGCACCAGCCCGTGGTCGTGGGCCGCGTCGAGCGCGGAGGCGACCTGGACGGCGATCCTGGCGGCCACCTTGACCGGCAACGGGCCCTCGCGGTCGAGGAGATGACGCAGGTCGCGCCCGGCGACGTACCGCATGGCGATGTAGAGGACGCCGTCCGTCTCGCCGGCCTCGAAGACCGGCACGATGTTCGGGTGGTCGATGGCGGCGGCCACCCGCGACTCATGGGTGAAACGGCCGCGGAAGGTGTCGTTGCGGGCCAGTTCCGGCGCGAGCAGTTTGAGGGCGACGGTCCGGTCGAGCCGCAGGTCCTTGGCACGGTAGACGACGGCCATCCCGCCGCGGCCGATCTCCCGCTCGATGCGGTAGCCGGCGATCCGCCGGCCGATCAGGTCGGACGGGCGCCCGGAGAAGAGACTGGTGTCGTGGCGCCCGCCGTCGTCGTCCATGAGCCCTCACTCCGGTCGTCCAGTCCCCCGCAGGCCTCAGTCACGCCGGCCGCCTTCCTCGTACGTCACCACCCGCGTGGGTTCGCGGCCCACCGGGGCCTCCTCCCGTACCGGCTCCCGGGTGGCCGTCGCCGCCGGGCCCCGGTCGGTGGCGATGGTGCTCAGCCGCGTCCCGTCGCAGTACACCCACCGCTCGTGCTCGCCGTCGTACAGCCAGAGGGAATCGCCGTCGACGACGACCCCGATCCGCTGCCCCTGCGTACGGCCGTGGAAGGACGGTCCGTCGAGCCGCCCGGCCGCGAGATCCTCGGCGGCGCTCCGGTAGCGGGAGAGCGCCTCCTCCACGCGGGCGAGGAGCGGCCGGGGGTCGGCTGTGCGGGTGAGCGGACTGCTCGCCGCGGGCGGTGTCTGCGGTACGGCGACGAGCAGGCGGGCGTCGACCCAGGCCGACCAGCCGTTGGCGCACACGGCGCGGCCCCAGTCCCCGGCCCTTTCGGCCAGCTGGACCGGCAGCAGCGCGTCGAGCGCCACCGTGGGCCGGGAGACGTCGGCGGTCTCCCAGGCGGGCAGGCCGTCCCGGGGGACCACGTGGGTGGGGCGGAACTCGGGTGTCGTCATCGCGCCTACTTCCGCATGACAGCGGGTTCACGCCGCCGCAGCAGGCGGATCACGAGGTACCCGAAGACGACCGAGAGCACGACCAGCATGCCCATGTTGATCAGCCAGACGCCGGCCTCGTGCCGGAACAGCGGGTCGCCGGTCAGCTCCCCGGGGACGATCCGGGCCAGCCCGATGGTGGAGGCCATCGCGCCCAGCGCCCAGCGGGAGGGCACCAGCCAGGACAGCTGCTCGATGCCGGGGACGCCGTTCAGTTTCAGCAGCGCGCCGCAGAAGACCACCTGGACGATGGCCAGCAGCACCAGCAGCGGCATCGTGACCTCCTCCTTGCGGACCAGCGCGGAGACGACGAGGCCGAGCATCATTGCGGTGAAGGCGAGCAGCGCGACGGCCAGGGTGATCTCGACGAGCGGCGGCATGAGGACGCCCTCGCCGCCGGGCGAGCCGAGATCGACGCCGAACAGACCGACGAGGGTCAGCACCACGGCCTGGAGCACGGTGATCGTGCCGAGCACCACGACCTTGGACATCAGGTACGCCGATCTGGACAGGCCGACGGCCCGTTCGCGCTGGTAGATGACGCGTTCCTTCACCAGTTCGCGCACGGCGTTGGCCGCGCCCGTCAGGACCCCGCCGACACACAGGATGAGCAACGCGTTCATCGCCGTCTCCTGCGTCAGCCTGCTGCCGGCCAGTGCACGGGCCATCGCGCCCATCACGAACGGCAGCGCGATCATGATGACGAGGAAGGTCCGGTCGGCGCTGAGGGCGGCCACATAGCGGCGGACCAGGGTGCTGAGCTGAGCACCCCAGCTCTGCGGCTTGGGCGGTGGTCCGACGGCGGCGGGCGGGACGGGCTGCGCCTGGGACGGCTGGGAGACGGAGTTGTCGATGTACTGCCGGTGGAAGGCCGACGTCCGGTAGTCCCCCGCCCAGTCCCGGTCGTGGTCCCGCTCGAAGTCCTCGAAGGCCTCGGGCCACTGCTCGTAGCCGAAGAACGCGAGGGCGTCCTCGGGCGGTCCGTAGTAGGCGACCTTCCCGCCGGGCGCGAGCACCAGGAGCCGGTCGCAGACGTCGAGGCTGAGCACGCTGTGGGTGACCACGATGACCGTACGGCCGTCGTCTGCGAGGCCGCGAAGCATGTGCATGACGGAGCGGTCCATGCCGGGGTCGAGGCCGGAGGTAGGTTCGTCGAGGAAGAGCAGGGACGGCTTGGTCAGCAGTTCCAGGGCCACGCTGACCCGCTTGCGCTGGCCGCCGGAGAGGCTGTGGATGGCCTGGTCGGCGCGCTGTTCCAGGCCCAGTTCGCCGATCACCTCGTCGACCCGGGCCCGGCGCTCCGCCTTCGCGGTGTCCTGCGGGAATCGCAGTTCGGCGGCGTAGGTGAGGGCTTTTCGCACGGTGAGCTGCGCGTGCAGGATGTCGTCCTGCGGGACGAGGCCGATGCGCTGGCGCAGTTCGGCGTAGTCGCGGTAGAGGTCGCGGCCGTCGTACAGGACCGTGCCGAGGTCGGCGGGGCGCAGGCCGGTCAGGGCGTTCAGCAGAGTGGACTTTCCGGCCCCGCTCGGGCCCACGACGGCCAACAGACATTTCTCGCCGACCGGAAACGACACCTCGTCCAGAAGCGTCTTGCGGCCGTGGTCGACGGAGACCGTGAGGTCCTGCACGTCGAGGGAGACCTCGCCGGTGTCGACGTACTCCCGCAGCTGGTCTCCGACAAGACAGAAAGCCGAGTGACCTATGCCCACAATGTCACCCTGCGTAACCAACGCACGGTCCACAGGCTGGCCGTTCAGGAACGTGCCGTTGTGGCTGCCGAGGTCGACGATCTCGTACGACCCGTCCGGTCCCGCCCGCAGCTCCGCGTGCCGTCGCGAGACGATCAGGTCGTCGATGACCAGGTCGTTGTCGTCACCGCGGCCGATGCGGACGGTGCGGACGGGGAGCGGGCGCACGCTGGTCGGCTGCCGGAAGGTGCCGGTGGCCGCGGGCAGGGAGGGGGCGGAGGGGCGCTCCGGGGGCCGGTCGACGAGTACCGCCCTAGGGCCGTCGGAGGGGTTCCCGAAGCGGATGACACTGCCTGGTCCGACGCCCCACTCATGGACGCGCCGGCCGTCGGCGAACGTGCCGTTCGTGCTGTTCTCGTCCTCGATCGTCCAGTGGTCGGCCTCGGGGCGCAGTACCGCGTGGTGCCAGGAGACCCGGGCGTCGTCGATGAAGACGTCGCTCAGGGGGTCGCGGCCCACGTGGTAGTCGCGGCTGGGAGTCATCACCGTGGAGCCCGTCTCGGTTTCGAGTACGAGTTCGGGCGCGATGGGCACGACGGGCCGGTCTGCCATGCCCCAATTCTAGCTATTCGTCCATATATTCGCCTGGCGGATGCCGTGGCCGGCAGGCGATCGACGGGCGACGGGCAGGCGCGGGTGGCTCCACGACCTGGACGGGCGAGGCGGCACGGGAGGAAGGGAGGGCGGCGGCGTCCGAGCCGCGGTCAGGCCGCCGAGGTGCCGAGCACGGCCGCGGTCCGCTGCATGCGGCGCGCGTCCACCGACTCGGCCATCAGCTCGTACTCGGTGGTGTCGTCGTTGGTGGCGATGCGGACGAGCTTGCCTGCGGCCAACTCCTCGGCCACCAGCTCCTGTTGCAGCGTGTCGCCGCACCAGGCCCGCAGCACGGTCGGCACGTCCGGGACGGTCGAGCCCACCGGCGCGATCGAGTTCGGCGGGAAGGTCGGATCCTCGGGCTGCGGGTCCAGCCGCTCCGCCATCCACGCGGCACGGTCCCGCATCCACCACAGCGCCAGCGCCAGGGTGGGCGCGCGGTACGTGCCCAGGGGTACGCCGACGCGCTGACCGCCGCATATTCCATAGGCGGTGACATAGCACAGAAATTCGTCGTGCACGATCGCTCCCCCATCGCGTCACTCGCTGCCGGTACTGCCTCGCTTTCCCTGCGGCTCGCCTGCGGTGCATGATGGCGCTGTACGGGCTTGGCTGAATTGCCCGTGTTTTGAGTATCGCCACTCCTGACACTCTGTCACCACGCCATTCCAGCCAGTCTCCTGGCATATTCGACGCCGCCGTTGGCCGAAACGCACCGTGCCTGCCTTACCTCGGAGGTAATCGACGGCTCGAAGGGCCCCCGGGCATGGTTGCGGTACCGGATCCCAGCGGCGCACCGCCCACTGGATCCGGGCCCCGACCAGTGCGAACCCGTCCCGATGGAGGCTGAGCAACCATGTCCGCAAGCAACGACCGATACGAGAGTGCCGTCACCCGCTACTTCGAGGCCTGGAACGCCGGTGAGCGCGACGCGCTCGCGAAGGCGGTCGCCGCCGCGTGGGCCGTGGACGGCGGCTACACCGACCCGCTGGCCGAGGTCCGCGGCCACGAGCAGCTCGCCGCCGTGATCGCCGCGGCGCACGCGCGGTTCCCCGGTTTCGCCTTCCGCCTCGCGGGCCCGGTCGACGGACATCACGACATCGCCCGCTTCGGCTGGGAGCTGGTCGACGAGGCGGACGGTTCGGCGCCCGTCGCCGGATTCGACGTGATCACCCTCGACGACGAGGACCGCATCCGGAGCGTGCACGGATTCCTTGACCGCGTCCCGGCTCCGTGACCGCCGCGGCCCGGCGATGAGTTTCCCGGCCCGCGGGAGTCCCTTGAGCAGGACACCGCGGAGAGGGAGAGGCCCATGAGCACCGAGAGCAAGGTGGACGCGTATTTCACCGCCGTCCTGCGCAAGCGTCCCGAAGCCGGCAGCTGGACCTATGTGAAATGGCCCGAGTCCGTCGCGTTCTTCGGGACCCGCGGACTGGTCAAGGTCAGCGGCACCATCGACGGCCATCCCTTCCGCAGCTCCTTCATGGCGCTGGGAGACGGCACCCACATGCTGCCGGTGAAGGCCGAGGTGCGCCGAGCGATCGGGAAGGAGGAGGGCGCGACGGTGACGGTACACCTGGAGGAGCGGCTCAACGGGTGACGCGATCCCGTGCTCGGTGCAGGCCTTTGACGCACCGGCTCCTACGGCTCAGGACGTGGCCGCCGCTCGGGCCGCGTCACGGTAGCGCTTCGGAGCGATGCCGGTCGTGCGCTTGAAGGCGTTGCTGAACGCGCTCTCCGAGGTGTAGCCGACCCGCTGGGCGAGGGCGGACACCGACGACTCGCCGTCCCGCAGGGCGCGCCGGGCCAGGCTCATCCGCCAGTCGAGCAGGTAGGTCAGGGGCGGCACGCCGGCCACCGCCCGGAAGCGCTCGGAGAAGGTGGTCCGCGACATCGACGCCGCCCTGGCGAGTTCCTCCAGCTGCCAGGGGTGGCCCGGCTCGGCGTGCATCAGGCGCAGGGCGGGGGCGATGCGGTCGTCGGCGAGGGCCCTGAGCCGTCCGGCCGGGAGCGCGTCGGCGTCCGCGAGGTAGGCGCGCAGGACCTGGACGAACATCAGCTGGGCGAGCTGGTCGGACGCGAAGTCGGCCCCGGCGTGCCCGGCGGTCAGTTCGTGGACGAGCTGGTCGAGCAGCCAGCCCAACACGGGCGCCTCGTCCGCCGCGGCGCGGACGTGCATCAGCGGCGGCAGCGCGTGCAGCAGCAACTCCTCGCCGGAGCGCCCCAGTTCGACATGGCCGCCGATGGAGACGACGTCCGCGCCGTCGCCGAGCCGGACCATGGGTCCGGCCGCGTCGGCGAAGAGCGTCGAGGCGTCGGACGGCTCCAGCGCCGGATCGCTGGAGATCACGAAGGGCCGGCCGCCGTCGAAGACGGCCACATCACCGGCTTCCAGCAGCACGGCTTCGGGCAGGCCGTCGAGGGCCACCCAGAACCTCCCCCGGACCACCGCGGTGATCTTGAGCCGGCCGGGCCGGGGAAAGCGCAGGGCCCAGTCGCCGCCGGCGGTGAACCCGCCGGAGACGACACACCGGGCGTCGGTGAGGGCGAGGGTGTCGGACAGCGGATCGGCAGGCATATCCGTACTATCGCGCAAGTAATGCGGACTCGCAAGCATTCATCGTCCGGATCTTCGGTCATACGGTTGCGGGGACAGCCACTGAAGGAGATCCGAGTCATGACCACCGTCCAAGAACCCCTGCACTCCGGCTTCGGCGCCGCGTCCACCGCCGAGGACGTCATCAAGGGCCTCGACCTGACCGGCAGGGTCGCCGTAGTCACCGGAGGCTATTCCGGTATCGGCCTGGAGACCGCGCGCGTGCTGCGGTCGGCGGGTGCCGAGGTCGTCGTACCGGCGCGGGACACCGACCGGGCGCGGGCCGCGCTGAAGGGGGTGGACGGCGTGGAGGTCGAGGCGATGGATCTGCTCGACCCCGCCTCCGTCGACGCCTTCGCCGAGCGCTTCCTCACCTCGGGGCGACCGCTGCACATCCTCGTGAACAGCGCGGGCATCATGGCGACCCCGCTGACGCGCGACGCACGGGGCTACGAGGCGCAGTTCGCCACCAACCACCTCGGCCACTTCCAGCTGACCGCCCGGCTGCGGCCCGCGCTGCGGCTGGCCGGCGGGGCCCGGGTCGTCTCGGTGTCCTCCTGGGGACACCGCTTCTCCCCCGTGGTGTTCGACGACCCGCACTTCGAGCGCCGCGAGTACGACCGCTGGGCCGCCTACGGCCAGTCCAAGACGGCCAACATCCTGTTCGCGGTCGGCCTGGACGCCCGCGCGAAGGCCGAGGGGGTGCGGGCCTTCTCCCTCCACCCGGGGAGCATCGTCGAGACCAACCTCAAGAAGTACCTCGCCGAGGAGGATCTCAAGGCCGTCGGTGTGCTCGACGACGACGGGCGGCCGGTGCTGGACCCGGCACGCCAGCTGAAGACCGTCGAGCAGGGAGCGGCCACCAGTGTCTGGTGCGCCACCAGCCCCCTGCTCGACTCCCTGGGCGGCCTGTACTGCGAGAACAGCGACGTCGCACCCCCCATGTCACTGGAGGAGGGGCGCGCCTGGACCCTCATGAACAGGTCCTGGAACGCGGGCGTGCTGCCCTACGCCGTCGACCCCGAGGCGGCCGACCGGCTCTGGGAGCTCAGCGAGCGTCTCACTGACCGGCCGGCTTGAGGATCGCGTCGATCCGGGCCAGCTCCTCCGGGTCGAAGTCCAGGGCGCGGGTGGCCGTCACGCTGTCCTCCAGCTGCCGGGTGCTGCTCGCGCCGATGAGCGCGGAGGTCACCCGGCCGCCGCGCAGCACCCAGGCCAGCGCCAGCTGGGCCAGCGACTGGCCACGGGACTTGGCGACCTCGTCGAGGGCCCGCAGCTGTGCCACCAGGTCCTCGGTGAGCGTGTCCGCGGTCAGGAACGGGCTGTCGCTCGCCGCCCGCGAGTCCTCCGGGATCCCGTCGAGGTAGCGGCTGGTCAGCAGCCCCTGGTCCAGCGGCGAATAGGCGATGGAGCCGATCCGCAGCTCGTCCAGGGTGTCCAGGAGCTCTTCGGCGCGGCGGTCGAGCATCGAGTAGCGCGGCTGGTGGATGAGGAGCGGGGTGCCCAGTTCGCCCAGGATGCGGGCGGCCTCGCGGGTCTGCTCCGGCGAGTAGTTGGAGACGCCGACGTACAGCGCCTTGCCCTGCTGGACCGCCGAGTGCAGGGCGCCCATCGTCTCCTCCAGGGGAGTCTCCGGGTCGGGGCGGTGCGAGTAGAAGATGTCCACGTAGTCGAGGCCCATGCGGCTCAGGCTCTGGTCGAGAGAGGACAGCACGTACTTGCGCGAGCCCCATTCGCCGTACGGGCCCGGCCACATCAGGTAGCCGGCCTTGGTGGAGATGACCAGCTCGTCGCGGTAGGGCCCGAAGTCCGCCTTCAGGGCCTCCCCGAGGGCGGACTCGGCGGCGCCGGGCGGCGGGCCGTAGTTGTTCGCCAGGTCGAAGTGGGTGACGCCGAGGTCGAAGGCGCGGCGCAGGATCGCACGCTGGGTCTCCGCGGGCCGGTCGGGGCCGAAGTTGTGCCACAGGCCGAGCGACAGCGCGGGGAGCTTCAGACCGCTGCGTCCGGTGCGCCGGTAGGGCATGTCCGCGTAGCGGTCGGTGTGTGCGGTGTACAACGTGGACTCCTGAGATGCCGGGAAAATCAGGTCTCCACTCTCGCGCGCGGCCGGGGCAACGGTCCAACGGGAGAATCGGATGAGATTCAGCGCCGGTGCTTCTCAATCGGCTCGATCGACGACGCCGCCGGCCTGCCGGGCGGCGGCTACCCTTGCGCCTCATGGAACTGCGCCATCTCCAGCACTTCGTCGCCGTCGCCGAGGACCAGCACTTCACCCGGGCGGCCGAACGGCTGATGGTGTCGCAGTCGGGCCTGTCGTCCTCGATCCGCGCCCTGGAACGGGAGCTCCAGGCCCCGTTGTTCGTCCGTACCACCCGCCGCGTCACGCTCACGGCGGCCGGGCGGGCGCTGCTCGGCGAGGCGGAGCGGATCCTGGCTCAGGTGCGCTCGGCCCACGACGCCGTGGCGGCGGTCCAGGGCGTGCTGCGCGGCTCGCTCACCCTCGGCGCCGAACAGTGCATCGCCGGGGTGCACGTGGCCACGCTCCTCGCCGCGTTCCGCCGTCGCCATCCCGACGTCGAGATCTGCCTGCGGCAGGCGGGGTCCGGGGCCCTGGCCGAGGAGGTCGCCGCCGGGCGGCTCGACCTGGCCTTCGCCGTGCGGACCCAGGCGGACACCGACCAGCTGCGTTCGGTGCCGCTGACCAGCGAACCGATGACCGTGCTCTGCCATCCGACGCACCGGCTGGCGACCGCCGCGGTCCTCACGCCCGAGGAACTGGGCGGCGAGGACTTCGTCGACTTCCATCCCGACTGGGGACCGCGCCTCACCACCGACGCGGCCTTCGCCGCGGCGGGCGTCCACCGGACGGTGACACTTGAGGTCAACGACGTCCACAGCCTCCTCGAACTCGTCCAGGAAGGCCTCGGAATAGCCGTCGTGCCGCGGCACTTCAGCGTCAAGCGCGAGGCCGGCGGTCTCACCGCCCTCCCCTTCAAGGGCGTCATGGAGGCGTCGTACGAGACCGTCGCCATGCTGCCTCCGGTGGACGCCACCAGCCCGGCGGCGCGGGCCCTGATGGTCCTGCTCGACGCCCCGGACGAGAGGGTCTGACAACTCCCGGAGTGCCTCGCACGAGGGAGCCGGATGCGCGATGGTGGACACATGCATGCCAAGGACATCCTCATCGACGCGTACAGCCGGATCCAGGAAGAGGTGCACACCGCGGTCGACGGGCTGTCTCCGGACCGCCTCAACACCCCGCCCGCCGTCGGCGCCAACTCGATCTCCTGGCTGATCTGGCACCTCACCCGCGTCCAGGACGACCATGTCGCCGACGCCGCCGGCCTCGAACAGGTCTGGCTCGCCGAGGGCTGGGCCGACCGCTTCGCCCTGGGGCTCCCCGACGGGGACACCGGATACGGGCACACACCCGAGCAGGTCGCCCAGGTCCGGGTGGATTCGGGCGACCTGCTACTGGGGTACTACGACGCCGTGCACGAGCAGACGCTCGGTTTCCTGCGCGGATCGGCCGCCAAGGACCTGGAACGCGTGGTGGACGAGCGCTGGGACCCGCCGGTCACCCTGAGCGTGCGCCTCGTGAGCGTGGTGGCCGACGATCTCCAGCACGTCGGCCAGGCGGCGTACGTGCGGGGGCTGGTCTAGTACCGCGGAGGCGACGGCCGGACGGCTTTCAGAGCGCGGCCTCGTAGCCGGGCAGGACCACGTCTCGGATGAGGGCGTTGCGCTCGTCGAACGGGATGAAGGCGCTCTTGAGGGCGTTCACGGTGACCGTGCGCAGGTCCCGTACCGTCCAGCCCGCCTCCTCGACCAGCAGCGCCATCTCCCGGGTCATCGTCGTCCCCGACACCAGACGGTTGTCGGTGTTGAGGGTGACCCGGAAGCCGAGGTCGCGCAGGGCGGTGATGGGGTGCTCGGCGATGGAGGCCGCCGCGCCGGTCTGGAGGTTGGACGTCGGGCACATCTCCAGGGCGATCCGGCGGTCGCGGACCACGCCCGCGAGGCGGCCGAGCTTGCCGTCCACGATGTCCTCGGTGATGCGGACGCCGTGGCCGATGCGCTGGGCCCCACAGACCTGGAGTGCCTGGTGGATGCTGGCCAGGCCGTGGGCCTCACCGGCGTGGATGGTGAACAGCACGTTCTCGCGGCGCAGATGCTCGAAGGCGGCCAGGTGGTCGGCGGGCGGGAAGCCGTCCTCGGCGCCGGCGATGTCGAAGCCGACGACGCCGCCGTCCCTGAAGGCCACCGCGAGGTCCGCGATCTCCCGAGTCCGGTCGAACATCCGCATCCCGCACAGCAGCGTGCCGACACGTACCGGGGTGCCGGCGGCGGCCGCCTTGGCCATGCCCGCCGCCAGGCCCTCCTGCACGGTCTCGACGACCTCGGGCAGGTTCAGTCCGCCGTTCAGCATCAGCTCGGGCGCGTACCGGACCTCGCCGTAGACGACGCCGTCGGCGGCCAGGTCGAGGACGTACTCCTCGGCGGTGCGCAGCAGCCCCTCGCGGCTCTGCATCACCGCGAGGGTGTGTTCGAAGGTGGCGATGTAGCGCACCAGGTCACCGGAGTTGGCGGCCTCGAAGTACCAGGCCGCGAGGGCGTCCGGGTCGGTGGTGGGCAGGGTGTGGCCTACCGAGTCCGCGAGCTCCACGAGGGTGGCGGGGCGCAGGCCGCCGTCGAGGTGGTCGTGCAGGACGGCCTTGGGGAGCCGGCGGATGGTGTCGATATCGGTGCGGGGCGCGGTCATGCGTGTGTTTCCTCGGCAGGTCGGTTCGATGGGTCAGGCGTCGGGGGCGGGCTGGAGCAGGTCCCAGCGGTTGCCGTACAGGTCCTCGAAGACGACGACCGAGCCGTACGGTTCGTGGCGCGGCTCCTCCAGGAAGGTCACGCCCGCCGCGCGCATCCGGTCGTGGTCGCGGGCGAAGTCGTCGGTGTGCAGGAAGAAGCCCACGCGCCCGCCGGTCTGGTCGCCGACCCGGGCTCGCTGTGCCTCGTCCTTGGCGCGGCCGAGCACCAGCCCGGTGCCGTGGCCCGCCGCGTCCTCGCCGCCCGTTCCGGGTTCGACGACGACCCAGCGGGAACCGTCCGGCCGCGGAGTGTCCTCGACGAGCCGGAAGCCGAGGGCCTCGGTGTAAAAGCGGATCGCCTCGTCGTAGTCGTCGACCACGAGGGTGACCAGGGCGACGCGTCTCATCAGGGTCCCTCCGAGGAGTCAGGGGTTATACGTAACACGTAGGGTACGTCATTCCGGCGGGGCGGGTGATCGGCGGAGCCGCGGGCCGGGAGAAGCGGGCCCAGGTAGCCGTGGCATGGTGGAGATCGACTCGGGGCCGGTCCCGCCGTGCCCCACCTGACGCCACCCCCACAGGAGTTGACCGCCATGTCCGAGCTGCCGAAGTCGACCGGCGCCCCCGCCCGTCAGAACGTGACGTTCCCCAGCGCCGGGGACACCGCGCACGGCTATCTGGCGCTGCCGCCGTCCGGGCAGGGGCCCGGCGTGATCGTCATCCAGGAGTGGTGGGGTCTCACCGATCACATCGCGGACGTCGCGGACCGGCTGGCGGCGGAGGGTTTCGTGGCCCTCGCACCCGACCTCTACGGCGGCAACGTCGCCCACGACAGCGACGAGGCGCTGCGGATGATGAAGGAGCTGCCGGTGTCGCGTGGGGTGGAGCTGCTCTCCGGCGCGGTCGACCACCTTCTCGGGCTGCCCGAGGTCACCTCCGCCACGGTGGGTTCGGTCGGCTTCTGCATGGGCGGCGGCTTCGTCCTGTACCTGGCCGCGGCGGATCCCCGGGTCACCGCGGCGGTGCCGTTCTACGGTGTCATCCGGGGCGAACTGCCCGACTTCTCCGGCCTGAAGGCACAGGTGCAGGGCCACTACGGCGAACTCGACACGAGCATTCCCGAGGAGAGCCTCGATCGCCTGGGCGAGGCGATCGAGCGGCAGTCCGGCATCACCGCGGACCTGCGTCTGTACCCCGCCCAGCACGCCTTCTTCAACGACGGACGTCCGAGCGTCTACGACCCCGAGTCGGCCGAGAAGGCGTGGCAGAGCACGGTGGCCTTCCTGCGCGAGCAGTTGGGCTGAACCTCCTGAGCCTCCCCGAGGGGCCGCCCGCCTGACTGTGGTGGACCTGCACCACCTGGTCGGCGGCGAGACCGCGGCGAGACTCCGTGCGCGGTCGGCGAGGGTCGCGGCGCGGCTGCCACGAGGGGCTGCCGCGCCTCGCCCACGGAGTGCGGGTGCCTGCGGCCCAGGTACGGCGCGGTCGCCGGGGTCGCCGGGGTCGCCGGGGTCGAAGCGTGCCGGCAGACGCACCGCGAGGTCGGGGAGCTTGCGGGTACGCACCTTTCGGCGCCGCGCCGCCGAGCGTGCCGCGCGGTTTCTGGGCCGGCTCCCGGGCCACCGGTCGCACCGGCACGTTGTCAGTCGCTGTTGGTAGAACTGCTGCACGCGCCACCCCCTGACACATCGCACGGCAGGAGCAGCCCGGATGAGAACCCAGGACAGCCACCTCGACGAGCTGTACGGCCTCCCTGCCTTCACGTTTCCCTCGCCCGGCGAAGGAACAGGGCTGCCCGAACCCGACGTCGTGGCCTGGCGGATCGGCCACGAGAGGTGGAAATCCGAGGACCTGTGGGTGGAGGCCTTCGACTGTTTCTGCGCCGAAGTCGACATCACGCGGGTCCGCGCTCTGATCGTCGGGTGCTGGGAGGACCCGGAAGACACCGATCCGTCCGAGGTCATCGAAGCGCTGTTGGCCGTGCGTGACCGGATGCCCGCCCTGCGGTCGGTGTTTCTGGGGGACATCACGGACCAGGAGTGTCACATCTCCCGGATCAGTCAGACCGACGTCACACCGTTGCTGACCGGCTTCCCCGCACTGGAGGAATTCGGCGTGCGCGCGGGAGAAGGCAGCAGCCTGGGACAGATACTGAGGCTGGAGTTCCCCGCCCTGCGCCACGACGCGCTGCGCAGACTGACGGTGGAAAGCAGTGGTCTGCCGGTGAACGTCGTCCGCGGTGTGGGGGCGAGCGAACTGCCCGCGCTGGAGCACCTCGACCTGTGGCTGGGCGGCTCGGATTTCGGAGCCGACTGTGAGGCCGCCGATCTGGAGCCGATCCTGACCGATGCCCGGTTGCCCCGGCTGCGGCACCTGGCCCTGCGCAACAGCGAGATCCAGGACGAGGTCGCCGCCGCCGTGGCGTCCGCCCCGGTGGTCGCCCGACTCGAGGTGCTCGACCTGTCCATGGGCACCCTGACCGACGACGGCGCGGCCGCCCTTCTCCACGGCCAACCTCTGACCCACCTCACGAGACTGGACCTGCACCACAACTACCTCAGCGAGCCCATCAGGCAGCGCATACGCGGGACGCTCGAACCCGCGGGTGTCACGGTGGACCTCGACCAGGAAGACGCCGAGTCGCACACTATCTGTGTGGGCCCACTCAGCTACTGAGTGAGGGTGCGAGCGGCCGGGAAGCGGCTCGTGAAGGGGCGGGTCGGCTCACTTCCCTCGCGTGTGGCGCGCGTCGAGGCGGGCCGTTTCGGTGTCGGTGAGCCGCAGGGCGCCCGCGGCCACGTTCTCCGTGAGGTGGTCCGGGTTCCCGGTGCCGGGGATGGCGAGGACGTGTGGGCCCTGCCGCAGCGTCCAGGCGAGCCGGACCTGCGCGGGAGTCGCGCCGTGCGCACGCGCGACGGCGGCGACCTCGTCGTCCGCGGTGCCGCTCGCGCCCCGCGCGCCACCCTTGCCCGCGATGGCGAAGAACGGCACGAACGCGATGCCCTGTTCGCCGCAGGCCCGCACCACGGCGTCGGTCTCGGGGTCCGGGAAGTCGAGACCGTACTGGTTCTGCACGCTCACCACGGGCGCGATGGCCCGCGCCTCGGCGAGGTGCCTGGACTCGATCCCGGAGACGCCGAGGTGCCGGATCAGGCCGGCGTCCCGCAGTTCGGCGAGCGCGCCGAAGTGCTCCGCGATGGAGTCCTGCCGCATCCGGCGCAGGTACACGACGTCGAGGTGGTCACGGCCGAGCTGGCGCAGGTTCTCCTCGACCTGGCCGCGCAGTTGGTCCGGCCTGGCGGCGGTGCCCCACTCTCCGGAGAACTCACGGTGCGGCCCCACCTTCGTGGCGATGACCAGGCCTTCCGGGTACGGGGCGAGCGCGCTGTTGATCAGTTCGTTCGCGGAACGCAGCGAGGAGAAGTAGAAGGCGGCGGTGTCGATGTGGTTGACGCCGAGTTCGATCGCCTGCCGCAGCACGGCCGTCGAGCGCCCGCGGTCGCTCGGCTCTCCGTGGTGGAAGGCCGCGCTGCCCGTCAGCCGCATCGCGCCGAACCCGATGCGGTTGACGGGCAGATCTCCGAGATTCCAGGTGCCCGCGGCTGCCGCGGTGATCTGCTCTGAGGTCATCGCGGCAGCTTCGCACAGGACTCGCCGGGCCGGATACGCGCTCCGAATCCGGTCACGCGGACCGGTCCGGGGTCAGCAGTAGAGGTTGGCGCCGGGGCTGACGCCGAGGATGCCGGTGAAGCGGTTGTAGGCGTCGACGCGGCTCTGGACCTGCGCGGGGTTGCGGCCGTCGCACTCCAGGGAGCCGTTGATGGAGCGGATGGTCTGGCCGAAGCCCGCCCCGTTGACCATGGCGTTGTGCGGGGTCATCGTGCCCGGCCCGGACTGGGTGTTCCAGTACCACAGGCCCGTCTTCCAGGCGACCGAGGAGTCGTTCTGCACCAGCCAGGGGTTGTTGAGCAGATCGATGCCCAACGCGTCACCGGCGGCCTTGTAGTTGAAGTTCCAGCTCAGCTGGATCGGACCGCGCCCGTAGTAGGCGGCCTGCCCGGCCGGGCAGCCGTAGGACTGGCCCCAGTCGCAGTAGTGCGGGTAGTTGGCGGTGTTCTGCTCCACGATGTGGACAAGCCCGCCGGTCTCGTGGTTCACGTTCGCCAGGAACGCCGCCGCCTCCTGCTTCTTCACCGTGTCACTGCCCGCGTTGGCGAAGGCCGGGTAGGCGCCGAGCGCGGCGGTCAGACCGCCGTAGGAGTAGAAGGAGTTCCGGCCCGGGAACATCTGGTTGAACTGCGCCTCCGTCACCACGAAGTTGCCGACGGGGTTTCCGGGGCCGCTGTCGCAGGCGTAGGGCTCCCAGAACCAGGTGCTGATGATGGGGTCGTAGCCCGGGTTGTCGTGCTCGGCGATGTAGGCCTTGCCGTCGGTGTAGCGGACGACGTTGCCGGTGACGTACGACTTGCCGGCCACCCAGCTCGGGTAGCTCGAACAGGCCGCGGCGGAAGCGCTCGTGGCCGGCAGGAGGGCCGGTGCGGCGGTTCCGATGATGACGGCGGCCATGACCGCGGAGATGCGACGCCTCGACACAGGATCAACTCCTCTTCGGAGCACGGCCGCGCCCGGCCAAGAGCAATGCGGGGCAGAGCCTTGTCCGCACGCGCCGGTCGGGCCGGACACGGCGTCGGGGGCGGCCGTGGTGGGGGGTGTGGAAGCACACTCAACCCCTTTGGTCTGTACCAGTCAAGGGTCCAGACCAATCCCGGCCGACAACGTTGGCAGCGAACCGGCGGACATCGGACGGCACGGGAGGCCACGCCCGTTGCGGGGGATTTCCGACACCTGCCGACACGTCGACTAGGCGGTGGTCCGGGACGGTTGGGAACCGGCCGGACCACCGCCCGCGTCATTCGTCACGCTTGCCGTGTCAGGCGAGCGGCTTCTCCAGCACCGCCTTGCGGTGGCTGAACGTCTCGATGGAGTAGCGCCCGTGGTAGCTGCCCATGCCGCTCTCGCCGACCCCGCCGAACGGCAGGTCGGAGACGGTCAGATGGGCGAGCGGCAGACCGAGGCCGAGGCCGCCGGAGGAGGTCTCCGCGGCGAGCCGCCGCCGCGTGACGTCCGAGTCCGTGAAGGCGTAGAGGGCCAGCGGCTTGTCGCGGTCGTTGATGAAGCCGATGGCCGCGTCGAGGTCCGCCGCCGTGACGATCGGGAGAATCGGACCGAAGATCTCCTCGGCCATGACCGGCGACTCGGGGTCGACGTCGGCGAGCACGGTCGGCGCGATGTACTTGAGGGAGCGGTCGCTCTCGCCGCCGGTGACGGTGCGGCCGGAGCCGAGCAGCGCGGTCAGCCGGTCGAAGTGCCGCTCGTTGACGATCCGTCCGAACTCGCCGGACGCCTTCGGCTCGGCGCCGAAGACCGCCTCGACGGCCCGCACGAGCTCGGGCTCCAGCGCACCCGCGGTCTCGGGGTCGGTCAGGACGTAGTCGGGCGCCACGCAGGTCTGCCCGGCGTTGAGGAACTTGCCGCGGACGAGCCGGTCCGCGACCACGGCCAGGTCGGTGCCCCGGTCGACGAACGCCGGTGACTTGCCGCCCAGTTCGAGGGCGACGGGGGTGAGGTGCTCGGCGGCGGCGCGCATCACGACGCGGCCGACCGTGCCGTTGCCCGTGTAGAAGATCTGGTCGAAGCGCTCGGCCAGCAGGGCCGTGGTCTCCGGAACCGCACCCTCGACCACGGCGACCGCGTCGGTGTCGAGGTACTGGGGCAGCAGCCGGGCCAGGACGGCCGAGGTGGCGGGGGCCAGCTCACTGGGCTTCACGACCACCGCGTTGCCGGCGGCGAGGGCGCCGAGCAACGGGGTCAGCAGAAGCTGCACCGGGTAGTTCCAGGGCGCGATGACCAGGACGACGCCCAGCGGGTCGTACTGCGTCCACGCCTTCGCGTCGTCTCCGAGGCGCTCCGGGACCGGCGCGGGCTCGGGGCGCAGCCAGGTGTCGAGGTGGTCCAGGGTGTGGTCGATCTCGCGCACGGTGAAGTCGATCTCGGTACGGAAGGACTCCGTGGAGCTCTTGCCGAGGTCCGCGTGGAGGGCGGCCGCGATGTCCTCGCCGTGCGTGGTGAGCAGCTCGCGCAGCCGGCGCAGCTGGGTCGTACGCCAGGCGACGGGCTTGGTACGGCCGGAGCGGAAGGTCGCACGGAGCCGGGAGACGACGTGGGCGGGCGGCTCGGGGGTGGAGTGGTTCACGGTGCCTCGCTGGTCTGGCGCGGACGGGTGGGGCCGCCGCGCGGTGTACTCGGTGGCTGGACGTCGGGCGCGAGGTCCAGCTGGATGCATATACCAACCTTTCACCTGCCCAAATAAATTCCGGGTACGCGGGAAGACCCTCCGCGACCATGTCGGGACGGAGGGTGTCAGAGAGCGGTCTCGGTGTCCGCCCCTTCGAGCGTGTCCGCCAGGCGTGCCAGCAGGGCCCGCAGCAGTTCGTCGTCACCGTCGCTGAGCAGCGGCCAGCGGGCGCCGACCGCACGGTCCAGCCGCCGCCAGTACGCCTGTCCGCGCGGGGTGAGGTGGGCGAGGATGCGGCGCCGGTCGGCCGGATCGACCCGGCGGTGGACGAGGTTCTGGTCGACGAGCTGGTCGACGAGCTTGGTCAGCGTCGGGGGCGGCAGGAAGGCGGCCTCGGCTATCGCCGTCATGTGATGCCCCTGGCCGTCACCGAGCAGGGCGAGCACCCGCCACGCGTCGAGCGAGCAGCCGTCCTCGTCGAGCACGCTCTGGAGCCGGCGCGCGGCCAGCCGCTCGGCCCGCGTCAGGAGGTGTGCCAGCTCCTGGGGCTGACGCGGAGGTGGGGTCGGCATCCTGCTCCTCGGTCCCGGGGCTGTACATGGTATGAGACGGACTGGAGTTCACCGGGCGGACCCGAAATCATGACGCCATGTTCCGGGACGATCCATCTCCGCCCGACTGGTTCACGGCAGACGACTCCGTGTTCCGGGTGGCGCTCGTCTTCCCCATGCAGGGGTCGGCTGGGATCTTCGGACCGACCTGCGAACTGTGCGCACAGCTGGCCGCCGAGGAGGTCAACCGCGCGGGCGGCGTCCTCGGCAGGGAGCTGCGACTGCTGCCCGTCGACGGCGGCAGCGGACCGCGCGAAGTCGCCGCGCACGTCGAGGCGTTGGTGGACCTGGGAGTCGTGCAGGGCGTCACGGGCTGGCACATCTCCTCGGTACGGCAGGCGCTGGCGCCGAGGATCGCGCATCGGGTGCCGTACGTCTACACGGCGCTCTACGAGGGCGGCGAGAACACCGCGGGGGTGTTCCTGACCAGCGAGACGCCTCGCGATCAACTGCGTCCGGCGATGGGCCTGTTGGCCCATGAGCGCGGGGTGCGGCGCTGGTTCGTGGTGGGCAACGACTATGTGTGGCCGCGCCGTACGGCCCGGGCCGCGCACGCCTACGCGCGGGAGGCCGGCGGCAGGATCCAGGGAGAGGTGTATCTCCCCCTGGGCACCCACGACTTCGACGCGGTGCTGCGCCGCGTCGAGCGGTCGGACGCCGACGGTGTGCTCATGCTGCTCGTCGGCAGCGACGCCGTCCGCTTCAACCGGGCGTTCGCGGCCGCCGGTCTCGACGCGCGCTGTCTGCGGCTGAGCACGCTGATGGACGAGAACATGCTGATGGCGAGCGGCCCGAGCGCCACCGTCGACCTCTACAGCACCGCCGGGTTCTTCGCCTCGCTGGCCAACCAGGACACCCTCGACTTCCACGGCCGGTACGCCGGACGGTTCGGCGTCGAGGCGCCGGCGCTGGGGAGTCTGGGCGAATCCTGCTACGAGGGCGTGCTGTTGCTGGCCGCGCTGATCGGGCGGGCCAGGACGCTCGACGTGGCGGACATCGGGGCGGCGGCGGAGACGGTGTCGTACGAGGGTCCGCGCGGGCTGCTCCACCTGCGGGGCGGCCATGTCCGCCAGCGCATCTACCTGGCACGGGCGGACGGTGTCGGCTTCGACGTTGTCGCCCAGCTCGACCTTCACGGTTCCCGCCCTTGACATGGCCGCGCCCGCGCCAAGATACTTCCCACAGGAAGTAATCAGAATGCCTCGGGCGAATTGTGAATTCACATGTCGAATTCCGCCCCGGGCATTTTTTTGTTGCCCGGCGAACATCCCCCGAATGCCCCGCTATTTCCCCATGAGGGCTCCGCCACGACTCCATGAGAGCGGGAAGATACGGCTGGGAAAGTGTCCTGAAACGCCTTGGAAACAGGGTGACTTGAGGCTGTGGACCGCACTTCAGGAGGTCGTCTCCTCCACAGCCCGAGGGGGTTCTTTTGTCCAGCGGTTCACACGGTTCAAATGGTGCCGGCGATTCCAGTGGTTCCCGTATTCTCCGACGCCGGATGGCGGCCGGCGCCGTGGCTTTCGCGGCCGTCGTCGCGCTCTCCGCGTGCGGCGCGAAGACCGACGCGGGCGGTACGTCCGACAAGGCCGCGCAGGCGGACGTGAGCGGCGACACCGTCAAGGTCGGCCTGCTCAACTCGCTGTCCGGCACCATGGCGATCAGCGAGGTGACCGTACGCGACTCGCTGAAGCTGGCGATCGAGGAGATCAACGCCTCGGGCGGCGTGCTCGGCAAGCAGATCAAGCCGGTCAGCGAGGACGGCGCCTCCGACTGGCCGACGTTCGCCGAGAAGGCGCAGAAGCTGATCTCGCAGGACCGGGTCGCGGCCACCTTCGGCTGCTGGACCTCCGCGAGCCGCAAGGCCGTCAAGCCGGTCTTCGAGAAGAACAAGTCGCTGCTGTTCTACCCCGTGCAGTACGAGGGACTTGAGGAGTCCCCGTACATCTTCTACACGGGAGCGACCACCAACCAGCAGATCATCCCGGGGCTCGACTACCTCGAGAGCCAGGGCAAGAAGAAGATCTACCTGGTCGGCAGCGACTACGTCTTCCCGCGCACCGCCAACAAGGAGATCAAGGCGTACGCCGAGGCGAACGGCATGACGGTGCTCGGCGAGGACTACGCACCGCTGGGCTCCACGGAGTTCAGCACGATCGCCAACAAGGTGAAGGCGTCGAAGGCGGACGCGGTCTTCAACACCCTCAACGGCGACTCCAACGTCGCCTTCTTCAAGGAGTACAAGTCCGCGGGCCTGACCGCCAAGGCCATGCCGGTCGTCTCCGTGTCGATCGCCGAGGAGGAGGTCAAGTCGATCGGGGCGCAGTACCTGGAGGGCCAGTTGACGGCCTGGAACTACTACCAGACCACTCCGGGCGCCGCGAACACCAAGTTCGTGAAGGCGTACAAGGACAAGTACGGCCAGGACAAGCCGACCAGTGACCCGATGGAGGCCGCGTACACCTCGGTCCACCTGTGGAAGGCGATGGTCGAGAAGGCGAAGTCCTTCGACCCCGAGAAGATCAAGGCCGCCTCTGACGGGATCACCTTCGACGCGCCCGAGGGCAAGGTCACCGTGGACGGCGCCAGCCAGCACATCTACAAGACCGCCCGCATCGGCAGGATCGGCCACGACGGACTGATCGAACAGGTCTGGGACTCCGGTGAGCCGATCAAGCCGGACCCCTTCCTCAAGGGCTACGACTGGGCCGCCGGCCTCTCCTGATCACCCGCGCGCGGGGGCCCCTCGCGAAGAGGCCCCCGCGTCCCGCCTCCCCGGAGCAGCCGCATGACCGTGATCCTCGGGCAGATGTTCACCGGCGTCAGCATCGGTGCCGTTCTGCTGCTCATCGCGCTCGGCCTCTCGCTCACCTTCGGCCAGATGAATGTCATCAACATGGCCCACGGCGAGTTCATCATGGCCGGCGCCTACACGACCTATGTCCTTCAGAAGTCCATTTCCGGCGCGGGGATTTCGCTGCTCGTCGCGCTTCCCGTCGCTTTTCTCGTGTCGGGGGCGCTGGGCGCGCTCCTTGAATGGGTGCTCATCCGGCGTCTTTATCTCAGGCCACTCGACACTCTTCTCGTCACATGGGGCGTCTCACTGATGCTCCAGCAACTCGCCCGTGACATTTTCGGCGCCCCCAATGTGCAGACCCGCGCGCCCGACGTCCTCACCGGGAACATCACCGTCATCGGCGGCGACGACCCGCTCACCTTCGCCAACAGCCGCCTGTTCATTCTCGCCCTGGCGCTCGCGGCGGTTCTCGCGCTGGCCCTGACACTGCGGCTGACGCCGCTCGGGCGGCGCATCCGCGCCGTCGTGCAGAACCGGGATCTGGCCGAGGTCTCCGGCATCTCCACCGGACGCGTCGACCGCACCGCGTTCTTCATCGGGTCCGGGCTCGCCGGGGTCGCCGGAGTCGCCCTGACCCTCGTCGGTCCGATCGGGCCCACGATGGGCACCAACGTCATCATCGACGCCTTCCTGGTGATCGTGGTCGGCGGCATCGGACAGCTCAAGGGCACCGTGATCGTCGCCTTCGTCCTGGGTGTGCTCCAGTCCGTTCTGGAGTACTCCACCACCGTCAGCGTCGCGAAGGTGCTGGTCCTGGTGGCCATCGTCGCGTTCCTCCAGTGGCGGCCGCAGGGGCTGTACACGCTGCGTACGAGGAGTCTCGTATGACCACCACTCCCCCGGCATCGAAGCAACTCGCGCGCGCCAAGGGCAGGTTCACCGCCGCGCGCCCGGCGGCGGGCTTCGCCGTGGGTGCCGTCGTGCTCTTCGCGGTGGCCCCGGTCGCGCTGTCCGACTTCCGGCTCGGGCTGCTCGCCAAGTACCTGTGCACCGCGATGGTCGCCGTGGGAATCTGCCTGGCCTGGGGGCGCGGCGGACTGCTCACGCTCGGGCAGGGCGTCTTCTTCGGGCTCGGCGGGTACGCCATGGCCATGCATCTGAAGATCGCGGACGCCGGTCCCGGCAACCTCCCCGACTTCATGCAGCTGTACGGCACGGCCACCGAACTCCCCTGGTGGTGGCAGCCGTTCGCCAATCCGGTCTTCGCGCTGGCGGCGACGGTGCTGCTGCCGATGGGCGTCGCGGCGATCCTCGGGTCGTTCATCTTCCGGCGCCGGGTGAAGGGCGCCTACTTCGCGATCCTCAGCCAGGCCCTCGCAGCCGCCTTCGCCATCTGGCTGATCGGCCAGCAGGCCACCACCGGCGGCACCAACGGACTCACCGACATCCAGGGCTTCTTCGGCTACGACCTCGACGATCCGGTCAACCAGCGGATGGTGTATTTCGTCATCGCCGCGGCCCTGCTCCTGCTCATCGCCGTCGCCCGCCAGCTGATCAACAGCAGGTACGGCGAACTCCTGGTAGCCGTAAGGGACTCCGAGGAGCGGGTGCGTTTCCTCGGATACGACCCGGCGAACGTGAAGCTCGTCGCGTACGTCGTGGCGGCCGGCATGGCCGGGCTCGCGGGCGCCCTGTTCGTTCCCGCGGTCGGGATCATCTCGCCCGCGCTGATCGGGATCGTGCCGTCCATCGAGCTGGTCATCGGTGCCGCGGTCGGCGGCAGGTCGGTCCTGGTGGGCGCGGTACTCGGCGCGGTCGGGGTCGCCTGGGCCAGGACGGCGCTGTCGGAGGAGTTCCCCGCGGCCTGGACCTACTTCCAGGGCCTGCTGTTCATCGTGGCGCTGGCCTTCCTGCCGGGCGGCCTCGCCTCGCTGGTGGGGATTGTACGGCGCCGGCGCGCGTCCTCTGCGCCGGCCGACGGTCCGCGCCTCGACGAGAAGGCACCCGCCCTTCCTGTGGGAGAAAAGGTATGAGTGAACTCTCAGGTCTTGAGGTACGCCAACTGCGGGTCTCCTTCGACGGGTTCACCGCCGTCGACGGCGTCGACCTCGATGTGCGCCCGGGTGATCTGCGCTTCCTCATCGGGCCGAACGGCGCGGGCAAGACGACCCTCGTCGACGCCGTCACCGGCCTGGTGAAGGCGCGGGGGTCGGTGCGCTTCGGGGGCGAGGACATCCTCGGACGCAGCGTGCACCGGATCGCCCGCTCGGGAATCGGCCGGACCTTCCAGACCGCCACCGTCTTCGACGAGTTGACGGTCCTTCAGAACCTGGACATCGCGGCGGGCGCGGGTCGGAGCATGCTGACGATGCTGCGCCGCCGCAAGGGGGTGCCGGAGCCTGTCGCCCGCGCGCTGGAGACCGTGGGTCTGACGGACCTCGCCGACAGCCCGGCCGGGACGCTCGCCCACGGTCAGAAACAGTGGCTGGAGATCGGGATGCTGCTCGTGCAGGACGTACGGCTGCTGCTGCTGGACGAACCGGTCGCGGGCATGAGCCACGACGAACGGCAGGCCACCGGTGAGCTGTTGGAGCTCATCAGCCGGGAGCGGACCGTCGTCGTCATCGAGCACGACATGGACTTCATGCGCTCCTTCGCCCGCAGCGTCAGTGTGCTGCACGCGGGCAGGGTGCTGAGCGAGGGGACGGTGGCCGAGGTGCAGGCGGATCCGAAGGTTCAGGAGGTGTACCTCGGGCACGCGGCGGACACGCCGACCGCCGAGCCTCCGATCGGTGGGACACCGCCCGGAGGGACTTTGGACGGCGGGGCTCCGGGCGACCGGACCCAGGTGGACGAGGCCGCCGCGGGCGTCGCCGTGCGGGAGGTGTGAGCGGACATGATGCTGGAGATCGACGACGTACGCGTCGGCTACCACCGCAGCTCGGTCCTGCACGGGGTCTCCGTCGAGGTCCCGCACGACGGCGTGGCGGCGGTGCTGGGACACAACGGCGCCGGCAAGAGCACCCTGCTCCGAACGGCCGTCGGGCTGCTCACCCCGCAGAGCGGCACCGTCCGTCTCGACGGCGAGGACATCACCCGCCGCAGGCCCCATGAACGGGTGGCCCGCGGCATGGCCTACGTGCCCCAGGGGCAGCAGGCCTTCCCGCACCTCACGACCGCGGAGAACCTCCAGCTGGTCGCCGACGGGCGGCCTCGCGGCAGGACGGCGGTCGCCGAGGCACTGGACCTCTTCCCCGCGCTTCGCGCCCTCTCGGGCCGGCGCGCCGGGCTGCTCTCCGGCGGCCAGCGCCAGCAACTCGCCATCGCCCGTGCCCTGGTGACGGAACCCCGGCTGCTTCTTCTCGACGAGCCGACGGAAGGCATCCAGCCCTCGGTGGTCATCGAGATCGAGGAGACGATCCTCGCCCTCGCGGCGCGGGGCGGTCTCTCGGTGCTGCTGGTCGAGCAGCACGTCGGTTTCGCGATGCGGGCGGCGCAGCGGTACTACGTCCTGGAGGCCGGCCGGGTCACCTCCTTCGGCGAGGGCGGACAGGAGGCGGAGCGGACGGTGCGTGAGGCGCTCAGCGTGTGAGGGGGCGGTCCCGAGAGGGCCCGCCCGCACTCGACCGGTCGAGGCCCGGGTTCCCGATGCTCCCGGCGTGGAAGGTTGAATCGGCACCGGACACCTCGACACCGGGAGATTCCTCCGATGAGCACCGCACCGCATCCTCTCGTCACCCGCGCCCGCTCTCTCGCCGCGGAGGTGCTGGCACCCCTGGCGCAGCGGGTCGACCAGGAAGGTGTGCCCGCGAGCAGTGTCGAGGCCGTCAAGCGGTCCGGGCTGCTGGGGGTGAGCGCCCCGGTGGAGTACGGCGGGTCGGCGGCGCCCGCCCCGGTGGCCCGGGAGACCGCCGAGATCCTGGCCGGGGCGTGCTGCTCGACCTGGTTCGTGCAGACCCAGCACCACACTCCCGTGCAGACCCTCGCCAAGTCCCAGCTTCCGGTGCGGGAGCGGCTGTTGGGCCCGCTCGCTCGCGGGGAGCTGTTGTCGGGGGTGGCGTACGCCCAGTTGCGCGCCTATCCGCGCGTGCCGGTCAGGGTCACGCGGGAGCGCGGCGGCCGGCGCTTCTACGGGACGGTTCCCTGGTACACCGGCTGGGGGCTCAACGACATCATGCTGCTGGCCGGACTGACGGATGAGGACGAGGCGCTGTTCGCGTTCACCGAGGCGCGCGAGCAGCCCGGTATGCGCCCGTCACCGCCGATGCGGCTCGCCGCGCTCTCCGCCACCCGGACGGTCTCCCTGGAACTTGACGGTCTCTGGCTGCCCGAGGACGCGGTGGCTCTGCGTACCCCCTACGAGACCTGGGCGGCCACCGACCGTCCGAAGAGCACCAACGCCTCACCGGCCGTCTTCGGTGTCACGGCGTCCGCGCTCGACCTGCTGGAGTCGCCCGACGCCGATCCCGCCGCGAAGGAGACCGCACACGTCCTGCGCGGACGGCTGGACGAAGTCAGGCGACTGGCTTACGAGTTGGCCGACCACCCGGTGCCGGCCGAGCGGATCGACGAGCGGCTGGCGGCCAAGACACGTGCCTACGACGTCATGCGCGCGGCCACGACCGCGGCGATCGTGGCCGGTGGCGGACGCTCCATCGGTCTGGACGGTCCGGCCCAACGGCTCGCGCGCGAGGGGATGTTCCTGCTGGTGCAGGGGCAGACGGCCGAGGTGCGCGGGGCGCACCTCGGTTCCCTCGGCCGGCTCAGCTCGTGAAGGGCACCTGCGCCGCCGGAGCGGTCGGCGTCGCGAAGGGGTGCCGCCACAGCCCCTGTGCCGCCAGCCGCGGCAGGACGCCCTCGCCGAACCAGTACGCCTCCTCCAGGTGCGGATAGCCGGAGAACACGAACTCGTCGATCCCGAGGCGGTGGTACTCCGCGATGCGCTCGGCGACCTCGTCATGGCTGCCGACCAGGGCGGTGCCCGCGCCGCCACGGACCAGGCCGATCCCGGCCCACAGGTTGGGGTGGATCTCCAGTCCGTCGCGGCTGCCGCCGTGCAGCGCGAGCATCCGCCGCTGCCCCTCGGACTCGCTGCGCGCGAGCCCGGCCTGTACGGACTTCACGGTCTCCGGGTCGAAGCCGTCGAGGAGCCTGTGCGCCTCCGCCCAGGCGTCCTCGGAGGTGTCGCGGGTGATGACGTGCAGCCGGATCCCGAACCGGACTGTGCGGCCCTCCTTCTCGGCGAGGCCGCGTACCCACGCGATCTTCTCGGCGACCTGGGCGGGCGGCTCGCCCCAGGTGAGGTAGACGTCCACATGGCGGGCGGCGATCTCACCGGCGATGGGCGAGGAGCCGCCGAAGTAGATCTCGGGGACCGGGTCGGGCAGGCGGGCCAGCCTGGCGTCCTCGACCCGGAGGTGTTCGCCGGCCAGGTCGACGGTGCCGCCCTCCCACAGGCCTTTGACGATCTGGAGGAACTCGCCGGTACGGCGGTATCGGGCGTCCTTGTCGAGGAAGTCGCCGTAGGCACGCTGCTCGTGACTCTCGCCGCCGGTGACCACGTTGAGCAGCAGCCGTCCGCCGGTCTGCCGCTGGAAGGTGGAGGCCATCTGGGCGGCGAGCGTGGGTGAGACGAAGCCGGGGCGGAAGGCGACCAGGAACTTGAGCCGTTCGGTGTGCTGGCTGACCATCGCGGTGGTCAGCCAGGCGTCCTCGCACCAGGCGCCGGTGGGTGTGAGCGCGCCGACGAAGCCCAGGTCCTCGGCGGCCTTGGCGATCTGGCTCAGGTAGGCAACCGTCGGCGGCCGGTCGCGTCCCGAGACGGTGGCCGGGGTGCCGTGTCCGCCGCCGACGACATGCCGGCTGTCGCCGTTGGTGGGCAGGAACCAGTGGAAGGTGAGGGACACGTGAGGTCTCCGTTCAGAGCAGGCCGTGCCGAGGGGGCTTCGTGCCGTTGAGGACGTGACGGCCGATGTGCTGGATCTTCCAGCGCGCCGGGTCGTGCAGGGTGTGGGTCCGGGCGTCGCGCCAATGCCGGTGCAGGTTCAGGGCGTTGAGGGCCGAGCGGGTGCCGGACACCTCGAAGAGCGCGCCCGCCACCTCCACGGCGGTGGCGGCGGTGTGCACCTTGGCCGCGGCCACCGCGATCGACGCCTCGGCCGCCGAGTCCTCGGTCAGGTCCGCGCCGGCCGCGTCCACCGCGCGGGCCGCCGCGCCGAGCAGCGCCTCGGACGCCCGCACCTGGATGGCGAGTTCACCGAAACGCTGGATGAGCAGGGGGTCCTCGGCGGCTGTGTCCACGCCGCTCTCGAACCAGGGCCTGCTCTTGGTGCGGACGAACTCGACGGCCTCGGCGAGCGCGCCCGCGGCGATCCCGGCGTCGATGGCGGCGTGCAGCAACTGCGCGACGGCTCCGTGGAGCTGCGGCCCCTGGAAGGTGAGGTGGTGCGGGACGATCCGGTCGGCGGGGACGGCCACGGCGTCGAGGTGGACGGTGCCGCTGGCGGTCGTACGCTGCCCCATGCCGTCCCAGTCGTCGACGACCGTGACCCCGTCGGCGTCCCGTGGGACGTACGCGACGTGCAGGTTGTCGTCCTCGGCGCGGGCCAGGACGGGGATCCAGTCGGCGAACAGGGCTCCGGTGGAGTAGTGCTTGACGCCACTGAGGACGTACGAGCCGTCCGGGGCCGGTTCGAGCCGGGTGCGGATGTCCTGGACGTGCTTGGTGCCCGCCTCCGACTGGGCGTTGCCGAAGCGGCGTCCGGCGAGCACCTCGGCGAAGAAGAACTCACTCTGTGGCAGAGTGCCCTGACGGCGTATCACGTTCACGTACACGAAGTGGTTCTGCAGGATCTGGGCGAGGCTGGCGTCGGCGGCGGCGAGCAGGCGGAAGATCTCTGCGAGCGTCTCCTGGCGTACGTCCGCACCGCCGTACGCGGCCGGCACGGTGACGGCAAGCAGCCCGGAGGCGGACAGCCGGTCCAACTCCTCCCGCGGCAGCCGTCGTTCGGAGTCGCGCGTCGCGGCGCCGGTGCGGAACTCGTCGGCCAGTACGGCGGCGACGGCCAGTGCCTCGACGTTGTCGGTTATCACTTTGGCGGTCATGGGGTCAGCCTGCCGCAGCCAGCAGCGGCGTGCGGCCCAGCGCGAGGGAGAACTGGTCGACCACCTGGGCCAGCGCCTCGGCGGCCCCCGGCGCCACGGTGACGCCGCCGTCCTCACCGGCACTGATGTCCTTGTCGAGGGTGAACCAGCCCTGGACTATGTGCGCGGCGCCCATGGAGTTGAGGACCGGGCGGAGCGCGTAGTCGAGGGCGAGGACGTGTGCGGTGCTGCCTCCGGTGACCAGCGGCAGCACGGTCTTTCCGGTGAGGGCGTACTGCGGGAGCAGGTCCAGCAGGGCTTTCAGGACGCCGGAGTAGGCGGCCTTGTAGACGGGGGTGCCGATGACGACGCCGTCGGCGCGGGCGAACAACGCGGTCGCCTCGACGATGGCGGGGTGCTTGAAGTCGGCGCCGAGCAGCGCCTCCGCCGGGATCGTACGGACGTCGAGCGGGATGACCTGGTGCCCCTGCGCGGCCAGCCGGGTGTCCAGGTGACGCAGGAGCTTGGCGGTGCGGGAGGAGACGGAGGGACTGCCGGAGACGGACAGGACGGTGGCCATGGGCCCTCTTTTCTGCGGAGCGGGACGTCTCGGTCAGGCGTGGACGGCCACGGACTCGGCCTCGGAATCGGGCAGTTGGGCTTCCAGTTCGCGTACGAGGGGCAGCACCCGGCGGCCGAAGTACTCGACCTCCTCGTGGTAGTGCAGGAAGCCGAGGAGGAGCAGGTCGACGCCGAGGCGTTTGTAGGCGACGATCCGCTCGGCGATCTGCTCGGGGGTGCCGATCAGCCCCGTACGGAATCCGTCGTTGTACTGGACGAGGTCCTCGAAGCTGGAGTCCTGCCACATGCCCTTGCCGTCGGAGGTGGCCTGCCCCGCCTGCTTCACGGCGGCCCCGAACCCTTCCACGGCCTCGCTGTCGGCCTTGGCGACGATCTCGCGGAGTGTGTCGCGGGCCTCGGCCTCGGTGTCGCGGGCGATCAGGAAGCCGTTGAGGCCGAACTTCGGTGCCCGGCGGCCGGCTTCGGCCGCGGACCTGTGGACGTCGGCGAGTTGCTCGGTGGGTTTGGGCTTCAGGGTGAAGTCCCGCAACCAGTAGAAGTCACCGGCGAGTTCGGTGTGGTCCTCGGTCCAGACCTGCCGCAGGGCGCGGATGAACTCCTCGGAGCGGCGGTAGCGCTCGTCGTGCTCCAGCCAGGGTTCGCCGAGGGCGGTGAACTTGGCGAGGACACCGGGGTGCCACAGGCCCGGGTGGACGGCGGCGATCACCTTCAGGCGCTCGGTGGCGAGGACGGCGAGTTCGCGGTTGTACTCGTAACCCCAGTCGGTGCGTTGCTCGATCTTGCTGGTGACCAGGCCACCGCTGACGTTGGGTACCCAGTAGGCGAAGCGGACGGGTTCTGTCACGGACACAGAGAACTCCCGGATTTCTGTACGAGGGCATGACGAATTACGGGCCCGGCAATTCGCGGAGAACGCGGGCGCTGAAATGGGTGCGACGAGGGCCGGGGAACACAGAGGTGGGCCGTGCGGGAGAATTCACCGCCGCCGAGCCGGTCCGTGCGAAGGGGACCCTACCGTCGGGAGCGTCAGGCTTCGCGACAACAGAAGGAACTGGAGACACGCGCGAGGTCGACATGGCGTCGCCGCGTGAGGTCCGGTCGCATCTTCATGTCGTCGATCGTCGCAGCCCTCCGTCCGGACCGTCAAGGAACCACCGGCCGGTCTCGCATCCCGGACCGGCGCATTTCACGAAGGTGTGACAGGGAAACCCTTGAACATGACGGGCCGAGGACTGAATTCTGCTGAAGTGCGAACAGAGCAGCTGGAATACATCGCGGCGGTCACCCGGCTCGGTTCACTGCGCCGGGCGGCCGAAGAACTCCACCTCTCGCAGCCCGCGCTCAGCGAGACCGTACGGAACCTGGAGCGCGAACTCGGCGTCGACCTGCTGGAACGCAAACGGACCGGCGCGACGATGAGCGCCGAGGGGCGGGACCTGCTGCCGCACATCATCAACGTCCTGGACGCGGTCGACCGGTTGCGGAGCGCGGCGGGGGAACAGCACCGGATCAGCCGGATGGTCCGCGTCGGCACGGTGAACGCGGCCACCGTGCCGTTGCTCATCCCGACCGTCCGGGAGTTCCGCGCCACGCACCCGCTGACGCAGGTGGAGGTGGTGGGAACCCAGCAGTCGGACATCCACCGTGCCCTGTCGGAGGGCGGTTTCGACCTGGGGCTGGTGAACCACCTCGACGGCGACGACCTGCCCGCCGACTTCGAGACCACCGAACTGCTGCGCGGGCGCCCGGTGTTGTGCGTCCGCCCGGACAGTCCCCTCGCCGCGCTCGACACGGTCTCGGTGCCCGACCTCCTCGACGAGCGGGAGCCGCTGATCGCGATGCGCACCGGATACGTCATGCACCGCTACGTCCACCGGCTCCTGGAGGGGAACGTGCCGGCCTTCTCGTACTCCACCGACGGCGCCGAGATGGGCAAGCTGATGGTCGCCGAAGGGCTGGGCGTGACGGTCCTGCCGGACTTCAGCGTGCTGGGCGACCCGCTGGAGCGCCACGGCGCCATCACCTGCCGGCCGCTCGACGACGACTCGACGGAGGTGGTGCTGATGCTTCAGCGCCGCCGGGCGGACTCGGTGCCCCGGGCGGCCGACGACCTGCACGAGGCGTTCGTACGAAGGGCCCGCGAACTGGGCGGGAGACTCACCTCCGCCACAGGACCCGCTTGAAGCCGAGGCGCGTGCGATAGCGGTCCCGGGCGGCGAAGTCGGCCGTGCCCCACACCGCCGGACGGCCCACCTCGGCACTGAGGTGGAGGACCCGGCCCTCCCCCACGACCACACCGACGTGCGCGCCCCAGGCCTCGCCGGTGGAGTTGAAGAGGACCAGGTCCAGTGGCCGGGCGTGCGTCACCCGCTCGGTGAGTACGGTGTCGGCCCACAGGTCGCTCGACCGCCACGCGGGGACGTCGATGGCGAAGTGGCGGAGTACCTCGTAGGCGAAGAGCTGGCAGTTGGCGCCCTCGGCGAGGCCCGGCCGCTCGGCGACGGCCCGGGACCCCGGAAAACGTCCGCCGGCGTACGGCGTCGCCCAGACCCGCTCCGGCAGCCGCCTCAGCAGCTCGCTCTCGCCCACGTATCCCCCTCCGTCCGCTACACATAAAGAAGAAATAAGAGCATAATGGGACTAACCCGACACCTGCCGCGTATCGCAACCGGAGCGGTGGGGCCGCCAAGACCGAAAGAGCTCGAAGGAGACGAGTCATGGCCAACGTCTCGCACCCAAGAGGTGACATCGGCAGCCACCCCGACGTAGACGAGATGCGGGACCGGTACGCCCGCATGCTCGGCGGTCGCGACGTGGCACTCGTGGACGGACCGGTGTTCCTGCTCGGCCTGTACTGCGCGGTGTCCCCGTGGATACTCCACTACACGACCAGCCAGCCCGCCCTGATGACGCACAACCTCATCATGGGCATCGCGATAGGCCTGCTGGCCCTCGGATTCACCCTCGCACCGGAGCGGATGAGCGGCCTGAGCTGGGCGCTCTGCGCGATGGGCGCGTGGATGATCATCTCGCCGTGGATCGTCGGCAGCAGCCCGGACACCGGGGCCGTGCTCAACAGCATCATCATCGGCGTGCTGGCCGTGGTGCTGGGGGCGGTCTGCGCGATGACGGCTCGGGGGAGCACGCCTCGGGCATAGCCGGAGGGAATCGGCAGCCGGTCACAGAAGGGAAGGCGATCCGGGCCGGCCCGTGCAGGACGGGCCGGCCTCTTCTCCGCCCCCGTGCGCTCGTCAGGAGCTCGGCACCAGCCACGGCTCCTGCGGCAGCGGGCTGCCGGTCTCCAGCAGCGACTTCAGGTTGGAGAGCACCGCGGGCCAGCCGGAGCCCACGTCGCTCCGCGCACCCTCGTCGGCCAGGTCCTCGTGGGTCACGGTCAGCCGGACGATGTCGCCGTGCGGCCGGATGTCGAAGGTGACGCGGGAGTACCTGTCGTCCCGCCCCTCGTCCTCGGGCGCGGCCCAACTCGTCACGAGCCGCGTCGGCCTGTCACTCTCGACGACCGTGCCCACCGCGTCGGCGATGCCCGAACCGTCCGTACGCCGGTGTTCCCACCGGGAGCCGGGCTGCCAGTCCGAGACGTTGCTGTGGCCCCAGTACGCGGCGGTCAGGTCCGCGTCGGTGAGCGCGTCCCAGACCTTCTCGGGCGTGCTGCGGATGTAGATGACGTACACGAAGTTCGGCTTGTCGGTCATGGCTTCCTCGGCTCGTCGCTTGAGTGCGCCGAGCGCGCGCAGACGCGGGCGCTCGAACTTGTCGATCCACCGCTCCTGGACCTCGTGGAGCGGCACCGGATTGAGGTAGTGCAGCTTCTCCCGCCCCCGCCGCACGGTGGCGACCAGATTGGCGGCTTCCAGGACCGCCAGGTGCTGTGTCACCGACTGCCGTGCCATGTCGACGTGCTCGCACAGCTCGCCCAGTGTCCGGCCGTTCTCCGCGTGCAGCAGGTCGAGGAGGCGCCTGCGCGTCTCGTCGGCCAGTGCCTTGAAGACCTGGTCCATCCCTGGTTCTCGTTCCGATCGCACACCCAAAGTTATGCAGGCAATTACCTGCATGTCAAGGCGAGGGCGCACTCGGAGGTATACCGGGAGCCCGGTGTGCCCCGCTCTGGCACGCTTCTCGTATGGATCACACGGAGGCGCTGCTCATCGGCGGGCGCGCGGGCGTCGGCAAGTCCACGGTGAGCTGGGAGGTCTCGGCGCGCCTGAAGGCCGCGGAGGTCGGCCACGCGGTGATCGAGGGCGACTTCATGGGGTACGTGCATCCGGCGCCCGAAGGCGACCCGCACCGCGCCGGAATCACCGAGCGCAATCTCCGTGCCGTGTGGGGGAACTTCGCCGAACTCGGCCACCGGCGTCTCGTCTACACCAACACCCTCAGCGTGCTGGCCGAGTCGGCGAGCCTGTTCGAGCGGGCCCTGGGCGCGGACGTACGGATCGTCCGCGTGCTGCTGACCGCCACCGACGACACCACGGCCCGGCGGCTCAAGGGCCGGGAGATCGGCTCCGAACTGGAACGGGAGCTGGCCAACAGCGCCAACAAGGCCCGGCTCCTGGACGAACGGGTGCCCGCGGACACCGTGCGGGTGGCGACCGACGACCGCACGGTGGTGGACATCGCGCGCGAGGTGGTGGCCGCCACCGGGTGGATCCACCCGGCGTGACACGGGGTGGTCCTTCGCCGTTCGCGGCGGTCAGCTCACGTTCAGGGCCGTGTCGTCGAGGACGAACGACGTCTGGAGTACGGAGCCTTCGACGCCGGTGAACTTGACGGTGACCGTCTGCCCGGCGTAACCGGAGAGGTCGAACGTGCGCTGGGTGTACCCCGTCCCGGCGTTCAGGTTCGAGTAGGTGGCCAGGGTGGCGAGGACCGTGCCGCCGCTGTTGAGAACCTGGGCCTTGAGGGTGTCGTACGCGGTGCTGGTGGTGGTCTCGGCCGTGTCCACGTGGAGGTGGAAGCTCAGGGTGGCCGCGCAGCCGGCGGGGATGGTCACCGACTGGGCGAGGGTGTCCGTGTGGGCCGATCCGTAGCCGTTCAGCCAGGCCTTGTAGGAGCCGGTGCGGGCGGCCTGGCCGGTGTCGGTGGTGATGACCCCGCTGCTCGCGGTCCAGGACGAACTGCCGGACTCGAAACCGGGGTTGGCGAGCAACTGGGCGGCGGTGCAGGTGCCGCCACCACCGCCACCACCGTCACCGGTTCCGCCGGCCAGCCACTCGGTGGCGTTGAGGGCGAGGGCCGCGTTGGTGCCCGCGGTGTCGTTCCAGCCGTCGTACAGCGTGTTGCCCGACTGGCCGGTGCCGTCGTCGATGGGCGAGCTGTCGCCCCAGAACGCGACCCGTCCGCTGCCGAAGGTGCTGGTGGCGAAGAAGGCGCCGGTGCTGCCCGAGTAACCGGAGCGGTAGAGCAGGCCCTTGACGGCGGAGTTGGCGGTGGGGCTCAGCGTGGCCGTCGTGCCGCTGCGGATGATGCTGCCGGTGACCTTGCCGAAGGAACCGTTCAGGACCGGGTCGGTCGTGCTGGAGACGGCCCTCGGGTTCTCGGTGCCGACGTTGAGCGTGTCGACGGTGAAGCCGAACGGGTTCGTGGCGTCGACGCTGTTGTTGAACATCAGGTCGTTGATGACCTCGACCGCGTCCTCGCCGTCGTTGTTGCGGTCGGCCCCGGTGTGGTCGGAGACAAGGAAGAGACCGCCGCCGTTCTGCACGAACCTCATGACCGCGGTCTTCTCGGCCGTGCTCAGCAGGACGTTCGGCTCGGGCAGCACGAACGTGTCGAAGTTCTGGAGGTCGGTCGCGGCCGTGGTGCCGTACGTGATGCTGCCGCCCGAAGGGAGCGTCTTCAGCGAGTAGTCGCCGGTCCTCTGCAACGCGACGCCCCACGCGGAGATCGCCCCGGTCCAGTCGGTCTCGGCCGAGGGGGTGGAGTCCTGGCCCAGCGGGTCCGGCTGGCTGGTGCCGATGATCCAGTCGGCGTTGCCGGCGGTCTCCGCCTTGGAGTTGTCGAACAGGACGCGGTGCGGGGTCGCCGCGGCCGCCGCGGTGGCGGTGGCCGTCTGGGCGGCGGCGCCCGCGAGGAGCAGCCCGAACGCGGCCAGCGCCGTGGTGAACCTGTGGCGGGATCTTCTGAATCCGAGCATCCGGCGAACCTCCGTGAGGGGTGGAAGAGGCGGTGCGGGCGCCAAGTCTGCGCGCGTAGAACGGGAGTTGGCCATCCTCCGGGCGACAGGGATTTGAACTGTACATGACGAACCGAGAGGTCGGCGGAAGGCCCCGGCACCCACCCGTACATGTGCGCGAAGCCGGGCGGACTGCCTGCGCGACGAGGGGGCAGACGGTTGACAGTCAGGCGACGACAAGAGGGGCGGACATGGAGATCTCAGGCATTGTCAGTGCCATCATCATCGGCATCATCATCGGCATACTCGGCAGGCTGGTCGTCCCTGGACGCCAGCGCATCGGCATCCTGTGGACGATCGTGGTCGGCATCGCCGCCGCACTGGTCGGTGCCGCGATCGCCGACGCCTTCGACGTGGCCAGCACCAAGGGCGTCGACTGGATCGAGTGGCTCATCCAGATCGGACTGGCCGCGCTGGGTGTGGCGGCGCTGGACCGGACGAACGGGCGGAGCCGGCGTCGGGTTCGCCGCTGAGGAACGGGCGGGCGCGGTTGCCGTACGGCTTCGATGTCGAGGAGCGGGGCGGGCGCGGGTTCCCCGTCGAGAAGCGGGCTCGGCTTCGACGGCGAGGAGCGGGCGGGCGGGTGCGATTCCGGCGCGGGTTCGCCGTCGAGAGGCGCCGCGGGTCCGGGTCCGCGTCCGGGTCGCCGCGCCGCCGCCCAATTCGCTTGCGGCTCGCACCCCGTGACGGCTAGGTTCTGCGGGCTTCACCGCACCCGCCCCGCCGTCACGGAGAGCCCTTGCCACCGCATGTCACAGCACTGACCGATCCCGGGACCACACCGTCGAGCCGGCGCCTGGCGTGGCTGGTGTCCGACGCCGACGGGGTCCCGCTGGGCTCCGCCTACCTCCGGCTGTTCACGAAGGAGGGGCAGGAGCATCTCGCGGAGTTCGAGGTCGCCGTACATCCGCATGAGCGGCGGCGGGGAGTGGGCGGTCTCCTCCTGGACACGGCCGTCGCCTCGGCCCGGAGCGAGGGGCGGCGGTCCCTTCTCGCGCAGGCCCGGGACGGCTCCCCCGGCGACCTCTTCCTCGCGGCGCGCGGGTTCCACCGGGTGCTCGCGCTGACGTACGCGCGACTGCCGCTCCCCGACGTGGATCAGGCCCGGCTCGCCGAGATGGTCCATCTTCCGCACCCCGGATACGAGTTGACCCACTGGGACGGCCCCGTGCCGGCCGCGCTGGCGCGGTCCTTCGCCGCCTCCCGGCGGGCCATGGACGACATGCCGATGGAGGGCACCGACTACGGGAGCGTCGTGTGGGACGTGGAGCGGGTCCTGTCGGCGGCCCAAGTCATCGCCGGTCGCGGGGAGTCGCTGCACACGGTCGCCGCGGTGGACAGCTCCGACGGTTCGATCGTGGGGTTCTCCGAGCTGGTCGTGCCGGGCGACGGCCGCGGTGACGGTCAGCACTACGGCACCGGTGTCCTGCCCGAGCACCGCGGGCACGGCCTCGGGCTCTGGATGAAGGCGGAGTCGATCCGCCGGGCCCGCCTGCGGCACCCCGGACTCACGGGCCTGCTCACCGACACCGCGGACAGCAACGCGCCCATGCTCCGCATCAACGACACGCTCGGCTATCTGCCCACGCACAAGGCGGTGGAGTACCAGCTCACCCTGTGAGCGGTGCCGGGCGGCCGGCGGCCCTACGCGGGCCCGGTGGCGTCCGGCGTGAAGACGTACGGCGTCGTCGTGGTCAGCGGCTGGAAGCCGAGGCGGGCGAGAACCGGGCGGCTCTGGCTGGAGGCATCGACCTGGACGTAGCGGTAGCCGCGGTCGGCGGCGACGCGGGCGCGGTGGGCCACCAGGGCACGGTAGATACCGCGTCCGCGCCAGGCCTCGACGGTGCCGCCGCCCCACAGGCCGGCGAACCGCGCTCCCGGCAGAAGCTCCATACGGGCCGCGCTGACCGGGACGTCACCGGCGAGGGCGACCACCGCGACGACCGTGTCCTCGTCGCCCGTCAGCTGGGCGAGCAGTTGGCGGCGCAGCCGCGTGCCGTCCGTGCCGAACGCCTGCTCGTGCACGTCGGCCACGAGGTCCACACCGGCCCGGTCGGTGACGGGAAGCAGTCGTACGCCCTCGGGGGGCTCGGCGTCGAGTACGAGATCGCCCAGCTCGGCGATCATGAGTGTCTCCTCCGGCGCGGCGGTGAACCCGGCGTCCCTCAGCCGCTGCCCCAGGTCCTCCGGCTGGTCGTGCCCGTAGAGCTTCCACTCGAACTCGCCCCCGAGGCCGGAGAAGTACCGGATCTGCTCGGCGATCTCCGCGTCCGCGGTCGCCTCGTCGAGATCCGACCAGGTCACCCCGCTCCATCCCTGCTCGGTGCCCACCTGGCGCACCACCTTGCCGACGTGCTCGATCCGGGCCCCGGGGGCGTCCGGGCGCGCCCCCTCTCGCATGTCCCGGTCGAACAGGGCAAGTACCGCGACGTGATCCATGGGATCACTCCAGCACCCTGGGGCGGCCAGGGCAATGGCATACCGCGAAAGATCGTCCCAAGTCACCGGCCGCGCACCTGTCGTGGCGGACAGGCGTGGGGGCCGGACCCTCGCCGGGTCCGGCCCCCACGTGTCTCTCCCGCCCGCTCGGTCAGCCGGTCGGGGTGAGCTGCGGCGCGTTGGCCCTCGGCGTCGCCTGGACGCCGCGCAGGCCGGTCAGGCTGACGAACACCAGCGAGAAGACACCCGCGACGGAGAAGGCGACGAAGCCCGAGGTGGTCGAGCCGGTGGCGAGCAGCTGGCCGCCGAGCCAGGGGCCGAAGACGGCTCCGAAGCGGCCCATGCCCGAGACCCAGCCGACCGCGGTGGCGCGGTTCTCGGCGTCGGCGCGGGCGGCCACCGTCGCGTAGATCATCGCCTGGGCGCTGAAGAGGAACAGGCCGGTCAGGAAGACGACGATGTAGGTGAGGGCCAGCGGCATGTGGACGCTGAGCAGGTAGACGCCGATGGCGGTGGCGCCGAACCAGATGGCGGCGATGCGCGAGCCGCCGAACCTGTCGGTGAGCCGGCCGCCGATCAGCATGCCGACGATGCCGCCGAGGTTGATGACGATGACGAAGTTCAGCGAGGAGCCGAGGTCGTAGCCCGCGGCGCGCATCATCGACGGCAGCCACTGCGAGACGCCGTAGACCAGCAGGAGGCCGCCGAAGGAGGCCAGCCAGAAGAACAGGGTCTGGACCCACAGGCCGCCTCGGAAGAGGGCGGCGACCGCGCCCCAGCGCTCACCGGCGGCCTGACGGGCCTTGTCCTTGGCGGCCAGGTCGACGCCGTAGCGGTCGGCGAGTGCCAGGGCGTCCGTGTCGCGTCCCTTGGCCTGGAGGAAGGCCATCGACTCGGGCAGGTACTTGGCGGCCAGCGGGACACCGACGAAGAGCGGGATGACGCAGACCCAGAAGGACGTGCGCCAGTCGCCGGTCCACTTGGCGACGAAGGCGGCGACGATACCGCCTGCCTGGTGGGCGGTCATCAGGGAGCCGACGATCAGGGCACCACGGCCGCGCGGGGCGTACTCGGTGACCAGGGTGATCGCGCTCGGCAGCAGGCCGCCGAGGCCGAGGCCGGCGAGGAAGCGGCCGAGGCTGAAGGTGTCGAGGCTGTTGGCGGAGGCGCAGAGCGCGGAGGCCAGCGAGAAGACCGCCGTGGAGACGATGATCGTCTTCTTGCGGCCGACCCAGTCACTGACGGTGCCGGACGAGAGCGCGCCTATCAGCATGCCGAACGTGGCGTAGGAGCCGACGTCACCGGCCTTGCCCGCGTCGATGCCCAGCGCCTTGGTCTCCAGCATGTGCGGCAGCACGGAGCCGTAGATGAACATGTCGAGGCCGTCGAACAGGACGACCAGCCAGCACAGGCCCACGACCAGAAAGGCCAGCCTGGCCCCGCCGCGGGCAGGGAGAGCGGTGGAGGGAGACATCGTTGTTTCCTCTCGTCCGGGAGGCATGTCCCTGGAGGGAGTGCGGGGAGGGCCGTCGCGGCTCATGCGGCGGACCCCGGTTGGTGGGAGAGACGCTAAAGATTCACCAACCCGAGTGTCAACGATTTTGTTGACAATCTCAGAAACAATCCAGACACGGATGTGTGCCGCCCCGCCCGATTTCCGTGGCTTGTTCTCGCCGTACGAGACGGCCGCTACCGTCAGTCGACGGTGGGGGTGCCGTGCGTGTGGAACGACTCGATGGTCTTCAGGCCCCAGGCCTGCCCCTTCGCCCGCTCCTCCTTGGTCCAGGTGATCAGCGGCCAGTCGGGGGCCAGCACCAGGCGGGTGAGCGAGTTGCACAGCTCCACGCGGTTGCCGCCCGGCTCGTAGACGTACAGGAAGAACGTCTGCTGGATGGCGTGCTTGTGCGGGCCCGTCTCGATGAACACACCAGTGTCGATGGCGAGGTCGGCGGCGCGCAGGATGTCCTCACGGGTGTCGGTCGCGAACGCGATGTGGTGCAGTCGGCCGCGCGAGCCCGTCCAGTCCTCGGTGTACACGACGTCGTAGGACTTGTTGGTGAACGTCAGCCACTTCGCGGCGATCCGGCCGTCGTCGAGCCTGATCTGCTCGGTCGGCCGGGCTCCGAGGACGTGCTGGTGGAAGTCGGCGTTGGCGGCCACGTCGGCGGCGAGGTAGTTGACGTGGTCCAGGCGGCGTACGCCCACGCCGTGGCCCGGCTTCGCCTGGGGCTGGTTCTTCAGGCCCGGCCTGAGCTCCTCCGGGGCCCGGTACCACTCGGACTCCCAGTACAGGGCGAGTTCGTGGCCGTCGGGGTCGGTGGTGACGTACAGCGGGCCGATGCCCGGCTCGTCCTCGGTCCAGCGGCCCTCCTGGCCCGCGCTCTCCAGTTCCTTGACCCGCCGTCGCAGGGCCTCCTCGCTGGAGGCGCGCAGCGCGGTGCGGCGCATGCCGGCCGTCTCGTGGGCGGTGAGGACCAGACTGTGGTGCTCGTAGTCGTCCCAGGTCCGCAGGTAGTACGAGTCGCCGCTGTGACCGTTGACCGTCAGGCCGAGGTAGTCGGTGAAGAACCTCAGACTGCCGTCGAGGTCCGGGGTGAGCAGTTCGACGTGCCCGAGATGGGCGATGTCGCCAAGGGGCGGGGCCATGTGGGCCTCCTTACGGGTGTTGTGCGGCTCCGGCCGGCCGGGCGAAGACCGTGCCGTCGAAGATCTTTCGTGCGGTGCGGACGACGGCGGTGCGTCCGGCCACGGGGACGCCGTCGGCGCCGTACTCGATGCCGGCCTCGATGTCGAGGAATCCGGTGGGGTGCTCGATGCGCAGCCGGTCGCCCCGCTCGGGCAGACGCGCCACGCCCTGGCCGACACCGCCCTCGACGCGGAGTCCAGCCGCGACGCTCGCGGCGCCGAGGACGCCGATGGAGGTGTGGCAGCGGATCGGGATGAAGGTGCGGGTCGTGACCGCGCCGCCGTCCCGCGGCGCCGCCAGCAGGCTGAGCTTGGGCACCGTGGTGTCTTCGACGTCACCGAGTCCCATCAGCTTTCCGGCCTCCAGCCGGATCTCCCGGAGCCGGTCGGCGAGCGCCAGGTCCTCCTCCAGGTCCTTGGGGCTCTCGTAGCCGGTGATCTGGAGGGAGGAGGCGGCGATCAGGACGGTCGGCATCCCGTTGTCGACGCAGGTGACCGGGGTGTCGGCGACGAGGTCGCGGGCGTGGCCGGTGGGCAGCAGCGGGGCGGCGCCCCGCGGGAACTCGATCACCACCGGGGCCGCTGTCCCCGGCACGCCGGAGATCTCGGCCGTGCCGGAGTAGTCGACGTGCCCGCCGGGGGTGGGGAAGCCGGCGGCCGCGAGGTCCCCGGAGTTGACCATGCGGATCCGTACCGTCGTCCGCTCCTCCCCCGCCGCGACCAGTCCGCGTTCGACGGCGAACGGGCCGACACCGGCGAGGAGGTTGCCGCAGTTCTGGCCGTCGGAGACCTCCGGCCGGTCGACGCCGACCTGGAGGAACAGGTAGTCGACGTCCGCCTCGGAGTCCGCCGAGGCGGAGACCACGGCGACCTTGCTGGTCAGGGGGTGCGCCCCGCCCAGGCCGTCGATCTGGCGGGGGTCGGGGCTGCCCATCACGCGCAGCAGCAGATCGTCCCGCGCGCCGGGGTCGGCGGGGAGGTCCTCGGCCAGGAAATAGGCGCCCTTGGAGGTGCCGCCGCGCATCAGCATGCAGCGCACTTCGTCGGGGGCGGTCACGACTCCGCTCCGTCCCGCACGTGTTCGTCGTACGACTGGTAGGTCACGCCCAGCCGTACGAGGGTCTCGCGCAGGCCGTAGCGGTCGAGGCCGAGCTGGCCCTCGACGAAGGCCGCGCGGGTGGCGGCCTCCTTGTTCTCGCGGGCCTCGGACGCCTCGGCCGTCTGCCGGGTCCGCTCGCGGGGCACGCAGACCACGCCGTCGTCGTCGGCGAGGATCACGTCGCCGGGCCGGATGATCTGGCCGCCGATCACCACCGGCACGTTCACCGAACCGCCGGTCGCCTTGACGGTGCCCTGCGGGGAGACCGCGGCGGCCCAGGCGGGGAAGCCCATCTCGCGCAGCTCGGCGGTGTCGCGGATACCCGCGTTGGTCACGACGCCACGGACTCCGCGCTGCTTGAGCGCGGTGGCGAACAGCTCGCCGAACATGCCGTCGGTGGACGCCGAGGTGGTGGTGACGACCAGGATGTCGCCCTCGCCGCACTGCTCGACCGCGGCGTGGATCATGAGGTTGTCGCCGGGCCAGCTGAGCACCGTGACGGCGGTGCCCGCGACCCGGGTGTCCTGCTGGACCGGGCGCAGATGTGTGCCGAGCAGGCCGGTGCGGCCCATCGCCTCGTGGACGGTGGCGACGCCGTATCCCGCCAGCGCCTCGACGTCCTTGAGCTCCGCCTTCGGCGGGTTGGTGACGATCACGCCGCTCATGCCAGTTCCTTCGCGATCTGCGGGTAGGGGCGCATGTACGCCTCGGCCATGGTCTTGTGGGCGAGGCCCAGGTTGGGGCCGGCGTTGCGCTTGAGCTGGACTCCGCGGCGTACGGCGAGATCGGTGTAGTACTCCCACAGGTGCTGCTGGGCGCCGAGGCACTCCATCGCCTTGCGCTTGGTCTCCCAGACCTCGGTGATGTCGAGGAGCACCTCGGGCCTGAAACCGCTCATCTCGGGCTGGTGCGGCTCGAAGTAGAAGACCGGCGGGGCGCCGATGATCTCCCCCGGGCCGGGATAGCCGATGGCCTGGGCGAGGACGCGGGCCTCCAGGGCCATCCGGTTCGCGGCGGGGTGATCGCCGTTGTAGGGGTCGTCGACGGGGTGGGTGAGCACGACGTCGGGCTGGGTCTCGCGGTAGACGGCGACCAGTTGGTCGGTCAGCTCGGCGGTGGCGACCAGCGGGTAGTCGCCTGCGTCGAAGAAGCGGACCTCGGCGCCGAGGGTGGCGGCTGCCTTCTCGGCCTCCTCACGGCGTATCGCCTTGATCTCCTGGAGGTTCTTGCCGTCCCGCCAGGCCTTGGCGGACTCGCCGCGCTCGCCGAAGGTCAGACACGCGATGGTGACCTTCTCACCGCGGGAGGCGGCCAGGGCGATCGCGCCCCCGGCACGCCACACGAAGTCTCCGGCATGCGCGGTGACGACCAGCGTCGATCGTGGGGTGGCGGGCGCGTAGCCGTGCGTCATTGCTCAACTCTCCTTGGTGGACAGGTGTGCGCCCGCCTCGGCCGCGTCAGTCGCGCAACGCGTCGATCACGCTGCTGAGGTGGGCGCGGACGGCCGCCTCGGCCGCCTGCGGGTCCCTGGCCGCGATCGCCTCGATCATGGCCAGATGCTCGTTCAGGGACTGCTGTGGCCGGCCGGGCCGCAGCGCGAGCTGGAAACGATGGCGCACCAGCTGGGCGTTGAGCCGCTCCAGCAGCCCCACGGCCACTTCCTGGCCGCTGAACTGCCTTACCCGGGCGTGCACTTCCTGATTGAGCTCGGAGTAGGTGATCGGCTCGCCGTCGGCCACGGCCTTGGTCATCGCCCTGCCCAGGTCGGCCAGTTCGGCCAACTGGTCGTCGGTTGCCGCGACGGCCGCCTTGGCGGCGCACAGCCCTTCGAGCGCCATACGGCACTCGGTGATGGCCACCGCTTCCTCGACCGTCACGACCCGCACCCGTGAACCACGGTTGCGGATCCGCTCCACCAGTCCTTCCGACTCCAGCTCTATCAGCGCTGCCCGGACGCTGGCCCGTGTCACACCGAACTGCTCGGCGAGCTCGTTCTCCACCAGCCGCTGGGCCGGCGCCATGTCGCCGCGCAGGATCGCCTGCCGCAGCTGCGCGAGCGCGTGCTGCTTGGCCTGCTCTCCGGTGCTCGGACGGGCTTCCTTCGGCATGTGCCCTCCCTGAGTGAGTGCCTGTCGAACCTAAATCTAGTCCAACAAGATTGTCAACAATTTTGTTCTCCATGCTGACGTTCACTCGGTGGTCGCCCTGTGGAGGCCGCCTTGTGGCGAAGGACATACCCGTGGTGGGCGCGGTGACCGGCCCGGACATCGAGAAGGTGGTCCAGGCGAAGCCGGACGTCATCCTCGCCGGGCAACTGGCCGACGAACAAGTACTCGCGCAGCTACGGAAGATCGCCCCCACCGTCGTCACCATCGACAGCACCAAGAGCTGGAAGAAACCCCTCGAACTCACCGGCGAGGTGCTCGGCAGGACGAATGAGGCCGAGAAGTTCCTCGCCGACTACGACGCCGAGGTCACGGCCCTGAAGAAGGATCTCGGCTCCGGATCGGTCTCCAGCCACTTGCCGAGCAGGACCTTCTGCTGGTTGCCGCCGGAGAGCGCGGCCACCGGCGGGTTTCCGCTGAGGGCGACCACTCCGTAGCTGTCGCGGCGCGGCGCGGCCCGGCGGGCGAGTTCGCCGCGGCGGTGCAGCCTGCACCGGGTGAAGCGGTCGTCGGCCAGCATCAGGTTCTCGTCCAGGGTCATCCCGGGGACCAGACCGAGGCTGCGGCGGTCGCCGGTGACGCAGCGCAGGCCGCTGGCGAGGGAGGCGGGGACCCGGCCGAAGGGTACGGGCCTGCCGTCGACGCGCAGTTCACCGGCGTCGGGCCGCTGCCGTCCGGACAGCAGGTCGAACAGCTTCGACTGCGCGTCGCCCGCGGGTCCGAGGACCGCGACGATCTCGCCCCTGCGCACCTCGACGGTGAAGTCCTCGATGGCCCGGCCGTGGCTCAGGCCGCGTACGACGAGGCCCGCCTCGTCCTTGGGGGGGCGCTCGGGACGCCGCGAGACCACGTCACGGCCGACCATGCTGCGTACGAGCCCTGCCTGGTCCATCTCGGCGGCGGGCGCGCTGCGTACCACTCCCCCGTCGCGCAGGACGGTGAGCCGGTCGGCGACGGCCATGACCTCGTCGATGTAGTGCGAGATGTAGACGACGGCCACACCGTCGTCGCGCAGGGTCCGCACCAGGGCGCGGATCTGGCCCGCGGCCTCCGCGCTCAGACAGGCGGTCGGCTCGTCGAGGATCAGGATCCGGCCGCCGCGGCGAACCTCGCGGGCCACCTCGACCATGGTCTGTTCGGCGACGGTGAGCGAGGCGGCGGTCCGCGCCACGTCGATGTCGATGCCGAGGCCGGACAGCGCCCGGCGGGCCTCGTCACGCACCGCCCTCCAGTGCACGGTGCCGCGCCGGGTGGGCAGGTCGCCCAGCATCACGTTCTCCGCGACGGTCAGTCCCATGGCCAGTTCACGGCGCTGCGGGACGCAGGCGATGCCGAGCCTGCGGGCCTTGCGCACGGTCAGTCCCGACTGCGCCCGCCCGTTGACCTCGATGGAGCCGCCGTCGGCCTGGTGGACCCCGGAGAGGATCTGCACCAGCGTCGACTTGCCCGCTCCGTTCATGCCCATCAGCGCGTGGATCTCGCCGGGGTAGAGGTCGAGGTCGACGTCCTTGAGCGCGGCAGCCCCGCCGAAGTTCTTGGAGACGCCTCGTACGCGGATCACCGCCTCGGGGGCCGCGTGGGCACCGCCGGTGGGTGTGGCCGGTGTCCTGGGGGTCACGGCGGTGCCTCCCTGCGTGTTCCGGGCAGTCGGGGCTGTCACGGCTGCGGCCGGTCGCCTGCGGAGACCACACGCCCGTAGCCGCGGATGTCCGGGAACGGGGACTCCTTGTCGGCCTGGAGGTCGACCTGGAAGGTGTTGAGGCACATGCCGAGCATGGTGAAGTTGCCGAGCGCGCCGATGGTGTCGACCAGACCCTTGGAGCCGAGGTGGTCGAGCGCACGGGCGAACGTCTCGTCGGAGACGAAGTGGTCGTCCAGGATCTCCCGGCAGAACTGGTAGAAGGCCTGGTCGGCGTCGTTGTCGAAGACGGCGTCGCGTTTCTCGGCGATGGCCTTGACCGCGGCCTCCGGAATGCCGGCCTCGATCGCCTGGTGCACATGCGCGTTCCAGGAGTACTGAGCGTCCCAGTTCCGGGCGGCCATCAGGAGGGTGAGCTCGCGCAGGTGCTTGGGAAGGCCGCAGTCGAAGCGGGCGAACGCGCCGAGGGATTCGGCCCGTTCGCACATCTCCGGGCTGTGCAGCCAGACCCGGAACGGGCCGCGTACGGCACCACGCCGGCCGGCTATGCGGGCGGCCAGTTCCCGCTGGCGCGGATCCATGTCGTCATCGGCGAGAACGGGGAGCCTCATGTGGCCGATACCTGCCTTTTCTTTCCGGCGTGTTTCAGGCACGTACTGGGAAGCCGTGCGACGCCGCCGACGGTACAGCCGGGTTCGAGAAGCTCACCCACCTCGGAATGCAAGGTAAAGCTGCACGGTGGAGGGCACCCATTCGCGGGGCCGGGACCTAACGTCGTTCGACGCATCACCGTGAAGCGGAGAGGGCCCCCCGAGTGAGCACCATCATCAAGACCGCGTCCGTCCCCCTCCTCGACCGAGGCGGTTCCGTCGTGACGACACCGCTGATCACCACGACGTCGGCGGGCGGGGAGAACCGGATCACCAGCGGAATGAGCGTGTATCCGGTCGGTTCCGGGGCGCCGATGCACTCGCACAACTGCGACGAGCAGGTGTCCTGGCGGCGACGGTAACCGGCCGACCAGCCGGTCAGCAAGATCTGGAACAGAATCGTCGACCATGTCCGCCCACCGACGAGGCTGCGCCCCGCGGCACCGGATCCGCCGAGGTCAGCTCGCTGTCAGCCGCGGGTCAAGCGCTGGTCGGCTCCCGTGCGGTGAAGCAGCCGGAATGCGGTCGGGACGCCGCCGGGCGCGCGCGGTACCTTCGCCCTGAACGGCCGGGCTCGGCCGGGAGAGATCTCGATGTCGGGAGAGTCATGCGCGACGGGACGGCGGACGAGAAGATCGTCGAGGTGGCTCCCGGGGTCCACCTGGTCCACGGAGGCAACACGAACTGGGTGATCCTCACGGAGGGCGACGCCGTCACCCTCGTCGACACGGGCTATCCCGGCGACCGGCAGGCGGTCCTGGCCTCGCTGGAGACCCTCGGCCACTCCCCCGAGGCCGTCACGGGCGTGCTCATCACGCACGCGCACAACGACCACCTGGGTTCGGCGGAGTACTTCAGCACCACCGTCGGCAGGCCCGTGTATCTGCACGAGGCCGAACTGCCGCACGCGCGAAGGGAGTTCCTGCACCAGGTGAGCGTGGGCCAGGTGCTGCTCCGGGCCTGGCGTCCCGGCGTGCTCCCGTGGTCACTGCGCGCCCTCAGGTCGGGCGGCAAGGCGGACGTCCGCATGAGCAGGCCCGAACCGTTCCCCGGCGAGGGCGCTCTCGATCTGCCCGGCCGCCCGGTTCCGGTGCACACGCCGGGCCACACGGCGGGGCACTGCGTCTTCCACCTCCCGGACGCCGGAGTCGTGATCTCCGGCGACGCGCTGGTCAGCGGCCATCCCACGTCCCGGGTACGGGGGCCGCAGCTCCTGCCGGCGATGTTCGACGGCGAACGCGAGCGGGCCCGCGCCTCGCTGGCACGCATCGAGGCCCTCGCGGGTGACGTCCTGCTTCCCGGACACGGCCCCGTGCACCGCGGCCCCGTACCCGAAGCCGCGCGGCGCGCGCGGGAGTTGGCCGACTGACACCGTGCGAACCGGCCGGGACCGTCCACCCCCGGCCGCAGGACGGAACCGCCCCGGCCGACGCGTCCGGACCAGGCGGCGCCGATGTGCTCACCTCGCTGGAACGCCCAACAACGCCCGCACCTAACCGAGTTCGAGGGTGGTGACTCCGAACACGCGCTCCACCGGGAACGGTCTGACCGGGCCCGTGTACATACGGGCCGTGTCGAAGGAGGGGACGAGGCCGAACTCCTCGGCCAGGGCGACCGCGGCCGCGTTCGTTCCGGGCACGTCGATGGCGATCTCCCGCCCCGCGGCCTCACCGGTCAGCGCGGTGAACAGCGCCCGCGCGTCCTCGCCGGTGTCGGCGAACAGCGGGCCGACACGCAGGGCGTCACGGCCGGGTCGGATGACGCCGTACCCGCTGAGACGTCCGTCCGTGTGGCGGACGAAGGAGCGGTGGCCCGTGCCGCCGAGCCACGCCTTCAGGAAGCGCGGCCGGTCGGCAGGACAGCAGGCACTGTCGTACGCCGTGACGGCCGCGAGGTCCGCGGCCCCGGCGGGCCGGACTCCCGTCGGCGTCCCCGCCACCGGGACGGTTCCGCTGAAACGGGAGGTGCGGTGGGCGAGTTCGAAGCCGGAGCGGCGGTAGTTGTCCTGCTGCGCCACCACTCCGTCGAGACCGACGGTCCGCCCGCCCGCGTGGGCGAGGCCGGTCTGCCAGGTGGCGAGGCCGTAGCCGCGACCGCGCAGGTCGGGGCGTACGAGGTAGAAGCCCAGGAAGGCGTAGTCCGCGCCGTAGTTGACGACCGAGACGGCCGAGACCGGTTCGCCGCCGAGCCTGCCGAGGAAGAACCCGTCGGGATCCTGGGCGAAGAAGCTGTCGGCGTCGGCGAGGCCGGGGTTCCATCCCTCGGCCGCCGCCCAGCCGGAGACCACTCGCCAGGCGTCCGGCGAGGCCCGCGTGACGACGAGGTCCGCGGGTCCCGGAGAGGTCATGTGGGGCTCCAGTTCGTGAGGGGTGTCGGCGCGGTGGGGCTCGCGCGCGTGCGGAATGTCCGCCGGGCACCGGTGGGCCCCACCGGGCGCGCGACCAGTGGGGCCTGTCTCTACCGGTAGAGCCTCGGCCCTCGGGGAGAGGGGATCAGCGGGGCGCGACCGCCCGGGACCGCCGGTACAGGACCGCTCCGGCCAGGATCAGCGCGGCGCTCGTGGCGACCGCGGGGAGCGCCGGGTCCGCGCCCGTCTCCGCGAGGGCGGCCAGGTGCCGTGGCGGGGTCGGGTGGGCCGGCTCGCCCTGCGGCGCAGGCGCCTCGACCGGCGGGGCCGGGGGTTTCGGCGTGGGCGCGACGGGACGGACCGGACGACCCGGGCGCCCCGGACCGCCCTCGGAGACGTTCGCGGACTCGTTGCCGACCGCCGCGTTGCCGATGCCGACGGCGTTCACGGAGTTGCCCGTGACGTTGACGGGGAGATCGACGGGAAGCCGTACTCCGTTGCCGGAGAGCACACCTGCCGCATCCGTACCACCCCCGTGCGCGACGGCACCACCGCGTGGACCGCCAGGCTTCCTGGCCCCGGTGCCGTACGGACCGCCGGGCGCCTGCGCCCCCGTGCCGCTCACCGCGCCGCGCGCGCCGGACCGGCCGCCACCCTCGTTGGCACAGGTGTTGCCCGCCGCCGGGTTCAGGAGCCCGACGACGTTCACGGTGTTCCCGCAGACGTTCACCGGAACGTGCACCGGGAGCTGGATGGTGTTGCCGGAGATCGCACCGGGCGCACCCGCCGCGCCGCCGTCAGCCTCGGAGTCGGCGTGCGCCGGCACGGTCACGGCCATCGCGCCCGAGGCGGCGACTGCGGCGATCAATCCATTTCGGGTAACCCGTTTCATAGGGTCCCTGCCTTCCAGACATGGTCGCGGGCGGTCGCCCGCATGCCATAAAACGCGTGAGAACCATCCGAGTTATGGCTTATCGGCCTTTCACCCCATCGAGCGTCCTGCTTATCGAACTGGTGGGGCGGGTCGTGCGACCGGTGCCGACGGTCCCGAAACCCCTGGATCACGCGTCCGTCGGCGCGCAGGGTTCCGCCGGCGCGCAGGGTAAGGCACCGCGTCCCGTTCCGCTCGCCCGGAGGCGTGCCCCGGACCTCGCGCTTATCGTGAGCGAGGGGGCAGCCGGGCGTACCTGGAGGCATGCATGCTGTCCGTGCACCAACGCTGCGCGTTCGCCGGAGCGACCACCGTGACGCTGGCCCTGCTGGCGGCCGGAATGCCGTCGTCGGCGACGGCCGCCGCCGAACCCGACCTGTCCCGCTTCTACGGGCAGCGGATCAAGTGGTCCGCGTGCGAGGGATACGAGACGCCCGAGGACATGCAGTGCGGCAAGGTGACCGTCCCACTGGACTACGCGAACCCGGGGGACGGAACACTCGAGGTGGCGCTGGCCCGCTACCGCGCGACCGGTGATTCACGGGGGTCGGTGCTGCTGAACTTCGGCGGCCCCGGCGGCGCCGGAATACCGCAACTGGCCGTCGGCGGCGAGGACTTCATGGGCCTGACGAAGGGCTACGACGTCGTCACCTTCGACCCCCGTGGTGTCGGCCGGTCCTCGCCCGTCAGTTGTGGCGACGCCGCCGAGGAGGCCTACGGCATGACGGACGGCGCCGCCGAGGGCAGTGATCCACGGGCCGCCCTCGCCGCGTTGCGGAAGGCCGCCGGCGAGTGCGCCAAGCACTCGGGACCCGTGCTGCGGCACATAGGCACGGTCAACGCCTCCCGCGACATGGACGTGATGCGCCAGGCGCTCGGCGACAAGAAGCTCAACTACCTCGGTTTCTCCTACGGAACGCGGCTGGGCGCGGTGTACGCCGCCCAGTTCCCCGAGCGGACCGGCCGGTTCGTCCTGGACGGCGTGGACACACTCACCGAGTCGATGTCCGAGCAGGGACTCGTGGGCGCCCAGGGCCAGCAGACCGCGCTTGAGGACTTCCTCACCTGGTGCGCCAAGGACCTGGCCTGTCCGTTCGGGCAGGACGTGCGGAGCGCCCGCACCCAGGTCGTCCAGTTGATCGGCTCACTCGACGAGGACCCGGTTCCGGGCGACTTCGGCCAGGAGTTCTCCGGCCAGGACCTGGTGGGCGCCATCAGCCAGGCGCTCTACAGCCGCCAGATGTGGCCCACGCTGGAACAGGCCCTCAACTCCCTTCTCCAGGACGGCGACGCCCGCTGGCTCACGCAACTGTCGGGCGGCGCGGCCTTCCCCGGCACCGGCACCGGGACCGGCACCGGCACCGGCAGTGGGAGCGGTAGCGGCGCGGGCCGAGCCCAGCCGGACGACTCCCCCGCGATCGCCGCCCGGCGGGACGACCAGGTGACCGTGACGGCCGACCGCGACGGCGACCTGGTCGACCCGGTGGACGTACCCCTCGACAACCTCCCGGCCGCGCTGATGGCGATCAACTGCGCGGACGACCCCGACCGGCCCACCGCCGACCAGGTCACCAAGGAGATCGCCCGGCTCCGCACCGAGTACGCCGAGGTGTCCGCGGTCTTCGGCGAGTACCGGCTCACCCAGGTACTGATGTGTTACGGCCGCCCCAAGGGCACCGACTACATCCGCGAGGAGGTGCGTGACGTCGACACCGCCAAGCTGCTGCTCGTCGGCACCCGCGGCGACCCCGCGACTCCCTACCGCTGGACCCTGGAGACCGCGAAGCGGCTCGGCTCGTCCGCCGTCGTGCTGGACAACAAGGGTGACGGCCACACCGGGTACGCGTCCTCCGAGTGCGTGCACCAGAAGGTCGACGACTTCCTGCTGTACGGCTCCCTGCCGGACAGCGGCAGTTCCTGCGGGCCGCCGGAGTCCGAGGAGTGAACGGGGCGCGGGCACCGGAGAACTGCAACAGCCACGTAACACGGACAAGTCGGCTACAACCCCGCCAACCCTCCGGTGGTCACACTGAGCAGGCGTCGCCTGGACCGGGCACGCCGCGGTACCCGTAGACACGACCATCACAGGGGGAACACCACCGATGCGTATCCGTCCCGTCCTCGCCCTCGCGACCGCCGCCGCGGCGCTTGTCGTCGCCGCGCCCCAGGGCTCGGCCGCCACACCGCCGGGCACCACCGCCGCGAAGGTCGCCGCCTGCCCGGAGAAGACCCTGACCCTGGCGGCCCGGCAGTCCGCCGATCCCACCGTGGTGCGCATCAGCGTGACCAACCACTCCAAGCGGACCTGCACCGTCGACCGCATTCCGACCGTCACCTTCGGGGACCTCGACGGCGCGGCCCAGCCCGTGCCCGCCGGGGACAGCGGGCCCTACCGGATCGGCGCCGGCAGGACCGCCCACGCGGCCGTCCGCACCATCGGCGACCTCTCCGACCCCGAGGCCCGCCGGGTGGACTCGATCACCGTGTCCGCCGATCCCGCGCGGTTCGGCCGTACATTCACCGCGCGGCAGCTGGGCGCGGGCGACGAGGTCCTGGTGTGGGAGCCGGTAACGACCTGGTGGAAGCCGTCGGCGGCCGCCGCGGACAAGGCGCTCGGCCTCAAGTAGGCACTCGGCGGACACTCGGGCGTGTACCAGGGCCGGGGTGGCGGACGTACGGCCGCCACCCCGGCTCTTCACGCACGCCTCGCCCGGCACCCGGCCACCGCCCGGCACCCTTGCCTCGTCGAGGACCCCGCCGCTCTCCACGCCTGACCCGCCGACACCCCACCACCCGAATGCACCAAATGCCCGATAAGCGGAATAGTTCTATCGTGCAGGTATGGAGCACGCACTCAGTCCCGCGACCCTGACCGAACTGCGCAGGCCCCGGCCCTACCCGGCGGTCTCCGTGCTGACGCCGACCCACCGCCGTGAACCCGACAACGCCCAGGATCCGGTCCGGCTGCGCAATGTGGTCGCCGAGGCCAAGAAGCAACTGGAGGCCGATCCGTCGGTCACCCGTGAACGCCGGCTGGACATCGTCGAGCAGCTCGACCGGGCCCTCGCCGAGGTCGACCTGGCACACGCCGAGGACGGCCTCGTGATCTTCGCGGCCCCCGGCGAGCACCAGGTCTGGTCGCTGGCACGCACCGTGCCCGAGCGTGTGGTGCTGTCCGACACCTTCCTGACCCGCAACCTCGTCGCCGCGCAGGCCTCCGAGCGGCCGTTCTGGGTGCTGTCCGTCTCGGCGGACCGCGTCACCCTCTGGAACGGCGACGGCGAGCGTGTCGTCGAGGAGACCACCGAGGGCTTCCCGCTCACGCGCAGCCTGGAGGACCCGGACGCCGAGCGCCAGGAACGCGTCGGAGACCTGCCCAGCACCTTCCGCGACGAACAGACGCGGCACTTCCTGCGTGACGCCGACGCCGCCGTGGGCGCCGTCCTGCGCAAACACCCGCGACCGCTGTACGTCACCGGTGAAACCTCCGCCCTCTCCCTGCTCGACGAGATCGGCACCGTCACCAAGAAGGCCGCTCACATCCCGCACGGCGGCCTCGCGCACGGTACGCCCGACGCGGTGTCGCAGGCGGTCGGTCCGCTGATCAGCGCCGAGGCGAGGAAGGAAGTCGACGCGGTGACGCGGGAACTGGAGGCGGCCCGTGGGCGCAAGGCGTTCGCCGCCGGGGTGGACGAGCTGTGGCAGAGCGCGTCGGAGGGCCGCGTCCAACTGCTCGCCGTCGAGGAGAACTACCGCGTGACGGTACGCGACGACGGTGGCGACCATCTCGTCCCGGCCGAGAGCGGTGATCTGGACGCCCGCGAGGACATCGTCGACGAGATCGTCGAGCAGTGTCTGGAGACCGGCGCCGAGGTCCGCTTCGTCCCCGACGGCACCCTTGCGGAGACGAAGGGGATCGCAGGGGTGCTGCGTTACTGATCTCCCCGGCCGACAATGATCCTCGACTGTCGGCGGGAGAGGTGCGGAGCACGTGAGCGAACTACTGGGTGTGGCGGTCCTCGGCGCGGGACACATGGGTGCCGATCACGTACGGCGCCTCGACCGGGCGGTGAGCGGCGCCCGGGTCGCCGCGGTCGCGGATCCCGACACCGACCGTGCCGAGGAGGCCGCGGCCGGGATCGACGGTGTGTCGGTGCACGCGGAGGCGACGGCCGCGCTCGACGCACCCGGCGTACAGGCCGTGTTGATCGCGTCCCCCGGTCCCGCGCACGAGGAGGCGCTGCTCGCGGCCTTCGCGCGGGGGCTTCCGGTGCTGTGCGAGAAGCCGATGGTTCCGGAGTCGGCCGGGGCGTTGCGGATCGTGGAGGCGGAGGCGCGGCTCGGCCGGCGGCTGACGCAGGTCGGGTTCATGCGCCGGTACGACGCCGGGTACCAGCGTCTCAAGTCACTGTTGGACAGTGGGCGGCTCGGCCGTCCGCTGATGCTGCACTGCACGCACCGCAACGTCTCCTCGCCGGCCCACTTCACCACCGCGATGCTCGTCAACAGCTCCGTGTCACACGAGATCGACGCGGCGCGGTGGCTGCTCGACCAGGAGCTCACGGCCGTGACCGTGCTCCGTCCGCGCCCGTCCTCGAACGCCCCCGACGGTCTCCTCGATCCTCAACTCGTGCTGTTCGAGACGTCGGAGGGCGCGCTGGTCGACGTGGAGATCTTCGTCAACTCCGGCTTCGGCTACCAGGTGCGGTGCGAGGCCGTCTGCGAGAGTGGGAGCGCGCGGATCGGGGACGAGCACACGATGGTCGTGACGTCGGCGGACGGCGCGCGGGAGGAGGTCGCGCGGGACTACCTCGTACGGTTCGCGGACGCCTACGACCGGGAGGTGGGGGCCTGGGTGGACGCGACCCGCGAGGGCCGGGTGACCGGGCCGAGCGCCTGGGACGGGTACGCGGCCTCCGCCGTCGCCGAGGCGGGAGTCCGGGCGCAGGAGAGCGGCGGCCGGGTGACCGTCGAACTCGCCCCGCGCCCGGAGCTCTACGCGCGCGTCACCCGCTGACGCTCGCCGCCCCCGTCTCGATGTGCCCGGTGAACCGGCGCGACCAGCTGGCGTCGGAGTCGACGGTGACCGTGAAGTCGTACCAACCTCCCTGGTAGGCCTCGGCGTTGAAGTGGTCCTCCGCGGATCCGCCCGCGGCGACGGTGTATGTCCAGGGGCCGTCGCTGCGGTACTGGTTCGAGGTGATGGTGAACTTGACGGCCGCCGTGGCCGAGTTGGCCAACTTGAAGTAGATCGCGGTCTTCCCCGTGCCGGGTTCGGTGGCGTAACGGGTGCTGACCTCGGCCGACTTCCCCGCGAGCGTCGCGTCGCCCTTGAAGCGGCGCAGGAAGCGGTTGGGGCCGGCCATCGAGATGTCGTACTTCCCGGCGCCGTATCCGGTGCCGATGTTGAAGTAGTCGGAGGCGGTGCCGCCCGCGTCGACGGTGTACTGCCAGGGCGTGGTGTCGCGGTAGGCGTTGGGGTGGATGGAGAAGTGCGCGGCGTTCCTGGCCGGCGTGCCCTGGTTGGCCATGGCGAACCAGGCGAGGATCTTGCCCCCGGTGCCGAACTCCAGGCGGTCCAGGTAGCCGTTCGGCTGGTACGGGAGGGCGCGGGCGGGGCGGGTGCCGGACTCCTGCGCGGGCAGCGCGTTGGTCGTGGGGACGGGGTTGGGCAGCGGTCCGCAGGTGCCGAATCCGATGACGCCGGTCGCGGGCAATGGAGCGGTGCCGTACACGGGGTGGGCGAAGTCGAAGACGCCGGTCAGGTCGCCGGTGACCTTGCGGCGCCAGGCGCTGATGTTCGGACAGGCGGCGGGCTTGCCCAGCGCCCCCGTCCAGGTCTCCAGGAAACGCAGGACGGAGGTGTGGTCGAAGACCTCCGAGGAGACCCAGCCGCCGCGTGTCCAGGGTGAGATGACCAGCATGGGGACGCGGAAGCCGAGGCCGTACGGGACGCCGTTGAGGAACTCACCGGCGGTTCCCGCGGGCGGCGCCGGGGGCGGCACGTGGTCGAAGAAGCCGTCGTTCTCGTCGTAGTTGAGGAACAGGACGGTCGAGTCGAAGACGTCCGGGTCGGCGGCGAGGGCGCGGTAGACGAGGTCGACGAAGTGGGCGCCGTCGCCGGGTGGGGCGTACGGGTGCTCGGAGAAGGCCTCGTTGGCGACCACCCAGGAGACCTGGGGCAGCGTGCCCGCGAGGACGTCGGCCCTGATGGCGGCGGCGATGTCGTCGGGGGTGGAGCCGGTGACCGCAGGCACGGAGGCCATGCCTCGGTCGTGGAGGGGGTTGCCCGCCTTGGCGTCGGCGAACTTCCTGAAGTACGCGCAGCCGTTGTCGCCGTAGTTGTCCTGGGCGTTCTGGTAGACCTTCCAGCTCACTCCGGCGCTCTGGAGCGCCTCGGCGTAGTTCTGCCAGGTCAGCCCGGACTCGTCGCCGCCGTCGTAGCTGCTGCCGTCGACCTTGCCGCTCCACAGGTAGGTGCGGTTGGGGCCGGTGGCGCTGAGCGTGGAACAGAAGTAGGCGTCGCAGATCGTGTAGTTGTCGGCCAGCGCGTAGTGGAACGGGATGTCGGTCCGGTCGAGGTAGCCCATCGTGCGGACGTTGCCGACGCCCGAGACCCAGTTGTCGAGCCGCCCCTTGTTCCAGGCGGAGTGCTGGGACGTCCACGAGTGCGGAAGGTCTCCGTTGCACTGGGCGAGGGTCTCGCCGTCCGTGCCGCCCGCGTCGGGCGTGGAGCTGAGCTTCCAGGGGTACTGCCGGCCGGCGCCGTTCGGCTGGTTGAAGACGGAGTACCCGCCGGACAGCGTGATGCCGCTGCGGTCGGCGAAGCCGCGGACGCCCTTGAGGCGGCCGAAGTAGTGGTCGAAGCTGCGGTTCTCCTGCATCAGGACGACGACGTGCCGCACGTCCGAGATCGTGCCGGTCGCTGTCGAGGCGCCGGTCACCGTCACCGCGCCGCTCGCGGCGGCGGCCGGCCGCGGACCGATGCCCGTGGCGGCCCCTGCCGCGACGGTCGCGCCGAGTCCCACGAAGCCTCTACGGCTGATCGGTGTCATTCGCCCGCCCTCGTCCCTGGATGGCCCCTGCGGCACACCGCGCGCAAGCGTGCCCGCGGTGATCGTCAAGGTCCCTGCCCGGATGGTGAGGGGCGAGTGAACAGCGGTCGAACCTCCTGGCGCGCCCGGCCGGTCACCTCGCCACCGGACGCACGGAGGGGGTAGCACAAACGACCCTCGAACAGGAGAATGAACGAAGCGATCGGGCAGCCGCGAAAGCCGTCAAGTCACGTACTGTGCCTACGACTTGACCTTGCCGGGTGCGTACCGAACATGACGGGGGCAATCACCCCATAGGGACTGTGGCATATGCCAGAAGCACCACCGTATCGTGTGTTGCCAAATCCCTTACAGCGCGTCGTGGGCTGTGCGAGAGTCGTAACGGTCCTTCCGTCAGCCTTGGTCGTACCGTCCCCGCATCGGAGCACGTCATGCCCTCCCATCTCTCTGCGGACCGCTCAGCCGCCCAGCCGCCCCAGCGCGGCACGGTCGACGCGCTCATCTCGCAGACGCGACGGCTGCGCGGCGAGGTGGACGCCGTACGACGTGAGGCGCCCGCCGACGACGAGGACCCGCAGGGACGCTGGCAGCGCGCGCTGTGCAATCTGGCGCTCCACCAACTCAACGACCTCGACGAGCACTTGGCCCAGCTGCGGGACGGACCCCCGCCCGTACCCGCCCAGCCCGCGACCCTCCCCGCGGTCCGGGCCGTGCCGGTCGCACCCCGGCGCGGCTCGCTGCTCAGCCGGGTCGGCAGCGCCGAATGGAACCTGCTGACGGACGAGGCCACCTGGTCGGGTGAGCTCTACGAGATCCTGGGGCGCGACCCGGCCGCTCCCCCGCTCACCCTCGACGAGCTGCCCTCTCTGGTGCACGACGACGACCGGCCCAGGCTGACGGCGATGGTCACGGACTGTCTCATCGACGCCAAGCCCATCGACGGAGAGTTCCGTGTCCAGCGCCCCGACGGCGCGACGCGCACCGTGCACATGATGGGCGAGCCCGTGCTCGACGCCGGCGGCAGCACCGTCTCCATGTGGGCCGTACTGCGCGACGTCAGCGAACTGCGCCGCAGCCAGCGGACGGTGCGCGAGTCCCGTGACACGCTCCAGCGCCAGCGGCACATCGCGCAGACCGAGCACCGGCTGGCGGTGGAGCTGCAGGAAGCGGTCCTCCCGCCGTGGCGCGGCTCGCTGCGGTTCCCGCAGCGGGGTCCGGAGACTCTCGACCTCGCCGCCCACTACCTGCCGTCGTCGAGCCGCGCGCTGGTCGGCGGTGACTGGTACGACGCGCTGGAACTGCCCGACGGCGAGACGCTGTTGAGCGTCGGCGACCTCACAGGCCACGGCGTGTCCGTCACCTCGGGCATGGCCATGCTGATCGGCGCCCTGCGCGGGATGGCCGTGACCGGCACCCAGCCGGGCCAACTCCTCTCCTGGCTCAACCAGTTGCTCGACGCGTCCGTCCAGCCGGCGCTGGGCAGCACCGTCTGCTGCCGCTACCGGCCCGAGACCCGCACCCTCACCTGGGCACAGGCAGGACACCCCGCCCCGCTGCTGTTCCGCAGCGGGACGGGGCGCACGCTCGCCGCACCGGCAGGCGTACTGCTCGGCGCGACCTCGGGTGCCGTCTACGGGCAGGCCGAGGAGACCCTCGAAGACGGCGACCTGCTGCTCCTGCACACGGACGGCCTGGTCCCCGGGGGAACGGCGGCCGTGCCGAGGCTGCTCGACCTGGCCCCGCGCTTCGGCGGGGCGCGCACGGCCCAGGACTGTGTACGGACGGTTGTCGAGGAGTTCGGCGAGGCCGAGCGCGAGGACGACGCCTGCGTGCTCGTGGCCAGGGTCGCCCCCTGAAGCACTGAAGACCCGGGACTGCCCCTGAATACCTCTCTGAGATCCGGTCACCTCACCGGGTCTCCCCTGAAGGGCCTACGCCCGCGCGCTGTTGCCACCCTTCGGCTTGAACGTCCCCTTGGGAAGCGCGAGTTCGATCTGCTCACGCAGCTCGTGGATCTTCGGGTAGCTGGAGTACTGCCCGGTGAGCCGGTACATCTCGCGCAGCCGGTCCCAGGTGCGGTGGGAGGAGTTGGTTCCCATCGACGTCAGGGCGAGCCGCGCGTACCGGTCGGCCTGTTCGGGGTCGTCGGCGATGAAACAGGCGGACGCCAGGGAGATGTGGTCGAAGATCTGTGACCTCTCCCGGCCCGTCCCGCGCAGCTTGAGCGCCTCCTTCGCGTGGCGCTGCGCGGTGGCCGCCGCGGCCGGCTCGTGATCGGCGAGTGTGCGGTAGGCGAGGGCCTGCATACCGTGCATGTCGGCCTCGTCGAACATCTGCATCCAGCTCGGCGGAGACACGTCGCCCCGGTCGGAGACGAACAGGTCCTCCGCCTCGCCGAGGGTGCGCCGCATGGCCTGGCCCTTGCCCATGGATGCCTGCGCCCAGGCCTCGATGGTGTAGAGCATGGCCCGGGTGCGGGGCAGCACCTCCTCGCCGGAACCGGACTTGGCCAGCTTCATCAGGTCGAGCGCGTCGTCGGGCCGGCCCAGGTGCACCATCTGGCGAGCCGCCCGCGAGAGCGCCTCCCCGGCGCGCGGCCGGTCGCCGCCCTCGCGGGCCGCGTGGGCGGCGATGACGAAGTACTTCTGTGCCGTGGGCTCCAGGCCGATGTCGTGCGACATCCAGCCCGCCAGAACGGCGAGATTGGCGGCGACGCCCCACAGGCGCCGTTGCAGATGGTCGGGGTGCCGGTAGGAGAGCATGCCTCCCACCTCGTTGAGCTGGCCCACCACGGCCTTGCGTTGCAGCCCGCCACCGCGGGCCGCGTCCCAGGCGCGGAAGACCTCGACCGAGCGCTCCAGTTCCTCGATCTCCTGCGACCCGATGGGGGCGGCCTCGTAGCGGTCGAACCCGGCGGGGTCGGCGTGCAGGGGATCGTCGAGTTCGGGGGCGTCGGCCGCGAGGGCCGGATCGGTCTGCAGCCACTCGTGCATGGCTGAATTGAGTGCGGAGCCCGCGGCAAGCGCGGCACCCGCGCCCACCAAGCCGCGTCGGTTGAGCATGAGGTCCATTCCCGTGAATTCGGTGAGGACCGCGGCAGTCCGCTCGGGCGCCCACGGCATGCCGTCGGGATGTTCCACACTCCCGCCGCTCTGCCTCTTCCCCACGCGCCCGTGCCGGACCAGACCGAGATCCTCGATGGTCACGACACGGCCGAGACGCTCGGTGAACAGAGCCGCCAGCACCCGTGGCACCGGATCGCGCGGGATCTCTCCCGTGTCGATCCACCGCCGCACCCGTGAGGTGTCGGTCGCCAACTGGGGGTGGCCCATGGCCGCCGCCTGCCGGTTGACCAGTCTCGCGAGTTCGCCCTTGGACCAGCCGGCCAGGCCGAACAGGTCCGACAGACGAGCGTTGGGTTGTCCGTTCACGTCAAGCCCCCAGGTTCTCGGCTGAGTTGACAGTAACCGCCTGTCAGTTGCTGAGCGACTATTCGCCAGGGTTCGCCAGGGTGCGCCAGATGGTGTGCCACTGGGCGTCCGGTGTCAGGTAGGAAAGCGCCACCCCGACCCGGTCGCCCCAGGACATTCCCCAGGGTGCACCAGGGCGGCCGGGACGGGCGGCGCGGCATCTTGCAGGCACACGAAGGGATCTGTTTCGCCCATGTACACAGCATCGTCCTCCGTGTCCGCCCCGCCCCGGTCGCTGCACCCCCGCCCGGCGGGCAGCGGCCCCTACCTCGACCCCGCGCGTCCGGCGGCGGGCCCCGTGCTCGGCGCCGGCAGGTCGCGGCGCGTCCCGGGGCTCGGCACCCAACCGCTCAGCGGGAGACTCGACTTGTCCGGCCCTCAGGGCGCGCAGCTGCGTACGGCGCTCGCGTCGGTGCACCGGATCTGTCCGGAGTTCGCTCCGGTGCAGGTACTGCGCCGCAGCGGACGCTCCGTGCTCCTGGTCGGCACGACCGGACGCAGCACGGCCGTCGCGAAGTGTTTACTGGATCTCTCCCCCGTGTGGGCGGAGCGGGTCCGGCACGAAATAGCTGCCTACCGCTCGTTCGTCCGGCACCGCCCGCCCGTGCGGGTGCCCCGGCTGATCGCGGCGGACCCGGACAACTGCACGCTGGTGATCGAGCGGATGCCCGGCCGGGTGGCCGCGCTCCAGCGGCATCCGGTCGAGGCCCCGCCCCGGGCGGACATCCGGGCGGCGCTGGGCGCGATCTGCCGGCTGAACGCGTGGCGGCCGCCGGTGGGCACGTTCAACGCTCCGCTGGACTACGCGGAACGCATCTCCCGCTTCCACGAACTGGGTCTGCTCACGGACCGGGACATGGGCGACCTCCAGAAGCTCGTGCACGGCATCGCCGCCTCCTCGGGCCGCCAGGGCATGGGGCAGTTCTGCCACGGCGACGCCCTCCTGTCGAACATCCTTCTCTCACCGGCCGGTCCAGTGCTGGTGGACTGGGAGCACGCGGGCTGGTATCTGCCGGGGTACGACCTCGCGACCCTGTGGGCCGTCCTCGGTGACGCTCCGGTGGCGCGGCGGCAGATCAGTCAGCTCGCGCAGTCGGCGGGGCCCGCGGCACGAGACGCCTTCCTGGTGAACCTGATGCTCGTACTCACCCGGGAGATCCGTACCTACGAGACGGCCGTGCAGCGTTCGCTGCACGACGCGACCCCGGCGGCACCGGGCCCCGCCCACCCGGGTGCCGCACCGTCCGGCGAGGAACAGCGGTTGCTGCTGAGGCGGCTGCACGACGACTGCCAGATGGCCCGCAAGGCCGTCCGAGCGGCGGTCGGCACTCGCTGACGGGGACGCAGGTCCGCGGTCGCGCCCTCACCAGGGGGCACCCCGCGGACCTACGTCATGCCGATCCGCCGTCCAGAACGAGCCCTAGACACCGGCCCCCGCCAGGTCCGGCCCGGCCATCGCCACGCCCGCCCGCCGCCGCACACGGACAGGCCCACGGCCCGACCATCGTCACGCCCGGCCCCGTCCGGAGCGGGCCCTCAACGCGGCCTCCCCCAGGTCCGGCCCGGCCACCGCCACGCCCGGCCGCCATCCGGGGCAGGCCCACGAACCGGCCTCCGCCACGCCCGCCCGCCGCCGCCGCACACGGACAGGCCCACGGCCCGACCATCGTCACCCCCGGCCGCCGCCCGGAGCGGGCCCTCAACCCGGCCTCCGCCAGGTCCGGCCCGCCGCCCACGGCACACCCACACACCAGCCTCCGTCACACCCGCGCCGCCCAGAGCACACCCACGGCCCGGCCCACGTCACGCCCGGCCGCCGTCCGGGGCAGGCCCTCGGTCCAGCCTCGGCCACATCCGGCCCGCCGCCCACGGCACACCAACCCACCACGCCCGACCGCCCTCCACAGCACACCCACGGACCAGCCTCCGTCACATCCAGCGCCGTCCAGCGCACACCCGCGGCCCGGCCCGCGTCACGCCCGGCCGCCGTCCGGAGCGGGCCCTCGACCCGGCCTCCGCCACGTCCGGCCCGCCGCCCAGAGCACGTCCACGGACCCAGCCTCCGCCACGCCCGCCCGCCGCCCACGTGGACGACGGACAGACCCAGGCCGGCGCCGCACCCACGCACCAGCCCTCGTCACATCCGCCAGCCTCCACGGCACACCCACACACCACCCTCCGCCGCACCCGCACCCGCACCCGCACCCCCAGCACACCCACCCACCACCCCGAACCCCCACCCACCATCCGGCCCAATGGTCCACTCCACTGACGCGGCGCAGGCCGGAGGGGCGTTCGCCACGAAACCCGTGTGACCCTCGCTGACATGGGAAATCACCTGCGCCTGGGCATGATTGACGGATCGTCGGGGACCCGATAGCACTGACGAACGTTCAACCCCGCCCGACCCACCGCGCTCGACCGTCCCAGGAGGCTGCTTTGCGAGGACCCGCCACCGACCTCAGGACCACCACAGGGCACAGACGCGCGCGCAGGACCGCGGGCACCATCGCCTCGGCGGCGCTGCTGCTGCCGCTGCTCGGCGCGGCCCCCGCCGACAGCGCCGCGCCCGCCGGCTCGACCCAGTTGCAGGGCGCCTTCACCCGTGCCGCCGACCGGTACCACGTGCCGCGGAGCGTGCTGCTGGCCGTCTCCTACCTCCAGTCCCGCTGGGACACGCACGGCGGAGCGCCGAGCGTCACCGGCGGGTACGGCCCGATGCACCTGACCGACGCGCGTACGGCGATCGCCGGGGCCCCGCACCACAGCGAGGGCACGGAGGACGCGCGCGGCGACAGTTCGCGCGCGGCTCTGCACACCACCGCGTCGGTGCCGGAGAACTCCGAACTCCCCGCCCGCCTCAAGACCTTGACGAAGGCGGCCGAACTCACCGGTCTCCCCGCGGACCGGCTGCGTACGGACGCGGCGGCGAACGTGGCGGGCGGCGCCGCGCTCCTCGCCGACGCGCAACGCGACCTCGGCGAACCGCTCAGCGCGGACGCCGCGGACTGGTACGCGGCGGTGGCCCGCTTCTCGGGCGCGGACGACAGCGCGACGGCGGCGACGTACGCCGATGACGTCTACGACGTGATCCGCGGCGGCGAACAGCGCACCACGGACGCGGGTCAGCGGGTCCGGCTGGCGGCTCAGCCCGCGCTGAGCCCCGACACCGCCTCGCTCGGGCGAGCGGGTCTGCGTACGGCGAACGCGGCGGGCACGGAGTGTCCTACGACCGTGTCCTGCGAGTGGATCCCGGCGCCGTACGAGGAGTTCGGCGAGGGCGACTACGGAAACCACGACCTCGGGAACCGGCCCGCCTCGCAGAGCATCAAGTACATCGTCATCCATGACACGGAGGGCGTCTGGGACGGTGTCCTGAACATGGTCCAGGACCCGACCTACGTGTCGTGGAACTACAGCCTCCGCTCGACCGACGGTCACATCGCCCAGCACGTGAAGGCCAAGGACGTGGCCTGGCACGCGGGCAACTGGTACATCAACGCCAAGTCGGTCGGCCTGGAGCACGAGGGATTCCTCGCCTCGCCGGACGCGTGGTACTCGGAGGCCATGTACCGCTCCTCGGCACGGCTGGTGTCCTACCTCGCCAAGAAGTACGGCGTTCCGCTGGACCGCCAGCACATCCTCGGGCACGACAACGTCCCGGGCACGACGACCGCGACCATCCCCGGAATGCACACGGACCCGGGCCCGTACTGGGACTGGCAGCACTACTTCGAGCTGCTCGGCCGGCCCTTCCGCGCCACGCCGAAGGCCGGCGGCGGTCTGGTGACCGTGCTCCCGGACTTCGCCGCGAACCGGCCCGCCTACACGGGCTGTGTCACCAAGGGTGAGCCCTGCGCCGTGCACGGTTCCAGCGAGGTACGGCTGTACAGCGCCGCCGACGAGAACTCGCCCCTGATCAAGGACATCGGTCTGCGGCCGGACGGCAGCGGCTCGACGACCGACGTGAACGACATCGGTTCACGGGTCTCCACCGGGCAGCGGTACGCGGTGGCGGACCGTGACGGCGACTGGACGGCCATCTGGTACCTGGGCCAGAAGGCCTGGTTCAAGAACCCGCGGATGCAGCCGACGGCGGTGAGTGCGTCCGGGCTCGTGGTCACGCCCGCGCCGGGGCGTACGGACATTCCCGTCTACGGTCGCGCCTACCCGGAGAAGGAGGCGTACCCGGCGGGCGTACCCGTTCAGACGGTCTCACCTCTGTCGTACAAGCTGCTCGCGGGCCAGGAGTACGCGGCGGGTGACAGGGTGCCGGGCCAGTACTACTTCGCGCCCACGTTCGACACCACGGCGCACAAGGTCGTGACCGGCAAGGACATGTACTACGAGATCCAGTTCGGCCACCGGGTGGCGTTCGTGCGGGCCGCCGACGTACGGGTGCTGCCGTCGGCTCCGTAGTGGGTGTGTGGTGACGGTGGGGCCGGTCCGGGCCGGCCCCACGCCCACGACGGGACGCTCACGACGGGACGTCCGCGGCGGTGCTCAGCCCTGCTGGAACAGCTCCGCCGGCAGCGGCTTGAGCAGCGCGTACAGGTCGTCGGTGATCGGGCGGTCCCAGGCGGCGATGGTGACCAGCACCTTGTCGCTGCGGTCGAACTGCACACAGGAGATGCGGGTCTCGGAGAGCTTGAGACGGCGCACGATCAGAAGGTTGTCACCCTGCATGACCGGCATGTCCTCGGTGCCCACGACGGTGACCTCCTCGTCGTTCTCCAGCGCGAGGAGCAGCTGCGCCACCTCGAAGGGAACCTCTCCCTCGGCGACGTCACGGGCCGGGGAGCCCTCCGGCAGATTGCCGATGATCATCGCGGGACCCCGGCCGCCGAACAGGTCGTAGCGCAGGAAGACGCCCTGGCAGCTGCCATCGGGAGCGGGCAGCAGGCCCGCGCCGAGATTGCCCGGCCAGTCGCCCGGGTCCATGGCCAGGACATCGAAGTCGGGCCCGGCGGGGGTGGCGCTGCGGCGGCGGAGGAAGGACATGCCGCAATGGTACGTGCACGGCGGTGAACCGGGCCCCGGGGGCGCCCCCGTGAACGCCCTCGGAGATGGCTGCTCCCCCCATCTATCGGGCTGTCCGTTCCCCGGTGCGGCGCCGAGCCCCGCACGCTCGGCGCCCGCCTTCCGACAGACCGCCGAGAGCGGTCGTACGACGGTCCGCTCGCCGGTGTGCGGCTCCTCGGCGATCCCGGCCGGACCTCGACTCGGAGTTTCCTAGGCGCAGATGAGGCCCTTGACCTCTTGGAAGGCCTCGTACTCGGCCTTCTGGTCGACCGGCAGCTGGTAGAAGCCCGCGGTGATCTTCGGGACCGACGGAATCACGGACAGGCGGAACTTCTGGCCTTCCGTCGTCGAGACGTGGAAGCGGCCCTGGAGGTCGCGCTTCTTCGTGGCACCGCGGTTCGTGTCGGTGATGGTGACCGGGGCGCCGGCGGTGACCCGGCCGTTGTCCTCGTCGACCGGGACTATGACGAGTTCCGTACTGCCCGGTCTGAAGCCCACGGCGTAGTTGAGGACTGTGGTGCTGCGGTAGACGATGAAGTTCCGCTCCTTGATGTCCGAGGCGTAGACCTTGGTGTAGCCCGCGCCGTCGGGCACGGCGGCGTCGAACGCCGCGTGGATCTCCGCCTTGAGCTGTTCCTTGCTCACCACTGTGCGCGCTCCCCATTCGTGTACGTGAAATCCGTCTGGGAGGTCCGCGCCCTGAACTCGCGGAACTCGCGTTGACTGTACAGCTAGCCAACCAAAACCCCCAAGTTCATCTGCCCCTCAACCATGGCGAGTTCGACCGGCCGCACAGCCGGTGGCGATGTGCTGGAGCGAAGCGGCGACAATGGTCCGTGCCGGGCGGCACCAGCGCGGCGTGACCAGGGACGAGCGGGAATGGGGTGGCACGTGTCGCCACGGTCGGCGGAGGCCAACGAGGAGTTGAGGGCACAGTCGCGGGAGAGGATCCTCGCGGCGGCCCTGGAGGTCTTCGCCGAGAAGGGCTACCACGACGCCACCATCTCGGAGATCACCACGCGGGCCGGCGTCTCGCGCGGCCTGCTCACGTACTACTTCCCCGGCAAGCAGAATTTGGTGGACGAGCTGCTCGACCGCTACCTGGACGGGGTCTCCGCGCTCGTGGAGGTGACCGGCACGCCGGACGAGCGGCTGGCCGCGATGATCGACGGGGTTCTGGTCATGGCCGCCGTCACCGTTCCGGTGCAGCGGATCACGCTCAGCCTGGTGATCAACCCGGCGACCCACCCCTTGTTCGCGGCGGCGGAGGCGCGCAAGGAGGAGCGGGTGGTGGCGCTGGAGGACGGACTGCGCGCGCTGTTCGCCGCGCGCGGGGCCGAGGAACCCGCCGTCGAGGAGGTCCTGCTCCGCAGCGTCCTGGAAGGTGTGATCTTCAAGAACGCCGTCTACGGCGACCAGTACCCGGCGGAGGCGATCCGCCGCCGTCTGTACGCCCTCTACGCCCTCCCCGCGCCGGAGGCCGATCTGCCGCTGCCCGCCGACCCGCCCCGGACGGATCGGATGCGGGCCGCGCGGGCGATCGGCGGCTGAACACGCCGTCGGCAGGCGGGAAGTGCGGTCTCAGGCGCGCTGCTCGGCGCGGACCCGCAGAGCCTGCTCGACGGCGTCGCGGACGCGGGCGTCCTCGCGCCGCTTGCGGCGGGCACGGTCGCGGCGGCGGAGGAAGTACCCGGCCGCGGCCGCGGCGAGCAGGAGGACGACCAGCAGTACGAGGGTCCAGGGCACGGCCCATCCCGTGGTGGTTGCCCGGACGGGCTTGAGCGAGCTGGTCGAGCCCGCGGCGTCGGTGATGGCCGGGGTGACGGTGGCCTCGGCGGTGAGGCGGACGGCGGGCGTGACGTCGTCCACGGGGACCACGACCTTCCAGCGCTCGCCGGGGAGCAGCTCCGGTGGGGCGGCGATGCGGGCGGCCTGGGTGCTCAGGGTTCCGAAGGGGCCGGTGAGGGTGACGTTCTGGTCTCCGGAGAGCAGGGCGTTGCCGGTGTTGTGGAGCGTGTAGGTGACGGTGGCGTCGCCCTGGCCGAAGGGGTTGGCGGTGCCGTGGTAGTCGACGTGCAGGTTCTCGATGGCGAGTGCGGGCTTCAGGGCGCCGCTGACGCGCAGTTTGATCCGGATGCCGAGACGCCGGTCGACGGCGATGCCCTCGGTGTCGTCGGACTGCTTGAGTGACGTGAGGATGCCGCCGACGTAGTCGCCGGGGGTGGCGTCGCGCGGAACCGTGACGGTGAAGGGGATCTCGGCCGTCTTGCCGGGGGCGATCCGGACGCTCTCCTCGGTGGCGCGGACCCAGGCGCCGATGCCGACGGACTTCTTCTCCTGTGTGAGGAGGTCGAGTTGGCCCTTCTCCGTGGTGTAGCCGTCGGCGGCGTAGAGGGCGAGGCGGAGCGGACTTGCGCTGTGGTTGGCGACGACCATGGCGTCCTTGACCTGGCTGCCGGGGTTGACGCCGTAACTGAAGCTGGACCGGCCGTCCCCGTACCCGTTCGCGGCGGTGCGGACCGTCCAGGTCACGTCGCCGTCGGCCGCCCGGGCCGGGCCGGCGGACGCGCCGGCGAACGCGAGGGCCGCCAGCAGCGCCAGGACGACGGAAAGCACCGGGCCGGGGACGGTACGGCGGCGTGACGGGGATATGCGCATCGTGGGGCTCTCCTGGAAGGGGCGGGGCAGGCGGGCGGCGACTGACCGCCCGCCTGCCCCGCGGGTGGAGCGGGTTGGGTCAGCTGCTCAGTGCGGTGATGGTGAGGGTGGCTCGGTAGCCGCCCTTCTGGACGGAGTCCGGGATCTTGAGATCCAGGTCCGCGCCCAGCCTGGCCTCGCCGCGGGCGTGGCCCTGCTCGGCGGAGCTGAGGCCGCGCGAGACGGACAGGCCCTTGCCCTGGTCGTCGTAGCCCGAGGCCACGGAGGCACCGGCCTGGGCGCCGGCGCCCTGGTCGAGGACGTACGGCGTCCAGCCCAGGTAGGAGCCGGGGAACGTCTTGTCCGCGTCCTTGAAGTCGCTCACGTTGGCCGACACCGACCACGGGGAGAGCGAGCGGCGGGAGTCCGTGACGAGGATCGGGTTGATCTTGCCGGTGGCGGTGAAGTGGTCGCCGTCCTGCTCCTTGGCGGTACCGAGGTCCACCAGGCCGTTGTAGCCGTCGATGGTCCAGCCGAACTCACCCGGCGCCGGGGCGGGCACGTTGACCTGGAGGGACTGGCCGTCACCGTTGTACGGGTGGACGCTGACCTTGTCGACCACGGAGCCGACGGGCTGGTCGGCGGTGGTGTTGTTGCACCAGTCGCCGTGCTCGACCTCGGAGTTGGGTGCCGTGCAGGTGCCGCTGCGGATGTTCTCCACGACGAGCTTCTCGTCGCGCACCTGCACCTTGACGTAACTGCGGACGTGCTCCTGGTTCTGCACCGAGTTGTACCAGTAGCTGTCCGGGTTCAGCGGGTCGGCGCCGTTGCCCGCACCGCTCGTACCACTGCTGTCGGGCTTGGTGATGTCGTAGTACTTCGAGCCCGAGGCGGAGTTGGCGGTGACGTACAGGACGCCGCCGGGACCGGGGTAGACGTCGGCCGCGCCGGGCTGCTCGTCCTTGTCGGCCTTCTCACCGTTCTTGATGAGGTAGCTGCGGGAGTAGCTGTGGTCGTGTCCCTGGAGGACGATGTCGACGCCCAGCTTGGAAAACGTTGTCGGGAAGTCCACGCGGCGCGTCTTGTTGTCGCCGTCCTTGGCGTGGGACGCCGGGGAGTAGATCGAGTGGTGGTAGACGAGCACCTTCCACTTGGCTTCGGAGCCGTGCTGGTTGATGACGTCCGTGACGTACTTGGTGTGCGCCTCGTCGCCGCCGCCACCCTGCGAGCTGGTGTAGCTGTTGCTGTTGAGGTCGATGAACAGCACATCCTTGTAGATGTACCAGTAGTCGCCGCCGGACGTGTTGGAGGCCGGGTTGCCGTTCGAGTAGTACGCGCCCGAGCGGTCCGTGTTCGGCGTGGAGAAGTGCTGCTCGTACGCCTTGCCGCCGACGTCGTGGTTGCCGATGGTGGCGGCGAAGGGGATTTGGCGGAGCTGGTCGGGGGCGAGGAACGCGTTCCACTGGGACTCGTTGTTCGCGGTCTCGACCTGGTCGCCGCCGGAGACGAGGAGTTCGGCGTCCTGGTTCGCCCGGGTGGCGACGTCGAGGGTGTCCTGCCAGCCGGCCTGGTCCTTCGCGACGTCTCCGGACGAGCCGATCTGCGGGTCGCCCAGGAAGAGGAAGTCGTACTCGCCCTCGAAGTCCTGCGTCCTGAACGAGTACGCGGTCGACCAGTTGCCCTCGCTGCCGACGCGGTAGGAGTACGCGGTGTTCTCCTTGAGGCCGGTGATGGTGGCGTGGCGGTTGTAGCCGCCGCTGGTGGCGATGTTGGCGCCGCCCAGGGCGTCGAACGTGGCCGCGTCGGAGGGGAATTCGCCGGCGTTCAGCTGCCCGGTCGGGGCGACCTGGATCTTCTGGGCGGTGTCGGCGGAGGAGTACCAGCTGACGGTGCGCTGGGTCTCGTTGGCACCGACACCGAGGATGATGCCGGTGAGGGTCGCGGAATCGGCGGCGACCGCGGGGGACGCCAGTCCGCCGCCGAAGGCCAGGACCAGGCCCACGGATGCCGCGACGGCGGTACTGCCCACGCGGCGTCGCACCCGTCTGTCGACGGGTGCGAAGAGCTTTGTTCTCATGACGTGTCGTTTCTTCTGTGCACACGGTGTGTGCGTGCAATGGAGATCGTCAAGCTTTCGGTGCGAGGTAAACCCCGCATAAATGCGAGCTCGGGGTCTGCTGAACATCACGGACGTGCCGGGTCGCTCACAGCCCGAACGCGCGCTGCACGAACCAGACCAGCCCCATGGCGGCGACGCCCGCGCAGATCGTGCCGGTCGCCCACAGGCCCGCCCTGCGGGACCGGCGCCTCAGCAAAAGCAACAGCGGAAACACCAGGGCGATGATGGCCAACTGCACCGTTTCGATACCGACGTTGAAGACGAGCAGGGACCACAGCAGGGTCCACGACCATGCCGCGTCGATGCCCAGAGCGCCGGCGAAGCCCAGACCGTGGACCAGCCCGAAGCAGAAGACGACCCCAAGGCGCGTCCATCCGGCACGGTCCAGCGCGAAGTGACCGCCCTCGGGGACCGCCAGGTCGGTGACGTGGACGCCGCGTCGGCGGATGCGCCACAGGTGCCATCCTGCGACGACGGCGATGGAGAGCGCGATGACCGGTTCCACGACGCGTTCCGGTACGTCCACCACGCCGAGGGCGGCGAGCAGGAACGTCACCGAGTGGGCCAGCGTGAAACTGGTGGCCGCCAGGACGATTTCGCGCGGCCGGCGTGAACCGGCGATGAGCGCGAGCAGGAACAGGATGTGGTCGACGCCGGTCAGCAGGTGTTCCGCGCCGAGGCGGAAGAACTCCCAGAAACGCTCGGTCCAGGCCTGGCCGAGGGAGAACGACGGGTGCGCGGCGTCGAGGGCGGCGCTGCCGCTGTGCCCGTCGACCGCGTACGTGACGATGGTCTTGCTGCCTTTGACGTACTCCTCGGCGTCGGGGAAGAGTCCGCTGCGGATCTCGTGGTCCGCGTCGCCGTGTGCCGCGCAGGTCCAGTCGAGGGTCAGCAGGGCGTAGGGCACGCCCTCTTCGCGGCCCATCCGGAAATCACCTGCCTGGTCGGCCCTGCACGCACCCTCGTCGGTGGTGACCGTGAAGCGCCGGGTGACGTAGTCGACGGCCGTCGCGCGGTGGGAGTTGAGGGCGGCGGCCTCGGCGTCCGCGTCCCCGGCGGCGAACGCCTCGGTTCCGGCGCGGAAGAGGGGGTCGTCGTGTCCGGCGTCGGCGGCGGACACGACGAGAAGGTCGTACTCGAGTTTGAGCTCGGTGCGCAGCCGGCCCTCACCGCCGTCGGCGACGTGTACGTACACGGTCGAGGTGAAGCCGTGGGCGGAAGCGGGCTGGGCGAGGCCGAGCAGGACGACGAACACCGCCGCGGCGAGAACGGCCAGCGGGCGGCGAACAGGGTGTGACATGGGGCTCCTTGTGGTTGCCCGAGCACCGTGCTGGTCCGGGGTGAACCGGAGTCGGCCGTTCGGCGAACCATGTGAAAACAAACGTTCGATCGGGGCCGCGTGGCTGGAGATGTCCGAAAGCGGGAGCGCAGGATGGTGGGCACACCACCCCCCGCACCAGCCTCACCAGCCACTTCCGCGAGCCCGCCGCCGACGCCACACCGTGCCGGCGGCGGGCCGTGTCACGGAGGACGATCGTCTTGCGCCGCCCGCTCCCGGCCGCCGCCGCCCTGATCGCGGCCGCCGCTCTCGTCACCGGCTGCGGCCACGGTGACGACTGGTCACAGCCCCACCCGAAGCCCTCCGCCGTCGGCGACCTGGGCCGCGGCTTCGTCGCCCCGTCCGCCTCGCCTGCGCCGGAGGCGACCATCACCCCGCGGCCCGGCTCGTGGTCCGCGGTACGGCCCTCGGACGGTCTGCGGGTCGTCCTGCTGACCGCGGGCGACGACCGGCCGACGAAAACCCTCGTGACCGCGGTACGGGAATGGGCCGACCACGAGCGGGTCGACCTGCGCACGGTCACCGTGTCCGACGCCGCCGACATGATCCCCGCCGCCGACAGGGCGATCGGCATGCGGCCGGACCTCGTCGTCAGCGCGGGCAACGACCTGATCGACGCGCTGGCGACGGTCACCCCGAACCATCTCTCCCAGCAGTTCCTGGTGGTGGGAGCGGAGTTGGCGGAGCCCACCCACAACGTGACCGCGGTCGACTGGTCCGGAGCCTCCTTCCGCGGCGAGGGACTCGGGATGTCCTCGACCTACGACCCCGCGTCATTCACCGCGGCACGCTGCGCCGCCGCGATCCGGGCGGGCGCCGCCGCCGTCCTGTCGGGGTGGACGGGGATCGTGGTGTGGGTGGACGACTTCTAGTTCAGGGAGTCCCTGGACCGACCGGAGGCGGAGCCGGACCCGGTGGCACCCGGCTGGTCACTCCGCTCACTCGCGCCCCGCGCTCATGGGGTTCCGGCAGGGCGACGGGGAGCGCGCCGGACGTCGCCGCGGCCCGGAAGCGGGCCGGGCGCCGACGGGCGGCGCGGGAGGGAGGATCCGCCGGCGCGGCGGACCCATCCCGTACGGCGTCGGCTCAGGTCGGCTCAGGTCAGGTCGAACTCGCCCTCCCGCGCCCCCGACACGAACGCGCCCCACTCCGCCGGCGTGAAGATCAGGGAAGGGCTTTCGGGCCGACCGCTGTTGCGCATCGCGATGAAGCCCTCGACGAAGGCGATCTGGACGTCTCCCCGTCCTCGGCTGCTCGAATGCCACTCGGCCCTGCTGAGGTCAAGCTCCGGCTTGTCCCAGCCCGCGAACGGGTGCTGCTCAATGGTGCTTTCGGCCACGTCCGTGCTCCTCCCGGTTCGTCGTCCGCGGCCAGCCTAGCGATCGGTTCGGGCGGCGGACAGGCCACGTGAGGGGGACGGTTTCAGGAGGCGGGCGGCGCGGCCCCGACCAGCCACATCGAGAAGAACTGGGATCCGCCGCCGTACGCGTGCCCCAGCACCCTGCGTGCCCCGTCGACCTGGTGATCTCCCGCCTGCCCGCGCACCTGGAGCGCCGCCTCGGCGAACCGGATCATTCCGGAGGCGCCGATCGGATTGGTGGAGAGCACCCCGCCCGACATGTTGACGGGCAGGTCCCCGTCGAGCTCCGTCACCCCGGACTCGGTGAGCTTCCAGCCCTCGCCCTCCTCGGCGAACCCCAGGTTCTCCAGCCACATCGGCTCGTACCAGGAGAACGGCACGTACATCTCGACGGCGTCGATGTCCCGGCGCGGGTCGGCGATCCCGGCCTGCCGGTACACGTCGGCCGCGCAGTCCTTGCCCGCCTGCGGCGACACGAAGTCCTTGCCCGCGAAGAGCGTCGGCTCGCTGCGCATCGCGCCGCCGTGCAGCCACGCGGGCGGCCTGGGTGAACGGGCCGCCCCCGCCCGGCCGGTGAGGACCATCGCGCACGCGCCGTCCGAGGACGGGCAGGTCTCCGAGTACCTGATCGGGTCCCACAGCATGGGCGAGGCCTGGACCTTCTCCAGGGTGATGTCGTGCTCGTGGAGGTGCGCGTAGGGGTTCTTGAGCGCGTTGCGCCGGTCCTTGTACGCGACCAGCGAGCCGACCGTGTCGGGCGCGCCTGTGCGCCGCATGTACGCCCGTACGTGCGGCGCGAAGAAGCCGCCCGCACCGGCCAGCAGCGGCTGGGTGTAGGGGATCGGCAGCGACAGGCCCCACATGGCGTTCGACTCGGACTGCTTCTCGTAGGCCAGGGTCAGGACGGTGCCGTGGACGCGTCCGGCGATGAGGTTGGTGGCGACGAGGGCCGTGGAGCCGCCCACCGAGCCCGCCGTGTGCACCCGGAGCATCGGCTTGCCGACGGCGCCGAGCGCGTCGGCGAGATACAGCTCCGGCATCATCACGCCCTCGAAGAAGTCGGGCGCCTTGCCGATGACCACGGCGTCGATGTCGGCCCACGTCAACTCGGCGTCCGACAGCGCCCGTTGGGCGGCCTCCCGGACCAGTCCGGCGATCGACACGTCACGCCGGGCGGCCACGTGCTTGGTCTGGCCGATGCCTACGACGGCCACGGGCTCCTTGCTCATCGGGTATCCCCTTCGAGTACGGCGACCAGGTTCTGCTGGAGGCACGGGCCCGAGGTGGCGTGGGCCAGTGCCCGGTCGGACTCGGCACGGTGGATACGGGCGGCGGCCTCACCGATACGGATGAGTCCCGTCGCCATCACCGGGTTGGCGGCGAGCGCGCCGCCGGACGGGTTGACGTTCACCTCGTCCCCCAGGCGCAGCGCCTTGCGCAGGACGACCTCCTGGGAGGTGAACGGGGCGTGCAACTCGGCGGTGTCCACCGGGCGTTCGAAGGCACCGGCGTGTTCGGCGGCGAGGCGGGTGGAGGGCGAGTCGGTCAGGTCGCGCACGCCGAGGCTGTGCGGTTCGATGCGGTGGTCGATGCCCCGGATCCAGGCGGGCCGCGCGCACAGTTCGCGGGCCCGCTCCCCCGCCGCGAGGATCACCGCGGCGGCTCCGTCGCCGATGGGCGGGCAGTCGCCGACGCGCAGCGGACGTACGAGATAGTCGCCCTGCGCGACCGAACCGCGCAACTGGGCATGGGAGTTGGTGGACGCCGAAGCCCGGCTGCGGGTGGCGACCGCGGCGAGCGCGGGCTCGTCGGTCTCCCCGGCGTCGATGAGTGCCCGCGCCTGGAGTGCCGCGAGGGCGACGGAGTCGGGCCACAGCGGGGCCAGGTAGTAGGGGTCGAGCTGCCGGGTCAGGACGTCGCGTACGGAGCCGGGCGAGGACTTGCCGTACCCGTACACGAGCGCGGTGTCGGCGTCGCCGGTAAGCAGCTTCGTCCAGGCCTCGTACAGCGCCCACGCGCCGTCCATCTCCACGTGCGACTCGGAGATCGGCGGCCAGGCCCCGACCCCGTCGAGCGCCATGGTGAAGGAGAAGGCGCGGCCCGCGAGGTAGTCCGTGGAGCCGGAGCAGGTGAACCCGATGTCGCTGGTCCGCAGCCCCGTCTGGTCGAGGACTTCGTGCAGGACCGGGATGAGCATCTCCACCTCGGAGTGCTCGTCGCTGGTGCGCCGGTGGTCGGTCTGCGCGAAGGCGACCACGGCGATCTCACGCGTCACAGCAGCTCCTTGTACGTGTCGTAGTCGGCGTCCGGTTCGCCGGTCGGCCGGTAGTGGTCGGGGTAGCCGCCGCCTTCCGTCCACACCGGTTCGACGCGCAGGCCCATCCGCACCTGGTCGTAGGGGATGCCGCCGATCCGGCCGTGCAGGGCGAGGTCGGCCCCGTCGAGGGCGATGTGCGCGTAGACGTAGGGCACTTCGATGTCGAGGTTCTTCGCCTTGATGTTGACGATGCAGTACGTCGTGACCGTGCCGCCGGGGCCCACTTCCACCCGCTCCGAGGTGGCGACCCCGCAGGTGGGACAGGCGCCGCGGGGCGGGACGTACACCTTGTGGCAGGACGGGCAGCGTTCGCCGACGGTGCGGCGGTCGGCGAGGGCGCCGATGTAGGCCGACTGGGCACGGCCGGGCGAGTAGACGTAGTCGAGGCGGGCGGGGGCGACGATGCCGGTCACCATGTCCTCGAAGCGGCCGTCGTGCCCGGTCGCGACGCCCGGCCCCGGTTCGCCGTCGTACGGCTCGAAGCAGGCGATGTCCGTGATGGCGCCGGAGCGTTCCCCGGCCCAGCGGATCCGGACGCGCATTCCGGTGCGCACGGCGTCGGGGCCGGGGGCGTCGAGGGCGTGCAGGAGGCCGGTGTCGGCGCCGTCCAGCCGGACCAGGACCCAGGCGAAGGGGGTGTCGAGGGGCTGGCCGCGGCGGGGGGCGTGGTTCCAGGCCCAGGTGGTGACGGTGCCGGTGGGGGCGACCTCGACGAGGTCGCGAATCTCCTCGGCGGTGACCGGGTCGTACTCGACTGGCGGTACGAGCGTCCGGCCGTCGCCGGTGCGCACACCGAGCACGACGCGCTCGCGCAGGCCGGTGAGGAAGGCGCTCTGGACGGGGCCGAGCGAGCGGGTGAAGGGGAACTCGACGACGAGGGGGGCTTTGAGGACTTCGGGCATCCCAGCTGTCTCCTTCGGAGTTCAGGCGCACCGGGATCGGAGGCCGGGCGCATCGGGGCGGAGCCGGGCGCGCCTGTGGACGGAGGTCAGGCGCGCCGGTAGACGGGCGGGCGCTTCTCGGCGAAGGCCCGGGAGCCCTCCTTGGCGTCGGCGGTGTCGAAGACCGGCCAGCCGCGGGCCAGTTCGGCGGCGAGTCCGTCGGTCTCGGTCATCTCGGCGGTCTCGTACACGGACGCCTTGACGGCCTCGACGGCCAACGGGCCGCAGGCGTTGATCTGTTCGGCGATGTCGAGGGCCTTGTCGAGGGCGGTCCCGTCGGGGACGACATGTCCGACGAGGCCGATGTCGGCGGCTTCCCGCGCCGTGTAGGGGCGGCCGGTGAGCAGCATTTCGAGGGCGTGGGTGCGCGGGATCTGCCGTTGCAGGCGGACGGTGGAGCCGCCGATGGGGAACAGTCCGCGCCGCACCTCGAAGAGGCCGAAGGTGGCGGACCGGCCGGCGACCCGGATGTCGGTGCCCTGGAGGATCTCGGTGCCGCCGGCCACGCAGTGCCCTTCGACGGCGGCGATCACCGGTTTGCGGGGGCGGTGGTGGCGGAGCATCGCCTTCCAGTGCAGATCCGGGTCCGCCTTCATCCGGTCCCGGTGCTCCTGGCCCTCCATGCCCTTTCCGGCAAGTGCCTTGAGGTCCATCCCGGCGCAGAAGGCACCGCCCGCGCCGGTGAGCACGATCGAGCGGATCCCGTCGTCCTCGTCGGCCTCGATCCAGCCGTCGTGCAGGCCGACCAGCATCGGCAGCGACAGCGCGTTCCTGGCCTCGGGCCTGTTGAGCGTGAGCACCAGTGTGGCGCCTTCGCGCTGCACGGTGAGGTGTTCCGTCCCACCCATGGGGTTCCTCCCGTCTCGGGCCGTTCCGGATGCGAGAACAGGTTGCAGTAGGCGCGATGGCAGTACAAGAGTTTTCTGACAGGTAGTCAGATTTCTTGTGCGCGGGCCCTTCACAGTTGAGGGCGCCTTTGCTCTGATGACCGTCGAGCCGAGGGCGTCGAGCCGATGGCGCGAGCCGCTGGGCGGTCACGATCGTCCGAGGTCAGGAGGAGCGGTGGAGTACAACCTTGCCGACCTGTTCGAGTCGGTCGTCGACGTGGTCCCCGACCGCGAGGCGCTCGTGTACATCGACCACCCCGGTACGGGCGCGGAGCGACGGCTGACGTACGCGCAGCTGGACGCGGCGGCGAACCGTGTCGCGCACCACCTGGTCGACTGCGGTGTCCGCCCCGGGGAACACCTCGGTCTGCACCTCTACAACGGCATCGAGTACCTGCAGACCGTGCTCGGCTGCCTGAAGGCCCGGGTCGTACCCGTCAACGTCAACTACCGCTATGTGGAAGAGGAGTTGGCCTACCTCTACCAGGACGCGGATCTGGTGGCCCTGGTCTTCGACGCGGAGTTCTCCGAGCGGGTGACGGCGGCGCTGCCGCGCACTCCGGGTCTGCGCCATCTCGTCCGGGTGGGAGAGCCCGTACCGGACGCCACCGAGCCGCCCGCCGTCCCTTTCACCGAGGCCGAAGCGGCGGCCTCCGCCGAGCGCGGGTTCGAACGGCGCTCGGCGGACGACCAGTTCATCATCTACACCGGCGGCACGACCGGGATGCCCAAGGGCGTGATGTGGCGCCAGGAGGACCTGTTCTTCTCCGGGCTCGGCGGCGGCGCACCGACGGGCGACCCGGTCGGGCGCCCCGAGGAACTGGCCGAGCGGGTCGCCGCGGGAGGCGAGGGGATCACCTTCTTCCCCACTCCCCCGCTGATGCACGGCACGTCCACACTCACGGCCTTCATCGGCTTCAACTTCGGCCAACGCATCGTGATCCACCGCAGGTTCGCGCCCGAGGAGGTGCTGCGGACGATCGAGCGGGAGCAGGTCACCAGCGTGTCGCTGGTCGGCGACGCGATGCTGCGGCCACTGATCGACGCGCTCAACGGCCCCATGAAGGGCACCGACTGCTCCTCGCTGTTCAGCGTGTCCTCGTCGGGCGCGATCATGTCGGAGACGGTGCGCGAGCAGTTCCAGGCTCTCGTCCCGAACGTCATGCTGCTCAACAACTTCGGCTCGTCGGAGTCCGGCTTCAACGGCACGGCCACGGCGGACTCCGGGCCTGAACGCGGCTTCCGGGTGCGGGTCAACGCCCGTACACAGGTGGTCGATCCGGCCACCCACGAGCCGATCGCCGTGGGCGAGATCGGCCGCATCGCCCAGCGCGGCCACGTGCCCCTCGGCTACTACAACGACCCGAGGAAAACCGCCGAGACCTTCTTCCAGCGGGACGGCGAACGCTGGGTGCTCCTCGGCGACATGGCCACCGTCGACGAGGAGGGCATCGTCACCGTCCTCGGCCGCGGCTCCCAGTGCATCAACACCGGGGGCGAGAAGGTCTATCCGGAAGAGGTCGAACAGGCCCTGAAGTCCCATCCCGACGTCTACGACGCGCTGGTCGCCGGGGTGCCTGACGAGAAGTGGGGCAACCACGTGGCGGCGGTGGTGCAGCTGCGACGCGGCGCGGAGCAGCCGTCCCTGGACGACATCCAGACCCACTGCCGCTCCCGCCTCGCCGGCTACAAGATCCCCCGTCAGCTCGTCATCACGGAGACCATCCAGCGGTCACCGAGCGGCAAGGCCGACTACCGGTGGGCACGGTCGGTGGCCACAAAGGCGGCCGGCTGACGTTCCCGGCGCACCGCCCGCCACTCGGGGCCTGCTCGGCACTACAGTGAAACGGTGAGTTTCCTGCCGGAGCGACCGACGACGCGGATCACCGAACACGACCGCGACACGGCCGTGCTGCGCGTGCAGGAGGGGTACGCCGAAGGGCACCTCTCCCACGAGGAGATGGACGAACGCCTGCACCAGGTGCTGACCGCGAGGACGCGCGGCGAACTGGTGTCGGCGCTGGCCTCGCTCCCGGAGAAACCCGCGGAGAGCACGGTCACGATCGGCGCCGCGGGCGGACGCATCAAGCGGCGCGGAGCCTGGCGGGTGCCTCGGACGCTCAAGGTCGAGTCCGCGTTCGGACGGGTGTACCTGGACCTGTCCCGGGCGGTCGTCGAGCACCCGGTTCTGGACATAGAGCTGCGACTCGGCACCGGCGGGGCGACGATCAAGGTGCCCCGCGACGCGGTCGTCGAGATCGAGGGTCTGCGCACCTGGTGGAAGGACTCGCACTACCAGAGCCCGCGGCGCACCCGCCCCGGCGGACCGACCATCCGTGTCTCCGGGGCCATGGGGTTCGGCAGACTGAGAATCCGCCACGCACGGTGGTGACCTACGGGTCACGCACGACGGCGACCCACGAGTTACGCACGACGGTGAGCCACCAGCCACGGGTTCGCTGTAACTCACCCGCCGGGACCCGCCCTCAGGCGAACCGCTCCCGCAGCTCCCGCTTGAGGATCTTCCCGCTCGCGTTGCGCGGCAGCTCCTCCACGAAGAGCACCCGCTTGGGCGCCTTGAAGTGGGCGAGCTTCTCCCGTGCGTGCGCGAGGAGTTCGGCGTCGGTGACCTCGCCCCTGGGCACGACGACAGCGGTGACGGCCTCGATCCAGCGCTCGTCGGGGAGGCCGATCACCGCCACCTCGGCGACCCCGGCGTGGGTGTAGAGGACATCCTCGACCTGGCGTGAAGCGACCAGTACACCACCGGAGTTGATGACGTCCTTGACCCGGTCGACGACGGTGAAGAAGCCGTGGGCGTCCCGCACGGCGAGGTCACCGGAGTGGAACCAGCCGTCGCGGAAGGCCTCGGCCGTCTCCTCGGGCTTGTCCCAGTAGCCCTCGCACAACTGCGGTGACCGGTAGACGACTTCACCCTGCGTCCCGTCGGGCACGTCACGGCCGTCCTCGTCGACGACCTTCGCGTCCACGAACAGGACCGGCCGGCCGCAGGAGTCCATCCGCCCCTTGTGCTCGTCGGGACCGAGGACGGTGGCCAGCGGGCCGATCTCGCTCTGGCCGAAGCAGTTGTAGAAGGCCAGCTTCGGCAGCCGCTCGCGCAGCCGCTCCAGGACGGGCACCGGCATGATCGACGCGCCGTAGTACGCCTTGCGCAGCCCGCTCAGGTCACGGTCGGCGAAGTCGGGTCGGTTCGACAGGCCGATCCACACGGTGGGCGGCGCGAACAGACTGTCCGCGCGGCCGGACTCGATCAGGTCGAGGATCCGGTCCCCGTCCGGCGCGTCCAGGATGACGTTCGTCGCACCGACCGCGAGGTAGGGCAGCAGGAACACGTGCATCTGCGCCGAGTGGTAGAGCGGCAGGGCGTGCACGGGCCGGTCCCCGGCGCTCAGGTCGAGGGCGGTGATCGCGCTGAGGTACTCGTGCACCAGGGCCCGGTGCGTCATCATCGCGCCCTTGGGGAGCGCGGTGGTGCCCGACGTGTAGAGCAACTGCACGAGCGTGTCGCCGCGCGGCTCCTCACCCTCGTACGGGACCGCCGCGTCCAGCCGTGCGAGCAGCGAGTCGTCGGCGTCCCGCAGCGCCATCGTCCGTACGCCGTCCGGGAGTCGCGCGGCGAGGCCCGGGTCGGTCAGGACCAGTGAGCTGCCGGACTGGCCGACGATGTAGGCGAGGTCGTCGCCCGTCAGGTTCTGGTTGACCGGCACGTGCACGAGTCCCGCGCGGGCGCAGGCGAGGAAACCGATCAGGTACGCGTCCGAGTTGTGGCCGTAGGCGCCGACGCGATCGCCCGGGGCCAGCCCCTCGTCCAGGAGGACGGTCGCCGCGCGGGAGACGGCCTCGTCGAGTTCCGCGTACGTCCAGGAGCGCTCGCGGTAGTCGACCGCGCGCCGTGCCGGAGTGCGCCGGGCACTGCGGCGCAGTACCCCGTCAACCGTACTGCCGTGTCCAGGCGTCATGACACGTGATCCTCGATCCGCGGAAGGGGGAGGTCAAGTCACCGCACGGAGAGGGGTGGAAGACCGGACGGAGACCGGGACGGACTCACCACCCGCGCGCATACCCGTTGGTACGCTCAACCGCCCCTTCCCCCAATGATGTTGGGAGGCACGATGCGCACCCGCCTGAGACGGCTCGTCGTCACGGCCGTCGCCCTGCTCACCGCCGCCGGCACCCTGCCCGCCGCCGCGGCCGACAACCGGCCCCGGCAGCAACACCCTTCGCACGGCGGCCTTTCGGCCGTCGTCCGCTACACCGAGTACGGCATTCCGCACATCGTGGCCAAGGACTACGCGAACCTCGGCTTCGGCACCGGCTGGGCGCAGGCCGCCGACCAGGTGTGCACGCTGGCCGACGGATTCGTGACCCTGCGCGGTGAGAGGTCCCGCTACTTCGGGCCCGACGCGGCGCCCGACGGTTCGCTCTCCTCGGCCGCCAGGAACCTCTCCAGCGACCTGTACTTCCGCGGCGTACGGGAGGCCCGCACGGTCGAGAAGCTGCTGGCCGAGCCCGCGCCGCGGGGACCCAGCCGTGGCGTCGAGGACCTGATGCGGGGCTGGGCCGCCGGCTACAACGCCTGGCTGGCGCAGAACCGGGTCACGGATCCGGCGTGCCGTGGGGCCGACTGGGTCCGCCCGGTGACCCAGGTGGACGTCGCCGCGCGCGGGTTCGCGCTCGCCGTGCTCGGCGGCCAGGGCCGCGGCGTCGACGGCATCACGGCCGCGCAGCCGCCCACGACGACGGCCGGTGTCAAGGGCGCGCCCGACGCCAGGAGCACCGCAGCCGCGGCGCGCGAGCTGTTCGACACCGCGGACATGGGATCCAACGCGGTCGCCTTCAGCGGCGCCTCGACCGCGAACGGCCGGGGCCTGCTGCTCGGCAATCCGCACTACCCCTGGCAGGGCGGCCGCCGCTTCTGGCAGGCGCAGCAGACGATCCCGGGCGAACTCAACGTCCAGGGCGGCGCGTTGCTCGGCACCGCCACGATATCCATCGGCCACACCGCGAAGGTGGCCTGGAGCCACACGGTCGCGACGGGCGTCCCCCTCAACCTCCATCAGCTGACGCTCGATCCGGCCGATCCGACGACGTATCTGGTGGACGGCAGGCCGGAGCGGATGACACGGCGCACCGTCACCGTCCCCGTGCGGGACGGTGACGGTGCGCCGGTGACCCGTACCCAGTGGTGGACCCGGTACGGCCCGGTCGTCACCTCGCTCGGCGCACAGCTTCCGCTGCCGTGGACGACCACGACGGCGTACGCGCTCAACGACCCGAACTCCGCCAACCTGCGCGCCTCGGACACCGGGCTCGCCTTCGGCAAGGCCCGTGACACCGCGGGCGTCCTGGCCGCGCTCAGGCGGACGCAGGGGCTGCCGTGGGTGAACACGATCGCCGCCGACGCGCGGGGCCACTCGCTGTTCACCCAGGCGCAGGTGCTGCCGCGCATCACCGACGAGTTGGCCGAGCGCTGCTCGACACCGCTGGGCAGGGTGACGTATCCCGCGTCCGGGGTCGCCGTCCTCGACGGCTCGCGCGGCGACTGCGCGCTCGGCAGTGATCCCGACGCCGTGCAGCCGGGCATCTTCGGTCCCGCGAGGATGCCGGTGCTCAGGGACGCTCCGTACGCGGAGAACTCCAACGACAGCGCCTGGCTGGCCAACGCGGACCAGCCGTTGACCGGGTACGAGCGGGTGTTCGGCACGATCGGCACGCAGCGTTCGATGCGTACCCGTGGGGCGGTCGAGGACGTGGCCGCGCTGGCGGAGAAGGGCGATCTGACCGTACGGGACCTCAGGGCGCAGCAGTTCGCGAACCGGGTGCCCGCCGGTGATCTCGTCGCGGACGACGCGGCGCGGGCGTGTGCCGCGCTGCCGGGCGGCACGGCGACGGGCAGTGACGGCACGGTGGTCGACGTGTCCGAGGCCTGCGGGGTGCTAAGGGCGTGGGACCGCACCATGGACACCGGCAGTCGGGGCGCTCTCCTCTTCGACCGCTTCTGGCGGAAGCTGACGGCCATCGTGCCGCCCGCGCAGCTCTGGAAGGTCCCGTTCTCGGCGGCGGACCCGGTGCGTACCCCGAACACGCTCAACACCGAGGCGCCGGGTCTCGCCAGGGCACTCGCGGACACCGTGACCGAACTGCGTGCCGCGGGCGTCGCGCTCGGCGGACGGCTCGGTGCGAACCAGTACGTCGTGCGCGGCGGCGAGCGCATCGCCGTGCCGGGCGGCACGGAGTCCCTCGGGGTGTGGAACAAGGTCGAGCCGGTGTGGACTCCGGCGGCCGGCGCCTACACGGAGGTCACCACCGGCTCCAGCTACATCCAGGCGGTCGGCTGGGACGGCGGCCACTGCCCGGTGGCGAGCACGCTCCTGACGTACTCCCAGTCGTCGAACCCGAACTCGCCGCACTACAGCGACCAGACGCGGCTGTTCTCGGACGAGCGGTGGGTGAGGTCGCGCTTCTGCGAGAGGGACATCCTGTCCTCGCCAGGACTGCGGGTGGTCCGGGTGAGCGAACGCCGCTAGCGCGCCACGGGAAGCACCCCACGACGCTGTTGTGGTCCCGCTCCATCATGGCTGGGCCACAACACCGTTGCCGGGAAACGGATTTGGGGTCCCGCTCCACAATGGCGGGGCCCCAACCCCGTTGCCCAGCCGCCGATCCGCCCAGAGTCACACCACCCGCTCGCGGTCCTCCCAGTACGGATCGCGCAGCCGCCGCTTGTAGAGCTTGCCGTTCGGGTCGCGGGGCATCGACTCGATGAAGTCGACGCTCTTGGGGCGCTTGTAGCCCGCGAGTTGACGCTCGCAGTGGTCGAGGATGGCCGTGGCGAGGGCGGCGTCCGGTTCGTGTCCGGGGGCGGGTTCCACCACCGCCTTGACCTGCTCGCCCCAGTCGTCGTGCGGGATGCCGAAGGCGGCCGCGTCCGCGACGGCGGGGTGGGTGAGCAGGGCGGCCTCGATCTCGGCCGGGTAGATGTTGACGCCGCCCGAGATAATCATGTCGATCTTGCGGTCGCGCAGGAAGAGGTAGCCGTCCTCGTCGAGGAGACCGAGGTCGCCGACGGTGAAGAAGTCGCCGATGCGGTTCTTCCTCGTCTTGGTCTCGTCCTTGTGGTACGAGAATCCGCCGGTGCTCATCTTCATGTAGACGGTGCCGAGTTCACCGGGCGGCAGCCTGTTGCCGTCGTCGTCGAAGACGGCGAGTTCGCTGATCGGCCAGGCCCTGCCGACGGTGCCCGGCTTCTTCAGCCAGTCCTCGGCGGTCGCGAAGGCTCCGCCGCCCTCGCTGGCCGCGTAGTACTCCTCGACGCTGTCGCCCCACCACTCGATCATCGCGCGCTTCACGTGGTCCGGGCACGGAGCCGCCCCGTGGATGGCGTGCCGCATGGCGGAGACGTCGTAGCGGGACCGCACCTCCTCGGGGAGTGCCAGCAGCCGGTGGAACTGGGTCGGCACCATATGGGTGTGCGTGCACGCGTGGGTGTCCATGACCCGGAGCATCTCCTCGGGCGTCCACTTGTCCATCAGCACCAGACGGTGGCCGATGTGCAGGGAAGCGCCCGCGAACTGGAGGACGGCGGTGTGGTACAGCGGTGAGCAGACGAGGTGCACGTTCTCGTCGAACGGCTTGATGCCGAAGATGCCGAGGAAACCGCCGAGATACGTCTCCTCGGGGAGCTTGCCGGGCAGTGGGCGCCGGATGCCGCGTGGGCGGCCCGTGGTGCCCGAGGTGTAGTTCATGACCCAGCCGAGGGTGCGGCCCTCGGGCACCGACTCGGCCTGTCCGTCCAGGAGTTCGGCGTACGGCCTGAAGCCCTCGGCCGGTCCGACGGCGTAGCGGTGGGTGGCCGGGAGCCCGGCCTCGTCGGCGGCCTGGCGTGCCGGGTCCGCGAACCGTTCATGCGCGATGAGCACCTTGGCGCCCGAGTCCCCGACGATCCAGGCGATCTCGGGGCCGACCAGGTGGTGGTTGACGGGGACGAGATAGAAGCCGGCCTGTGAGGCGGCGAGGAAGGCGACGAAGAACTCGACGCCGTTGGGCAGGACGACCGCGAAGGCGTCCCCGCGCGTGAGGCCCGCGGCACGCAGTCCGTGGACCAGTTGGTTGGCCGAGGCGTGCAGCCGGCCGGCGCTCCACTCCTCTCCTTCCGGCGTGATGAGGACCGTGCGGCCGGGGTCCGCCGCGGCCTGGGCCCAGAAGCCGTTCGGCGGTGTGCTCGCAACCGTGCTCATGACTGGTCGCTCCTTCCCGCGATGCGGTTGATCCGGTCGACGGCGTGCTCGAAGCCCCGGGTCAGGTCGTCGAAGACCTCCTGGACGCCGCGTTCACTGTTCATCCGGCCGACGATCTGGCCCACCGGGGTGCCGAGCAGTGGTTCGACCTCGTGCTTCTGGATCCGGGAGAGCGCCTCGGCCACCAGCAGTCCCTGCAACGGCATGGGCAGCGTGCCCGGCCCGTCCGGGTCGTCCCAGGCGTCGGTCCACTCGGTGCGCAGTTGCCGTGCCGGTTTGCCGGTCAGCGCGCGCGAGCGGACGGTGTCGCCGGATCCCGCGGCGAGCAGCTTCCGCGTGACGGCGCGCGAGTGCATCTCGGCCTCGGTCACGGTCAGCCATACGGAGCCGAGCCACACGCCCTGGGCGCCGAGGCTGAGCGCGGCGGCCACCTGCCGTCCGCTGCCGATGCCGCCCGCCGCGAGGACGGGCAACGGGTCCACGGCGTCGACGACTTCGGGCGTGAGCACCATCGTGGCGATCTCCCCGGTGTGGCCGCCGGCCTCGTAGCCCTGCGCGACGACGATGTCGATACCGGCCTCGGCGTGCTTGCGCGCGTGCCGGGCGCTGCCCGCGAGGGCGGCGACGAGCACCCCGCGGTCGTGGGCGCGCTCGACGACGTCGAGGGGCGGCGACCCCAGCGCGTTGGCCAGCAGTTTGATCGGGTAGTCGAAGGCGACGTCGAGCTGGTCGCGGGCGACCTGCTCCATCCAGCCCGTGATCCGCCAGCCGGACGCCTCGCCCTCGTCGAGGTCGGCGACGCCGTACTTCGCCAAGGTGTCCCGCACGAACCGCCGGTGCCCCTCGGGGATCATCGCCTCGATGTCGGCCTCGGTCAGGGCCCGGCCTCCGGTGGCCTCGACCTTCTTGGCCGGCATGACGACGTCCAGGCCGTAGGGCATGCCGTCGACGTTCGCCTCGATCCAGTCGAGGTCTCGTTTCAGGTCCTCGGGGGCGGTGTAGCGGACCGCGCCGAGCACGCCGAATCCGCCCGCCCTGCTGATGGCCGCGGCGACGGCGGGGAACGGCGTGAAGCCGAAGACGGCGTGCTCGACTCCGAGTCTGTTGCTCAGCTCCGTCTGCATGGCCGCAGGATGCCGCAGTCCTCCGGACGAGGGAAGACCTTTTCTGATGCTCCGTCAGATTCATCGGAGCCGCCTGCCATGGTTGACACATCAGCGGCCTGACAGGAAAGTTTCACCCGCACGGCGAACCCGGAAAGATACTTTCAGGCGACGCGGCGGGAGACTCCTCGATGACCGAACCGACCACCCCTTCGACGACCGACTCGACAGTGGACGGCACAGGTGGCGCGCTGAGCCGTCGTCAACTGGGCAGACGAGCGCTGGCCTTGGGCGGCGCCCTGGCCATCGCCCCCTTTCCCGCGGGGCCCGCGGCGGCCGCAGCGCCCGACGGCGGCGGGCGGCCCACCCTGCGGCACGGATCGGCCGAACGGGCCGGTCTGCTGCCGGACCACCTACGGCAACTCGTCTCCGACGCCGAGGCGTTCCTCGGCCCCTCCCCCGCACACCCCTGGTACGCGGGCGCCGTGCTCCTCGCCGGGCGCGGTGGCACCGTGGCGCTGCACCGGCCTATCGGCATGGCGGTGCGCTACGCGGCGTACGACGAGAAGACCGACACCGGCGTCGAGTTCCCCGCCGCTCAGCAGATCGCGGCGGCCGAGGACACCGTCTACGACCTGGCCTCCGTCTCGAAACTGTTCACGTCGATCCTCGCGGTCCAGCAGATCGAGCGCGGTGCCCTGGCTCTGGAGCAGGCGGTCGCCTCGTACCTCCCGGAGTTCGCGGGCGGCGGCAAACAGGACATCACGGTCCGCCAACTCCTCACCCACACCTCGGGTTTCCGCGCCTGGATCCCGCTCTACAGCGCGCCCACCCACGAGGGGAAGCTCCAACTCATCTGGAACGAGGCCCCGCTCAACCCGCCGGGCACCAGATACCTCTACTCGGACCTGAACCTGATCTCGCTCCAGCTCGTCCTGGAGAAGATCACCGGCCGCACCCTGGACGCCCTCCTCCGCGAGGAGATCACCGGCCCGCTCGGCATGCACCGCACCCGCTACAACCCGCCCGCCTCCTGGAAGCCGAGGATCGCCGCCACCGAGGACGCCCGGCTGCCCTGGTCAGGGCTGAACCGGGGCCTGGTGTGGGGCGAGGTGCACGACGAGAACGCCTACTCGCTGGGCGGCGTGGCGGGCCACGCGGGCGTCTTCTCCTGCGCCTGGGACCTGGCGATCCTGGGCCGTACGCTGCTCAACGGCGGTGCGTACGGCAAAGCGCGCGTCCTGGAACCGGAGACGGTGGACCTGATGTTCACCGACTTCAACACCGCCTTCCCCGGCGACGAGCACGGTCTCGGATTCGAGCTCCACCAGCACTGGTACATGGGCGCGATGGCCACCCCGCGCACCGCGGGCCACACCGGCTTCACCGGTACCTCGCTCGTCCTCGACCCGACGACCGACTCCTTCCTGATCGTCCTCGGCAACTCCGTGCACCCCTACCGAGGTTGGCGGTCCGGTTCCGCTCCCCGGGTCGCCGCGGCGAACAGCCTGGCGCGCGCCGTGCCGGTACGTCCCGCACGAGGCCGCACCTCCTGGTTCTCCGGCATGGCGAGCACGACCACGGCCACGCTGGCGCTGCCCGCGCTCGACACCGGCACCGGTCCGGCGCGCCTTCGCTGCGCCCTGTGGTGGGACACCGAGCCCCTGTCCGACCTCCTCTTCCTGGAGGCCTCCACCGACGGCGGCGTGACCTGGCAGCGGCTTCCCTTCACGACCACGGGCCCGCACGGCGAGGAACCGGTGGAGCACCCCACCGGTACGGCCACCGGCTGGTCGGGCCGGGTCTGGCACCGGCTCACCGCCGACCTGCCCCCGGCCCGGCAGCTCACCGCCCGCTGGCGCTACACGACCGACCGGCTGTACGTCGGTCGCGGCGTGTACGTCGACGCACTCCGCGCCGAGACCGCCGGCCGCGTCCTCTTCGACGAGGCACGGCCGGCGGACGCCGCACGGATCGAGGCGGTGGGCTGGGTGGAGTCCGCCGACTGAGGTCGTCGCCTACCGCCGGCGAGGGCCCGCGGGGTTCCCCTCCTCCAGCACGGCCATCGCCGCGTTGTGTCCGGGCACCCCGCTCACCCCGCCGCCGCGCACCGCACCCGCGCCGCACAGCAGGACGTTCGGATGGCGGGTCTCCACACCCCAACGGCCCGTGCCCTCCTGCGCGTACGGGAACGCGAGATCCCGGTGGAAGATGTTGCCGCCGGGCAGCCGCAGGTCACGTTCCAGGTCGAGCGGGGTCTTCGCCTCGATGCAGGGCCGGCCGTCGGCGTCGGTGGCCAGGCAGCTCACGAGCGGCTCGGCGAGGTGGGCGTCGAGCTGCGCCACCGTCGACCTGAGCAGTTCGTCGCGCACGGCGTCGTTGTCCCGCTCGAAGAGCCGGGCCGGTGTGTGGAGCCCGAAGAGCGTGAGGGTCTGGTAGCCCTGCTCGGCCAGGTCGCGCCCGAGAATGCTCGGGTCGGTGAGCGAGTGGCAGTAGATCTCGGAGGGCGGCGCGGTGGGCAGCTCACCGGACGCGGCCTGCGCGTGGGCGGTGGCCAACTGCTCGTATCCCTCGGCGATGTGGAAGGTTCCGGAGAACGCCTCGCGCGGGTCGACGGAGGTGTCGCGAAGCCTCGGCAGCCGCTTCAGGAGCATGTTCACCTTGAGCTGGGCGCCCTCCGCGGGGGCGGGCGCCTCGTCGCCGGTGAGGCGCGCGAGCTCCTGCGGCGAGGCGTTCACCAGGACGTGCCGGGTCGCCACGACGCCCTCGCCGTCCGCGCCGCGGTAGGTGACCTCGGCGGCCCGTCCGTCCGTCTCGATCCGCACCGCCTCGTGGCCGGTGGCGATCACCACCCCCGCGTTGCGCGCCGCCGTGGCGATCGCGTCCGTCAGCGCGCCCATGCCGCCGACCGGCACGTCCCAGGCACCGGTGCCGCCGCCGATCACGTGGTAGAGGAAGCAGCGGTTCTGGCGCAGCGAGGGGTCGTGGGCGTCCGCGAAGGTCCCGATGAGGGCGTCGGTGAGGACGACACCGCGAACCAGGTCGTCCGCGAAGTACTCCTCGACCGCGGCGCCGACCGGCTCCTCGAAGAGGACCCGCCACGCCTCCTCGTCGTCGATCCGCCCGCGCAGTTCCTCGCGGGTGGGCAGCGGCTCCGTCAGCGTCGGGAACACCCGCTGCGCGACCCGGCCCGTCATGCCGTAGAACCGCCGCCACGCCGCGTACTCGCTGTCCGATCCGGTGAGCCGCGCGAAGGCCTCGCGGGTGCGCCGTTCGCCGCCGCCGACGAGCAGCCCGGTCGGCTTCCCGTCCCGCTCCACGGGGGTGTACGAGGAGACGTTGCGCCCACGCACCCTGAAGTCCAGGCCGAGATCCCGCACGATCTTCCGGGGCAGCAGGCTGACCAGGTACGAGTAGCGCGAGAGTCGGGCGTCGACCCCGGCGAACGGCCGCGTGGACACCGCGGCGCCGCCCGTGGTGCGCAGCCGCTCCAGCACCAGCACCGACCGCCCCGCGCGGGCCAGGTAGGCGGCGGCGACGAGTCCGTTGTGGCCCCCGCCGACGATCACGGCGTCGTATCCCTCGTGTGCAGGCATGCTTCTTGGTAGCACGCGATGATCTACGACGGCCAGGGGTACGCGGCAGGCGGCGGGCGCCCGTTTGGGCGCGTGGGCGTGCCGGCCGGTCAGTGTCCTCCGGACGCCCGCTGCTGGCGCAGCGCCGCCACCCTCCGGTACAGCTCCACCGCCTCCTGGCCGTGCCCCAGCTGTTCCAGGCAGTGGGCCTCGTCGTTGCGGCTGGCGAGGGCGTCGGGATGGTCGGCGCCCAGGACGCGTTCGCGGGCGGAGGCGACGGCGCGGTACTCGGTGAGGGCGTCGGCCCAGCGGCCGAGCCAGCCGAGGCCGACGGCGACCTCACGGCGGCTCACCAGGGTGTCGGGGTGGTCGGCGCCCAGCACGCGTTCCCGGATGGCGCACACGTCACGCGACTCCGCGAGGGCCTCCTCCCAGCGGCCCATGCGGCCCAGGTTGACGCCGAGGCCGTGCCGGGCGCGCAGGGTCTCGGGGTGCGCGGGACCGTGCACGCGGACCCGGTCCTCGATCAGGTCGCGGTACAGGTCCAGGGCCTGCGCGCTGCGGCCGAGGCGGCCCAGGCTGATGCCGACCTCGTAGCGGGCGGCGAGGGTGTCCGGGTGATCGGGCCCCAGCGCCTGCGCCCGCGCCTCGGCCACCTCCCGGTAGGTGTGCAGCGCTTCGGGCCACCTGCCCAACTGGCCGAGCGCGTAGGCGACCTCGTACCGGGTGACGAGCGTGTCGGGGTGCGTCGCGCCCAGCACCCGGGCGCGGACGGAGGCCACGTCGCTCGCCATGCGGTACGAGTCCTCCAGGCGGCCGAGTCTGCTGAGGTTGAAGGCGAGGTTGTGGCGGCAGCGCAGGGTGTCGGGGTGCTCGGGGCCCATCGCGTGCTCCCGGGCGGCGAGCACGGACGTGTACGCCTGGTGGGCCTCGAAATGGCGGCCGAGCTGCCCGAGGACGTACGCCATCTCCTGGCGCGCGGCGAGCGTGTCGGCGTGCTCGGGGCCGAGCACCCGTTCCCTGGTCCGGGCCACGTGCGCGTACTCGCGCAGCGCTTCGGCGGGGCGCCCGGTACGGCTGAGGGTGAAGCCGACCTCGTAGCGGCTGGCGAGCGTGTCGGGGTGGTCGGGCCCCAGGACGTGTTCCCGCTCGGCGGCGACCGCGCGGTGCACCTCGCCCGCCTCGGTCCACCGGCCGAGCCGCCCGAGGCTCAGTCCCGCGCTGTGCCGTCCGGCCAGCGCGGTGACCACCGCCGGTGCGGGGGTGGGGCGTTCGACGCGGTCGGGCACCCGCGCCAACGCCGTCGACGGACGCGCGATCCACTCTCCGGTGAGGCCCGCGGAGGCGTCCGGCGGTGTGACGCGCAGCCCGGCGCCGGTCGCCTTGTGGCCCGTGGTCATCCCGCGGGTCCAGGAGGGCAGCCGGGGCTCGCGGGACGGCGGCTGTCCCGGACGCGACTGGACCGAGGGGGCCAACGGGCCCTGACCCGAGCCCGGTTGGACGAGGGCGGGCGTCACGACGGTCGGTACGTACATCGGCGTCGTACGGCCCGCGCTGATCCGGCGGCCCAGGTCGCGGGCGTCCTGCGGGCGCCCCTCGGGGTCCTTGACCAGCAGGTCCAGGATGATCTTCTCGAAGTACTCGGGGAGTTCGGCCCGGTGGCGGCGCGGCGGTTCCGGAGGGGTGTCCCGGTGGCCCACGAGGACCGCCCACGCGTCGTCGAGGTCGAACGGCGGCGCCCCGGTGGCGATCTCGTACAGCACGCACCCGAAGGAGTACAGGTCGCTGCGCTGGTCGACATGGGTGCCGCTGATCTGCTCCGGCGACATGTAGTGCGGGGTGCCCATCGCGATTCCGGTGCCGGTCAGCCGTGAGGTGAACCCGATGTCGTGAGCGAGTCGCGCTATGCCGAAGTCGCAGATCTTCACCGTGCCGTCGGAGAGCCGCATGATGTTCGCGGGCTTCAGGTCGCGGTGCACGATGCCCTGTTGATGGGTGTAGGCGAGCGCCGAGGCCACCTGGTCGGCGACATCGACGACGTCGGCGACGGGCAGCGGGTGCTGTTTGTTGTCCTCCAGGAGCTGGCTGAGGTTCCGCCCCTCCAGCAGTTCCATCACCAGGTACAGCACCCCGTCGGACTCGCCGAAGTCGTGGACGACGGTCACCCCGCGGTGCTGGAGGGCGGCGGCCACCCGGGCCTCACGCCGGAACCGCTCCCGCAGGACCCGGGTGAAGGACTGATCGTGGTGCGGGCCCAGCGGCTTGAGGCACTTGACGGCCACCTGCCGGCCCAGCGACTCGTCCCGCGCCCGCCACACCTCGCCCATACCGCCGCGCCCGATGAGATCGAGCAGTCGGTACCGGCCCTGGATCAGCCTCGTCTCCGCCATCTCCCGCGACCGCCCCCGTCGATGCTCACCCCGCGCCCTCCCCGGCCCGTCCAGTATGGCGAGTTATCTGTCGACTTTGTACGGCGCCGGGCGCGAGCCGGGGCCGAGTCGTGACATGGCGCGCAGAATGTGTTTGGGCGGAAGTTGCCAGCGCAGACGTGCGGGAACACAGCGCAGCGTGGTGCCGGTGACACGCAGACGCCGGGTCACCGCGGCGGGCGACGGAGCCGGTCTGCCGTACAACTCGTGGGCGTACGGCGGCAGGGCGGCGTACGCGAGTCCCGCCACGCGCCGCCACAGCACAGCGCGCGCCGGCAGAAGCAACGGGTGTGTCGGGGGGCGCCTCAGGAAGTCGTCCACTTCACGCGCCTCCGGTCCGGCCGCCAGTTCGGGCAGCACCTTCTCGAAGTAGCGGGCCAGTTGGGCCCGGTCGGCGGGTACGTCCTCGGGGTCGAGGCCCACCAGCCGTGCGCTGACCCGCTGTTCGCCGACGTAGCGGTCGGCCTGCGCGTCGGTGAGGGGGAACCCGGAGTGCCACAGGACGTGCAGATAGGAGTCGATCTCCGCGCAGTGCACCCACAGCAGCAGCTCCGGGTCGTCGATCCGGTAGCGCTCCCCCGTCTCCGGGTCCGCCGCGGTGAGCATCGTGTGAATCCTCCGTACGCGCGCCCCTGCCTTCTCCGCGGCCTCGGCGGTCCCGTACGTGGTCGTCCCCACGAAGTTCGCGATGCTTCTGAGGCGGCCCCACGCGTCGCGGCGGAAGTCGGAGTTCTGCATGACGCCGCGCACCGCGCGGGGGTGCAGGGCCTGGAGGTAGAGCGCGCGGATTCCGGCGACCCACATCATCGGGTCGCCGTGCAGCTGCCAGGTCACCGAACCGGGGGTGAAGAGTCCCGGGTCGCCCGGCTGGGAAACGTCCACTCCAGCAGGCTAACGCCGCACTCGCGGCATCCCCAGTCCGATCCACGAGATGATCTCGCGCTGGATCTCGTTGTTGCCCCCGCCGAAGGTGAAGATCACCGCCGACCGGTAGCCGCGTTCCAGTTCGCCGTGCAGGACCGCGCCCGCCGAGCCCTCCCTGAGGGACGCCGGAACGGCGACGACCTCCATCAGCCAGGCGTAGGCGTCCCGGCGGGCCTCGGAGCCGTACACCTTGACGGCGGAGGCGTCCTGCGGGGTGAGGGTGCCCTGCTGGACGGCGTTCACCATCTGCCAGTTGAGGAGTTTCATGGCGTCGAGCCTGGTGTGGGTCTGGGCGAGGCGGCGCCGCACCCACGGCAGGTCGATGACGCGGCGCCCGTCGGCGAGCTTGGTCTCCATCGCCCAGTGCTGCACGTCGTGCAGGGCGCGGATGGCCATGGTGCCGTGCGCGGCGAGGGTCACGCGCTCGTGGTTGAGCTGGTTGGTGATCAGCCGCCAGCCCTTGTTCTCCTCGCCGACGCGCCGGGAGAGGGGGACGCGGATGTTCTCGTAGTAGCTCGCGGTGGTGTCGTGCGAGGCGAGGGTGTTGATGAGGGTGCAGGAGTAGCCGGGGTCCGAGGTCGGGACCAGGAGCATCGTGATGCCCTTGTGCGGCGGGGCGGCGGGGTCGGTACGGACGGCGAGCCAGACCCAGTCGGCGGTGTCGCCGTTCGTCGTCCAGATCTTCTGGCCGTTGACGACGTAGTCGTCGCCGTCCCTGACGGCCTTGGTCTTCAGGGCGGCCAGGTCCGTGCCGGCGTCCGGTTCGCTGTAGCCGATCGCGAAGTCGATCTCACCGGACAGGATCCGGGGCAGGAAGTACCGCTTCTGCTCCTCGGTGCCGAACCGCATGATCGTCGGACCGACCGTGTTCAGCGCCATCAGGGGCAGGGGTACGACCGCCTGGGCCGCCTCGTCGAAGAAGATGAACTGTTCCATCGGGCTCAGGCCGCGCCCGCCGTACTCCTTGGGCCAGCCCACTCCCAGCCAGCCGTCCGAGCCCAGGCGGCGGATGGTTTCACGGTAGAAGCGCTTCTGCGCGGCCGGTTCGGCGTACCGGGCGTAGGAGTGGTCGGGCACCAACTCGGCGAAGTAGCCGCGCAGTTCGGTGCGCAACCGCTGCTGCTCTGGCGTGTATTCGAGATGCACGGCGCCTCCTGGCTCCCACTGACTGAGCTGGTTCTCCCGGGCTTGACGGCGCACACGGTAGAACGCGTTGCAGAAATTGGGAATGCCGGTGACGGCCTCACCCGAGCCGGGCTCCGGTCCGCCGCGGAGCCACAGGAACGGCGCGCAGCCCCAGGAACGGCAGGGACCGGGCGGTGCTCAGCTCAGCGTGGCGATGAACTCCACGCACACCTGGGCGCATTCACGGCTGGCCTTCGCCGCGTCCTGCGCCCCGCCGTACTCGTCGAAGACCTGTGCGCTCTGGAGGCAGATCGCCCGGCACCACTCCAACTGCGCGCGGATTCCCGCCTCGTCCTGATGGACCTGCTCGGACAGCGCCCGGCAGGTCGCGTCACACACCTCCGCGCACAGAATGCCTTCACGTCGCATGAGTTGCTGTTCCTTCGGCCCGTCCGGGTTCATGGAACTCGCACGCAGCGCACAGGTCCTGGCACATTCGCTACAGGCCTGGGCGCAGGCGAAGCGGTCCTCCAGAAACCGGAAGAGCTCCTCTTGGGATGCCGTTGTCGTCACAACACCCGGGTTGCCGATGGGGATCGAGCCAAACCCCGCGGGGCCGAGAGGCCGTGGTTACGCGCCCGCCGCCTCCCGCGTGATCCGCTCGAACTGCGCCCCCATCGCCTCGGCGAGCGCATGGGCGGCCGACAGCGGACGGACCATGACCGTCAACTCGTCGATCCTGCCGTCGTGGTCGAGGTGCAGGAAGTCGCAGCCCTCGATCTCCTTGCCGCCCACCGTCGCCTTGAAGACCAGCGCGTGGTCACGGCCGCCCGCGTCGGCGATCTCGCGGACGTAGCGGAAGTCGGTGAACACGCGGGTGACGCCGCGCAGGATGGCCGCGGTGATCGCCTTGCCCGGGTAGGGCTTGAAGACGACGGGGCTGGTGAAGACCACGTCCTCGGCCAGCAGGTCCTCGATCGCGGCGAGGTCGCCCGCCTCCACGGCCTTGCGGAAGGAATGCATCACGCCCGCCTTTCGTACTCGACTGGTCATACTCAACTAATTGATTAGGTGCCGAACAGATTAGTCGCGGCGGTGAGTGACGTCTAGCCTGGAGCCATGGCACTGCGCAACGCGGTTCTGGCCGCGCTTCTGGAGGGCGAGGCGTCCGGGTACGACCTGGCCAAGGGATTCGACGGGTCGGTGGCCAACTTCTGGATGGCGACCCCGCAGCAGCTCTACCGCGAACTCGACCGCATGGAGTCGGAAGGACTCATCGAGGCCCGGCTCGTCCGGCAGGAGCGCCGGCCGAACAAGCGGGTCTTCTCCCTCACCGACGCCGGCCTCGGCGCCCTGCGCGACTTCACCGCCGAGCTCCCCAGGCCCACGGCCATCCGTGACGAGCTGCTGGTCAAGGTCCAGGCCGTCGACGCCGGGGACGAGCAGGCCGTACGGGCGGCCGTCGCGGAGCGCCTGGAGTGGGCGCGCGCCAAGCTGGCCCGCTACGAGCGGATGCGCGACCGCCTGCTCGACGGCCGCGACGAGGAGGAGTTCCTCATGAAGAGCGAGCGCGTCGGCCCGTATCTCACACTGATGCGGGGACGCGCCTTCGAGGAGGAGAACATCCGGTGGGCCGAACGCGCCCTGCGGGTTCTGGAGCGCCGGGCCGCCGTGCGGCAGCAGGCCGGGCCATTGGATGTCCTATGACCGCCACCGGGTTGCCTATTGGTCCGCCGGCCGCGGGCGGCATAGCGTCGAGGACATCGCCGCCCTGACGAGGTGAACACGGACGAGGTGAACACGGAGTGTCAGGGCATGCGAGGGAGCAGACCCATTCGCCGCCCGTGCCCGTCAGGGCCCGCACCCCCCGGAGAAATGCACCATGTCGAAGATCCTTTTCGTACTGACCGGCGTCGACCACTGGACGCTCGCGGACGGCACCCAGCATCCGACGGGCTTCTGGGCGGACGAGGCCGTCGCGCCGTACGAGGCGTTCAGGGCCGCGGGCCACGAGATCGTCGTCGCCACACCGCGCGGTGTCGTGCCGACGGTGGACCAGGGGAGCCTCGCGCCCGAGGTCAACGGCGGGCAGGAGGGCGCCGACAGGGTGGCGGCGGCCCTCGCGTCGTTCGACGAGCTCCGCAAGCCCGTGAAGCTGGAGGACGTGGACCTGGACGGCTACGCCGCGGTCTTCTACCCGGGCGGTCACGGGCCGATGGAGGACCTCGCGGTCGACGAGGAGTCCGGCCGGCTGCTCACCCGCGCGCTGGAGTCGGGCAAGCCGCTCGGCGTGGTGTGCCACGGCCCGGCGGCTCTGCTCGCCGCCGCGGGGCCGGACGGCGCCAACCCGTTCGCGGGCTACCGGATCACCGGCTTCACCAACGTCGAGGAGTCCCAGGCCGGCTTCGCCGACAAGGCCGAGTGGCTGCTCCAGGACCGTCTCGTCGAGGCCGGCACCGACTTCCAGGAGGGCGCGCCCTGGGCCCCGCACGTCGTCGTCGACCGCAATCTGGTCACCGGCCAGAACCCGGCCTCCGCCGCCCCGCTCGCCGACGAACTCCTCAAGAAGCTGGTCTGAGGGAGCCGGAGACGTCGCCTTCGCCGTCGCCCGGACGTACGGGGTGTCGGGTGACGTCTGTGACGCGGGCGCCGATGGCCTGATCGGACCGGTCCTCCGGACTCCCCCGGAGTGGGCAACCCAGCGGGCGGCGGGCCCGCTGGGGCGTAGCCCGCCGGGGCAGGCGGCCCGCCTGCCTCACCCTGGGGACCGGCCTGGAGCCGGGACCACGACGGCGGACGCAGACGCAGACCGGCCCCGGCGGTCGCCCGACACCGACCCGACGCGTTCAACGCCCGCCCGCCGACGCGCTCCTGACGGGTCCGCCGGGCCCGACAAGCCGATCTCCCTTCGGCGGGCGGGAGTTGCGGAACTCCGACAACCGGGCGGCCCGTCAGCCCGCGCTCTCCTCGTCGAAACTGGCGAAGTAGGCGGCCGCCATGTCCTCGTCCGCGTGCCCCTGCGCCTCGGCGCGGGCGAGGCGTTCGGCTCCGGCGGCCGCCATGTCGAGGCGGATGCCGTTCCGCTCGCCGGCCTCGACGATGAGCCGGGCATCCTTGGCGGCGGTGGACACGGAGAATGCGGCCGGGGTCAGCTTGTCCTCCAGGATCAGCCCGGCCTTCGCCCGCAGGTAGCCCATGTCGAGGGGACCGCCGGCGATGGCGTCGAAGAAGCTCTGCGGATCGACGCCGAGGGCCTTGGCCAGGGCCAGCATCTCGCCGGCCGCGTTGTTTGTGGCGAGGACCCAGCTGTTGGCGACGAGCTTGAGCCGGGTCGCGCTGCCCTCCGCGCCGTCCTCGCCGGTCCACACGGTACGGGCGCCGACCGCGTCGAAGACGGGCTTCACGGCGTCCCGGCCCTGGCTCGGACCCGCGGCCAGCACCAGCAACTGCCCCGCCTCCGCGGGCTGTCGGGTGCCGAGCACCGGGGCGTCGAACAAGACCAGCCCGTGCTCGCGCGCGAAGTCGGCCAGGTCGCCGACCGCCTCGATCCCGGCGGTCGTCGACTGCACCCAGGCGACACCGGGGCGCAGGGCGGGCGCGGCCTGCCGGATCACGTCCAGCGCGGCCGGGCCGTCGTAGAGCATCGTGAGGACGACGTCGGCGCCCTGGACCGCCTCGGCGGGGCTGTCGGCGACCGTCACGCCGTCCTCGGCCAGCGGCTCGGCCTTGTCCCGGCTGCGGTTCCAGGCGCGGACGCCGTGCCCGGCGCGCGCGAGGTTGCGGGCCATCGCGGCCCCCATGATTCCGGTGCCCAGGACACTCACGGTGAGCTTGTCGGTCATGTCATCAACTTCCCTGTCAATGGGGTGCGTTGGAACTTACTGATCAGCCGGCTGAGCCGGTGGCCAGGGGACGGCCGAGGCCTAGCCCGACGCCTGGCCGCTGTCCCGGAGGCCGCCCCACCCGTGCCAGCGGTCGACCTCGATCCACGCGCTGACGCGATCGCGGTCCCGCTGTGCGTAGGGCTGACCGAGGTACCGCCGTGACAGCCGGTCGATGTCGGCCATCCCCTCGTCGTCGCGCATCTCGACGACGCGACCGATCAGCGTCACGTGGGTGTACCAGTCGCCCTCGTCGAGCACCGTCAGCGTGACGCGCGGGTCGGCGCGCATGTGGTCGAGCCGCTTGCGGCCCTCGTCCATGTTGACCAGCACCCGTCCGTCCTCCCAGAGATACCAGGTGGCCGTGGACACCGGCTGTCCGTCGGACCGCAGGGTGGTGATGACGGCCGGGTTGGGCTTGCCCAGCATGGCGACTGCGGCCTCGGGAAGCGGTGGCTTTGACACGGATCTCCTCTTTCGTCGTCTTCTTCGTCGTCCCGCGCGCGGCCCGCGGCGGTCGCGCACGGTCCCGCGAGGTTGATCCACGGGACACACGCCCACGCTGCCACACACCCGGAGCGGGACTCCGCACCGTCCCGCCGAACGTTCGCGGGTGTTACGCCGTCACCGGGCACCGGGCACGGACGGGCACGCCTCGCTGGAGCCTTCGGTGCGCCAGGCATCGGGGACCGTGACGGTCACTTCCGTCGACGCCTCGCCGGTGCCCGGGGCCGCGTCCGCGGAGCGGCGGGCGTCCACCACCGTGCAGGTCAGCTGGGCGATCGCGAGCTTGCTCAACGGCCCGGTGCCCCAGGGCAGTTCGACGAAGACCCGGGCGCCCTCCGTCCGGACCGTCACCATGCCGACGAGGGGCGGCAGCTCGGTGATCACGCCCTTGCGGCGTTCCTGGTCGTCCGGGCCCTGGAACAGCATCTCCAGCGCCGCCTCGATGCCGCCGGGACCGGAGGCCTGACGGCGGACGGCGAGCGGGACGCCCTCGCTGACGAAGTAGAGGGCCCGGGCCGGCCGGATGCCGGTGGCGGGTTCCCCGGCCTCCACCACCCCGGTCTCGGGGATACCGCAGGAGGAGAGCAACAGCGCGGTCGTGAACAGCAGCGCCGGCCGGCACCACCGACGTACGGACCTCATGACTCCTCCTGCCCCAGGGGGAGCTCGACGATGAAGGCGGCCCCGCCCTCCGCCCGGTTCACCGCCCGGATCGTGCCGCCGTGCAGCTGGACGTTCTCGGCGGTGATCGAGAGCCCGAGCCCGCTGCCCTCTGTTCGGGTCCTGGCGGTGTCCGACTTGTAGAAGCGGTCGAAGACGTGCGGCAGGACATCGGCGGGGATGCCCGGCCCGCTGTCCAGCACCTCGACGACCGCCCGCACCGACACGTCCGCGGACACTGCCCCCCGCACCGACACGTCCGCGGACGCCGCCCCCCGCGCCGGCCCGTCGGCGGACGCTGTCTCCCGCACCGACCCGACCCCGGACGGTATCTCCCCCGCCGACCCGTCCGCGAACGGTATCTCCCGCGCGTACAGGCGCAGTTGTATGGGCCGTTCCCCGTGCCTGAGCGCGTTGCCGACAAGGTTGGCGACCACCACGTCGAGGCGGCGCGGATCGACCCGGGCCCGCAGTTCTCCGGGCGGGGGAAGCCGCGTGTCCACCAGGTCAAGCCAGCCGCGGGCGGCGAGGGTGCGGCGGAGGGACTCGGCGAGGTCGAGGTCGTCGAGCTGGAGTCCGGCCGCTCCCGCGTCGAAGCGGGAGATCTCCATCAGGTCGTCCACCAGGCGGGCCAGCTTGACGGTCTCACCGCTGATGAGCCGTACGGCCGTCGCGGTGTCCGGGGTGAGGCGGGCCGCGTCCTCGTCGAGGATGTCGGTGACCGCCGACATCGCGGCCAGCGGGGTGCGCAGCTCGTGCGACACGTCCGCGACGAAACGGCGGGCGCGGGCTTCCATGCGGCGCAGTTCGGCCACGGACTCCTCCAGCGCGGCGGCGGTCTCGTTGAAGGTGTGCGACAGGTCGGCGAGTTCGTCGGAGCCGTTGACCGCGAGCCGCGTGTCGAGGTGCCCCTCGGCGATGCTGCGGGTGGCCCGGCGCAGCTCCCGTACCGGGCGCAGCACACCGCGGGCGGCCAGCAGGGCGAGCAGGACGGCCAGCCCGAGGGCGGGCACGACGGCTCGCCCGATGGCGGTGACCAGGGCGTCGACGTAACCCTGTTCGCCGGTCTGCGGCACCGTCAGGAAGACCGCGACGCCGGACGCGAGATGTTCCTCGGGGGTCCCGAAGGTGACCGGCAGGCCGACGACGAGCGAGGGGCGGCCGTCCGTCGACACGCGCTGGAAGACGGCGGCCCGCCGCCCCGCCACGGCCGACCGCATGGCGGACGTCAGTTCGGTGAACCCGTCCTGCGGAGTGGAGGTGGCGCGCAGTTCGCCGTAGGTGGCCAGGACGCGCCAGTTCTGCGCCGGCTCGGCGCGGGCCACCTCCGTGGCGACCCACTCCAGATCGGCCCGGGTCGGAGGGTAACTGATGCCCACCGCTATGGCGTTGACGTGATAGCGGAGGCGTTTGATCACGGCGTCCTGGCTCTGCTGGAGCACTCCGGTGCGGGCCTCCCGGAAGGTCAGGGCGCCCGTGGTCAGGGTGGCGACGGCGGCGACGAGCACGAACGCCACGAGGAGCCGGCCGCGCAGGCCGCGCATCGGGAGCCTCACCGGGACACCCGCTCGTCCGAACTTCCTTCCGCCCGGCACCCGTTCACCGGGACCGGAACCGGTAGCCGAAGCCGCGTACGGTCTGGATGTACCGCGGCTGCCCCGCCGGCTCGCCCATCTTGGTGCGCAGCCGCTTGACGCAGGCGTCCACGAGCCGTGAGTCACCGTGGTAGCTGTGCTCCCAGACCGCCTCCAGCAACTGCTGGCGGGTGAACACCTGGCCGGGCGAGGCCGAGAGTGTCAGCAGGAGCCGTAGTTCGGAGGGGGCGAGGGCGACCGGCGCCCCCTGCCGGGTGACGGTCAACCCCGAGCGGTCGATGGCCAGTTCGCCGCGCTCGCCGTGGGTCTCTATCTTCGGTATGCCGCCGGCGGCGGGCGCGGCGCCGACCCGGCGCAGGACAGCGTGGATACGGGCCTCCAGTACGCGTGCCCGCACCGGCTTCACGACGTAGTCGTCGGCGCCGGATTCGAGCCCGACCACGATGTCCGTGTCGTCACCCCGGGCGGTCGCCATGATGATCGGCACCTGGTCCTCGGTACGGATCCGCCGGCACACCTCCAGCCCGCTCATGCCGGGCAGCATCAGATCGAGCACGACGACGTCCGGGCGGAACGACCGCAGCCGGGCCAGCCCCTCCTCGCCGGTCCCGGCGGTGCTGACGTCGTGCCCCTGACGGCGCAGCGCGAGCAGCATGCCCTCCCGCACGGCGCGGTCGTCTTCGATGAGCAGGACACGTGGCATGCGCCCAGTATCCGTACGGATGAGATGACTCGAAGCGGGGAAGAGCCCCGGCCGGGGAACTGTTACGGGACGATCACATAGCCCGGACCACGACCGCCCGTTACCGTTTCGTTATCAGCCGGGCCAGGTCCCATCACATCGCGCGCACAGCCTTGACGGCCATGACCACGACCCACCAGCGTGCGACGCCTTCGACCTCGCGTGCCCACCGCCGTCGCGGAGGCCCCGCGCACCGCGGCAGGAGGGGCCGCGGGAGACGGCCCCTGCTGTGGGGCCTGGCCGCGCTCGCCGTGTTCGCCGCCCTCGCCGCCCTGGCTATGACCCGGACACCGCCCGGCGCCTCCGGAACCGGCGGCGGTCCCACATCGGCGGCCGTACGTCCCTCGCCCCCGCCGCCGTCCCGCTCCCCGGAGCCGAGCGGGACGGCGACCGGCACCGAGGACGGCGGCAGGACGGACGGCGAACCCGGCGCCGCGGGCTCCACGTCCGCCATCCCGGCGTCGGGCCCCGGCACGTTCACCGTCGCCGGCGGTGGGAGCGAGACCGTGGGGCGGGGCGGCCGACTGCTGTGGTACGAGGTCGTCGTCGAGGACGGCATCGAGCAGTCGGCCGCCGATGTCGCCCGTCAGGTCGAGGGCGTACTCGCCGACCGGCGCGGCTGGACGGCCGACGGCGAGTCCGCGTTCCGGCGGGTGTCCGGCGGTACGCCCGACTTCGTCGTACGGCTCGCCACCCCGGCAACCGTGGACGAGATCTGCGGCAGATACGGGCTGGACACCGGTGGCGAGGTCAACTGCAGCGTGGGCAAGGACGTCGTGGTCAACCTGAGGCGCTGGCTGCTGGCGACTCCGGTGTACGCCGAGGACGTGGACGCCTACCGGGCGCTGATCATCAACCACGAGGTCGGCCACTTCCTCGGCCACGGCCACGTGACCTGCCCCGGCCCGGGTGAGCCGGCTCCGGCGATGATGCAGCAGATCAAGGGCATGCACGGCTGCGTCCCCAACGTATGGCCGTACGACACCGAGGGCCGCCTCATCACCGGACCGGCCGCACGCTGAAGGGCGACGGTCACACAGAGTGTTCTTTCGGGTGTCCGGCGTGCCGGATGGTGTGGACGGGGCCAGCCTGGACAGGTGGACGCAAACTCCTGAACCCAGCAGAAAGGTGCGCACCATGGGGAGTCGGAACGAGGACGACGTCATGGGCGACGAGGTCTACCAGCCCGGGGGCCCCGACGACCGGGACGACGAGGGCATCCTCGATTCGGAGGACACCCTCAGCAACCGGGAGAGCGACCCCTACGACGAAGGCTGGTCGCCACCCGAGCGTCCGCTCGGGGTGGACCACCAGGGCACCACCGCGCGTGAGCAGCGCGAGGGCGAGAGCCTGGACGAGCGGCTGGCCGAGGAACGCGCTGATCCCGCGCTGGAGGAACCCAGCCCCGACGACGACGGCCTGGGCGACCTGGAGGACGGGGACGGCGAGGCACTGGACGGCGAGGTGGGCGCGGCCAGGGCGGGCCGGCTCATCGCTCCGGACGAGGGCGCGCACGAGGACGCCGAGAAGGACATGCTCGCCGAGGACGTGGGCATCGACGGCGGCGCGGCCTCGGCGGAGGAGGCGGCCGTCCACCTGATCCCGGACGAGGACGACGACCTGCCGCGGTAGCACTCGTCACCCGTCACCGGTCGCGCAGACCCCTCGCGTTCGGACCGCGCCGCCCCCGTCCCCCCGGCGGTCCGAACGCCCCCACCGGTCCGAACGCCCTCCACCCGGCCCGAACGCCCCCTACGTACGGGAGACCCCCCATGGATCGCGACCCCGCTGAAGACACCTCCACCCCACCAGACCCCCACTCCTCAGTGGTCACACTGCGGGTGAACGGCAGACCGCACACGCTCACCATCGACAACCGCACGGTGCTCCTGGACGTGCTGCGCGAGGAACTCGACCTCGTCGGGTCCAAGAAGGGCTGCGACCACGGCCAGTGCGGCGCCTGCACCGTCCTGGTAGACGGCCGCCGGGCGAATGGCTGTCTGCTGCTCGCCGTCTCCCTCGACGGCAGCGAGATCACCACGGTCGAAGGGCTCGCCGGGGACGGTGACGACCTGCATCCCCTCCAGCGCGCCTTCCTCGACCGCGACGCCTTCCAGTGCGGCTACTGCACCCCCGGACAGATCTGCAGCGCCATCGGCGCGCTCTCGGAGGCCGCCGCCGGCCACCCCTCCCACGTCACCGACCCCGCCACCCCCTCGGGGCAGCCCGTGCCGCTGAACCGGGACGAGATCCGCGAGCGGCTCAGCGGCAACCTCTGCCGCTGCGGCGCGTACCCGCACATCGTCGAAGCCGTCGAGGACGTGATGTCATGAAGTCCTTCGCCTACGTACGCGCGGGCAGCGTCGAGGAGGCGGCCGACGCGTACGCGTCGCGCCCCGGCGCGCGGTACCTCGCCGGGGGCACCAATCTCGTGGACCTGATGAAGCTCGGGGTGGAGCAGCCCGCGACTCTCGTCGACGTCAGCCGGCTCCCCCTGGACACGGTGGAGGAACTGCCCGACGGCAGGCTGCGGATCGGGGCGACCGTCCGCAACAGCGACCTCGCGGCCCACCCGATGGTCCGTGACCGCTATCCGGTGCTCTCGCAGGCGCTGCTGGCGGGCGCCTCCGGACAGTTGCGCAACCTCGCCACCACCGGCGGCAACCTTCTCCAGCGCACCCGCTGTCCCTATTTCCAGGACACCGGCAAGCCGTGCAACAAGCGCGAACCGGGCAGCGGCTGCAGTGCCCTGGACGGCGTCCATCGCGACCACGCGGTCCTCGGCCACTCGTCCCGGTGCATCGCCACCCATCCCTCCGACATGGCCGTCGCGCTGGCGGCTCTCGACGCGCACATCGAGTTGTACGGGCCCGACGGCGAACGCGCCCTGCCCGCAGCCGAGTTCCACCGGCTGCCCGGTGACCATCCGGAGCGCGACACCGAGATCCGCCCCGGCGAACTGATCACCGCGGTCGTTCTTCCCGCCGCCCCGGCCGGGCTGCCGTCTCTCTACCGCAAGGCCCGCGACCGTGCCTCGTACGCCTTCGCCCTCGCCTCCGTCGCGGTGGTGCTGGAGACGGCGGACGGCGTCGTCCGGCACGCCGGGATCGCCTTCGGCGCACTGGCACCGCGACCCTGGCGCGCCCGGATCGCGGAGGAGGCGCTGCTCGGCGCCGCGCCCACGGCCGCCGCGTTCGAGCACGCCGTGGACCTCGAACTCGCCGCCGCACAGCCCCTGCGCGACAACGCCTACAAGGTGCGCCTGGCCCGCAACCTCGCCCTCGACGTCCTCTCGCGGCTCGCACCGGCCACGGCCTGAACCGGTTCCCGACAGGACCTCGACCCCGGCATTTCCAGGAGGACTCCATGGCCGACACCGACAACGCGCTGGGCGCGCCCGCCGAACGCCGGGAGGGCCGTGACAAGGTCACCGGCGTGGCCCGCTACGCCGCCGAACACCCCGCCCCCGGCCGGGCACACGGATGGCCCGTGGCCGCTACGATCGCCGCCGGTTCGGTACGCGCGATCGACACCGCGGCGGCACTGCGGCTCCCCGGCGTCCTCGCCGTGCTCACTCCCGAGGACGCCCCACGGCTCGCCGAGCCCGACGACCCCACGCTCGCCGTCCTGCAGAACTCCCGTGTGCCGCACCGCGGTTGGCCCGTCGCCCTGGTCGTCGCGGAAACGCTGGAAGCGGCCCGGGAGGGCGCCGCCGCGGTCCGGGTCGAGTACGCCGAGCGGAACCACGACGTGACACTCACCGTGGATCATCCCGCGGGCTATGCCCCCGAGGAAGCCAACGGCGGCTATCCGGCGGAGCGGGAACACGGCGATCCGGAGAGCGCGTTCGAGTCCGCGGCCGTCCGCGTCGACACCGACTACCGGGTGCCTCCCCTCCACAACCACCCCATGGAGCCGCATGCGGCCACGGCGCGGTGGACGCAGGACGGCAGGCTCGTCGTGCAGGATTCGAGTCAGGGGGCCACGACCGTACGCACCGTGCTGGCCGCGTTGTTCGAGGTCGCCGAGGACCGGGTCACCGTCATGTCCGAACACGTCGGCGGCGGCTTCGGGTCCAAGGGGACACCGCGACCCCAGGTGGTGCTGGCCGCGATGGCGGCGCGACGGACTGGCCGCCCCGTCACCGTGGTCCTGCCCCGCCGCTTCCTGCCCGGCGTCGTCGGCCATCGCGCACCCACCCTGCAACGGATCCGCCTCGGCGCCACCGAAAGCGGCCACCTCACCTCGCTGCGGCACGAGGTCACCACCCACACCTCCCGCATCAAGGAGTTCGTGGAGCAGGCCGCCACACCCGCCCGCGTCATGTACGCGGCACCGCACAGCCGCACCAGCCACCGCGTGGTGCCGCTGGACGTGCCCAGCCCGTCCTGGATGCGCGCGCCGGGTGAGGCACCGGGTATGTACGCCCTGGAATCGGCCATGGACGAACTCGCCTCCGCCCTCGGTATGGACCCCGTCGAGCTGCGCGTCGCCAACGAGCCGGAGACCGAACCCGACAGTGGCAAACCGTTCAGCAGCCGGCACCTGGTCGAGTGCCTGCGCGAGGGCGCCCGGCTCTTCGACTGGTCGCACCGCGATCCCCGTCCGCGATCCCGCTCCGAGGGCCCCCTGCTGGTGGGGTCGGGGGTCGCCGCCGCCACCTACCCGGTGCTGGTCTCGCCCTCCACCGCGGGTGTCCAGGCGTTGCCGGACGGGAGCTTCACGGTGCGCGTCAACGCGACCGACATCGGCACCGGCGCCCGTACCGTCCTCGCGCAGGTCGCCGCCGACGCCCTCGGCGTCCCGCTGGACCGGGTCCGTACCGAGGTCGGAAGCAGCGATCTCCCCTCCGCTCCGCTGGCCGGCGGCTCCTCCGGCACCGCCTCCTGGGGCTGGGCGGTGCACGAGGCGTGCACGAGGCTGCGCCGCTCGCTGGCGGACCACGCGGGGCCGCTGCCCGCCGAGGGCCTCACCTCGACCGCCGACACGGAAGGGACCGCGGACGCCGAAAGCGCGTACTCACGGCACGCCTTCGGCGCCCACTTCGCGGAAGTCACCGTCGACACGGTCACGGGTGAGGTCCGGGTACGCCGCCTGCTGGGCGTGTACGCCGCCGGGCACATCCTCAACGCCCGTACCGCCCGCTCGCAGTTCATCGGCGGCATGACCATGGGCCTGGGCATGGCCCTGACGGAGGGCAGCACCATGGACCCCGCGTTCGGCGACTTCACCGAAGCGGACCTGGCCGCCTACCACGTGCCCGCGCACGCCGACGTACCCGCGGTCGAGGCCCACTGGATCGACGAGGACGACCCCCATCTCAACCCGATGGGCAGCAAGGGCATCGGCGAGATCGGCATCGTCGGCACGGCGGCGGCCATCGGCAACGCCGTACACCACGCCACCGGTGTCCGGTTCCGCGAGCTGCCCCTGACCCCGGACCGGGTGCTGTCCGGCCTGACGGACTGAACCCGGGGTTCCGCCCGGCGCGGACCCTCGGGTGTCGCCACGGGTGACCGGCACCCCCCGAGCGCCGATACTGCCAACCAGTAGGGATATTGGTCAGCGGTTAGGCTGAAGATCTCACCTGGAGGTACCCATGAAGATGCTCATCAACGTGGCGGAGACCGTGGTCGCGGACGCCCTGCGGGGTATGGCGGCGGCCCATCCGGAGCTGACGGTCGACGTGGAGAACCGGGTGATCGTACGGCGGGACGCTCCGGTGGCCGGCCGGGTGGGCCTCGTCTCCGGCGGCGGATCGGGGCACGAGCCGCTGCACGGCGGTTTCGTGGGACCCGGCATGCTCTCGGCGGCCTGTCCCGGCGAGGTCTTCACGTCACCGGTGCCGGACCAGATGCTGCGGGCCGCGGCCGCCGTGGACAGCGGCGCCGGCGTGCTGTTCGTCGTGAAGAACTACACGGGTGACGTGCTCAACTTCGACATGGCGGCCGAACTCGCCGAGGAGGAGGGCATCCGGATCGCCAAAGTCCTCGTCAACGACGACGTCGCCGTGACCGACAGCCTCTACACGGCGGGGCGGCGCGGCACGGGCGCGACGCTGTACGTGGAGAAGATCGCGGGCGCCGCCGCCGAGGAGGGCGCGCCCCTGGAGCGGGTCGAGGCGCTGGCCCGCCAGGTCAACGAGAACTCGCGCAGCTTCGGCGTCGCCCTCAGCGCCTGCACCACCCCCGCCAAGGGCAGCCCCACCTTCGACCTGCCGCCCGGGGAGCTGGAGCTGGGCGTCGGTATCCACGGCGAGCCGGGCCGGGAGCGCCGCGCGATGATGACCTCGCGGGAGATCGCCGACTTCTCGGTGGACGCGATCCTCGAGGACCTCGATCCGCGCAACCCGGTGCTGGTCCTGGTCAACGGCATGGGCGCCACCCCGCTCCTGGAGCTGTACGGCTTCAACGCGGAGGTGCAGCGGGTGCTGACCGAGCGCGGGGTCGTCGTGGCGCACACCCTCGTCGGCAACTACGTCACCTCGCTCGACATGGCGGGTGCCTCGGTGACGCTGTGCCAGGTCGACGAGGAGCTGCTGCGGCTGTGGAACGCGCCGGTGAAGACCCCGGGCCTGCGCTGGGGTGTCTGACACCGCCGGCCTGCTCAACGTCCGTACCACGCAAGGAGATTCCGTGCTCGACGCCGATTTCTTCCGCCGTTGGATGACGGCCACCGCCGCGTCCGTGGACCGCGAGGCGGAACGGCTCACCGCCCTGGACTCGCCGATCGGCGACGCCGACCACGGCAGCAATCTGAAACGCGGGTTCACCGCCGTGGTGGCCACGCTGGAGAAGGAGGCCCCGGACACGCCCGGCGCTGTCCTCACGGTCACCGGACGGCAGCTGATCTCGACGGTCGGCGGCGCGTCCGGACCGCTGTACGGCACCCTGCTGCGCCGTACCGGCAAGGCGCTCGGGGATGCGGCCGAGGTCACCGAGGAGCAGTTCGCCGACGCGCTGCGCACGGGTGTGGACGCCGTGATGACGCTGGGCGGAGCCGCGCCCGGCGACAAGACGATGATCGACGCGCTGGTGCCCGCCGTCGACGCGCTCCCCGGCTCCTTCGCCGCGGCGAAGGCCGCCGCCGAGGAGGGCGCCGCCGCGACGACCCCGTTGCAGGCCCGCAAGGGCCGCGCGAGCTATCTGGGCGAGCGCAGCATCGGGCACCAGGATCCCGGTGCCACCTCCGCCGCGCTGCTGATCGCCGCACTCGTGGAGGCGGCGGGTGAGTGACTCACTGGTGGACGCGAACGCCTCCACCTACGCGCAGGACGGCACGGCCGGGCTGGTCGGCATCGTGCTGGTGTCCCACAGCGCGGCCGTGGCCGCCTCGGTCGCCGAGCTGGCGACGGGTCTGGCGGGCGGCGGTACGACGGCTCCCGTCGCTCCGGCGGGGGGCACGGCGGACGGCGGGCTGGGCACCAGCTCCGAGCTGATCTCCGCCGCGGCCGCCGCCGTGGACCGGGGCGCCGGCGTCGCCGTCCTCACCGATCTCGGCAGCGCGGTCCTCACCGTGAAGGCGCTGCTCGCGGAGGGCGACGAACTCCCGGCGGACACGCTCCTGCTGGACGCCCCCTTCGTCGAGGGCGCGGTGGCCGCCGTGGTCACGGCCTCGGCGGGCGCGGATCTCGACGCGGTACGGGCGGCCGCGGCGGAGGCGTACTCGTACCGGAAGGAATGACGGCGGTCCCTCCTTGGACCGACCCGGGTGGAAGGGCTCTGCCGTCCCGGGTGGGGGGGCGCTCAGTTCTCCTTGAGGAACCTGCGCGCCCGGCTCTCGCCCAGCGTCGCCGCCGCCCGGAGGCTCTCGATGGGTGAGACCCGCGAGTCCTTGAACACCAGGTAGGTCACCCCCGCGTCCGTCCCGCCGCCGATCGGGTCGGGGCGGATGCCGAGGGCCTTGGCGGTGGCGTAGGAGGCCTCGCCGATGATGTGGGTCGGGCCGATGTCGCCGACGACCGCGTACTGGACGCGGTCCTCGTGGATGACGGCGGCCACCGAACCGGCACGGACGTCGTGGTCCCGGTGGTTCCAGATGTCGCTGACGCCGGGGACGACGATGTACGGCAGCGTCTCGGCGTCCAGCTCGCGTCCGTCGGACTGCTGGTAGGCGGTCGCGTCGGAGAAGACGGGGTCGGTACGGCTGTTGCAGAGCCGGCCGGGGCGCCCGTCGCAGTCGATGTCCATGTCGGCCTTCCAGAACACGGCGCCCCGCTTTCCGCAGACGGGGATGTCGGCGCGGGCACCGTCGTCGCTGCGATAACGCCCGTTCGAGATCTGGGCGCAGCCTCGTACCTTCGCGAGCAGGTCGGCGGCCCGGACGTCCCCCTCGGGCGCCACCGCGGGGGCGGGCGCGGCCGGGCGGGCCGCGGCGGCGGGACGCACCGCGGGACCGGGAGACGGAGCAGGAGCGTGAGCGGGAGCAGGAGCGGGGGCGAGCAGGGCGGCGCCGGCCAAGGCCAGCGTCAGCGACTGGACACGCACGATGGGAGACCCTCTCCTGGGGGGACATTGACGGTCACTCGCCCAAATGTGGTGCGTGTCTGACGGTCCGTCCACTGGGAGGGGCCCGGACGGTGCACGGCTCCCCCGACAGGCGGTGTGCGGCCGAGGGCCCGAGCCTCGGTCGGCTCCGGCCACTCGACCGCCTTCGCCGGCGCGGGGACAGCGACGACAGCGGTCCGCGCCGTGGGCATGAACTCCCCTGTGAAAGGGACGAGTTCATGCCGCGTCGCCATCAGCATACGTACCCCGCGGAGGTCCGACGAACGGCCTCCGCCCTCTTGATGCGATCGCATCAGCGGTGCCTTAATAGGTACAGACCAATCCCGTCTAGGGAAGGCAGCACCGTGCGACGCGTCCCCCACGCGCTGATCTGCGGCTCACTGCTCGCCCTGACGTCCTGCGGCTGGGGCGGACAGAGCGACGACCAGGGCGTACGGCTGCCCCCGGCACCGATGGGCGTCACGGCCGCGGCGGGCAGCGCGACGAGCGTGCACGTCATGTGGAACCGCGCCTCCGGCGACCCCCAGGTGTCCCGGTACGTCGTGTACCGCGGCATGACCAGGCTGAAGGAAGTACCCGGCGAGGAGTACATGGTGGACATCACCAGGCTCAAGCCGTCCACGACCTACGTCTTCACGGTCCGCGCGCTCAACACCGACGGGAATCCGGGGCCGCCCAGCAAACAGGTCCGCGCCACCACGCCCGCGGCGGTCGCGGCCGACGACAAGGCCCCGGCCCGCCCCGGCAGTCCGAGCGGAAAGACCATCGGGAGCGGGTCGGTCCAGCTGTCCTGGGAGAAGTCCACGGACGACCGCGGCGTGGTCTCGTACGACATCTACCAGGGCGACTCGAAGATCCACAGCGTCGGTGGCGCGCAGACCGCGACCGTGGTGACCGGGCTGCGACCCGGCACCGGCTACGCCTTCACCGTGAAGGCACGCGACGCGGCCGACAACGTCTCGCCCGCGAGCGGCACGGTCCGGCTGACCACCGCGCCCGGTTCCGACGACGGCAAGGGCACGGCGCCGACCGGCTTCCGTGCCACCACACACCGCGCGGACGGCGCGTACTACCTCGATCTGGCCTGGGTGCCGCCGGACGCGGACGGAGTGATCACGGAGTACCGGATCCATCTCGACGGGGAGGACGCGACCTCGCTCGTCTGGGGTGGCTCCGCGCCCAGCGAGGAGGCGAAGTACAGCTTCTACGTGGGGCGGGAGGCCGGCGTCACGCACCGGGTGCGGATCCGGGCGAAGCTGCCGGACGGCACGTGGGGCGGGTTCTCACCGGAGCGGACCGTGACGACCGGTGTCCAGGGATAGGCCCGGCATATGGTGACCCGTATGCCCCATAGGGAACCCCATACCGCGCCGCTGGACCTCTCCCTGCTGCGGACGTTCCTCGCGGTGCACCGTTCGGGATCGTTCACGGCGGCCGGGCGGCTGCTCGGGCTGTCCCAGCCGACGGTGACGACGCAGATGCGTTCGCTGGAGGGGCAGTTGGGGCGGGAGCTGTTCGAGCGCGGGCCGCGCGGGGTGCTTCCCACGTCGGTGGCGGACGAGCTGGCCTCCCGGGTCGCCGCGCCGCTGGACGCGCTGGCCGTGGTCGCGGACCGCGGCGGCGCCGAGCAGCCCCCGGAACCGGTCCACGTCGCGGGCCCCGCCGAGCTGCTGTGCACCCGGGTCGTTCCCGCACTGGCACCGCTGACCGCGCAGGGCGTACGGCTGCGGGTGAGCGCCGGCCTGACCGACGAGCTCCTCGACGGGCTGCGCGGCGGACGCTACGACCTGGCGATCGCCACGAACCGGCCGCGCGGGCGCACCCTGACGTCCGTGCCGCTGACGGACGAGGAGTTCGTCCTCGTCGCCTCCCCCGCGTGGGCCGAGCGTCTGGGCCCCGACCGGGTGGCCGCCAACGGGCCGGCCGCACTGCACGGGGCGCCGCTGGTGACGTACTCCGACGATCTGCCCATCGCCCGCCGCTACTGGCGGCATGTCTTCGGCGTACGGCTGACCGGGCAGGCCGCGATCACGGTGCCCGATCTGCGGGGCGTCCTCGCGGCGGTCGTCGCGGGCGCCGGTATCACCGTTCTCCCCCGCTATCTGTGCCTCGACGAGCTGGCCTCCGGCGCCCTGGTACCGCTGCTGACCCCCGAGGACCCGCCCATCAACACCGCGTATCTCACCCAGCGGCCCGGCGCGTCGGACAACCCGCACGTGGTGCTGGTCCGGGAGCGGCTGCTGCGAGCGGGCCGCACCTGGTGAGGACCGGGCCGCCGGGTTACGCCTCGTCCGGGGCGTGACGGGCGGCCGGATCGTCGGCCGGACGATGGAACCCGTCACCTGCCCGGTCCCCGTCCGCATGCGGGCCGGGCCAAAGGCACGTTGGCTCTCCCCTGAAGGCAGCACGGGCCTTTCCGATCCTCGGCGGCGCATGGGACGTTCCGCCAACCGTGCCGCTGGAGGGCAGTCCTATGCGTACTACTCAGCTACTCATCCGCTCCGGCCTCACCGTGGCCGCCGCCGCTGCGCTTCCGCTCACCCTGGCCGCCGAGTCGGCCGCCGCCGTGGGTTCGGGCATCTCCGTGAGCACCAGCGGTTCCACGGTCTCGGTCACCACCAGTGCCTGTCCGAGCAACGGCAGCAGCTTCGGCAACGCCTCGCTGCTCTCCAGTGGACAGGGAAGTTTCGCCCAGGGGCGGCAGGTCGCCCTGACCGGAACGAGCACCAGTCAGGCCGCGTCCTGGTCGACCGTGAGTGCCGGTACCTACACGGTCATCGTGGTCTGCCAGGACGGGACGACGGCGGGCACCCAGTCCATCATCGTGTCGGCCTCCGCGACGCCCCGGGTCTCCGCGACACCGTCGCGCGGGGTCATGGGCGGTCTCGGCGGAGCGGCCCAGGACCACGGCACGCTCACCCTGGTGGGCGGCGCGGCCCTGGCCGCCACGGGCACCATCGCGGGCGCCTGGTTCCTGCGCCGCCGGTCCAAGCCGCACCGACTCTGATCCGGGTCGGTCATCACGGCGCGGCCGTCCGTCCGACTTGGGTCGGGGGACGGCCGCGCCGCGTTGTCGCGGTCGTGCGCGTGGGCGTGCGCGTGGTCGCGGTCGGCGGGGCGGGGGCTTCGGCGGCGAGGACGGCCGTGCCGGGCGCCCGACGGCCTAGTCGCGCGCGGGTAGCCGCCGCTCCGGAAGCTGCTCGAACTCCTCCAGCGCGTGGGCCAGCCACCGCGTCCAGAACGTCTCCAGGTCGATTCCGGCGCGCAGGACGAGGTGCCGCAGACGATCCTGCGCGGTGTCCGTGCCGGGCGGGAAGTCGCGCTTCTCGATCTCCTCGTACTCGGCCAACTGCTCTTGATGCAGGTCGAGATGGCGGCGCAGGTCCGCCTCGACGCCCGCGGTGCCGACGACCGCCGAGGCGCGCAGCCGCAGCAGCATCGTGTCGCGCAGGGGCTTCGGGTCCTGGGACGCGGCGGTCCAGCGGGCGAGTTCGTCCCGGCCCGCCGGCAGCACCTCGTAGCTCTTCTTCTGTCCCCGGGCCGGCTGTTCGGACGGCAGGGCGCGGATCTGGCCCTCGGCCTCCAGTTTGCCCAGCTCGCGATAGATCTGCTGATGAGTCGCCGACCAGAAGTAGCCGATCGACCTGTCGAACCGCCGGGTCAGCTCCAGGCCCGAGGACGGCTTCTCTAGCAGGGCGGTGAGGATCGCGTGCGGGAGTGACATGGGGTCATCCTAGGGACGGTTCACGGGCCCTCTAGAGAGCCGCCGCCAGCTCCGTGCCCTGCTTGACGGCACGCTTGGCGTCCAGTTCGGCGGCCACGTCTGCGCCGCCGATGAGGTGCGCGTTCCTGCCCGCGCCGATCAGCTCGTCGTAGAGGTCGCGGCGCAGGTCCTGTCCGGTGCAGAGCACGATCGTGTCGACCTCCAGGACGCTGCTCCGCCCCTCGACGGTGACGTGCAGACCGGCGTCGTCGATCCGGTCGTACCGGACGCCCGGGACCATGGTCACGCCGCGGTGCTTGAGTTCGGCGCGGTGGATCCAGCCCGTGGTCCTGCCGAGGCCCGCGCCGACCTTGGACGCCTTGCGCTGGAGGAGGTGGACGGTGCGCGGCGGGGCGGGTCGCTCGGGAGCGGCGAGGCCGCCGGGCAGGCGGTAGTCCATGTCGACGCCCCAGTTCCGGAAGTACGTCGCCGGGTCCTCGCTCGCCTTGTCGCCGCCGTCGGTCAGGTACTCGGCGACGTCGAACCCGATGCCGCCCGCGCCGAGGATCGCGACCCGGTCTCCGACGGGGACCTTGTCGCGGAGCACGTCGAGGTAGCCGACCACGCTGGGGTGGTCGGCGCCGGGGATCTCCGGGGTGCGCGGGCTGACGCCGGTCGCGACGACGACCTCGTCGAATCCGGCGACGGTCCCGGTGTCCACGCGGGTGTTCAACCTGACGTCCACGCCGTGCAGTTCGAGCTGGGTGCGGAAGTAGCGGATCGTCTCGTCGAACTCCTGCTTGCCGGGGACCTGGCGGGCCACGTTGAGCTGGCCGCCGATCTCGGGAGCGGCGTCGAACAGTGTGACGTCGTGGCCGCGTTCGGCGGCGGACACCGCGCAGGCCAGGCCGGCGGGACCCGCGCCGACCACGGCAACCCGCTTGCGCAGCTTGGTCGGTGAGAGGACGAGCTCGGTCTCGTGGCAGGCGCGGGGGTTGACCAGGCAGGAGGTGATCTGCCCGCTGAAGGTGTGGTCGAGGCAGGCCTGGTTGCAGCCGATGCAGGTGTTGATGGCCTCCGGCCGCCCCGCCCGCGCCTTGGCGACGAAATCGGGATCGGCGAGCATCGGGCGGGCCAGCGACACCATGTCCGCGTGACCGTCGGCGAGCAACTGCTCGGCCAGTTCCGGGGTGTTGATGCGGTTGGTGGTGACGAGGGGGATGGAGACGGCACCCATGACCTTCTTGGTCACCCAGGCGTAGGCGCCGCGTGGCACCGAGGTCGCGATGGTGGGGATCCGGGCTTCGTGCCAGCCGATGCCGGTGTTGATGATCGTCGCTCCGGCGGCCTCGACCGCGCGGGCGAGCGTGATGACCTCCTCCAGGGAGGAGCCTCCCGGTACCAGGTCCAGCATCGACAGCCGGTAGATGACGATGAAGTCCTCGCCGACCGCCTCGCGCACCCGTCGGACGATCTCCAGGGGGAAACGCGTGCGGCTCTCGTAGGACCCGCCCCAGCGGTCCTCGCGCCTGTTGGTCCAGGCGGCGATGAACTCGTTGATCAGATAGCCCTCGGAGCCCATGATCTCGACGCCGTCGTAGCCCGCCCGCCGCGCGAGGCGGGCGGCACGCGCATAGTCCTCGATGGTCCGCTCGATCTCGGCGTCGCTCAGTTCGCGGGGCACGTGCGGGCTGATCGGCGCCTGCAGGGCGCTCGGTGCGACCAGGTCCCGGTGGTAGGCGTACCGGCCGAAATGCAGGATCTGCAACGCGATCCTGCCGCCCTCGCCATGCACCGCGGCGGTCACCTCGGCGTGCTGATCGGCCTCCGCCTCGGTGGTCAGCTTGGCCCCGCCCTCGTACGGGCGGCCCACCTCGTTCGGCGCGAAACCGCCGGTGACGATGAGGCCTACGCCGCCACGGGCACGGGCGGCGTAGAACTCCGCCATCCGCTCGAAGCCCCGCTCGGCCTCCTCCAGGCCCACATGCATGGAGCCCATGAGCACGCGGTTGGGCAGCGTGGTGAAGCCCAGGTCGAGCGGGGTCAACAAGTGCGGGTAACGGCTCATCGGACGGCCCTCCGTGCGCGGTGTCGTGCCTCTGTTGTAGACGACGGAACGCGCATTGTGCAACTAGTTGCACAATGCGGTGGCTCACTCTCCGAGGCGCGAGGACGCGGCACGGTGGTGCACCGTGGCGTGCCCCTGAGTCGGCAGGGCGGCACCGCGCCCGTCGGATCAGGACGGCGAGAGCCTTACGCCTTGGTGCCGATCACGACGTTGGCGTACAGCTCGTCGGAGACGGCCAGCCGGCCGGTCAGGCCGCCGCGCGCGACGGCGTTGAGCGCCAGAGGCGCCTGGCGTTCACTCGTCTCGACGAGGAGGCAGCCGCCGGGGGCGAGCCACCGCGCGGCCTCGGCGGCGACGCGCCGCAGGACGTCGAGCCCGTCGGAGCCGCCGTCGAGAGCGACGAGAGGTTCGTGATCGCGGGCCTCCGCCGGCAGCAGGCCGACCTCGCCTGTAGGGACGTACGGCACGTTGGCGGCCAGGATGTCGACGCGGCCACGGAGGCCGCCGGGGAGCGCGTCGAAGAGGTCGCCCTCGTGGACCTGGCCGGCGTAGGGCGCGACGTTGCGGCGGGCACAGCGCACGGCGGCCGGATCGATGTCCGCGGCGTGCAGTTCGGGCCCGTCCAGGGAGGCGGCCAGGGCGGCGCCCACCGCGCCGGAACCACAGCACAGGTCCACGACGAGTGACGCGTCACGCGCCTGGGCGACCGCCCGGTCGACGAGGAACTCGGTGCGGCGACGGGGCACGAAGACGCCCGGTTCCACGGCGATGCGCAGGCCGTGGAAACCGGCCCAGCCGAGGACGTGTTCGAGGGGAAGCCCTTCAACGCGTCGGTCCACCATGGTGGCGATCTCGTCCGGGGTACGGGCGGTGGAGAGGATCAACTCCGCCTCGTCCTCGGCGAACACACAGCCTGCGGAGCGGAGCACGGTGACGACGGAGGCGAGCAGCGGGGGCAGAAGAGGCATGGGAGCCCGGGGCCTTTCGGTGAGCCGAAGGGCGCTCTCGCGGCTGCCGCCTACAGGCGGTGAGCCGTGTTGCCTTGAGGTGAGAGCACCCGACCTGACCTAGCGGTAATGGGTCTCACCTCCCGCGGCTGCTCCTTGGCCGGGGCGATCCCCGGCCGACGCGGCAAACACTAACAGGATCGGCCGGACGGCGACCGAGTCCTCCTCGGCTTCCGCCACGGGCTCCGGCCCGGCCCGTACGGGGGGCGGGTCGAAGGCGTCCCTGCGAGCGGGCCCGTTCAGGTTGTAACGTACAACTATCGGCGCGAGGAGGTTTCCATGAAGACCGTCGAAGGTCCCGGTCGGAGCGAGGCCGCCGGCGGCGCCGACGCGGCCGTCGAGACCATCCAGCGGGAGATGACGTCCTTCGCCCGGCGCGCGAGAGCCGCCGCGGGCCGGGTGCATCCGGAGCTGTCCCTGGTCTCGTACACGCTGCTCGGACATCTGGAGGAGCGTGGCGGCTGCCGCGCCACCGACCTCGCCGCGCACTACGCGCTGGACAAGTCCACGGTGAGCCGGCAGGTGGCCGCGCTGGAGCGGTCCGGGCTCATCGAGCGACGGCAGGATCCGGCGGACCACCGGGTGCAGGTGCTGGACCTGACGGAGACGGGCACGGCGATCCTCGCCCAGGTGACCGCGAGCCGCGCGCTGGTGGTCCGCGAGCGGCTCACGGGCTGGCCGGAGGAGGACCTCGTCCGTTTCGCCGCGTACCTGCTGCGCTACAACGCGGCGGGCACGGACGGTCCGGTCACCGGACCGCCCACTCGCTCCTAGTGAGCTGGTTTTGAGTTCTCCCGTCGCCACTTGAGTCGTGTTCTGTTTCGGATTGTGGCTTGGGCGGTGACGGGGCTGGTGGTTTGCGGTC